>NZ_JBFTEH010000035.1:0-5794 GCF_041027365.1 Jiella sp. M17.18 | reverse complement strand
GCAACATCCCGCCCGCCGAAGCAGAAGCCGCCTACTACGCTCAGCTTGAGGCCGTGCCGATCGCCGCGTAGGACTCAAGCCAACCGGTCTCCGGGAAAGTCGGCGCGGTTCAGCAGCGACCAAATGTGACTCAGTGACTCAGTGGCTCAGTGGCTCGCCCTCCTCAACGAAGAACGGCTCCCCATCCGTCTCGACCACCAGACCACTCCCCTCATCCACGCAGAGGATGATCTGACCGTTCTCGGCGGACTGACCTACCCGCGCTTCATCGAGCGCCAGCACCGAGCCCCGCCCGAAGACGTCGGCGGTCTTCCAGGCTTTGAACTCTTCCTCGATGCCGTCGCCGATCCCGACCACGAAGACCATGACCATCTGATGCGCTGGTCGGGCGGCGCGTTAGATCCTGAAACCATAGACCTGGACGAGATCCAGAACGCGTCGCCAAGCTCGCCCGCCGCCGAACCGTAGGCAAAGCAGCCTTCGCAAAGAGCCAGAACCGGATCAACTGATCACCGCGCGCCAGGCCGGATGCTTTCGGCGCTGCAGGTGGTCTAACTTCTGGGGACGTGCCAAAGACGTCCTTCTTCCCAATCAGGAGCATGTCCATGTCGCTGACCGATCCGAACACCGTCATCTTTGACGATGTCGCCTATGACGCCTCCAGCCTCTCGAAGGAGGCGATGGGTCATGTGGCCAACCTTCAAGTGACGGATCGCAAGATCGCAGAGACGGAGCAGGACCTCGCCATTCTGAGGACCGCGCGCATGGCCTATGCAAGCGCATTGCGGGCGGCCCTGCCGAAGAAGGCGATCGGCTGACGGGTCGTACAGACCGGCCGAACGCGTTCCGTCGCCGCGCTCGGCGCGACCACGCCGGGCAAGCCGACGCCGCGAAGGCCTGTCCGGGATGGGGGGCGCGGCTTCCCGCAGGACTGACGCGGCCCGAGAGAACGGGAAAGCAGAAGCCGTGCAGCAGCAGCGGCTTCGTCACCGGCAGGTTCAAAGGATCCGGCCCGGCCTCCGGTTCGCCGTCCCGGTCCCCCTTGGGACAGGTCTTTTCGGACGTTACCCGAAACGACTTCGGGCCTCGGCGGTGCGGGCGGTATGGTAAAAAGGTCATTCCGTCGCCGAAAGAGCTTCAAAGCCTTGGCGCAGTTTAGCATTAGGCGTAAGAGAGCGCGGCAGGCACGCAGGGCGAGCACCACGGTCGGGACGGCCGGGGCGACCCGCAATTGCAAGAGGTCGATGTGACGCTATCAGAACAGAAGAGGACGGTCGGAGCTTATCTCGCCGTCTGCCGGCGCAACTTTCTCTTTGTCACCCTGTTCAGCTTCTTCATCAACATTCTGATGTTCGTCAGCCCGCTCTACATGCTCCAGGTCTATGACCGGGTGCTCTCGAGCCGCAGCGTCGTCACGCTCGTCATGGTGACCATCCTCGCCGTTTCGCTGCTCCTGGTCTCGGCGGCGCTAGAGAGCATCCGCTCGCGTATCCTGGTGCGCAGCGGCGCGAAGTTCGATCGCAAGGCTGGGATGGACATCTTCGCCACCGCCTTCCGTGGCCATTTGCGCGCGCCGGGCGGGCAGTATTCCCAGCCGATCCGCGACCTCGACACGCTGCGGGAGTTCCTGACCGGCGGGGCGATCATCACCTTCTGCGATGCGCCATGGATGCCGATCTTCCTGGCGGTTTGCTATATGATCCACTTCTGGATTGGCGTCATCGCCACGGTCGGCGCCGTCATCATCTTCGCGCTGGCGCTGGCCAACGAATTGATGACGCGCAAGCACCTCAAGGCGGCGACCGTCGCCTCGATCAACGCCAACCAATATGTCGCCATGACGCTGCGCAACGCCGAAGTCGTCCATGCTCTCGGTATGATGGGATCAGTGACGCGGCGCTGGAGCGTGCTCCACGACCAGGCCCTCGGCCTTCAGGCCAAGGCGAGCGACCGTGGCGGTGTACTCATCTCCCTTTCGAAATTCGTTCGCGTGTTCCTTCAGGTCGCGATCTTGGGCGGCGGCTCCTATCTGGTTCTGCAGGCCGAGATCACCCCCGGCGCGATGATCGCCTCCTCCATCCTCATGGGCCGTGCTTTGCAGCCGGTGGAGGCTGCCGTCGCGCAATGGAAGGGCTTCGTGGCCGCCCGCACGGCTTATGCCCGCCTGCAGTCGATGTTCGCATCCCTTCCTCCCGAGGCGGCGCGCATGCAGCTGCCCGATCCTACCGGCGCAGTCAGCATCGAGCAGCTCGTCGTCGCCCCTCCCGGATCGCGCAATGCCACGCTGAAGAGCGTCAACATGGAGATTCAGGCCGGCGAGATCATTGGCGTCATCGGTCCGTCCGGCGCCGGCAAGTCGACTCTGGCGCGGGCCTTGACCGGTGTCTGGGCGCCGCTTTCGGGGCATGTGCGCCTCGACGGCGCCGATCTCGACAACTGGGATCCGGAACTGCTCGGCCCTCATATCGGCTATCTGCCGCAGGATGTGGAACTCTTCTCCGGCACCATCGCGGAGAACATCGCCCGCTTCTCCGACGCCGACCCGAAGGCTGTGGTGGCGGCCGCCCAGAAGGCCGGTGTCCACGAGATGGTTCTGCAGATGCAGGACGGATACAATACGCGCGTTGGTGAATCGGGCCGCTCGCTGTCGGGTGGGCAACGCCAGCGTATCGGCCTGGCGCGCGCGCTTTATGGTGACCCCAAGCTCATCATTCTCGACGAGCCCAATTCCAGTCTCGACAGTCAGGGCGAGGCGGCCCTGGCCCTGGCCCTGCGCGCGGCCAAGGCCGAGAAGCGCACCGTTATCGTCATCAGCCATCGGGTGTCGCTGCTCAACGAGGTGGACAAGCTCGCTGTCTTCACCGGCGGCACGCTGACGATGTACGGGCCCACCAAGGCGGTGCTGGAGCGCCTGAATGGCGCCAGCGCTTCCGCGCAGCCGCAGCACATGGGCCAAGTCACCCATATGACGCGGGCCGGCGCTACCGGTGCTGCTTGAGCCAGACGCAAATGCTCCTGCGCCAGGGAACGGAGATCGCACGATGAGCAACGAATTGTCGGTCCCATCGGAAACACCGAAGGCTATAGACCTTGTCCGTCGCCTGCCTTTAGCGATCAAGACCGTCTTCTCTTCCGAGGACGAAGACAACGATCCCAACACCGTTACCGCGCCGGTTTCGGCACGCGGTCCGATAACCGTGGGATTGGTGATCGTGACGGTCACCTTCTTCGGCGCCGGGGTCTGGGCCGCGACTGCGCCACTCGCCAGCTCCGTGGCCGCTCCCGGCACGGTCATCATCGCTGGTAAGCTGCGCGTCATCCAGCACCTCGAAGGAGGCATCATCAAGAGCCTTCATGTGCACGAAGGGCAGCAGGTAAAGGCAGGTCAGCTCCTGATCACCCTTGATGATACGCAGGCCAAAGCCAACATCATGCGTCTGCGCAACCAGCTAGATACCCAGCTTGCTCTTCAGGCTCGTCTCAATGCAGAGCGCGGCGGCGCCGAGATGGTCACCTTCCCGAACGAACTCATTTCCCGCCAGGACGATCCCAAGGTCGGTCTTATCCTGGCCGGTCAGCGCCAAGAATTTGACGAGCGGCATAAGACCCTGGTGACCACCATCGATCTTCTGAAGCAGAAGATCACGCAGCTCAAGACGATCATCGACGGGCTCGATGCCCAGCGCATCTCCAAACAGCAGCAGGTTGATCTGACCGGCGAGGAACTTGCCGCCCTTGATAGCCTCCTCAAAAAGGGCTTGACGAACAAGTCGCGGGTCCTCGAGCTCAAGCGCAGCGCCGCCCAGCTCCACGGTGAAATCGGCGACATCACTGCTCAGATCGGAAGTTCGCAGGAACAGATATCCGAAGCCAACATGCAGATCGTCCAGACCCGTCAAAAGTTTCGCGAGGACGTGGTCGCTCAGCTCCGGGATACCGAATCGAAGGAGGCCGACCTCCGGCAGCAATATCTCGTTGCTAAAGACATTCTCGGGCGCCTCGAAATTCGCGCTCCTCAATCGGGCACGGTGCAGAACCTCGCTGTGACCACCATCGGGGGGGTCATTGCTCCGGGCGAAGCATTGATGGAGATCGCGCCGAAAAACGGCGACTTCCTAGTGGAAGCGCAGGTCTCGCCTTTGGACATCGACAACGTGTCCATCGGCCAAGCCGCAGAAGTCCGCTTCTCGGCTCTAGATCTGCGCGCGACGCCAGTGGTGATGGGTAAAGTGGTCGCACGTTCCGGTGATCGCATCGAACAGGCAAATCGAGCGCCCTTTTTCCGCGTAGAAGTGAAGACACCGCCCGAGGAAATGAAGAAGCTGAAGGGCCGCCAGCTTCAGGCCGGGATGCCGGCTGAGGTATTAATTCAAACAGGAACTCGGACGCTTGTTAATTATCTTACCAAGCCACTGACCGACCAGTTGGTTCATGGTATGAACGAGAAGTGAAATCTGGCGTGGCGGTTACACCATCACCAGGACGCTCTTCATTACGATTCCGCCTGCTATGATGCCGCTGCAGCTATAGAGAAAATGGGAAAAGGCGGCGGTACGTCCAGGAATCCACTTCTGTCCGGTCTCCAACAGGGCCGCAAGTATGAACAGCAGGAATAAGGCTTGGAAGGGGTCCTTGATGGTGATCACAATCACCACGGCCGCCACAAAATAAGCCAGTGCGTGTTCTAGATTCCCGCTCAGCTTAGACTGAGGCCTTAGCCAGCCTGGAACGAGGGAGCAATAGCACAAGGCTGCGACGATTATGACTATACCGATATAAACAAGGATCTTCATAGAAACGTCCGTGGAAAAAGGGGCCCTGAGCAGCGGCGCGCTTCGGGGCTGTCGATCGGCTTGCGATCTACGCGGCGATCCGTACCTCTTCAAGTTGGATTTGCCAGTCTCCTGTGAAGATGACTGGTGGTGGGATGATGGCGTCCCCTTGAGTGGTGTAGCTCGGCGGTAGCGCCACTGATGATGCCCGCGCCGATCATCGCGCTGAAGGGCGGCATCAGCGGCGCGGTGGTCACCGGCGATCTCCGGTAGGGTCTGGTTGCTGACCCAAGCCGAACCGGAAAGACCGACGAGATGATGAACCTGCGGGCGCTCGTGGAGAAGACACCCGACGCCGATCTTCTGCGCGAGATGATCGGCTTTGCTGCCGAGCGGCTGATGGAGTTGGAGGTGGGCGCCGCCACCGGTGCCGGCTATGGCGAGAAGAGCCCGCTGCGGCTGGCCCAGCGCAACGGCTATCGCGAACGGGACTGGCAGACGCGGGCCGGCACCGTCGAGTTGCGCATCCCGAAGCTGCGCAAGGGCTCCTACTTCCCGAGCTTCCTGGAACCGCGGCGCATGGCCGAGAAGGCTCTGACGGCGGTCATCCAGGAGGCCTATGTCCAGGGCATCTCGACCCGCTCCGTTGATGACCTGGTGAAGGCGATGGGGATGAGCGGCATCTCCAAGAGCCAGGTCAGCCGCCTGTGCGAGGAGATCGACGGCAAGGTCAAAGCCTTCCTGGAGCGGCCGATCGAAGGCGACTGGCCCTATCTGTGGATCGACGCCACCTATCTGAAGGTCCGTCGCGGCGGCCGTATCGTCTCCGTCGCCGTGATCATCGCCGTCGGCGTCAACGCCGATGGACGGCGCGAAGTCCTCGGCATGGAGATCGGCACCTCGGAGGCCGAGTGAACCGCGCCGACTTTCCCGGAGACCGGTTGGCTTGAGTCCTACGCGGCGATCGGCACGGCCTCAAGCTGAGCGTAGTAGGCGGCTTCTGCTTCGGCGGGCGGGATGTT
>NZ_JBFTEH010000034.1:0-5854 GCF_041027365.1 Jiella sp. M17.18 | reverse complement strand
ATTCGGACCGCCCGTTCCCGGACCTCAGGCGAATATCTCTTCGATGTCGCTTTCGTCATGATGACCCCATTCTCTCAGGAATTGAGGTCTCCGGGAAAGTCGGCGCGGTTCAATAGGTCTGGAAACAGCTGTGGGTTGGCAGGGCAGGCGCGAGCCGCTCGCGCTTTCCCAGACTATAAGAAATTTGGTGTGTAGGCGGACATAGTCGGACCGAAGGAGATCACCCATGGATCGCCGAAAAGAACCCGGCATGCCTGATGCTCCGCCCGACCAGATGGCTAGCCCCGACAAATCGCTCGCTCCCGCGCCGATTGCGGTCTTCGTGCATGTCCATTACGAAGACGTCTGGGTGGGTCTGGCGGACATCATCTCTGAGACGCTGAGACACCCGTTCCACCTCATTCTCACGACGCCGCATGCCGGCGCCATGCCCAAGATCCCCGACAGCCCGTTCCTCCTGTCGCATCGCACCCTCGTTTATCCCAATCGCGGCCGGGACATCCTGCCCTTCCTCATGGCGCTTGGCCTGCCGATCGACTTCTCCGTCGGCCTCAAGCTCCACACCAAGCGCTCCGACCATCGATTGGAAGGCGCGCACTGGGGCCAGGCGCTCGTCCGGGCGTTACTTCCCGATCCAACTGCTGTCGCGTGCGTCATCGCGGCGATAACGGCGGATCGGCGCCTGAAGATCGTCGCCCCCCGCGGCATGCTGGTGTCTCTCGACCGATGGATGGGGCGCAATCTCCGCCCGATGCGGCAAGTCGCCGAGCGCCTGCGCCTCGATCTGCCGGCTGCGCGACAGCGTACGCCGGTGTTCTGCGCCGGCTCGATGTTCTGGTTTCGCCGCGATGCCCTCAACAGGTTCGCGGACGCCAATCTCTCAGATCTCTTCGCGGCTGAGGCAGGCCAGACCGACGGGACCGCAGCACATGCCTGCGAGCGCCTGTTCGCCCTCATCGCGGAGGCCGAGGACGGGGTCGTGCTGACCATGGACGACGTTGGCATGCTGGATTCGGCGCAACCCCTCCAAGCACTCCGCGCGCGGGCCCGGATGCGCGCGGACGAGCCCACCCCGTTCCTTCGCCGACCCCCGCTCCTGGCGCGATGGGCTCTGGCTCTGCCGGGTCTGCGGCGGCTCTACCAGGCATGCCCAGCCGGATTGCGCCGGGCGATCCGCCGGTCCGCAGGCGGTAATGGGAACAGCGTTTTGCGCCCCCCGCATCTATGAGAGCTTCGGGGAGATTTCGCCACGGACCGGCTGGTCCGGACAACAGCACGACCTGTCCCGAGCCCTTCAGCACCTCAGCGATCAGGGGTCGGCGCGATCGCCTCAAGTCTTCGCCTGACCGCGGGGAGACGGGCGTCCAGTACTGTCCCGCTCCCCGAAGACCTCATTTTATCCCCCGAAAGCCTCATCTCTCGCCCCGAAAGCCTCATCGCAACCGGCCAAATTCCCCCGGAGACCTCACCGAAGCCCCCGAATCTCTCATAGTTGAAGGTATTTTCCCGTTAAGGATCAACCGCTTAGCAGTGACGAATCTTGAATTAAAAGAATATATGAATCTAGAAGCGGCAAAGCCGCGAAACAGGTCTGAGCATCATCGCCTCAACTTGTCTCATGAAGTCGACGAAAAGACTCAGGAGCCGGGCGCAAAACCGAAAGATGAGAGGTTCGGGGACAGATCGAAGGGTGCCGCGGGCATGCGAACGTCCATGCTTGCTGACCCGGCCATACTGGGCAAGGCCGAGCCCGAACTGGCAAACTCGCGGGTTGAGACCGAAGTAGCTGACGAGCTTCTGTGGTTCTCGGAAGCGGGAGATGTCGCCGATCGCGGCGACGATACCGGAGGCGACCACAGCGTTGACGCCGGCGATCGTCAAAATCCGCTGCACCGCCGGATCATCCACCGTGTCTTTCGCGATCTCCCCGTCCGCCACGTCTTCGGCGAGCCGCTCGACCTCACACACGTATCGGGCAATCGCTGCCCGTTCGTCGTCGGGAAGGGCCTGCTTTGACAGCCAGTCCCGACCGCGCCCGTTGAACAGGTCGGCATGCGGGCACTTCGGCGCGAGATGGGCCTGTAAGATGCCGTGGATCTCGTTCTTCACCCGGGTGCGATGGCGAACCACCTGATTGCGGCGGGCGACCAGCCGACGAAGCCGCTCGGTTCGCTCGTCGGGGATCCAGACCTCCGGCAGAAAGCCGCTCGCCTGAAGCTGCGCCAGAACTCCTGCGTCGATCTTGTTAGTCTTGATGCGGGCATGCGCGATCGCCTTCACCTGCATCGGGTTCGCGACAATCATGCGCGCCACGAAAGGCGACAACACGCGAACCACCGACATGGCATTGCCGGTGGCCTCAACGAGATCTCGTCATCGCCCTCCAGACTGCGAGCGAAGCCTTCAAGGCCGGAGCGCGTCATGTCGATCCGACCGTGGTGCCGTAGTCTTCCTTTTTCCCAGAACACCACCTCCGGAAAGGTGCGGTGGATGTCCATTCCAATCACCCTTCTCATCGGCTCCTCCTTCCTTGGTCAGGACGGGAGCCGGCGGGCGACACGACACCTACGGATCCGCGCTCTCGGCGCAACCGAGCAGGTCGCAGGGGCGGCCAGCTACTAACGCGAGTTCGCAGCTCATCCTATGCATCGGCCTGCCCGCACCTCACGTGCTCCCGGTGCCCCTGTCCCGGATGGTCTCACCATACGCCGCGGCCCAAAGTGAACCGCACCGGCTTTCCCGGAGACCGTTGGCTTGAGTCCTACGCGGCGATCGGCACGGCCTCAAGCTGGTCATACCGGTTACAAAGATGAGACGTTCGGGCAATGAAATGTGAGGGGTTGGTTTTTCACTTTTCATTCGTATGATGTCTGAATGTCCAAACCGCTCGTCCTCACCCTTACAATCACGCCAAAGGACCGTGAAGCCGTCAAGCCGGCAGAACTGATCCAGGTCACCGGCCATCACGAGCTGACGCTGAACGCCCGCAGGGCGATCACGATCCTCTGGCACAATGCGCACATGCAGGGCGTCGAGGAGGGCAAAGACTACACTATCGAGATCGACGTGCTGAAGCCGGACGGGCACAAGGGCTACGAGATGGTGGAGGAGGCGATCGAGGCGCTGATGCGCACGATCCTCACAGTCAAGCACGTCGACGGGAAGACCCGACGCGTACAGTTCCTCGGCGGCAATGATCTCGACGACCCGGACCGCCGCGCCGGCGTCTTGACCTACAGTTTCGACAAGCGGCTGATCGAGGTTCTGAGGGAATCGCAGATCTGGGGACGCATAGCCATTCCCGTCCTGATGGCCTTCACCTCGCGATACTCGGTTTCGCTTTATGAAAATATCGCCCAGTTCGTGAATCTGGACTACAAGACGTCGGCAGAATACTCCCTTGCTGACTTCCGCCTGATGATGGGCGTGCCGCCGAACCGTTACAAATCCTTCGGTGAGTTCAACAAGCACGTCCTGAAGCCGGCGGTCGCCGAAATCAACGGGCTTGCTCCCTTCGGCGTCAGCGTCCTGCCGATAAAAGAGGGCAAGAAGGTCGTCAGGATCGGGCTCGGCTGGTGGAAAAAAAGTGAGGCGGAGCTGCGCGAAGCGTATGCTGAGGCGCAGCGGCCGAAGGTCGGACGACGCGCCCGCATTACCGGAACCGCCGAATATGTGACCCCGCCCATGCCCTCGCAGGATCGCCTGCGCCGGCTCTCCCCGAAAACCTCATTTTCGGACAAAGCAGCTGCTGCACGGCGGACTTGAGGGTTTCCTCGATCGGAAATAGGTCGAAACCGACGTTATAGGGACTTCCCGTCGATCTATAGAAGGCGATGTCAGTGGCGGCGAGCCGGATCTGGTCAAAAATGAGATTTTCGGGGAGATCGTTGTTGCCAGCCTCTTCTGCTCGGGGAAGGTTTTGCGTGGTCCCATCCGGTCGCCTCAATGCAGGAGTTCCGTAGGGGTTAAGAAGCTCTCCGTCGGCCACCCACTGGTGAATGGATGACGAGGGGTATGTGACGCTTCGCGACGCGAAAAGGCAAGCAGCAGACTACGGCTTGTCGCATGCTGTTGCTTCGACGATGATGGGTGCGTCTTACTGCTGCCTGAACTGTGCCGCCGCCGAGGGGAGCCGCCAGCTCGACCGGCAGAAGCGGTTCTCTCTGCGCGAGACGCGCCGTTCGGAGACACAGGTCGCCAAGATGGCAGCTCGCCCTTGGTGGTCCAAGGACAGAATGCGCCCTGACAGTTTCGCAGGTCGGCAGCCACGCCGGGAGGCGTTGTGCACGCCTCACAAGATCAGTACCGCGGCTCGCCGAACCGCTTGCGCAGGCGGTCCCGGAAGGTCTTCGGGACTTGGCGGTAGAGCGAAAACAGAAAGGGCGCGTAGCGGTGGACGAAGCGGTGGATCGCGAACGGGTAGAGGGTGCGGCTCACTTCGGCGCGCCTCGAGCGCGAAAGCCGGCGCAACGCCGCATCAGACATGTCCGGGCGGGCCTCGAAGAGCGTGTCCATCGGCATCGCGACGAAGCCGCGGCGTTCGGCGGAGAAGGCGAACATGCGCTCGACTGCATGGGCGGTCGTTCCGTCGACCTGACCGGTCTCCTCCTCGAACATTGTGAGGAGTTCGGGGGCCGAAAAGTCTTCAAGCGCCTGACGGCGGAACCAGAACATCGAGCCGGCGGGAAAATGGCCCTTTGCAATCACGCGGCGGTTGGCATTCAGCGACAGCGTCTCAGCAAGCCGCGCCACACCCTCCAGATTGTCCAGCATCCATTCCCCGATCGATAGGAACAATCCCCTCGGCGCAACCAAGCCAATATGTGGCACCTGCTCCATCCTTCTGCGGATCGCGGTGACCCCCTGTTCGCGCGGCAGGAGGGAATCCAGGATCTCGGCGCGCCAGACGTCGCCGGCGAATAGATGGGTGGAGCGCTTGGTGTGCAGCTTCAGGCCGATGGAATAGCCGCCGACGCTGCCATAGGCGATGAGGAACGGCCGGATGTCCCGGCCCCGGTTCTCGGTCGTGATGACGATCATCTCGACGAGATGGGGTGTCGCCGGCGCGACGATCTCCTCGCCCGATAGCGAAGACGTCACGATCAGCCGGAAGGGCACGTCCATGCGCTCGGCCAAGACCTTTGCAAGATCCTCCCAGACATCGAGATAATGGACGTGGACGAAGACGGCGACTGGTTCCAAGGGCTGGTTAAGACGACCGTGGTCCACAGGCTGCAGTCCAGATATAGCGGCTCTCCTAAAAGGCGGGCTCAGAACCCGGCGCGCGATCGCTCTAACGCATCAGTGCCGTTTCCGCGAGCGAGGCGCAGCCGAAGGTCGGACCTGCCGATGGCGTGGCCGATCGCCAGCTACCTAAAACGGTGGATGTGGTTTCGGAACCCGAAACTCAGCCGCTCGACTTCGGCATAGTCGACGGCCTCGCCTCGCGCCATGCCATCCGCACCGCGATCGTGTCGCCCAACGGCACAGTCTTCCTCCCGCGACGGGTAGCCGATTGAACGGCACCAGGCGACCTATCAGAGCTTTGATGGCAGGAACCAGTCCTTGCAGCCGGACGATTGGCAGGTCGCGGTGACGCTCTTGCGCCAGGGAACGCGGCGACGGAGCAAAGCCACACCCTCTACGTCTAGAGCAGGTCCGGCTTAATCCGGTTCATATCCTGCAGCCGCGAAGTAGTTGGCGCACTCTTCGGGCTCGAAGAGCGGGAGGACCGCGCCGACGGCATCCCAGAGCGCGTCGACAGACCGTTCGGCTCTCGCACGCAGGAGCGACTTGAGCTTGGAGAAGGCCATCTCGATCGGGTTGAAGTCGGGACTGTAGGGCGGCAGGTAGT
>NZ_JBFTEH010000033.1:0-6253 GCF_041027365.1 Jiella sp. M17.18 | reverse complement strand
CTCGCGCACGACATTCCGGTAACTCGTCGATAGCTTAACTCGAAAGGCGCAAGCCCCAGATTGCCGCTGAAGCGAGAAAAAGTTCTTCACCGCGGTCCACGCCGGATGCGTACTCTGCAGCGTGACGCCGGGCTTCTTCAGCTCCACGGCGACCTCCGCCCAGTCCGGTTCGGGACGCCGTCGTATGCCCTGCTTGACCCCGGCGTGGTCGAAGAGCCTGTTCTCGAGGACATCGTCCGTCATCTCGCCCGGCAGCGGCCAGCTCAGACCGGCCGCCGTAGCGCGCTTCAGGTTGTCCTGGATGGTGCTTCTCGCCACGCCGAGCGTCTCGGCAATCTCTCGGGCACTGACGCCGTCCCGGGTAAGCCGCAGCATCTGTCGCAATTGTCTCATGGTCAGCCTTCTCTTTGCCGGCATCACGCTCTCCTCGTTCGACAAGGAGGGTGATGCCCGAGTTGCTGACCCAGGGGCTTCAGACGCCGGAGGGTGGCCGGTTATCGATCGGAATGCTGGCCGGCTTCATTCCGGAATGGTGGCCGGCTTCAAATCGGAATACCCGGCCGGTTTGAATCGGAATCCGCANGACGCCGGAGGGTGGCCGGTTATCGATCGGAATGCTGGCCGGCTTCATTCCGGAATGGTGGCCGGCTTCAAATCGGAATACCCGGCCGGTTTGAATCGGAATCCGCAGCCGGGAGAGTGCACCGATGTCGCGGCATCGCAATCCACGAGATGACGAGCCGGTTGCGATCTGGATCTGGATCGCCCTGATTGTCGCGATGATCGGTTTCGTCGTCTTCGCGATGATGACGGACCCCATGACGCCGCCTGTGCGGACTGACGGGGCGGCCGTCGGGCCGGAGCCGGAGGACGACCCCTTCCAATAAGGCCGCAGCTTCGGGTCTACCTCTTGGAGGTCGCGGCAGATCGTGCGTCAGAGTCGACCTTCGAGATACCGCGTCGCCGTATCCGGCTGATGCTGATAGCCGGTCCTGCGCTCAATCTCTCGCATTACCGCGTTCCAATGCCGCTCATCCGCTTTATCGGCCGCGGCCCGTCGGCGCTCTCGAGCTTCCCACCATGCCGCCGGCGGCTTGTGCATGGTGAGCAAGACAGTCACGTCCTGCCGCACTGCCGGCGCGGCGCGAAAAAATTTCCCCAGTAGTCGAGCTAGCGCCCGCACCACTTGTTCCCGTGGTTCGGCCAAGGCTGCGACAGCCCCTCGTCCATCAGCACCTGACTCGCATCGCGGCCGTCGTTCAGGATCACCTTCGCGAGTTCGCGACCGTAGCGGCCTTTCTCGTGCTGCCACTGGATCCGGTAGCCGCCGGCCATCAGCTCGCGCAGCCGGTCGCGCGCCTTCAAGCCGATCCGCTTTTCCGCCGGGCAACCAGGATGGCTGATCTCCGGAGTGTCGACAGCGAGTGCGCGCCACTTCACGCCGTTCTCCCAGCCCGTGTCACCGTCGACGATGCAGGTAAGCTTGCGCTCGGCGCGGTGCCCGCCTTCGCAGACAGGCAGCATGTCAGCAAACGCGGGAGACGCGGCGAGAAGGATGGACACAGCGGCGATGCAAATCCGAATCATGAAGTTCCTATAGCACAACCGCTTCGAGAGCAGCCACGTTGCTTGCCCAACGGCAGACGGTCGCTCCTGAGCGGAGTCACTGTTTCTCGTGGTCCTTGAGCCAGACCACATCGAGAGTCAGCGAACTGCGCAGAACGGTGGTCCCTTGCGCGTCGCGGACAAGAACTGAGATGACGTGATGGTCGCCGTCCGGCATCACATCACGGGCGAGTGTAGGCAGCGCTTCGATGGCGGCCTTCCGCACCGCCTCTTCGCCGTCGCAATCGACTCCGATCTCATCCTGGGAGAATTGCCCGTTGTCGTTGATGTCAAAGAAGAAGCGCGGCATCGCAGATCCTGAGATTGATGGTCAGGCAGCGGTCTATCGCGGGTGGCACCTTCTTCCGCAGTCGGTGCCAAAGGAAAATATCAGCCGGCACCGATGGGTGCTTCGGCGGCGCCGAAGAACCTCGCCTTCCGCCAAGCTGTCCCGCGGGGGAGCGGCAGGCCCCGCGCTTCGAAATGCGCGATCTCGTCCTCGACACGAAGCTGGACGCCGTCACACAAAGGCAGGAGTCTCAGATAGAGCCGCTCCACGTCGACCGCGACGACCCGCGGATGATTTAGGCGGAAGCCGTGCCGGTGCGGGCCGTGGTCGCGCCAGGACATGCCGCACACGGACCACTCCCACTCGCCGCGGTGCATCCCATACTCGGTGAAGGCGATCGTCCCGAAGTGCAGGCGGCCGTCATAGCCGAGGAACCTCTGCCCCACGCCGAAGCGCTGCCACTTGAACTGCGGTTTCGGCAGCGAGACGCTGGAGGGCCGGTCGGGATCGACCGCGGAGCGATCCTCACGAGTCACGGCCGCAGCCTCCCGACCATGCCCCTGGCGATGACATGCAGCAGAACGCCCAGGGAGAGGCAGGCCGATGAGGCAGCCAGCAACAGCCAAAGCGGCACGGGCGACCCGCTCAGGATCCCTGTCATCAGAGGCGAAACGACGCCAGTAGTGATGACGCCGGCGGCGACGACGTTGAGCCATGTCGCTGTCAGCCGCGACCGTTCATTCGCTGTCGAATTCCTCGGCGACGCTCGGCTCAACAACCACTTCTCGCTCGCCATCGACGTGCTCCTCACTAATCCGACTCGCGCTGAAAGCGACGCTTGCCAGACAGATTACGAGCAGCGGACTGGGTGGGGATAAAGCGTGAACATGAAGCGCCAAGCGGGACGGCAGATCCGGAGGCTCTTCCAGCAGCATTGATTGCTGATCTACCTCTTTTGGCTAAAGTGCGCCACAACGGCACACATGGCAGGATCCTCTCGCTGCAACGGTAGACCTCCTCGTTGCGGCTTCCCCCGGCCCGGCGAGCGGAGGCGCGGCTCGCCGGGCTCCCTACCGCTGCCCGGCGATGATCTTTCACCCTGCGTGCGTGTGCTATGCTAGCTTCAGGCGTCGTCTGAGAACGCACGCTCGCTTACGGCGATGAACCTGCAGATCGCTCTATCCCCCTCCCCCAGGACTCGGACGACTTCCGGGCTTCTACATTCAGGCTGTGTGTCATCCGCGGCTGGTCAGCCAACGAGCGAAAGGAGGACACGCAGGTTGCCGCTGCGGCGAGGTCGAGGGCGCTTGTTGTCTTCCTGCCGACTCCGCACCTCTACCGGGAAAACCCGACATTGACACGCGAACTGCTGCCGCCGTAGTCGGCAGCTATTGACGCTGGGGAATCGCCTGCTACGCATAGGCGTCCTATTCGGAGGGGCGCCGTCTCGGACAGGCGGTGCAGTGGCTCCCAACTTCTGCACCGCCTTCATCGTCGCCCGCGTCGAGCCTCCCTACACGTTGCTCACCATAGCCGCGGCCCGCGCCGCAGGTTGACGATGATGATCAGGAGCCTCATCCGACTGTTCCTGTCAGTTCGCCTTCCCTGCAGGAAATTGTTTCCACCAGTGCCCGGCATCCCGGCGGAGGGCGGGACGGGCACGTGCAATGCTGCATCAGGGATCGCGCGGGATGGAAATCGAGGGCATGGCTATATGGGGCGGCACCTCAGTCGTCGGCGTATTCCCGAACGAGGGCTACATCATCCGCCTCATCGGCGCCGTCCTCCTCGAGGCCAACGACGAATGGCAGACCCAGAACCGATACATGCCGCTCCACGGGATGGACCAGATCGACACTGTCGCCGTCGATCCCATCCTCAAGCTTCAGCCTGCCGCCGCATGAAGACCGGCGACATGGCCGCCTTCGAAATTACGCCTCATTGACGGACGTGACCCCGCCGGCATGACGGCGGCCAGATCGCCGAGGTTGAGCGCCATCTGATCTTTGGAAAGCGCGCATGGGCGCTCCAATGTCTCTGCCGCGCAACTCCGATCGGAATGCAGTGTGAACCTCGTTTTGTCATCCTGTATGGAGATGAGAGCCTCGAATCACAATTAGAAATTTACCGAATATATTTATAAAAAATCCCCCCGAACCACGTTACTACTCTCACGTCAGCATGGAAGTCATCCGAATTTATTTTGCCAACCCACCGGTACACCATGGAAAAGCAGCGTAAGAGCCAGATCCCCGTGAGCGCTAAATATGGGCGCCTGATTGGCGTGTACCTTGTTGCGCTTCTCCACAGCCAAGCGTCAGCTTTGGCGAATGATATCGAAACATCCCCCGTCGCCCGCTCTTCTGAGGTGGCCGCGGACTGTAAATTCGGAGCCGTGACAATCGCGCCCCGCGGGTGCTATGGTCTGGAAGACGTCGTTACGAGTAAGAACTATGCTGAGACCTGCGACTTGAAAATCCCTGATCTTGGAAAAAAAATCCGAAATGCTGGATGCCAGATGGCCCAGCAGGCCCAAGAGCCATTTCCTGAGAAGCTGTTCTTTAGCACCGATGCCGACGAAACATCTCTCAACTTTTTTCCGGGCCGGCCCCACAGAAACGGTACGCGAAACAACCCTCGCGTTGCAGCTGAAATGGGCCAGATTGTGTGTCGGAAGGATGGCGGTGCTGAAATAGTCTTGCTAATGGATGAGCAAGAAACGGGCCCCACAGAGGGAATATTAGAAATATTTTCCAGAAAAGATCGCAATCATAGACTCACTGCGCCCCTTTCATTTGCTAGACGGGAGGTGGAGGGGAAGAGAGCGACGGTCATCGATGCCGGCGCTGACATTTTGCCGATAATTGAACCTTTGTCCCAAGGTAAGACCCTTTCATTCATTATCACTCCTGATGCGTCGGGTGAAAAGCGGATAGATTTGAGTTTCTCGCAGGCGTTTCTAAACGGCCGCAGCGGTAGAATTGCCGCCGCTCGTATGGCTGAAGCATGTCGTACGTATATTTCTGAGCCCACCAAAAATTAACCGGATCAAGACTCTGACGAACCGTCCTTCAGAAACTGAATTGATGGCGTCCACTTGAGGTGTGATGTAACTCGGCAATAGCGACGCTGCTGGTGTCCGCGTGTCCTCTTAAGCTTCTTGACTGACGAATGACATGACGGTTTCGACCGGCCTGCGGCCCATGTTGCGGTAGCCAAGGTGCGGGCGTTCGGTGTTGTAGTGGACGAGCCAGGCGTCGAGATCGGCCTGCAGGGCTTCGACGGTTTCATAGAACGTCTCGCGCATCGTGATGCGGAAGAACTCGTCGAGGACGGTGCCGTTGAAGCGTTCGACGAAGCCGTTGGTCTTCGGGGTGCGGACTTTGGTGCGCCGATGCTCGATGCCGTTAAGGTCGAGATAGAGCTCGTAGGGATGCTTCTCGGTGCCGCAGAATTCCCGGCCGTTGTCGGTCAGGACGGCGCCGACCGGCAGGTCGAGGTTGCGATAGAACGGCAGCACCTCGTTGTGCAGCACGGCGACGGCCGCCTCGGGCTGCTTGGAGACGTGCAGGAAGCCGAAGGCATAGGAGCCGTAGGTGTCGACGACGGCATGCAGGTAGACCTTGCCGATGCCCTTGAGATTGCCGACGAAGAAGGTGTCGGCCGACAGCAGTTCGCCCGGCGCCGAGCTCTCGACATGGCGCTCGCGGAAGCAGGGGTTCAGCTTCTCGATGAACGCCGCCTGCTCGGGCGTGATCGCGATCTCTCTGTCCGCATTGGCCTTTTCCAGCGCCAGCCAGCGGTCGGTGCGTGTGCCGAGATCGGCCGCGTTCAGGATCTTCTGGATGGTGATCGCCGAGACGGCGATCCCTTCCAGGCGCAAGAGCGCTTCCAGCCGGTTGCAGCCATAGGCCGGATGCTCGAGCGCCAGCGCCCGGATCCGCTCCACCGTCGCCGGCGGGGTCGTCTGCGGATGGCTCTTGTGGATCGGCGGAAGGTCCTTCAGGCCCTCGAAGCCCTGCGTCTGAAAGCGCCGCTTCCATTCGTAGAAGCTGGTGCGGTCGAGACCGCGCTGCCGGCACGCCTCGGCGACGTTGCCCAGCTCCTTGGCCAGGTCGAGCACGCTCAAACGATGATGCGCAACCTTCGTTGCCGCATCACGCGGCCCCGCCGATTTCCTTGCCGATGACTGTCCCATGGCTCGATCCTCCTTTCCAAGAATAGCATGGAAAGAAGCTTAAGAGGACAGACCTCTTTCCAATGATCTTCGCGAGCGGGTGGTGTCGGCGATCCTGGCGGGGGAGACCTGCCGGTCTGCGGCCATGCGGTTCGGTGTGGCGGTGTCGTCGGCGGTGAAGT
>NZ_JBFTEH010000032.1:0-5000 GCF_041027365.1 Jiella sp. M17.18 | reverse complement strand
GTAAACAGTCGCTACCCCCTGGTCTGTGCCACCCCTCCACACTTGCGTATGAAGAGGTCACGCTTCTTCCGAAGTTACGCGTGCAATTTGCCGAGTTCCTTCAACATAGTTCTCTCAAGCGCCTTGGTATACTCTACCAGTCCACCTGTGTCGGTTTCGGGTACGGTCTATACGGTGGGGCTATTTCCTGGGACCGCTTCGCCGCAAACCCAATCCGATAAGGGCTCACGACACACGCGATCCGTCACTCTCCACCAGGCCCACGATTATTAACGTGGTTCCCATCGACTACGCCTTTCGGCCTCGCCTTAGGGGCCGGCTAACCCTGCTCAGATTAACTTTAAGCAGGAACCCTTGGACTTTCGGCGAGGGAGTCTCTCACTCCCTTTATCGTTACTCATGTCAGCATTCGCACTTCCCATACCTCCACGGGCCCTCACGGGTCCCGCTTCATCAGCCTAGGGAACGCTCCGCTACCGCTCTGCGATCCGAAGATCGTCAGAACCCACAGCTTCGGTGTATGGCTTGAGCCCCGGTACATTTTCGGCGCAAAGTCTCTTATCTAGACCAGTGAGCTGTTACGCTTTCTTTAAATGATGGCTGCTTCTAAGCCAACATCCTGGTTGTTTTGGAAACTTCACATCCTTTCCCACTTAGCCATAACTTGGGGACCTTAGCTGGTGGTCAGGGTTGTTGCCCTCTTCACGACGGACGTTAGCACCCGCCGTGTGTCTGCCGGACAGCACTCGTGCGTATTCGGAGTTTGGTTAGGTTTGGTAAGACGGTGAGTCCCCCTAGCCCATCCAGTGCTCTACCCCGCACGGTGTTCATCCGACGCTCTACCTAAATAGATTTCGCGGAGAACCAGCTATTTCCGAGTTTGATTGGCCTTTCACCCCTAGCCACAAGTCATCCCAATCTATTGCAACAGATGCGGGTTCGGCCCTTCAGTGCGTGTTACCGCACCTTCAGCCTGCTCATGGCTAGATCACTCGGTTTCGGGTCTAATCCGACGAACTGAACGCCCTGTTCAGACTCGCTTTCGCTACGCATCCACCTATCGGCTTAAGCTTGCTCGCCAGACTAAGTCGCTGACCCATTATACAAAAGGTACGCGGTCACCCTTGCGGGCTTCCACTGTTTGTAGGCATTCGGTTTCAGGTTCTCTTTCACTCCCCTTGTCGGGGTGCTTTTCACCTTTCCCTCACGGTACTGGTTCGCTATCGGTCATGCACGAGTACTTAGGCTTCGAGGGTGGTCCCCCGAATTTCAGACAGGATTTCACGTGTCCCGCCTTACTCAAGGACCTCAAAGAGCATTGCGCCTACGGGGCTGTCACCCGATCTCGCCACGCTTTCCAACGTGTTCGGCTTCTCTCATATGAGGCCACTGGCCTGGTCCGCGTTCGCTCGCCACTACTTGCGGAGTCTCGGTTGATGTCTTTTCCTTCGGGTACTTAGATGTTTCAGTTCCCCGAGTTCGCTTCTAACCCCTATGGATTCAGAGTTAGATACCTTCACTGACTACCGTTAATCCTAGCTGCTCACGCCAGATCGCTTTGCGATCGGCTCCGCGAGGGCGCGGCAAAAGCCGCGTCGGCCGGTCGGCCTTTGACTGCCGTGCGCCCTTCATCGGGTGCCCGTCAGCAAGACGTCGTGCCAGCTCAGCAGTTAGAACTTAACGGTAGTCGAAGGTGGGTTGCCCCATTCGGAAATCCACGGATCAAAGCTTATTCGCAGCTCCCCATGGCTTATCGCAGCGTATCACGTCCTTCATCGCCTGTGCATGCCAAGGCATCCACCAAATGCCCTTTTGACACTTGATCGTTCTCATCGCCAATGCTCATCGTTTCCTTGCACTCACGCCAGGCCCCAAGGGGCCGGCTGCGTGGGCGCGGCCTGACCGGCCGACGCGCGGTTGCGCTCGCCTCGGGTCCGAAGACCCTCGGATCAGCGGCCACTTGCCGAAGTCAGAGGAAAGAGAGAGATGAACATCGCGATCATTCTCTAAAGGCACCGCAAACACCGGACAGGCGTGCAACCCGTTCCAGCGTCCTGCAGCGGTGCCCTGTCGACTGGATGATATCCAATCGACGAAAGACCAGCTTCTCGAGACAGATCCCGACGATGTGCGGTCAGGCAACATCGATCACAGGACAAGAGGCCGTTATGACCGGCGTCGGGCGATGAACCCTTGGCCGAACCTCTCGTCGACAGAACCACGCTTCTCACTCGGTGAGGCCCCGGAGTAGAGGGGCAGCCTCCGTTGCCGGAGACATTTCGCGACGATCCTTCGAGATCCGTCTTCTTCTTCACGATGACATGGAGAACAGGCAGTCACGACGGCCAAGGCCGAACGGACTGCAAACCGTTGTCTATCTTCCTGGATGGCTATGGCGGAGCCTACCCGTCCGCCCGCAGAAAAGCGAGGACGGACCAAGCAACAAGCCGATAGCTCCACCACGAACGACAGTGAGTGGTGGAGCCTATCGGGATCGAACCGATGACCCTCTGCTTGCAAAGCAGATGCTCTCCCAGCTGAGCTAAGGCCCCAACTTTATCGCTCACGCGCGAAGCGCTCCGCGAGGGCGCCGAGCGATCTGCGACGGCCATTCGGCCTACCGAAGAGGCGCCTCATGTCCAGACGCAGCGCAGTGGGCCCGTGCCCGTCTGCCCGCAGCGAAGCGGGGACAGACAAAGCGAGAAAGCTACCCGGGCCCACCAAATTGGTCGCCCGCATCGCTTCCCAGCCAGCACCACTGTGCCACCAATTTGGTGGGCCCGGGTAGATTCGAACTACCGACCTCACCCTTATCAGGGGTGCGCTCTAACCAGCTGAGCTACGGGCCCGAACCTTCAGGTCCAGGACCGCGACACCGTCGCATCCGATCGTGACGATCGAGCGACAGGGCACACGCGCACCGGGTCCGGCAATTCATCCAGGGAAGAAAGAGAAACGAAGGCGGCGGGGCCTGCCCTTACGCCGTAGGCCGATCCGAAGACCGGCTTCATGAGCGCTTCGTGTATGCGCGGCGCCGACTGACTATCGGCACCTTGTTCTAAAACAATCCGATATCCAGGGACCGGACGGTCCGGCCGAGGCCGGAGGATCCGATGTGGATGAGGGATCGTCCTTAGAAAGGAGGTGATCCAGCCGCAGGTTCCCCTACGGCTACCTTGTTACGACTTCACCCCAGTCGCTGACCCTACCGTGGCTGGCTGCCTCCCTTGCGGGTTAGCGCACCATCTTCGGGTAGAACCAACTCCCATGGTGTGACGGGCGGTGTGTACAAGGCCCGGGAACGTATTCACCGTGGCATGCTGATCCACGATTACTAGCGATTCCAACTTCATGCACCCGAGTTGCAGAGTGCAATCCGAACTGAGACGGCTTTTTGGGATTAGCGCACCATCACTGGTTGGCTGCCCACTGTCACCGCCATTGTAGCACGTGTGTAGCCCAGCCCGTAAGGGCCATGAGGACTTGACGTCATCCCCACCTTCCTCTCGGCTTATCACCGGCAGTCCCCTTAGAGTGCCCAACTGAATGCTGGCAACTAAGGGCGAGGGTTGCGCTCGTTGCGGGACTTAACCCAACATCTCACGACACGAGCTGACGACAGCCATGCAGCACCTGTGTCCACGTCCCGAAGGAAGGAAACCGTCTCCGGTAACCGTCGTGGCATGTCAAGAGCTGGTAAGGTTCTGCGCGTTGCTTCGAATTAAACCACATGCTCCACCGCTTGTGCGGGCCCCCGTCAATTCCTTTGAGTTTTAATCTTGCGACCGTACTCCCCAGGCGGGAAGCTTAATGCGTTAACTGCGCCACCGAGCTGTAAACAACCCGACGGCTAGCTTCCATCGTTTACGGCGTGGACTACCAGGGTATCTAATCCTGTTTGCTCCCCACGCTTTCGCACCTCAGCGTCAGTTGTGGTCCAGTGAGCCGCCTTCGCCACTGGTGTTCCTGCGAATATCTACGAATTTCACCTCTACACTCGCAATTCCACTCACCTCTACCACACTCAAGACACCCAGTATCAGAGGCCGTTCCGGGGTTGAGCCCCGGGATTTCACCCCTGACTTAAATGTCCGCCTACGTGCGCTTTACGCCCAGTAATTCCGAACAACGCTAGCCCCCTTCGTATTACCGCGGCTGCTGGCACGAAGTTAGCCGGGGCTTCTTCTCCGGCTACCGTCATTATCGTCACCGGTGAAAGAGCTTTACAACCCTAGGGCCTTCATCACTCACGCGGCATGGCTGGATCAGGCTTGCGCCCATTGTCCAATATTCCCCACTGCTGCCTCCCGTAGGAGTTTGGGCCGTGTCTCAGTCCCAATGTGGCTGATCATCCTCTTAGACCAGCTATGGATCGTCGCCTTGGTAGGCCATTACCCCACCAACTAGCTAATCCAACGCGGGCTCATCCATCCCCGATAAATCTTTCTCCCTCAGGACGTATACGGTATTAATTCCAGTTTCCCGGAGCTATCCCGTAGAGATGGGTAGATTCCCACGCGTTACTCACCCGTCTGCCACTCACTCCGAAGAGTGCGTTCGACTTGCATGTGTTAAGCCTGCCGCCAGCGTTCGTTCTGAGCCAGGATCAAACTCTCAGGTTTGATAAAGAGTTTCTCCCAGCCGTCACTGTCTCAAAGCATCAACGAGAGTTCCTCAGCACCCCGATCCCGCCGTACGACCAAAGGCCGAACGCCGAAAAGCCCGCAAGGCATCACTGCCCGCAAGCGATCGAAAGTGCCAAAATGCCGGGACCCTTCACGACAACCCCAGCCCAGGCATAACCCGAACCGAAGCCGCCAAACAAAGAGCCCCGCTCTCATCTGACCGAAACGCGAAACGACTAGTGTCATCTCTCAAACTCCGCCAAATCCGGAAAGGATACCGGTCCAGCAGAGCCGCAGACTTACCGCCGCCCACGCTTCTCTTTCTTCTCTCATATCACAATGTCAAATAACACGCCGACATCAGTCGGCGGTGGG
>NZ_JBFTEH010000031.1:0-9216 GCF_041027365.1 Jiella sp. M17.18 | reverse complement strand
GCCGTAGAGATCGTGGAGATGCCCGACAATCTCCCGATTGCTCATGCCGCGGGCGTACATCGATATGACCTTCTCGTCGAAGCCCGGGAAGCGGCGCTGGTATTTGGCGATGATCTGCGGGGCGAAGCTCGACTGCCGGTCCCGCAGAACGGCAAGCTCGAACTTGCCGCTGTCGGTCGTGACGGTCTTCTTGCCGTAGCCGTTGCGGCCGTTGCCAGCAGCGTTCTCGCCAGCAAGATAATGGTCCATCTCGGCGTTCAGCGCCCGCTCGGCGAGCGCCTTCCTCAGGCCGTCGAGCAGGCCGCCAGGATCAAAGGCGGTCTTGGGATCGGCGCCCGACAGAAGCTGGTCGAGCAATGTGTCAGGGATGCTGGGTTCCTTGCGGCGGGCCATGGGGGATCTCCTTCGGTCCCACTATGCCCCGCCCGCAAACGGAATTCCTGACACTGCCGAGAAGCCAGCCCAGCGCCTCCTCGACACGGGATCTGTGGCTCCAGGGGATGAAGTGGTCCGCGCCCTCCACGACGGAGAGCTTCAGGCTCGGCGCGTTTCGCAGCCGCTCGCGGAGATAGCCGACATTGCCGAAGGGGACGAGGGTGTCGTTACTCCCGTGGACGATCGCGACCGGTGAAACGAGCAGCGGGAGCTTCTCCGACAAGGTTTCCAGCTCGCCCTTCAGCGCGATCAGTTCGGCATTGGCGACTGCCAGATGACCGGGAAGCGCCCGCCGGAATGGGCGGCATGCGAAGAGCGTCTGCAGGACGTGGACCGTCTCCAGGTCCGGGTCCGCCGCCGAGCCGATGAGCAGGATGCCCGCGATCGTTTGCCCCCTGTCCGCCGCCAGCCTGAGCACGACCGGGCCTCCGTAGGAATAGCCGACGAGGACCGGGCTCTTCGCCCTATGCGCATCGATGATCCGTCCGATCGCGTCGGCCTGATCGGCGAGGGCGACGACCGGTTCATCCGTCGGCGATGAGCCGAAGCCCGGCCGGTCTATCGCGATGCGATACTGGCCCTTCGGGACGTCGGAGAGAAAGCTCGTCCATTCGTCTGCCGAGCCCGGGCTTCCGTGGACGAACAGGACGAGCACGCCCTCCGGGCTGCCGGCGGACAGGTAGCTGATACGTGGGCATCCCGTGGAACCGGCAAGGACGTGCCGCTCGATCTTGCCCTTCGAGGCGGGAGGTGGATCGTTTCGAAGCCCGATCCCGGTCATCGCGATCACGCGCTCGCGCACGTTCCGGAGAGAAGACGGTGCGGCGCCGCGTGGTTCCCACAGAAGAGAGCGGGGAGGAATCGGCGGGCTTCCGCCGCGGCCGCCCTTCGCACCGGGATCGAGGTCCGGCCCTTTGGGGGCTGCCTGTCGCCGAAGGCGTCGGAGCCAGGATCTCAGCTCCATCGCTTCGGGTCCTCATCTGCTCGGTGGATACGATTGCCGCAGCCGTTCCTGGCGGATCTGCAGGCGGATCATCTGCGAGACCGAGAGCGGGCGAAAGCCCCTTCGGCGGTTTTCGTCGGCGATTTCGAACAGGGTTCGATATTGGTCCCAGAGGGTCCGGTAGGCGCGGGACAGTCGTGTTCTCGCGTCCCAGATGTGCAGCATCTCGGCCCCGGCGCCGTTCAGCTCGACGATCCGGAAGCCTTCGCCGCGCCGCAGTTTCCCGAGGTTTTCGAACCGAATATCGAAGCGGCCGAACCGGAAGCCGTCGATGTCCTGCGCGATCGCCTCGATCCGGCGCTCGAGCTCCGGCGTGATGTGTTTCGCGGCATCCCGATACACCGCGCCGACCCGGGCGCTCCGGGCCGTCGTGAGAGCGAAGATCTCGCCGGGCTCCAAGATCCTGTCCCAGCGTGTCGCATGCCATAGCCGATAAAGCGCGGCGTTGGCGCGCAGGACCACGTCCTCCTCGACCAGTTCGCCGATCGTCGAACGGCCGTCGCCCACGACGTGGGGCGGGTATGTCAGCGCCATGGAGCAGATGCTGCCGCGTGCCGCTCCGGGCCGGCGCGTATAGAAGATGCCGACCTCGCCGGCGAACGGCACCCATTGCTGGACGATCAGCCCCGCCTTCGGAGGGAGGGCGGCGATATAGGCGATCAGCTCCGCATCGGATCGAACCCGCTTTACGCCCCAGCCCTGATAGCCCCGGTCCGGCTTGGCGGCGACCGGATAGGTCAGACCTGCCGCCCTCATCGCCTCGGCAAGCCGCGCGAAATCGCCTTTCCCGGACGGGTCGCCGGCCGAGCGTTCGACGGTGACGAAGGGCGCGGTCCAGCGGAGGGCCTCGGCGCCGAAGAGGGAGAAGGTCTGCGCCTTCGACTCGCCCCAGAGGCCGCCGGCCTCCATCTGCGGGTTGGCGACGGTCGGCAGCGTCAGGCTCCGATAGCGCGCCGAGAGGAACAGCCACATGAGGGCGGGAGCGATATAGAAGACCTTGTCGGAAAGTCGGCGCTTGAAGGCCGGATAGCGCGTGTGTGCCGCCGGGGAGGGGATGTCGTCGTGCCGGGCCTGCCGTTCGCCGGCGTCCAACTCGGTGCGGCTCGCAAGGCTCATGGTCATGGGAAACCCCTTGGGTTGGTCGGCGAAGGCCTGATCGCGCAAGAGNGGAGGGGATGTCGTCGTGCCGGGCCTGCCGTTCGCCGGCGTCCAACTCGGTGCGGCTCGCAAGGCTCATGGTCATGGGAAACCCCTTGGGTTGGTCGGCGAAGGCCTGATCGCGCAAGAGCGAGAGCCGACGATCACGGACCGCGCGATCTGACAAAGCGCGTCGCTCGGCCGGATCCGGCCGCCAGGACGAAGCAGGCCTGTGCAAACTTCAGAAGCGGAAGGTAAACCGATGAACCTGTCGGTGCGGCAACCGTCCCGCCGCAGGACGTCGGCCTCGAGCCCGTCGCCTCGGCTGTCCTGAATGTCCGTCATCTACGAGAAACGACGGACAAGCTGAAAGCCGAAAAAATATACAAATCGGTAAAGTGACGTGACCAGCGCCCGCGTGCATTATTTGGGGCAAAAGCAACGTCGAGGTTCGAAGTGCGACCTGCCGTCCGTGTTTGTTCCGTCAGGACGCTTCGTCCGGCGGCCGTCGCCCTTTTTCTGCTGCTCACCGCCACCACCGCGAGTTCGGCGTCGGTCTTTCTCGAAGACCAGACGTGGACGGAGCTGCGCGATGCGATCGCGTCGGGGAAGACGACGATCATCATCCCGATCGGCGGCACCGAGCAGAGCGGGCCAGCGATCGCACTCGGCAAGCACAATGTCCGCGTGAAGATCCTGGCGCAGAAGATCGCCGAGACGCTGGGCGATGCGTTCGTCGCGCCGGTCGTTTCCTACGTGCCCGAAGGCAATGTCGATCCGCCGACCGGCCACATGAAGTTCCCAGGAACCATCACCATCGGCAAACGAACCTTCGAGGACCTCCTGGAGTCGGCCGCACGTAGCTTCCGGCATGCCGGGTTCCGGACGATCGTCCTGATCGGCGACCATGGCGGCTACCAGGCCGACGAGACGGCCGTCGCCGATCGGCTGAACCGGGAGTGGGCCAAGACACCGACGCGCGCCTATCCCGCGCGCATCTACTATTCGGACACGCAGCACGCATACGGGAAGGCGCTCCTCGCCGCCGGCGTGAAGCCGTCGGAGATCGGGACGCATGCCGGTCTTGCCGACACCTCGCTGATGCTGGCGACGGATCCCTCGATGGTCCGCATGGACGCGATCGCCCGGTCGAAGGGCTTCTCGGCCAAGGACGGCGTCTATGGCGGCGATCCCCGGCGCTCGTCCGCCCGGCTGGGGCAGATCGGCGTCGATCTGGTCGTCCGCGACACCGTCGCGGCCATCCGGCAATTCACCGCCGGCCAAGGCCGCGGCAAGTGAAGAGTTCGTCCTTGCGTTCGAGATGGGTGTTTCTGGTGGTGCCTCTGGTCTGGTCCCGGTTCACGCTCGCGGCCGAACCGGCCATCGTTCCGAACGCGCCGGAGGCCGCGACGACCCCCGCTTCGACGGCGCCGGTCCCGGCGCCTTCGACGGCCGCGTCGCCAGCGGGCACCTCAAAGGCGACGCCTGCAGCGGCAGCACCAGCGCAGACAGCCCCTTCGCCGGCCGCATCGACAGCGCCCGTGCCGCCGCCTTCGTCCGGCGCGCCGGCAGCCGGCGCGGCACAGGAGACGCCCGCCGAAAAGGCGCCGACTCCCGCAACGCCCACCCTCGTCGACATCTACAGCCGGACCGGTGCCGGGGACCTCAGTCCCGCGGTCAAGGATGCGCTTCCGCGCGTCTATGTCCCGAACCACTCGTCCAATTCCGTCACCGTGATCGACAGCCAGACCCTGAAGGTCGTCGACACCTTCAAGGTCGGCCTCGGACCCCAGCACGTCGTCCCCTCCTGGGACCTGAAGACCCTCTGGGTGACCAACAACGCCAGCCATACCCGGCGCGGCAGCCTGACCCCCATCGACCCGACGACGGGGAAGCCGGGACCCGCGATCCCGGTCTCGGATCCCTACAACATGTATTTCATGCCCGACGGCAGCTCGGCGATCGTCGTCGACGAAGCGCGCGAGCAGCTGGATCTGCGCGATCCCCATACGCTGGCGTTGAAGTCGTCGATCCGCACCCCGCACTGTCACGGCATCAACCACGCCGATTTCGCAGCGGACGATTCCTACGCGATCTTCACCTGCGAATTCGGCGGCGGCGGCCTCGTCAAGATCGACCTGAAGACGCTGACGGTCGTCGGCTACCTGCACTTCTCCAAGCGCAGCGCCCCGCAGGACATCCGGCTCTCGGCGGACGGCAAGGTGTTCTACGTCGCCGACATGATGAACGACGGCGTCTATCTGATCGACGGGAACAGCTTCAAGGAGGTCGGGTTCGTCAAGACCGGCGTCGGGGCGCACGGCCTGAACGTCAGCCGCGACGGCAAAAAGCTCTACGTCTCGAATCGGGGCACGCATCGGATGCCTGGTGGCCCGCACGGTCCCGGCAGCATCTCGGTCATCGATTTTGCGACCCGCGCGGTGGTCGCGACCTGGCCGATCCCCGGCGGCGGCAGTCCCGACATGGGCAATGTCAGCGCCGACGGCACCAAGCTCTGGCTCTCCGGCCGCTTCGACAACGAGGTCTACGCCATCGACACCGCGACGGGCGGCGTGACGAAGATCCGCGTCGGCGCGGAACCGCATGGCCTGACCGTCTGGCCGCAGCCGGGCCGGTATTCGCAGGGACACACCGGCGACATGCGCTGAGGGAGCCGGGCTCCCTTCGGGCCTGCGACGTCGTCCGTCAGAAAACGTGCATCGGGCCGAACCCTTCCAGACTTCCTCGGCTTCTCCGCGGAAGCTCGGAGCCCCGAGTCCTGCCTCCGCAATTTCCGAAACTTCAAGCGTCGCCGCGTTGCAGATCCGTAAGCTGACGGAAAGCTGACGTCGAGACTGGCTCCCTAGAACGGTGGCGCGATCGCAAGGGCATCGCGCCGTCGATCGCTGCTCGTCCCACCAGTCTTTCAGCAGGAAAGGGCCGTCTATGGCTTCTATGCAGCGAAGCAGCACGCGGGAGATGTTGTGCAAAGTCCCGGAAATCACACTCTACTTCTGGATCATCAAGATCCTGGCGACGACCGTCGGCGAGACAGCCGCCGATTTTCTCAACGTTAACCTCGGCTTCGGTCTCACCGGAACGTCTCTCGTCATGGGCGTCCTGCTCGTCGGCGTCCTCGTCTACCAGCTGGTCAAGAAGCAGTACGTGCCGTGGGTCTACTGGCTGACGGTCATCCTCATCAGCGTCGTCGGCACGCTGATCACCGACAATCTGACCGACAATCTCGGCGTCCCGCTGTGGATCTCGACCGTCGCCTTCACCGCGCTGCTCGCGATCACCTTCTTCGTCTGGCATGCCAGCGAAAAGACGCTGTCGATCCATTCGATCTTCACGACGCGGCGCGAGCTCTTCTACTGGGCGGCGATCCTCGTCACCTTCGCCCTCGGCACCGCCGGCGGCGACTTCGCCACCGAGGGCCTCAACTTCGGCTATCTCGAAGGCGTCCTGATCTTCGGCGGCCTCATCGCGGCAACCACGGTCGCCTACTACAGCAAGGTCTTCGGCTCCGTCCTGGCGTTCTGGATCGCCTACATCCTGACCCGCCCCCTCGGCGCCTCGATCGGCGACCTGTTGACCCAGTCCCCGCAGGACGGCGGGTTGGGCATCAGCGATTGGGCGGTCAACGCCGTCTTCTTCGCCGTCATCGTTGCCCTGATCGCCTATCTCAGCATCACCAAGGTCGACCAGCCGAGCGAAGAGGAGGGCGAGGCCAGGCGCCAGGAGTTCCTGGGCAGGAACCCCGCGCGAGCCAGCGCCTGACAGCAGCTGAAAGGACAGGACGGGACAGCCATCGGGGCGGCCCCGTCCTTCGACCCCTCCCAAGGAAGCCATGCAATGACAGCACGCGCATCCCACGGATCGCGAGGCAGGCTGCTGTTGCACCTGTCTTTGAGCGTCGCTCTAACAGGAGCGGCGACATTGTCCGTCTTGATCACAAACCCCGCCGAAGCAGCGACGTCAGGGCGGCAACTGAACGCCCGCTCGGTCGACGGGCGTTCGATCACGGCGAATATCTTCGGCGACGGCGCAAGCGCTGTTCTGATGATCGGCGGCATCCATGGCAACGAACCCTCGGGCGCGCGTCTGGTCGCGCACGTCCGGCGATGGCTCGCTCTTCATCCGTCAGCCTATGCGGGCAGGACCGTCGTCCTCGTCGCGAAGGCCAATCCGGACGGCCTCGCTCATCATACACGGACGAACGCTCGCGGTGTCGATCTGAACCGAAATTTTCCCAGTTCGGACTGGGGCACGAAGCCCCGTCGTAACGGCGACAACCCCGGTGTTCGGCCGGCGTCGGAACCGGCGACCCGGTTTCTGCTCAAGCGGATGGCGCGGTTCCGTCCTTGGCTGATCGTTTCCGTCCACGCCCCTTATCATCAGGTCGATATCGACGGCCCGGCAATGGCGGTGGCGCGGCGCATGAGCCGACATGACCATGATCGCATCACACGCAGCATTGGCTATCCGGTGCCCGGTTCGCTCGGCACTTACGCAGGCAAGGAGAAGCACATTTCCGTTGTGACGCTGGAACTCGGACGGCGGAGCGACCAGAAAATCTGGAGAGCCCAGAAGGCTGCGCTCCTCGCAGCAATTCGGCACCCCTGCGGCGCTTAGCCGACAGACGTCAGTCGGCCAGGAGAGCATCACCCGCTGCTGGCCGATGTCGGGAACGCCACCCGCGGAGATAACCAGGCATCGGCCGACGGGACGATCTTCGCGATTAGACGGCCGCTACCTCAGCCTCTTGCTCGATCAGGTCTAGAAGCGACTTCTTCGCATCGGTCATCGCCATCTTCGGCTCCAGGCTCAGGTTCGCAATCCGAACCCTACCGAAGATCGGCGACGGCCACCTCAGGGAAGCCGCTTCCGACACCACCTGTCGGGACACGACCCGTTGTGGTCACGTCCGTCGATGAGGTGTAATTTCGAAGTGGACCATGTCGGCGAGGCGGGGAGGCTTGTGCCCCAGCCCTATGCCTCGGTTTGGTGCATCAACCGATGCATCGGCGGCGAAAAGATTCCCAGCTGAGGGAATTCGGCCGTGAGATCGATAATCGAGGAGAAGCTGGCTGGGGAACCTGGATCCCCAGCCAGATAAAATCTAACCTTCTGCAACCCCTGGCGTTTCAGCCCCGGAGCCGAATGGGCGTCACCTCTGTGCCCTGGCAACGGGCATGACGTCAAGCGCGGCTTCAGCTCGTTCAAGGGGCAGCGGGATTATCCCGGGGCCGGTTTCCAGTTGTCTCGACGCCGGCTGCGATGGCGTGGGTCGGACGGGGCGATCATCTCATGCCAAATGCAGCCATAGCGGCGAGCATCGGGGCATCTGCTCCGGTCGGAACCCGGAAGAGCGTGGTAGCGGCAACCGAACGGGACGAGGGCCGATGGCCAACGCCCAGGGCGCAATCGAGGAATCCAGAAAATCGGTTGCATTTTAGACGAACGCTTAATGAGCCCGCAGGATACGAGCGGCATAGTCGTCTGATCAGAAAGGGGATCCTCAAACCAAGCCTACCTCCCGTGAACCGCGCCCCAGAAATCAAGCCCCTCTCCGCCGGGGGCGCGGCCGCCCCAGCGATGGGCGGTCGGCGGAGTGAACAGGAGGAACAACATGGTCAACGACCAGACGTGGGGGGTAACCCCGAACGATCAGGCCGTCCGCGACGCTGTGCGCACTCTCTATTACGCGATGAACACGACGGACGCGGCAACGACCGACCCGGTGGCCCCCTTCATTGGGGTCAACGAACCACCGACGCACGCGCTGTTCGTCGGCGGCCGTCTGCACGCTGTGCAGGTCGGCTGGAGCAAGCGGGATGCCGAGGAGATCCTCCGGGATCGGATTTGGGAGATCGTGGCTGCTCCGGAGCGCGTGAACTCGCCGCCGTTCGCAGCGGCGGAACTGGGGGCGATCCGGCAGGCCGTGGCCAAGGCGGAGCGCAACCACGACGAGACGGGGGTGCTGACGTACATGGCTCCGACGCTCGCGGCTGAAGTCCGCCGCATCGCCGGATGCGTCGTTTGGTCCGATTGGGTCCACGACTACGTCCAGACGGAACTGCGCGAGGGGCTCGCGGCGTCGATGACGGCGCTCGGTCCCGACCCGCAGCCGATGTCGCCGATGGAGATCGAAGTCGCGGCCAGCAGGGTCCGAGCGATCTTCAAGCAGCTCTAGCCTCAGCGGCAGACAAGAAGGGGTCCCGGCGACAGCGCCGGGGCCCCTTCGTTCGCAGACGCCACTCAGAGTTTGGATCGGCGTGGGTCCCGACGCCGATCGGCGCGGCAAACCACTGATCGCGTTGAAGCGGGTGGGTCACTACGTCGGGCCGAATGACACATTACGACCTGCAGCTCGAGGCCGTCTCGCTGACGACCGGCATCGAGCCCGAACGCCTGTGGCAGATTGAAGGGGGCGACATCCCGTCACCGGAAGAGCGGGCGGCGCTGGCGGGCGTTTACGGTGTCGAGGAAAGTTCACTGGACACCTAGTGACTCCCCTACGGAATTCTAGAGCGTTTCATAGGAGCTTTGAATCCGGCGATTCCGCCGCGGCTGGAAATGTGATTCAAGATGCTGGCTGGGTGGGAGGCCAGCATCGGATGGTCAGACCTCTTTCCAAT
>NZ_JBFTEH010000030.1:0-9358 GCF_041027365.1 Jiella sp. M17.18 | reverse complement strand
GCAACATCCCGCCCGCCGAAGCAGAAGCCGCCTACTACGCTCAGCTTGAGGCCGTGCCGATCGCCGCGTAGGACTCAAGCCAACCGGTCTCCGGGAAAGTCGGCGCGGTTCACATGTCCTGATCCCGGACAGAGTCTGGCGAACAGGCAAAAAGTGGCGTATCATATTTTCAGGTGGGTGTTGCAGCTTTACTGGAACCTAAATCAAAGCATCGTCACCGGCTCGAATCTCGACGGCAATTGCGGGTTGAACAGTGGCGAACCAAACAGCTGTAAATGAAGACATGGCTCGGCAACGTCTGCGCAAGGAAGGCGGGGCTTGGTTACGCCAACGCCGCGAGGCAGTGGGACTTTCCCAGCGAGAGTTGGCTGAGCGGGTTGACGTTGGCTACTACACTTTTGTGTCACAGATCGAGGCGGGACGCGGCCGCATCCCGGCCGAGCGGTACAGTGTCTGGGCCGGTGCGCTGGAGATGGACGCTAAGGATTTTGTACGCAACATAATGGCTTTCTATGAGCCTACTACTTATAAAATTCTTTTTGGTGATGGTGAAAAGGCCTAATTTCTCCGTTTTCACTGTGATGTTTTTGAAGATAACGATCTCAATGCATCAGGCAGATTAACACAAGGATTGGTATTGTGAGCGCATCCATCCTTTCCTTCACCAAGCGCAAATTTGCTTCGACGCCTCTGGCTCCCAAGATGCCTTGGCAGAACCAGGATCTGGCGGAACTCTATCGTGTACGCGACCGTCTTGCTGCGGCAGGCTTGGCCGTGGACGTGGACAGCGGTGTCAGCGATGAAGGCGACCCTTGGTTCATCTATCAGCAGGCTGGCACAGACAATGTCGTGGTCCATATCGCCCGCATCGATATCGAGATCCATGTCGTCAACTGCGTCACCGGCAACATCTATATCGGAACCAGCTTCCGCGAGGTGTCCGATCGAATGCTGGAAGACGCGCCGCTTGCACTCGTTCGGCAGATCAAAAGCTCGTCCAATGTGGTTCTCCATCCTAATGCCTTCCTGACGGCCTTCGTGGCCGCTGCGATCATGTTGGTCGATATCTTGGAGAGCAAGCATGCCGAGGCGGCCGTTTCAGCAGATGCTGATGGCGGTTCTTCTTTTCATCATGAACAGCACACCGATCATGGGGCAATGTCCTCATCTCTCCTTACTCATGAGGGCGGCAAGAGGGGTGGCGACGGCGGCGCAGCGGAGTTGGGAACTGTGTCCCGCCGCTTCCAAAAGGATGGCATTGGCCAGGCCTGGACAAACGGTCATCAAAGTGGAGGCGGGAGTTATAGTCTTTCTTCGGTCCATGCTCTTCCATGTATAGATGGACCAGCAAGCGTGGTTGGTATTAGCCTGTTCGCGGTGGAACTGGCGCGGATGATACAAGTCGATTGGCATGAAGAAATTCGTAGCTCGGCACCTTCTTCCGAATCGATGTTTGTCTGGGGCTATGTTCATAACATGAGAGTCGGCCACAGCCAGACAGTCTTGCACGGTTATGCGTTGCCAAATGTCGCGCATCCGATGATTCACGAGGATACGGGCGCTCATCTTGCTAATATGGTTCAGCATGGTTCGGTATCCTTGGCACCGGTGGTTACCGTTGCTAGCTCTGACGACGCTATCGTAACGGCGCCTAGCAAAGATAACGTTACTGATAATATATCAAAGTTAGCAATACACAAGTTCGATAATTTAGCCGTTAGCAGGCCGGATGAAACCCACGCATCTTCAGATGAAAGTCATAAGCCGAAGGAGGTGGATCCGAGTCCGCATAGGACTGCGGATGGCAATACATCCAGCGACAAGCCCGGATCGGCGCCTGTCGAAGCGACCAAGGCAGACTCGTCAGCTGCTAGTGCCACAACCGACCATACCACCACCGGCGCACAGAGCACGGTGAAGGCCGACGGCAACGCCGTCGATCTGCCCAAACTCGTCGAGCAGTTCATGGCCAGTCGCGATGGTGCCTCGGCCACCCTTGCTGGTTCGTCCGGCGCGACCGCGCATGACGAAGGTCATAAGAACGCCGACGCGACGTCGGGGCCCGATATCGTGCAGAATGTCAACGACACCAAAGGCAGCGACCACGACGTGGTCAGCCAAAGCACCAGCCATGTGTCTGTGGATTCCGCGAGCGTCGTGCCGGATTTTACGGCGGGTCATGTAGACGTTCTTTGCTATCACGCCGGAGACACGCTGTCGGTGGAAGGATTCGCCCTGGGTGAGGACGTCCTTACATTTTCAGATCTTTCGACGGCTTCCACCTATATTTCACATTTCTCGGTGGAAGGTGAAGATATCGTTCTGGGCGATCCTGCCCATGGAGAGCTCCGGCTCGTCGGCGTCCTGCGCGACATGACAGGCGTGCATCATCCGGCGACCGCCGCGGCCTGATCATCGCGCTCTAGCAAGGAATCTCATCATCGGCGTCGTCAATGCCCTTCTTGTCGATGATAAGGCTGTTGTGTGGACCGATGGGGCCCAGTGCGACGATGCAGGCCTCTTGCAGGTCATTGCACCGAACCACCTGAGCATGCCCAAAAAGAAGCTCGTATTGGCCGCGAAGCAAATCGAGGACTTCGCCATAGGATGGCATGCACGACTCGCTGCCGTCTCGGGAACGATCGATGACATCGCCGATAGGGGCGCGGTGCTGTTCGACGAACAGCTCAGCCGCCAGTTCCGGCGAATGCCGGCCAGGGTGTCTTGGCTGATTGGCTGGTCGCCCCGCCAGGAGGCGGGCCTCATCCTGGAATTCGATCCATCGCGCCCGGCGGGCGAACGGATGAAAAAGGTGCGCGCCGTGGTCAGTCACGAGCTCGCCGAGGAGGAGCGCCTCAAGCTGGAAGCGCTGGTCGCCCACGCAGCCTCGCCACGCCAGGTAGACATGGCGGCGTTCGGCCTGGCGGTGATGGAGTCGCAACGCGGCATTCCGGCGCCGCCGGGACGCGATGGGCGACGGCATTTTCGCATCGGCGGCTATGCCAGCCAGATCGAGATCTCGCGGGACGGTATCCGCCAGACGGTTCTTCATCAATGGCCCGACCGGGTGGGAAGACCAATCGATCCGTTCGGGCTCGTTCTGCAGCAGATGGTTTGATTTTCGTCGAATCTGTTTCGCAAACCCGCTTCAAGAAACGGGCAGGACAAGGCTCGCTTAACCTTTTGATGAGTCTCATCGTACCGACGATTCAGACTTTGACGAACACGTGTGGGAAGGGCAGAACCGATGGTTGAGGTCACAGACTATAGCGCACTTCTGTCGGGACAGTCCTGGTACCGCAGCGATCAGGCGGGAAAGCCCGTCATCCTCACCTATTCGTTCGATGCGGCCGCGCCGGACTATTTTGCGGCGAGTGACCCGCATGGCGCGGCGACGTTCCAGCCGCTGAACGATGGCGAGAAGGCTGTGGTGCGCGCAGCGCTCGCCGCCTGGGCCGATGTGAGCGGCGTCACCTTTCTGGAGACGACGAGGCACCAGGGCGATCTCAGCTTCGCCTTCTACGATTTCGCCCAGCTGGCGAGCCCGCAGGATGCGGCCGCGGGTCTGGGGCACTATCCCGTGCCCTTCGCCTATGAGGACGGCGCCGACCATGTCTATGCGGGCGAGAGCCTGATCAGCGGCGACATCTTCTTCTCTTCCTCTTATCGCCAGACGCCGGTCTTTGCCGGCGACCTCATGCATGTCGCCCTCCACGAGATCGGCCACGCCCTCGGCCTCAAGCATCCCTTCGACACCACCCCCGGACACGATGAGACGCTGTCTGCGGCCGCCGACACCGGCGACAACACGGTGATGAGCTATAGCGGCCTGCGCGGCGATCATCTCGGCCCTCTCGACATTGCCGCCATCCAGCATCTCTACGGCGGGCCACAGGCCGACGGCAGCCAGTTCACGTCCTACATCTGGGATGCCTCCGCCGAACGTCTCACCGCAGCCGGCGCCCCCGGTGCCGATCTCCTGCGCGGCACGGGCGCCTCGGACGTCATCTACTCGATGGGCGGAAACGACCTGATCTACACCGCCCAAGGCGACGACCGCATCGTCCTCGTCGGCCAGGCGGCGCAGGTCAACGGCGGGTCCGGGCTCGACACAGTGGTGACGGGCGTTGCGACCCTCACCCCCGGTGGCGTGTGGAATTCAGGCAGCATCCATGTCGTCGACCTCGGCGGCGGTGGATCGCAGATCCTGGTGGACGTCGAGCGAATCGCCTTCGGCGATCTGACGTTGGCATTCGACACCGATGGCCCTGCCGGCCAGGTCTACCGTCTCTACCAGGCCGCCTTCGACCGCACGCCGGACCAATCCGGCCTGACCTTCAACCTCGCCAAATACGAGAGCCATCATTTCACGCTGAAGGACATGGCAAACTTCTTCGTGGTCTCGCCCGAATTCGCCGCCCACCACGGTGCTGAGGCCAGCGACACCACCTTCATCGATGCCATGTACGCCAATGTTCTCGGCCGCGCGCCCGACGCCGCCGGCCTCGCCTACTATCTTGACCACCTCGGCAGCAGCATCTGGGACCGGGCCAACGTTCTCGCCGGCTTCTCCGAAAGCCCGGAAAACGTGGCTCTCGTCGCCCCGGCGCTGGTTAATGGGATCACTCTTGACAGTCACCTTCTTCTAACCTGACAGTCGCGCGCCGGTGACGAACCGGTTGCACGACCAGATGGTAAAAACTTGCGTAACGGGCTGTCTCGACCCCTTGTTTCGGTATAGTGTTTGCTGTACAGCTGCTGGTTAGGAGAATCGCTTCGGTCTCCGTATCTTTCCGTTAGGGAAGGTTTATAAAGCTGTTCGCAGCAATGGAGGAGGAGGGGTCGTTCCCTCTCAACGACGCGCCCCGGCGCTTGCCTTACGTGGAGATCAACGTGGCAACTATCGATACAATCCGTCAATATTTCGCTGACATCCTGCAGCGCTCCGGTCCGGAAGTCTCCGACTCTGAGATCAACGCATATGTTTCGGCGGTCAATTCCGGCGCGCTGACGCTGGATCAGGTCCGTTCGGCCCTCATTTCCTCGCCCGAGGGCCAGAACGTTCAGGAAGTCGTCCGTCTCTATCAGACGGTGTTCGGCCGCGTGCCGGATAAGGGCGGCCTGGACTATCAGGTCGACACGCTGCGTGGCCCGGCGACCGAGGTGAATCTGGCCAACAGCTTCGCCGCCTCGCCGGAGTTCACCGCGCGCTTCGGCGGCAACACAGTCAACACCGCCTTCATCAACGCGGTCTATCAGCAGGTTCTCGGCCGCACGCCGTCGGCTACCGAGGTGCAGTACTATCTCGATTCCGGCTTCAGCGCCGGGCGCATCGCGCTCGCCTTCTCTGAGTCGCCGGAGTTCAAGGCTGCCGTGACGCCGGCTGTCGTCAACTTCCTCGATGCCGCCGGCCAGGGCACCGCGACTTATAGCGGCTCGCTCGGCTCGCTCGGCGCTACGGTAAATGTCGGGTCGACCTTCACGCTCACTACTGGTGTGGACAACATCGCGGGTACTGCGGCCAACGACACGATCGTCGGTACGGTCAGCCAGAGCGGCGGCAACGACAACTCGACCCTCCAGTCGGGTGATGTGATCAAGGGCGGCGCCGGCACTGACACTCTTCGCGTCACCTCGAATGCCGCCACTGCCAACCCCATCGTTCCGACCATGACCGGTGTCGAGAACGTCGAGCTGGACCAGTTCAACGCAAACAACAACTACAACTTTGTCAACAGCGACGGCATCAAGACGCTGACGCTGGCAAACGGCAACGGCGCTGCTAACGTGCAGGGTCTCCACAACATTGTCGATCTGGTGGTCTCGAACACCACGGGCGGCGGCCTGAACGTCAACTACACTGGTTCGTCTGTTGCTGGTACGGCGGATGTCCAGAACGTCAGCCTGAACAACGCTAGTGCCGATCTGACCGTCGGTGGGTCGACCTTCGTTGCAGTGACTGGCATCGAGAAGATGGCCGTCGCCGCGACTGGCACCAACAACGTTGCGCTTTTTGGCGATAATTCCTTGAACACGATCACGGTTGCCGGTGCAGGCAAAGTGAATGTGGTGAACACCCTTGGCACGAACGTCACCACGTTCGATGCGTCGGCTAGCACCGGAAACGTCTCGGCGGTCTTCGCGGCTGGCGGTGATGTCACGGCGACCGGCGGCTCGGGCAACGACTTCTTCAACTTCAACACGGGTCTCACCACCGGTGACCACGTCAATGGTGGCAGCGGTACGGATACGGTGTCGGTCAGCAATAATGCTGCTTACGATTATAGCTCGGCCACCAACGTCGCTCCGCTCAATGCCCTGACCTCGATCGAGCATCTGGAGTTTGACGGTGCCGGCGGCGTGATCCTCAACGGTACGACGCTCACCAACACGACGATCACCCAGTTCGACTTCAATACGGCTGGAAATGACACCTTCAATAATGCCGGCTCGGTGGCAACCTATGCCTTCGATACGTTGAACCACGGTTCGGCGGCGTTCAACCTGAGCGGAACGAACACCACTCTGGACCTCGCTCTGCTTGGTACCAACGGTACGGCTGCCGCCAACGACGGTACCAACGCTGATGTGGATAACATCACCATTCGTACCTCCGGTGCGGGTGCTGCGACCACGCCGGTTACGGTTCACCTGGCGTCGAATGGCGATCTCGCCGACAGCTTGCTGACTGGTGGGGCCTTCGACCCGAGCCACTTCAACCAGACCGGTGTCATCGACGCCGCAGCTGGCTCGACCTTCAACATCGACGGTGCGGGCAATCTGGCGATGGGTGTCGCTAACGACGGTACGGTGTCGGCTGGCTTTGCCCACAACGCGACGATCAATGCGTCGGCCCTCACTGGCAACTTGATCGTTTCTGGTTCGGACTTCGCCGGTACGGCTGGTGCCGGGGGGGTGAATACTGCGGCCACTAACACCGGTGTGGATACGATCAATCTCGGCTCGGGCGACGACATCGTTGCTTTCCATAACGGGGATGCGTCGGGCATCATCGAGTATGCCACGGTCAACGGTGCTGTTGGACAGGCGACCGGCAACATCCTGCACGACACCGTCAACGGCTTCCACGCTGGTGCTAAGGGCGACGTGCTGTTCTTCGGAACCAATGCGGCAAACGCGGTTCCGGCAACCGACTACACGGCGGTCTCGGCCACAACTCAGAGCGCCATCAACCAGTACTCCGGTGCCGATGCGACGTTGCTCCACGCCGCCAATACGGTTGCGGACGCTCATACCACGGCTGGGTGGACGGCCTTCGACTTCCAGGGCCAGACCTATGCCCTGTATGAGGGCGCTGCTAGCAACGCTGGTGGCTTTGCCAACGCCGACGCTCTCGTTCAGCTCACCGGCATCCATGCGGCTGATCTGACGCAGGCCAACTTCGCGGGCTAAATCGACCTCCATTCGATTTTTAGCGAGACATGCAGGGGGCCTTCGGGTCCCCTGTTTTTTGTTAGCTCTCCCTCTCCGTTCACCTGTCCCTCTCAAATGCCTTATGATCGCCTGGACGTCCGGCTATGTCACCGATTTCGGCTACACCCATGGCTTCTACCGAGAGCTGATGCGAGGGGAATCGCATTTGAGAATCTGCCGTGGTTTTTGAGGGAGGAATGGATTCGGATATCGGCTCCAAGGAGAGGAGACGGCCGATGTCCTAGGTGTTCAGTCCCACAGTGTGATGGTGTATCCTTGAACTCGAAAGAGAGGGAGGCGCTATGGGCCAGGTTCTTCACGGCAGCGCCAAGACCACGCACGCCGTTCGAGCAGAACTACAGCGATCGAAAGCTCCGATCGCTGAACTCGCGAGGCGCTACGGGATCAACGAGAAGACGGTGAGGAAGTGGCGATCGCGCCCCGGCGTCGAGGACGAGGCAATGGGGCCGAAAGAGAGGGCGAGCACTGTCCTGTCGGCCTTGGAAGAAGCGGCCATCGTCGCGTTGCGTGTTCAAGCCAGACTGCCGCTGGATGATGTCTACGTCGCGCTGAAGGACGTGATCCCGCATCTGTCGCGATCGAGCCTTCACCGCTGCCTGCAAAGGCATGGCATTTCCCGCTTGCCGAAGGCCGATCAGGAGAAGCCAAAACGCTTCAAGGCCTATGAGATCGGTTATTTCCACATCGACATCGCCGAACTGCGCTATGAAGGCGGCAAGGCCTTTCTCTTCGTTGCCGTCGACCGCACCTCTAAGATCGTCTTCGCCAGGATCTATCGCAAAGCCACGAAGCTCGTCGCAGCCGGCTTCCTCAAAGCCCTTGTCAGAACGGTGCCATACAGGATCCACACCGTGCTGACCGACAACGGCGTCCAGTTCGTCCAGCACGACAAACGAGCCGAGAACGGCTTTGTCGCTCACATCTTCGGCGCCGTCTGCGCGACCAACGGGATCGAGCATCGCCAGACAAAGCCTTACCATCCCTGGACGAACGGCCAGGCCGAAAGAATGGTGCGGACCATCAAGGACGCGACTGTGAAATCCTTTCACTACGCATCCATCAATGACCTGCGTCGGCACGTCAGGGACTGGCTACTCGCCTACAACTACGCCAAGCAGCTCAAGGCTCTGCGGTTCAAAACGCCGTTCGAAGCCATCAGACAGATCAGCGAGACAAAACCGGAAATCTTTATCCGGACTCCGAGCCATGACATGCTGGGACCAAACATCTAGTTCATGGCGAGTGGTCTGCCCCCTCTGAAGTGGTCCTCCCTGAGGTATGGTTTTTGAGCCATTGGAGGACGAGAGAATGCCGCAGAAGAAGCACAAGCCGGAGGAGATCGTCGCGAAGCTCCGGCAGGTTGATGTCCTTGTTTCGCAGGGTCGCTCGGTTGCCGAAGCAGTCCGGACGATCGAGGTGACGCAGTTCACCTACTATCGCTGGCGCAAGGAGTACGGCGGCCTGAAGGGCAGCCAGGTGAAGCGCCTGAAGGACCTCGAGAAGGAGAACGAACGGCTGCGCAAGGCTGTCTCCGATCTGACGCTCGAGAAGCTGATCCTGCGTGAGGCCGCCTCGGGAAACTTCTGAGCCCCACCCGCCGTCGAAGCTGTGTCGATCATGTCATGGCCAAGCTGGACGTGTCCGAGCGCATGGCCTGCCGGGTCCTCGGCCAGCATCGTTCGACGCAGCGTATTCCTACGGCGTGAGCCGCCTTGCGGGCTGGGGGTGAGATCGTTGTTTTGCGGCGTGGTGACCACGGAGCAAGCAATGAGGATATCCACGTGCCCTACTGCGTATTCCGATGAAGTCGCCCGGCAATTCCGCGATCATGTCGCCCGGGATTCCGGGACGATGTCGCCCACCTTTTCGAGGCGCTGCGGACCTTGGTTTTGTTTGTCACCCG
>NZ_JBFTEH010000003.1:0-512495 GCF_041027365.1 Jiella sp. M17.18 | reverse complement strand
GTCGGCGTCACCTGGTGCCGGACCAGCACCTCGCGGCGGTGACCGAGCACCCGGACGACCCGCCGCCAGTTGTTGGCGGACCTGGCGGTGACGCCGCAGTGGGTCTTCACCGCCGCCTTCCAGTGCTTCGGGTCCGGGATGACGCTCGCCATCGCCTCGAAGGCCGCGCCGAGCTCGAACAGGTTGTCGGTCGTCTTGCGGCCGATCTCGNGCCTTCCAGTGCTTCGGGTCCGGGATGACGCTCGCCATCGCCTCGAAGGCCGCGCCGAGCTCGAACAGGTTGTCGGTCGTCTTGCGGCCGATCTCGTGCACCGTGGCGATGCTGGTGTGGGCGATCTCGAGCGCTTCGGGCGGCAGCGCCTCGAGGTCGAACGGCACGGACGGCTCCTTCCTCTTCCTCCTTCCCTTCCCCTTCTTCGTCTGGCTCCCGGCCTTCGCGGACGCCTTCTTCTTCTTGCGGGCCTTCAGCTCCCTGGCCGCTCGCGACCCGGTGGTGGCCGCCGCCTGCGTCCTCACCTCTTCCGTCACCATCGTCTCCTTCACGCGCGCGAGGGGCGCGGGAGCGTCGCCCGCCTGCGCCGCCGCGCCCGGGGCGGCCCCGGCCTCGTTAATGTTGATCACCGCGTCTTCGTAGTCCATCCTATGTACTCTCCTGGATGCGCCGCGCCATTCGCGACGCCAGACACCACAATACACGGACTAGCTGAAGCAGTCAAAAGTGGTGTTTGAAGTAATGTTTGCTCTTGTATTGGCTATACAGCGCAATGTGGCGGAAAATCGCGCATATATTGGCCGAACTAGGCGGCGGCCTTCTTGCGATGAAGATATCTTGCTTCCGGATGCCGATTGTCCAACTTGCCTGCGCAGTTGCAGCGGCCCTTGACGCGGGGCGCCGGACGGGCATCTCGCCCGGATGCGGCCGATCCGCAGGGCTGTGGAAGTCGTTTTTCTGCCTGGGACCGTATTCGGCCGGACCAGGAAGAAGAGGGGTGAGAGGGTCGCCCGGAATTTTTTGCCGCGGCTGAAGAGGCGGTCCGGGAGCTGCTCTGAACGTGCTGCGCGATCCACCCGTGCTGACGGCGTTTGCCGGCGTATCGTCGGTCTCGAAGAGTGTATCGCCCGACCGCGGCCGCGCAACGCTGGCGGGCGTCGCTGAATCGCCTGTCTCGAGCCCTGTCACGCGAATGCGCAACCTGTCTCGGGTCATCTCGACCTGCCGGGACGTTGGCTTGCTTCACCCGCCCTGCCGGGGAGAGCCTACCCGCAACGGCGTTTGCTCCTGAATCGCAAGACTCGGGCTTGGTCACGCCTGCGGCGAGGTTGGTAACGCGGGCGCATGGCCCGGTAACGCCTGTCTGGACCGGGGGTAACGGGAATGCGCAACTCGAGACGAGGCACAATAGCTTGCCCGCAATGCGCACCGAAGCGAAGCGAGATAGAGCGCCGGCACTTCGGCGGTGATAGCGATCACGATGGATGAGCCCCGGATCATGTGCGTGCACGGTCCAGGGCTCCTGGTGCGCCAGGGGAGCACTGTCTCGTGGCTCAGTGGCGCCCCGTCTCGCCGAACGGGAGACCGAGCCGATAGAAGCGTCCGAGGGTGCGGGCAAAGCTGAGATCGGGCGCGATCAGCCAGAGATCGGAGGTGAGCGCGTGTCGCCCGTCCCGTATCACCGGATGCCTTTCGGCGACGCCGGTCAGGCAGGGCACCGCACGGTGGCCGATGCGCCAGTCGTCCAGGCGTGGCGCCTGTGCCAGGTCACGCGACGTCGGACGCCAACCCGCCTCGATCTGCTCGAGATCGGCGAGAAGGCCCCGCAGCCGCTCGATGACGGATCCAATATCCTCGACGGGCCCATGCGGAGGAACGTGCAGAACCATCAGACGCCGGGCTCCTTGTCCCCGCTGTTGCCGAGAGGCTCGTGCGCGTACGCTCCTCCCGCGCCACGCTCGCAGCGCTCCTGCGAAGACGCACTCTCCCTCCAATCGGCTTCATCGCCCGGCCGCTTCGTCGTTGCGGTGCGAGCAATAGCCTCGCCATCAATGCCATCCGGGTTGGCGGGACCGCCCTGCTTCGGCGTTGCCTCCCCTTCGAGCGTGGATGGCGTGTCGCCTGGCGCGGCATGGAGGATCGCGGCGATCTCGCTGGCGTCGAGCGATCCTGCCGCCTGGAGCGCTTGGGCCAACCGAAGCAGCAGTGGGCGATGCGCCTCGAGCGTCCTCTTCGCCAGCGCAGACGCGGCCTGAAGGCGCGCCTCCACGGCTTCGGCCAGCGGACTCGCCCGCAGGAGCTGGCTTTGCGCCATGGCGGCGCTGCGGTGAGTGAGCGGACGATCCCTGCCGAAGCCGAACTCCACTTCCATGGCAAGCGCGAGCTGCGTCGCCTGCGCCAGATCGCTGGAGTCATCGCCCCCGCTGCCGCTGGCGACGTTGCGGAGGAGCAGTTCCTCGGCTGCCCGGCCGCCGAGGATTGCGGCAAGATGCGCCGTCATCCAGCTTTCGTCCTGCTCCACGCTGAGATCATGGTGCGTGACGGCATAGCCGCCACGCTCATCCTCGATCGACAGGTCCAGGAGCGTGCCGAGCTTCAGGGCATGACGCATGACGGCATGCCCCGCCTCGTGGATCGCCATGCGGCGCCGAAGCTGGGGCGAAAGCTGCGGCTTCTCCGCATCCAGCGCCGTCTGGAGATCGGAGAGGGTCAGGGCGCGTCTTTCGCGCCGGGCGTGGCCTCTCGCCTCGCGCACCAGCCGCTCGATGTCGGCGCCGGTACGCCCGACCGCCCGGCGCGAGAGGCGGTCGAGGATCGCGCGGTGCGCTGAGGTGGTGTCGGGGGGCGCGGGATCGCCCGGCTCCCCGCCGGCGACGAGCCGCTCGAGATCGGGGCCGAGATGGTGGGCGATGATCGCGGCGAGCGTCGCGCGATCGGGCTTGGGGATCGCGATCCCGGTTTCCCACCGCCCGGAGCGCGTCAGCGCCGCATCCAGCGCTTCCGGGCGGTTCGTCGCACCGACCACGATGACGCCCTCGGTCTTCACCGCGCCGTCCATCAGCTCCAGCATCCGGTTGACGATCGAGTTCCAGTAGTCCGCATAGTCCTTGGTGTCCGGCTGGCGCCGGCCAATGGCGTCGGCCTCGTCGATGAACAGGATGACCGGCGCCGACGCCTCGGCCGCCTCGAAGGCCGCCGACATGCGTCTCAGGACGCTGCCAAGATAGCCGGGCTCGAGCCAGACCTGCACCGAGGCGACATGCAGCGGGATCTGGAGCGTGTTGCAGAGCGCCCGCGCGAAGGTCGTCTTCCCCGTTCCGGGCGGGCCCGACAGCAGCAGCCTCGTGCTCATCTCTCGCCACGAGATCTCGCCCGCCCGCCAGAGATCGAGGTCTGCCCTGAGGTCGAGCGCCCAGTCCTTGGCCTTGCCATAGCCGGACAGGGTCTCGACCGTCATGCTTGGGTCAGTTCCAGAAGGCTCCGGCTCGATGACGGTCGATCCGACATCCTGGCGATCGTCGCGCCTGTGATCGCTGCTGCTGCTGGAGGTGCGGTTGCCCTCGCCCTTCGCCCTGTCCTGAATCTTCCGCGCGGATTCCTGGATCGAGCCCTGCGTGCGTCCCAATGTTCGACTGGCGCCGAGGTCGTCATCGTCGTCGTCGTCCTCATCGTCACTCTTGGCGGCATCCTCCGCCGCACTGGCGCGAACCGCCTCCGTCGCCGTTCTGCCGAGCTGCGTGAGCAGCGCCACAATGCGGCCGAGCGGCAGGCCGGCACGAATGCACAGCGACAGATCCGCGAGCGGAAGGAGGTTCAGCTCGATGTCGCGGGGAAGCTTTGCGAGCGCACGTTCGATCTCCTCCGCCGCGTAGCCCGTGATGATCGCGATCGTCTGCGCGACGATGGCCGCATCCAGCATGCCGCCATCGAGGCAGTGGTGGGCGGCAAGGTTCAGGAGCGGAGGGAACGCGGGCTCTTCCGACAGGACGATCAGCGGATGACCGGATCGGGCGGCATAGGCGAGATGGTCGCCCAGATCGTCTTCCCTGCTGCCGGACGCCTTGGCGTCCAGGACGATCTGGCCCGTCCTGTCGAGCGTCATCGTCAGAAGGCGCCAGGCCGGATCGTCGCCACCGGAGAATGGCCGTTTGGTGGAAAGCCGGATCCGGGTCAGCTCAACCGCTTCCACCCGCCCCGGCAGGATGGCGCCGCACTCGACGAGCTTGCAAGCGGTCTCCGCAAATCCGTGAACCTGGGCGTGGATCGCCACGATCGCGCCCGGCATGCGGCAGAGGCGCTCGAGTTCGGTCGGGTCCAGTTCGCCATTGGCCAAAGCCCGCTCGATCAGGAGCAGGGCGGCGACATTGCCGGCGTCGGTCTTCACCCCGCCCGGCGCTGATGCCAACAGTGGCTGTGCTGAACCCGGCTCCGAAGAGGCGGTCACTGCCGTGGACGGAGCCGGAGCCGAGGGAGCGGCAGCGGATGACGAGACGGCCGCGCTGACCGCGGCTGCGTCCCGGCTGCTCCGCTCCGGGTCTTCCCGTTCCTGACTGTTCCTCTTGCTGGAGAGAGGCCGCCGGGTCATCGGGCGCCCCTCCCCGGCATCGACCGCCTCTGGCCGCGCCGGCCAAGCCAGTCCAGCACGGCCTGCGAGGTCGGCTCGCCCGACGCGGCAAGCCGGCTGAGAGCATCCCGGATCGGCATCGGCACGCGTCCGATCTGCTTCACGCTCTGGATCGCCAGGCTGACGACCAGCGCGGCATCGGGAAGCGGCAGGGCGCCGCCGGCGTCCGGTCCCGCTTCCCCGTGGCGCCGCGCCCCGGCGGCACGAGCGAGTTCGGCCAGCCGGTCATCGGTCACAAGGGGCCTGATGAGTGCGGAGGGCGCCGCCGAAGACAGAGCCGGGTGCGGCGTCTCGGACACCTTCGCGGTGCCGCGCAGTGGGATTGGCGCTTTGTCCGGACCGGAGGTCGGGCGGTGGTGATCATTTGAGGGAGACTTGGTCATGGATGAGCAGATCCTGCGCGCCCCGGCGCCCGGCAAAGCGGACCAGCGGTGGCACGGTCAAAAGAGGAAGAGAGAAGCTGGCGCCGTCGCGTCACCGGCGGCGTCTCGGCAGGGAGACTGGGCCCCGGTCATATGACCGAGCCGGGCACCCTCAGGCGTGAAGGCGCGGCTGCGCGAAACCGAAGCGTATCAGCCGCTCGGATCGCGATGGCGCGCGGGCCGTCGATGCCGTCGCCGAGCTTCGGGTCGAATGACCGTGGAAATCATTTCCACGGACCCCGGCACGGTCTGCTCCATCGTCCGCACCAGCAATGGCGGGCGCCGGCGTGAACGCATCCGCATCGCCGCAGTCGACGCCGCGATGATCATGCTCGGTCGTCGCATCGCTCGCACCTCCCGACCGGGCGTCTTCCCGCGCCTCCGCCTCGACCAGCGGCCGGGAAAGGCGCAGCATCTCGGCCTCGATCAGCCCCTGCACGCGGGCGGCAAAGCGCTCGCGCATCAGCATCATGGCCGAGGCGGCGCCATCGACCTCCAGGAGATCGTCGATCTCGGCAAGGCTCCACAGGCCCGCCTCATGGTCGCTCGTGCCGCTCGAGCCGTCGACGATGGCGATGCCCACGCTATCGACGGCGAGGCGCTTCCTCTCCTTGTAGAGCCAGTCCGGCAGGATCAGAGAGGCGGCCAGCATCCGCGTCTTCAACTCGCTCAGGCGGTGCGTCGCGAGATAGGAGGCAAGCGAGCGCTTCACATCGATCACCAGCGCCGAGCGGTAGCGCCGGTTCACCGTGACGATGTCCGGCGCGTACGTGCTGCGCGCTCTGGCATCGGCGTCGAGGGACAGGCCCTTCAACGCGCCCGAGCGATTGTGCGCGACGGCTTCCAGCGCCGCGGGCGTCACCGACAGGCGCACGCCGCCGCCGAGAACCACGAGATCCGTATTGCGACGCCCGATGGCGATCATCGCCTCCTCGAGAAGCCGTCCCTCGTGGAAGGAGACCGAGCGGATCAGCGCGGCGATGCCGATGAAGCCGCCCAAGATCGCGTCCGGCGCCGGAACAGCCGCGGCGACGAGCCCGACCGCCCTCTCGACCAATGGACCCAGCTCGTCCGCCATTGTCGCGGGATCGATCCGGCAGGGGTAGCGCGCGGCAACGCAGGAAGGGGAAGACGCAGGAGACGCACTGGCGTCGGAGAACGGCGCCGCACCTGGCTGAGCCGGAGCGGAATGGGAAGAACGGTTCATGGAAGTCCCTTTGAAGGGAGACGATCGACGTCGAGCCTTGCTCGGCAACGCAGGCGGCGAAGCGACCGCGACGGCGAGCAAAGGCATGGCGAGCCCGTAGCGAGCAGGGCTAACCCCGCCCGGGGAACGGCTCGGATCGTCTCGGATGGAGGATGGAAAGCGGGTGGCGCGGTAGCGGACGCCTGTTCAGCAACCGCTGGGCGACGTCGCAGCGATCAGGCTGACGGGACGACGCGGGCGTCCATCTGCCGGCGCAGGGCGCCCTGCGTCACTGCCAGAACTTTCCACGAAGGGACGAAGCGGATATGGCTCGTCATAGCCCAAGACCTCTTATCCAGGTTGCGGGTCAGGCCCTCGTTCGGTGTGTCCAGCACCAGCGGGGGCCGTCTTTGTCGAAGGCAACGGCTCACCGCTGCCCGACCCCAAACCTGACGCCTTCAACCGCCGATCGCAAGGCGCCGGCGATGTCCGGGCGCCGGCATGGTTAACATCGGGCTCGCAATGATCGGCGAGCGAGCAAACGGATTGCTTACCGCGGCCCGGCGATAGCCTCTCCCTCACAAATCGAATGCGGACTGCACGACCAGATGAACATCCTGCGCTTCCTCGACATCTCAACCGCGCACCTCACCAATGGCGATGTCGAGCTACTGGATAGCGGCGAGGACCTGCCGATCGACAACATGGCCTATGACTATGGCTGGATCGTCTCGACCGCTACCCTCATGGATGAGGAGACACGCGACGAGGTGGTCACGGAGTTGCGGGCCGCAGGATTTTCGGAAGCGTTCATTGCTGCGGCAATCGCGGCCGGGAGGAATGAGTGCTGGCTGCTCCGCTTCGAGGCCGACGCAGACGTCGAGGAGAGTTTGCCCGTTGGCGGGTACGACGGCATCAAACGATGCCGGCAGACGCCTTTCCCGTAGGAGTATATTTGCGTGGCCGGGTGCGTGAAGTCAGCAATGCGCCCTTTTCGGTCGTTCAAATGCTTTTGCGACCGTTCCGCATTGCGGACATTCGCGCCCCGGTGTGACCTATCCAATGCGCGGGATAGGCCCATTATGGAATGGCTGAAATGGGTAGAGATCCGCCGCCCCCCTCCCAGTTTTGAATCTCAGTTGGATACCCGCTGACCCATTTTGCCCAAACGTTATTTAACGGGAGAGGCGGTCGTACGCGTCCTCGACGGCCTCGTCCGCCTGCCACTTGGGACCGGCGTCGTCGAGGTGCAGCAGCGTGATCTCCTGGTCGTACCGCTCGGACCGGATGCACATCTCGACCACGGACTCCTCGAACCAAAATCCTCGGGGGCGCAGAATGCCCGACCGGGCCTCGTCGGAGTGGTCGCCTGTCACTGCCGTCGCCGCGGACGGAAGTTCGAACACCGTGTTCTTCGTGGCTATGTAGGCCCCGCTCCTGAACGCGGCGTCGCTCGCCTTGGCCCAGTGCGCGAACCCCTCGTTCGAGACGACCATGAGGGCGCGGGTCTGGGTATACTCCAGCCACCGCAGGATCACCGCGGTGAGCGAGACGCCGTAGCGGGTCGCGAGCGTCCCGAGTAGGTCGAAGTCTGGGCGAGTCCGTGCGGGAAGCAACCTGCGGCAATCGTTGAGGGGCATGAGGAGGTTGGCCGCGAACTCGTCGGCCTGCCTCTCGATGTCCGGTCCCTCCCCGCGATGGACGCTCTCCTCCTCGCAGTAGATCCCGCCCTCATCTTTGGCCTCGATGAGGTCGCGGTGGAGGAGGTAGTGCCCGAGCTCGTGGGCGATGGTGAAGTTGCGGCGCCCCGGGGTCTGTCCCGTCGAACAGACGATCCCCCATTGCCGCGGAACGGTGTCGGAATAGACGAGGGCACCGACGCATCCGGTGAGGTCGCGGTCTATGACCTCGTGGATCCGCGTCGCCGGCGCCGTCTTAGTCGAGTATTCGATCGCAAGGCGCTCGACGTCGACAGGACCCTTCTCGAACCTGTCGATGCCAAGCACCAGGTCCAGCATCGTTGTGAGCTTGTAGGCTTCCTTCAGCGGACGCGGCGGACTTGCGGTCATGTCGTGTGCTTGCCGCCGAGCGTTTTGGCGATCTCCCGCAACTGCCGCTTCGTGTCCGGGCTCATGCCGCTGTACGCGCGGAAGAACGCTTGGTCCTGAGCATCCCCAAGAGACTGGCTGTCGGACCCCAACAAGTAGTCAACCGTGACGTCGAGGGCGGCCGCGATGGCGGCAAGCTTCTCCGCCGAGGGCCGCGGGGGGTTCTTGTTCTCTAGTTCCCAGACGTAGCTCTTGGACGACCCTGTCACGGCCGCGAGCTGGTCGAGCGTCATCCGCTTGGCCATCCGGAGCTCCTTGATCCTCGGGCCGAAGCTCATCGCCGCCGTCGTCCGCACATGTCCATGCCTGCGTTATCCCCAAAGTTCGCTGTGGACGCATGGTAGGTTCCTTGACTCCGAAGGACAAGATGCCCATCTTGTTCGGAATAGCGATACAAGAAATAGCATTAAAGAGGTTTCCATCTTCTTGATGAGGCATCACGCAGCAGTGGCACGGATGCACTGCCTGGCTCATCGGCAACGGAGGGACGGATGGCGAAAAATACGGGAGATGGCTTCCGCCGCGGAGCGGTGATCGCGAGGACGCAGTTCCAGCGTCCGGACGGCCTCTGGCAAAAGCGCGACGAGCGCACGGGCCAGCTTATGGGCGTCAAGGACGACGGCACCCCTTTCAAGGGCGTGGCCCGCGAGCCAGACGGACGCGACACGCCGAACGCCTGACCGTCTGCACACAACCGGGCTGGTCGAGCGGCGTCGCCGCCGGTCTGCCGAAACGATGATCGAGGAGAGGGCGATGTCCGCCAAGACCACTCACTTCAAAGTCGGCAACGGCGACATGACCCTTGTGGTCCTGGATAGCGGCCGCAGCATCCTGATCGACTGCAAGATCACCAACGATGCGGATGATCCGGACCACGAGGCCGCAGATGTCGGAGCGCAGCTCCGCGACCGCCTGGCACGGGATGCTCAGGGGCGCCTGTACATCGACGCCTTCCTGCTCACGCATCCTGACCAAGACCACTGTGCCGGCCTCCGCCGGAACTTCCACCTCGGGACGCCCGGTTCGTGGGTGAAGGCGGACGACAAGATTCTCATCAAGGAAATGTGGTCGTCCCCGATCGTGTTCCGCCGCACCGACCGCAAGAACGCCAAGTCCGGGCACACCCTGTGCGATGACGCCAAGGCTTGGCGCGACGAGGCCCGCCGCCGTGTCAGGCTGTTCAGGGCACAGGGGTGGCTCGCCGACGGCGACCGCATCCAGATCTTCGGCGAGGACGTCAACGGCAAAACGGACGACCTCCTCCCGATCCTCATCTCGGCCGGCTCGACCTTTTCGACGATCTGCGGCGTGACCGACGGCACGTTCACGGGCGTCCTGCTGGCGCCAATGCTGGCCGACGACGACGAGGAGGCCGAGGTTCTCTCGAAGAACAACTCGAGCGTGATCGTGCGGATGACCCTGGCGGCCGACGGTAACGCCACGGCCGGGCGCTTCCTGTTCGGCGGCGACGCCGAGGTCGCCATCTGGGAACGGATCCGCGACGAGTACACGGACGCGGACCTGACCTACGACGTCCTGATAGCGCCGCACCACTGTAGCTGGCACAGCCTCTCGTGGGATAGCTGGTCCGACAAGCGTGAGAAGGCCAAGGTCTCCGACAAGGCCCGCTCGGCGCTCGCGCAGGCGGCGTCCGGTGCGCTCATCATCTCGAGCAGCAACTCGGTCCTCGACGACGCCAACGATCCGCCCTGCATCCGTGCCAAGCGCGAGTACGAAGCGATCCTGAAGCCCGTTCGCGGCCCCTTCCGGTGCGTGGCGGACGAGCCGGGCGACGACCCGCTGGAGATCAAGGTCGGCTACTTCGGGGTCAAGCCATCTCGGGTCGTCGCGGGGGTCGCCGGCGTCCTCGCGACGGGCGTCGGCAGTGAGGCCCTAGCACATGGCTGAGGTTTCGATCCCCCTTCCCATGGAGCGGGCCCTCCGAGTTTCCTCTGTTCATCCCGCCGTCCGCGACGTGCGGTTTGTCGAGCGTCACGAAGATGGTTCGGTATGGGCCGAGCTCGACGTCGAGCAGGAGCTGCCGTCGACGTGGCGTGCGGCTGGCGTCAGTCCCAGCGGCGTCAAGGCGATCGAGACCGTGACCATCCGGTTCCCGGCAGATTTCCCGAGGGGCTCGCCGCGTGCGTTCCTGCGGCCGGACTTCGACCGGGCCCACCCCCATCTCCTACCCGTGCCGGCGTCGCTCGGCCTTCCGCCGCAGCCGTGCGTCGTGCAGGCCTATCCGTCCGAGCTCATCCAGGCCCGGGGCTTTTCGGGCTACGTCGACCAACTGGCCGACTGGCTCGACAAGGCCGCGATGGTCGAGCTTAACAACCCGAGGCATGGCTGGGAGCCCGTGCGCCGCGACCACATAGACGACGAGCTGATTCTGGATCCCGACGAGATCCGCCGCCTCGCCACGCCTGAGGGCGAGTGCGCTGTCGTGCGGACGCAGTACCTGAGGTTCGGGCCTGCTTCCGGCCCCGTGACTATGCGCGTCGCGCTCCACACGGAGGAAAGGGTCGACCCCGCCAGCGCTGGGTGCGGGGAGGAGAAAGTCACGGACCGTGTCCGCCGCGGCCAGGGCGCCGCCCTCGTGATCTCGGCTCCGGACAGGGACGGATCTCCCTTTGTCGTGGACGTGCCGGTGCCGGAGAACGTCGCCACCGTCGAGGATCTCGTCCGTCGTGCCGACTGGTTCGGTTGCCGCGCTGACCTTGAGGCCAAGCTAGCATACATCGGGATGTTGCTGGCGAACGGCTCGTTCGGCGCTGGACCGCTGCCCGTCATCTTCCTCGTGCGACGCCCGTTCAACCTTATCGGCAGTCAATCCTCGATCGAGATATGCCCCTACCTCCTAGACCTGCGTCCGAACGAAGATCTGTTGCGGGGGAAAGGCGACGTCCGCCTGTGCAGCGTGCGCGACGACGTGTCGGTGCCCCTTCTTAGCCGAGCCTCCGGGTACGACGCCGGCGCCTCGCGCCGGCGGTGGGTCCTGCTCGGGTGCGGCAGCGTCGGGTCAAAGATCGCCGTCCACCTTGCCAGAATGGGCATGGGACCGCGGGACGTCTGCGACCGCTCGGTTATGTCACCCCACAACTACGCTCGCCACGCCCTGCTGCCGGAGCCCGGGGTTCGAGGCGGGATGCCCGGCTACAAGGCCGACGCCCTGGGGCGCGCCCTGTCAGCATTCCGGCAGGAGCCCGTCGCTCGCGTCTGCGACGCCGAGGAGCTCTGGAGCACCACTGAGAGCCGTGCCGACCTTTCCGGCTGCGACCTCGTCCTGCACACCACGGGGTCGAGCCTGCTGCGAGAGATCATCTCGACGCAGGCATGGGACGGGAGACCGCGCTTCGGCGAGGCCCACCTTCTGGGAGCGGGAACGGTTGCCTACGCTGCCTTCGAAGGACCGAGCTCGAACCCGAGCCTCAGCGATCTAGCCGCCGAGTCCTACAGGATCGTCGCCAACGACCGCGACCTCCGGGGCCAGGTGTTCTCCGCCGAGGCGCAAGCCATCGACATCGGCCAAGGCTGTGGAGCGCTAACGTTCCCGATGCCCGACGACCGCTTGGCGACGTTCGCGGCCGGGCTTAGCCACACGGTACTCCGGCGTCTCACTGCGGAGGCCGAGCCTGCGACGGGAAGCATTCATCTCGGTCGAATCCTTGAGGACGGACTGTCCCAGTCGTGGACTTCGGTCGACGTGGAGCCGTGGACGGTGGTGGCGGGAGACGCGGCCAGCGTGCGGATCAGCCCAAGGGTGAACGCGGAGATCAGGGCGGCCATAGCCGCGCGGCCGGGCGTCGAGACAGGCGGCGTGATCGTCGGCCGCTACTCGCAGGTTGGGGACAACTTCCAGGTCGTCGACCTGCTGCCGGCCCCGTCCGACAGCGTCTTCACCGCGGAGCGGTTCGTGCTAGGCGTCAAGGGGCTGCGGCAGTCGGTCCAGCGGTTGCTCGAGGACAGCGGTGGATCTCTCTACGTCCTTGGCACTTGGCACAACCATCTCGCCCCGAGCGGCCCGTCCATGCTGGACGCGGCAACCGCCGCCTGCTTGGCTCTTCGCCAGTTCTTCCCGGCCCTCATGCTGATCGCTCACCCCGAGGGCTACTCGTTCCTCACCGCCGAAGTCGGCGGCACCGTTCCAGCCGAAGCACGGGGACACGCAGCCGAATGACGGACCTATTACGAGGCGTTGGCCTGAGCCGCTACGAGCTCAACGCGCGCCTGAAGCCAGCTCTCTTGGCACTGCTCCCGGCCCTTGTTGTCGGGCTGTTCTGGTATCCGGGAGCTTGGTCGGCCGCCGGGGCGGTCGTGGCCGTCGGGAGTGCTTGCGGCGTCCTCTACGCCATCGCGCAGCTCGCGAGGAACCGGGGGCGTGCGGCGGAGCGCCGACTGGGACGCGAGGTGGGCAGAGACAACAGCGCCAAGCTCCTCACCCATTCCGACGACACGCTCGTCGCGGAGACCAAGGCCCGCTATCACGCCTACTTGCGCAACCATGGGCAGATCCTTTCGACGGAGGAGGAGGAGAAGGCAGAGCCGGTGCTCGCGTTTCGACGCGCGCGGTCGGCCGTGGATTGGCTTCTCGAGCACACCCGATCGGGCGGGGGCGGGCAGCTCCTCCTGGACGAGAACGTCTCCTACGGTTTCCAACGCAACCTCTTCGGCCTGAAGCCCTTTGGGATCGGACTGAGCGTGGTTGCCATGGCGGCGCACGTGCTTCTGCTCGCCCTCGTGGCCCAGGAGACTGAACAGTTCTGGCTCGGCGTCGCGATCTGCTTCCCTCTGCTGATCCTCGTCCTCGGTTGGTCGTTCCTGGTCACTAAGGGAGCGGTCGCGGAAGCTTCCCTTGCCTACGCGCAGAGGTTCTTGGCCAACTGCGAGCCCGCAACGAAGGCACCCCGGGCCCGCCGCGCGTCGAGCAAGAGCCAAGAGGACCCAGCGCCGACGAAACCTCGGAAACCGGAGGTTCGAGGGTCCTGAGCACGACCGTTCGGATCACCCGGCGTCGGGCTGCGCCCGGCACGGGAGCAGGCGCGTTGCCCTAGCCCTTGCAGTATTTCACGCCAGATGTCATATTCAAGGCGACAAATGGCGAGGGCGACGTGAAGGAAGAGATCATCAAGGAAGCGGTTTCTCAACGCCCCGCTCGGGCGATGGAAGCCAACGCACCCGCGGGAAAGTCGCGGAAGGGCGGCGAATGGATGGTGCGTAAGGCTGGCAAGGTAGCCACTCAGGTGCACGTTTATTCCGTGGACGGACACCGGGTCGAACGCGTGGTCAGCTTCCTTGGCGGCAAGGAAGTGATCCCGCGGGAGATCACCTCTCCGATGGACACCCACCACGTCATCTCGCGCGGCCTTCCCAAACGCTCGGTCACGCACCTGCTCGACTCGCTCGTGATTGTCCATGACCGGACCGTGCTCTCCGGAGCTCTCGGCATGTCCCTGCGCACCCAGCAGCGCCTCAAGTCAGAACCGGAGGAGACGCTCAGCGTCGAGGCCAGCGGCAAGGCTTGGCAGTTCGCCGAGACCCTTGCGCATGCGTCCGAGGTCTTCGGCACGCAAGAGGCGGCCGAGCGCTGGCTGGAGACTCCGGCGACTGCTCTCGAGGGGGCGAAGCCCATCAACCTGCTGTCGACGCCGCCCGGTAGCGAGATGGTCCGCACTTTGCTGACCCGCATTGAGTTCGGCGTCTACACCTGACATGGCGATGGTCCCGCTACCCGGTGCCCTCGGCGGCACCGAGCTTGTCGCGTGGCGGCTCGACCGTCAGGCGTACGCGGCCACCTGGGACTCCGGCGAGGGATCGTTCCGCGCCGGGGGACGGTGGAGTTCGGTCGGCACGCGGGCGGTCTACTGCGCGTTGGACCCGGCAACCGCGATCGCCGAGGTCGCGGTCCACACGGGCTTCCCGCACCTCGACACCGTGCCCCACGTCCTGACCGAGCTGCTCGTCGACGACCCGGGGGAGGTGCACGTGGTGCAGCCGCCCGATGTCCCGAACCCGAACTGGCTGGTGCCCGGGCACGTGTCGCCGGGACAGCGGGCGTTCGGCGACCATCTCCTGGCGAGCCATAGGTTCGTGGTCCTACCATCGGTCGTCTCGCGGGGATCGTGGAACCTGGTTTTCCTATCCGGGGGCGGGGGGCGCTACACGGTGCGAGACCAGCAACGGTTCGCGCTGGACCCGAGGCTTCATCCGTCGGCCTGACGGCGCCCGCGACTGCATTGGTTTTGCCGACCGCCGAGCGCGGCCGCGGCCCAACGACGCTTGCACCGGCGCTGATAGGAAAGCGTTGGGACCTCGCCACGTTATGCATCTGCGTCGGACACGGCCTTGGTGGCCGTGAACGTGTGCAAAGGGCTGTTCCGGGTGGGAAGCGGACAGTCTGCTTACGGTCAAAGTGGATAATAAGGCTGCCGTTTGAAGGTACAAAGCCGGATCCAGCCCCTATACTCTTCCCAATCGGTCGTAAGTTATCACAGGATGATGCTCATGCAGGCGTATACCTCGGACACCAGCTTATCGACTTCATGTGTGGAGGTGGGAAAGCTGTCTGCAGTGTGAACGTATTTGTTGCGAGGGTGGGCGATAGAGGTGGAAAAGGCGACGGCTCCTGAGTGGTTCAGATAGCCACGCGTGGCAGGGGGCAGGGTGCGCAGTTGGTGAAGCATATGCCCGATCCCTGACTGCGGAGACCTGCCGTTAGCGCGGAGTATTGACCCGAGGCATGTATCGAAAGCTCGGCTGGCGTGAATAACCTGAAGGAGGCGTTGACGCGTCACCGGCTGCAGCCGAAGGCATCGCCCGAGTTCCTGAATTTCTCTGTCCACCGCCTGCATAAGAGGATCTGAAGTATAAGCCGGAGCGCCCCTTACCAGGGCCTGCATCAATAGGTGGCGGGACTTTCGGGCGCTCACTTCAGCCTCGCATATCGTTCGATCAGTATGCCGACATCGTCAAGGGACCTCTTGGATCGTAACGGTGCCACGACCCAGCCCGCGAACGCGGCGGCTCGGAGCGCCTTGTCGGGATCGCCCCTAACCTCCGGATAGTCCGGGACGAAAAGTGCGTTGGCCGTCGCATTTCGAGGTTCCGCCTCGCCGTCGACGATGTCATACCACCGCCCAGCCTCCGACATCGCTAGGCTGTTCATGGCGGCCAACGTGGGGGTTGCCGAGAAAAACGCGGCGTCCACCTGGCTACCGATCCGATCACGCGACGGGTTGCGCGAGGCCAACCCTCCGCGTTCCGGGCCTTCTTTAGCCTCGAAATCCCGACGCAGAACCCGGGCGAGGCGGTAGGTGTTCGCGAAGCGCTCCTCCGAGCGTTTCTGGGCCTTTTCGGCGCGATCCAGTTGTCGGGAGTGCGAGGGAACGTTTGCAATCCTGAGGAGCGCTGGCTGGGTGCCTCGAGCACCGAGTTCGAGTTCGGCGGCGAACGCATTGTCCGCTCCCGACGGTTCGTCGGCTTCGTGCACGACTCTCACGAAAGTGGTGTGCGGGGGAAGCGCCATCATATTGAGCGCCAGTCGCGCGGTGAATAACGCAGGCCGGCGGCGTTCCTCGGCGGTCGACATCATGACTGCGGTCAGACCGGACCGTCCTCCGACCAACAAATCCACCGAGCGCAACACCAGCGGGTGGTCCGGTGCGGCGACGACCACGAAGTCACTGGTCAAGGACTGTGCCAGTCGCCGGGCGAGTTCATTACGACGTTCTGCAACCGATGGGGCCAAAAGCTTATCCTGTTCGACTACTTCTCATGGCACAGCGTGTTCGTCGGGTGAAGAGGGTGACGCTCGGCGGCGCAAGGGGCGTTGGAACCAAGATCGATGGTCTGCCCTGAAGAATTCTCTATAGTCGCGTCGGTCAAGCCGGCTTATTGAAGTCTTCGCACACGCCGGGTTCATGGTTCTCTTCCCGGTCCATGAGTGTCTCGGCAATGAGTCGCATCTCCGGGACGCATCGAGTTCGCGGGCGATGACCTCGTCGGCACGTCCGGCCAACCCTCGGACGGTAGATTCCGACATGGTCCGACATGCCCCTGAAGGCTCTTCAGCGTCCGCTTTCGAGAAACAGCGATGCGCATCGCAACGGCGAGCTTGGGTCGCGAACTGAAAGTCGGCTTTCCAGCCTAATCTGCCCGCAAGCTGCCGGTCCGGTTTCGGCCCATCTTGACCACGCTGCGAACGACGACGTCGGGTGTTCCGCCGACGGCCCGCTTCCCACAATTTGGGTCAGGGAGCGGACCGTTTCCCTCGTCCAATAATCAAGGCTGCTAAGCGCCGAAGGCGCCGTCGATCGTGTGCATGGCTCCGGTCACAAAGCCTGCCTCAGGACCGGCGAGCCAAGCCACCATCGCGGCTACCTCTTCGGGCCGGCCATGGCGCTTCAAGGCCATGAAGCCGTGCAGAAGATCGCGCATCGGTCCGTCCGCCGGATTGGCGTCGGTGTCGATCGGCCCTGGCTGGACGACATTGATGGTGATGCCGCGCGGCCCGAAATCCCGGGACAGTCCCCGAGCCAGACCCTGAAGGGCGGACTTGCTCAACGCATAGGACGCCATCCCGGGCACAGGCATGCGGTCGCCGTTCACCGAGCCGATCACGATGATCCGTCCGCCCTCCGGCATGCGCCGAGCCGCCTCGACCGAGGCGTGGTAGGGCGCATGGACATTGACCTTGAACAGGCGGTCGATCTCGTCCGGGTCCTGATCCAGCGCATCTCCGAAGATCGCGAAGCCGGAATTGACGACGAGAACGTCGAGCGGGCCGCTTTCGCGCACGGTTGCGATCACGGCGTCACGGTCGGCACTGTCGGTCCGAATTGCCTTGCCGCCGGTCTCCGCCGCCAGCGCCTCGGCCGCGTTCTTCGAGCCGGCATAGGTAAAGGTGACGGTTGCGCCATCCGCCGCGAAGCGTCGCACGATGGCGGCGCCGATCCCCCGACTTCCACCGAGAACCAGGACCGCCTTGCCTTGAAACGTCGTCATGTGTCGCATCCTTGCGCGTTAATTTAGGAGGCGCTACATAATTCTGGATCAGGAGGTCGTCAATGAATTTTGTAGCAGATAGTACAAAAAAGTCTCGCGTTCGCGGTCGACCCCGCCGGTTCGATCCGGAGCAGGCTGTCGCGGTCGCACGTGAACTCTTCCATGCCCGTGGCTACGACGCCGTCAGCGTGTCGGATGTGACCGATGCGCTCGGGATCAACCCGCCGAGTTTCTACGCAGCCTTCGGAAGCAAGCAGGGGCTCTACGCCCGCGTCCTCGAGCAGTACGCGGTCGATGGAGCGATCCCCTATGCGGACATCCTCAGAGAAGATCGTTCCGTGGCCGAGAGCTTGGCAATATTGCTCGAGGAGGCGGCCCGGCACTACGGCACCAACCCGGCGGCCGCCGGTTGTCTCGTCGTCGAAGGGACACGTTGCAATGACGTGGGCGCGCGGGACGCGGCTCTCGCCTACAACATCGCGGCGGAGACGCAGATTCGCGACTATGTCGCCATGCGCCATCCGGAAGCCGCAGCGAGCGTGACGGACTTCGTGGCGACAACCATGTTCGGCCTGTCTTCCAAGGCGCGCAATGGACATAGCCTCGATCAACTTTTGGCAAGTGCGCGGATGGCCGGATCGGCAATCGAGTTTGTTCTGCGCGAATAGTCCCGATTGAGCGGCCGCTTTCGACCGCAGCGCGCGACACGTTGGGATTCCGCGAGGGGTCGTCAACCGAACGCTAACTTCCCGTCCGCGTTGCTTCAGACTTCTCGGTGGTTAATCGCCCCGGTTCGGAAGCGGAGGTGCCCCCAGTTGCTAGATATTCTCATCGAACCCTCCGTTGCTTTTCGTCGTGTCGTAGACACGCTGCGCTTTTTCCATCGCCGAGCCGTTGGCGAGCGACCAATTGTAGAGGGCGGCGAAGGGCTCGCGCAGCGAGCAGCCGAGATCGGTGATCGTGTACTCGACGCCGATCGGCTGCGTCGGCAAAACCTTGCGACTGATCAGGCCGTTGCGCTCCAGGCGCTTCAAGGCCTCGGACAGAGCCTTGTGGGTGATGCCGTCGAGGCGGCGCCTGAGGTCGTTGAACCTGGCCGGCTGCGTGCAGAGAACGCTGAGGATCAGCACCGTCCACTTGTTGGCGATATGTTCGAGGACAGGCCGCGTCGCGGTGACGTCGAGCGGTAGTTCGAGCACGTTTTCGGACATCGGTATACGCCTTCCTATCAAGGCACCTTGCGGTGCGTTCTTGTGATTAGATATAGGAATGATACCTGTCTGTCATCACTAACGTTGTGAGGACAGATGAGCAATATTTCAGGAAAGATCGCGGTCGTCGTCGGCGGCCATGGCGGCATCGGCGGCGCGATCGCGGAGCGCTTCGCGAGAGAAGGGGCGACGGTCTACGCGACCAGCCGGCGCGGCGAAGAGAAAGAGGTCGAGTTCGGGGCCGGCAGGCTGCGTTCGCGCCAGATGGACGCTTCCGATGTGTCTGCGCTCGGTGCCTTCTTCGAGGCGGTGAGCAGCGAGGCCGGACGGGTGGACATGCTCGTCGTCAGCGCCGGCATCGCCGAGTACGCGACCCTCGACGGGATCGGCGAGGATCATTTCGACCGGGCCTTCGGGCTCAACGTGCGAGCACTGCTGTTTGCCGCCAAGGCCGCGACGGCGATCATGCCGGATGGTGGCTCGATCGTGCTGGTCGGATCGATCGCCGGCGTGATCGGCACAAAGGGCTATGGCGTCTATGGCGCGACCAAGGCCGCCGTGCGCTCCTTTGCGCGGACCTGGGCCAACGAGCTGGCGCCGCGCCGCATCCGCGTCAATGTCGTCGCGCCGGGACCGACCGATACCGCCATGATGGCGGGCGCGTCCGAAGAGGTACGCGAGGCGCTGAAGACGCTAATCCCGCTCGGCCGGATGGGCCGTGCCGATGAAGTCGCCTCGGCCGCGCTGTTCCTTGCCAGCGAGGAAGCGAGCTTCATCACCGGAGCCGAGCTGCCGATCGACGGCGGCATGGCGCAGGTCTGAGCTTTCCCGCCAGCCGCCTCCCGCCTGCCACGGCGCGGCCCTGGCAGGCGGTCGGTCTCCTCGGCCTGGAGATGGCGTGGGGACCGCTCGGAAGTCGGGGCGCCGCTCGTCGAGCGCCTCGATCCCTGTCAGACCGTCGGCGACGGTCTGTGACAAAGCAGTGATCTCGCGGCACGCGATGGGGCTTGCGATGCCGGTCAAACAGCCCGGCGTCGCCGCTCAGGGTTCGATCTGCGAAGGCGGTTTGCCAGCGCGGAGCGGTGCGAGGATGTGCCGCTCCACCAGCTCGGGCGTCCACTCGACATACTCGACGACGCTGCCGTCCGCATGCTTCAGATACATCATGCGGCCGGTTGGGATCGCGTGGATGTCGCGCAAAACGGATGCGCCGTTGGCAAGAAGCTTGGCCTTGGCGTCATCGATATCCTCGACAATCCAGGGGCCGAAGGTGCCGCGAATCGGCGCCAGCACTTCGTCCGTTCCACCAATCACGAGCACGTCGCCGATTCCGACGAGGGTCAACGGATCGTAGTCGAGCCAAAGATGCGGCTCCGTGCCATGGACCGCCTTGAGCGTTGCGACAGTGGATTTGAGATCCGTCGTGAACATGCGGGTATAGGTCTTGAGGATCATGACGATGCCTTCTCGTGGAAAAGTCGGGATCCGGCCGGGTCGGACCGGACCGTCGGGCCCAAGCCGAGTCGCTCACCAGAGCGCGACGGCCACTCTCCGCCGCCCGTCCTTTCAAGCGGAGGAAAAGTGGCCGCGCCCTGATCATTCTGCAGATTGGACGCCCCGGCTCAGCGCAGGAACCGCTCCGAGACCGCCAGCATCGTGACGGCATGACCGGCTTGGCCGAGAAGCTGGTCGAAGGCTGCTCGATCGGCGTCCACCCCGTCCTGGAACGCCGTAAGGGTGGGCCACCACAACTGGCGGGCGCCGAGGAACGGTGCGCCGTCGCTATGCACCTCCGCGCTCGGCCGGTTCACCGCATGACGCAGCGCACCGATCCGCAAGCCGAGTTCGGCGTCGTCCGTGCCCACCCAGTCGGGATTGCCGTCGAGGTGGACGAACTGCAGGAGATGGATGCTGGTCGGTCGCTCCAGCACGTCCCACTGCCGATCAACGGCGGATACGGCTCCGATGGGGGGCCGCGAGACGATTACATCTTCCTCGGTAATGAAGAAGATGACATTTGGCAGGTCCTGGAACAATGGCTCGTCGGGGCGGATATTCTCGACGAATAAGGGCTCGTCGACCAGTGCGGCGGCGTCTTTCGGGGAATCGAACGATGGCATGGCAACACCATCGTAATTGTCCTGACCCGGGCCGAGGCGGTCGGTGTCGAACTGGTGCCCCTGGACATATGTGAGCATGCCCGGGATCTGACGGCCCATGGTGCCGTGCGGGTGTCGCCAATGGTCATGGAAGCGCTGGCGGTCGATGTCGGGTCGGCGAGGGAGGAGGGCAAAGAAGCGGATCACAAAAAAGCTCCTGACTTGGTTGAGTGGGTTGCGGTGGTTGGAGGATCAGCCTGAGAGACTTGCCACGGGCGCGACCATCTCCTCGTCTGGGATGAGCGGCCGGACGCCCGAGTCGATCGACCGATTGCGTTCCTTCGCCGAGGCTGGACAGGCTGACGGGGTGATGAGGCCGACGACGCCTAAGCCTGCTGCGGGTCGTCAGCCCGCGCCGCGCCCGGAATGACCTCGGCGCGCCGATGCGGGTCAGGCGGCGATGACGATGGGGTTCGCCGACTCTTGGGCGCCGAAACGGAACAGGCGAAACAGGATATCGGGTGCGGTCATCAGAGCCAGTGCCTCGTTTGGAACGACCGCGAAGATATACAAGGGAAACCTGGTTACAAGAACGCACTTGAAAGTGCGCTGATATAGTCGGGTAAACCGCGTGCCGAAAGAGCGATCATGGCTCGATGAGACCGGCGATGAAGCGAGCTGGTGGTGCGGACGCGCGCGCAAAACGGCCGTCCGGAGAGCCGGGCCAGTCTCGAGAGGGGGGCAAAGATCCCGTCCCTCTCCTATTCCGTCGCGACCGGGCTCGGCCCGCGTTCGAGATAGGTGGACAAGGCGATGTAGCTGCGGGTGCCCGTGAAGCCCTCGATCGAATGGATGCGTTCGAGCAGGTCTTCCAGCGCCTGCGTGTCGCGTGTTCGGACCTTCAGGAGCATGGCGCTCTCGCCCGTGACCGTGTGGATCTCCTCCACCTCGGGAAGCTCCTTCAGCGCCAGGAGGTGACGCGTCACCGCCCAGCTCGTCGTGTCGACATGGACGAAGGTGAGGAGCGGGCGGCCGAGCTTGGCGCCGTCGAGCGAGGCGACATTCGCCTTGATCACCCCATCCTGCCGCAAGCGCTTGACCCGCTCATGAACGGCCGGGGCGGACAGGTTGAGCAGCTTGCCGAGTTCGGCGTAGCTGCGGGAGGCGTCCTCGGCAAGAAGACCTAACAGCGTTCGGTCGCGGTCGTCCAAGCGGGCCGGCGGTGCGAGCCTCGGCCGAATGGGATTCGTATTTTCCGACATGACGTGAAAGGCCTTTGAACCGAATATCGTTCGGAATTATAGAGCTTCTATCTTACGGAATACAAAAGGTTGTCGACGATGACCGAAGGAAATCAGGCATGTTCGATACGAAGGTCGCTATTCTGGTGTTCGACGATCTCGCGATCTGGCAGAAGCTGAACGTCACTGCCTTTCTCGCCACCGGCATTGCCGCGGAGGCGCCGGAAGCCATGGGCGAGCCCTACGAGGACGCGGCGGGTCGCGAGTTTGCCAGGCTTCTCGGGCAGCCGATGCTGATCTTCGCCGCCGGCGAAAGCGAGCTGAAGCGCGCGCATCGCATCTCCGGCGAGAAGGGCCTTGTCACTGCCGCCTATGTCCGGGCGATGTTCTCGACCGGCCACGATGCGGCGAACCGCGAGGCGTTCAAAGCGGAGCCGGCCGATGCTCCCGATCTCGTCGGCATCGCGATCCGCGGCCCGAAGAAGGATGTCGACAAGGCGATCAAGGGGGCGAAGCTGCACCCATGAGCAACACCTCCGTCGGCGTCACCCAAATGCTGCCCTTCGTGAGCTTTGCCTTCGTCGCGTCGATCACGCCTGGCCCGTCCAACCTCCTCATTCTCGGCAACAGCGCCCGTTATGGCTTTGCCGCGGCGCTTCCGATAGTCTGCGGGGCATGCGCGGGGTCGGCGGCTTTGGTCCTGCTCGTCGGATTCGGCACGGGCGAATGGTTGGCCGCACATCCGCACATCCGGACGGTGATGGCGTGGGCAGGGGCGCTTTGGCTGAGCTATCTCGCCTGGCAGATCGCTTCGAAGCCGCCCGCTGATGTCCGCGCCGCCGCCGACAAGCCGACTGGCGGATGGGCGGCGGCGACGCTGCAGGTCGCCAACCCCAAATCCTGGAGCATGGCTCTCGCCGTGGTCAGCGTCTTTGCCGGCGCGAACGCGGATCTGCCCCGTTACGCATTGCTTTCGGCCGTCTTCCTCATGGTCTCGGCGCCGTGCCTGGCGATCTGGGCGGTGCTCGGATCGCGCGCTGCGGGACGAATGCAGTCGGCGAGGAGCGCCAGAGCCTTCAACCTCATCCTCGGCGTGGCGCTCCTCGCGTCCGCGTGGGCCGGCCTCCTGGAGCACGTCTTGGTGTAGCCGACGGACAGACCGCCTCACCTTCAGGCCCCGACGTACCGGGCAAGCTCGTCGGGCGTCCCGTTCGGAAAGGCGTCCCGCAGATGGTCGAGGAAGGCGGAGACGCGGGCACTCAGCAGCCGGCGGCTGGGATAGAGCGCCCAGAGGGCGATCTCCGATCCCTCGACGTCGCCCCAATGGGTGAGCGTCCCGGTCGCGATATCGTGGCTGACCAGCGAGATCGGCAGCCGGGCGACGCCGACCCCCAACCGCACGGCATCGCGCACCATGAGGAGCGAGGCGAGGCTGAGGCAGGGCCGGACAGCAAAGGTGGACGTTCCCGTTGGCGTGGTCACCGTCCAGGCTGCCGCCGGTTCGATCCTGCCGCGCACGACCGCCGGAGTGAGCGATCCGTCGGCCGGAGGGTCGACCGCCGGGCTCGCGACGACCACGAGACGATCCCGCAGGAAGGCCCGTCCAACGAGGCTCTCGTCGCGGTTCGGGTTCACCCGGATCACCAGATCGTAGGCTTCCTCCACCATGTCGACGGCGCGGTCCTCCGTCGTGACATCGAGCCGGACTTCGGGATGCTTCAAAGCAAAATCCGCCGCGAGCTTCCCCATCGCGGTCTGCGAGAAGAGAAGCGGCGCGCTGACCCGCAGGCGGCCGCGCGGGGTGTGGCCGCCCGACGCGATGGCGGACGTCGTTTCTTCGAGGTCGGTGAGCAGCGCGGCCGTTCGCTCATAGAGCGCGCGGCCCTCTTCGGTCAGCTTCAGGGCGCGGCCGCCGCGCTCGAACAGGCGCAGATCGAGGCTTGCCTCCAGTTCCGCGACCCGGCGCGACAGCGTCGCCTTGGGGCGGCCGCTCGCCCGTGCGGCCCGGCCGAAGCCTTCGTGCCGGGCGACGAGGTTAAAATCGGCGAGGGCGAGGAGATCCATCTGTTCCACCTGTGAGACGGCAAGTCCAAATTCGTCGTCTATCGGAATGAATGCGGATCACCGATCTTGCAACTGTCTTCAAACACCAAAACGGAGTTTCTCCTATGACCATTCTGGTGACAGGCGCCACCGGCAATGTCGGCGGCAACGTCGTCGATCAACTCGTCAAGCGCGGTGCCGACGTGCGCGTTCTCGTTCGCGATCCGTCGAAGGCCGACTTTCCGGCCGGCGTCGAGGTCGTGAAGGGCGACCTGCTCGACGTCGATTCCCTGCGCCATGCCTTCTCGGGCGTCTCCTCCCTGTTCCTTTTGAACGCGGTGGTCGCCGACGAATTCACCCAGGCGCTGATCGCGCTCAATCTTGCCCGCGAAGCCGGCATCGAGCGCATCGTTTATCTCTCGGTGATCCACAGCGACGTCTATGTGAACGTGCCGCATTTCGCCGGCAAGTTCGGCGTCGAGCGGATGATCGAGGCGATGGGGATGAACGCCACCATCCTCAGGCCGGCCTATTACATCGACAACGAAGTGACGATCAAAGACGTGGTCACCGGCTATGGCATCTACCCGATGCCGATCGGCACCAAGGGGCTCGCCATGGTCGACGCGCGCGACGTCGGCGAGGTTGCCGCGATCGAGCTCGTCCGCCGCGAGCAGTCGCCGACGCCGCTGCCGACCAACCGCATCAACCTCGTCGGCCCCGAGACACTGACCGGACCCGCCGTTGCGGCGATCTGGAGCGAGGTGCTCGGCCGCGAGATCGCCTATCCGGGCGAGGATTTCGCCGGGTTCGAGCAGAACCTCAGGCAGGCGATGCCGGGCTGGATGGCGCTGGACATGCGCGTCATGGCCGAACGTTTCGTCTCCTACGGCATGGTGCCGGAAGAGGGCGACGTCGAGCGGCTGACGACGATGCTCGGCCGCCCGCTCCATACCTATCGCGACTTTGCCACGGTGATCGCCGCCTGATCCCCACAGCATCGGCCGAAAATCGCAAACGATCTCCGGCCGAGCACGATGTGTCGATTCAATCAGGCAGGGCGTCGTTCGCGCGTCCGACTGGACGCGCGCCGCTCTCGAAACTCAGGACAGGTATCATGATCTACTCGACCGCCACCGTTCCGGTGAACCCGGACGGCGAAGCCAAACCCACTCGCGAACAGGTCTGGAAGGGCATTGAGCTCACGGCCCGCGACGCCCGCGAGTTCCTCCCGGCAGGCCTTTGCACCAGATGCGACGTCAGCGAGGAAACCGCGACCCACTTCTTGCGCGATGCGACGATTGCCGGGGCAGACCTTCGCGAGATCATCGTGCTCGAACCGCAGAGGAAGGTCACCTTCTTCCAGGCGACCGGTCCCCGCGAGGGCGCGATCGTCAACGAGCTCTTCGAGGACGAAGCGGGCGAGCTGCAGCTGAAATTCTACTGCTACCTCGGCCTGCGCGGCAAGGCGCCGAACGGCCCTGAGGAGCAGGCCGAGCAGGCCCAGTTCGACAGCGACAAGGGCTACAAGGCCGCTCTGCTCTCCACCCTCAAGCGCACCCGTGACCTCCTTGCCGAAGGCCGGCTCTGACCTCCGGGCGGCAACCATCAACCGCGGGATCGCCTCGAGCGAGGCATCCCGTTCGTCGAAAGATAATGTCATGGAACAGTCTTCAGCAGCAGCCGAGGCCGCGGCCCATCAGAAAGTCCTCGTTCTCGGCGCGACCGGCGGCACCGGCCGGCACATCGTTGCCCAGGCCATCGCGCGAGGATACGAGGTCACCGTCCTCGCCCGGAACGCCGAAAAGGCGAAGGGTCTCGACGGTGCGAAGGTCGTCCTCGGCGACGCCCTCGACCAGACCACTCTGCGTAAGGCACTGCAAGGTCAGGACGCCGTCATCAGCGCCCTCGGCACCCCGGCAAGCCCGTTCCGCGAAGTGACCCTGCTCTCCACCGCAACTAGGGCCCTGACCGAAGCGATGCAGCATCAGGGCGTCAGGAAGCTCGTCGCGATCACCGGGATCGGCGCCGGCAACAGCCGGGGGCATGGCGGCTTTCTGTTCGACCGCCTCATCATGCCCCTGCTGCTCAGGAAGGTCTATGCCGACAAAACCCGGCAGGAGACGATCATCGCGGGCAGCGGCCTCGACTGGGTGATCGTGCGTCCCACCGTGCTGAACGACAAGCCGCGCCGCGGCGCGGTCCGGGCGCTGCTCGACCTCGGCGGCTTCAACGGCGGGACGATCGCCCGGGCCGACGTCGCCGACTTCGTCGTCGACCAGGTGGAAAGCGAGGCCTATATCGGGAAAACGCCGCTCATCACATGGTGAGCCGCCGCCACCCCGCGCGAGCGGGGTCGCTCTTCGGCCATTGTCATCGCCACATGATGGCTATCGCGCCAGGAGCCCTCGCTCGTTCGCGGCGTCGAATTTGACAACATCGCTTTTCATGCGGCTTCCCCATCGCGCGACGAAGGCTGCCGTATCCTCGGCGGCCAGATGGTTGTCGAGCGCCGCCTGATCCCGCCAGCGTTCGGCGACCAGCATTCGCCCGGCGGCGAAATCCTCAGGCGCGACAGCGAAGAACAGGCAGCCGTCGTGGGCGCGCGCCGCTTCGCCGAATGTCGCCATCTCGGCGAGGAAGACCGCGACATCGGTCGCTTCGATGTGAATGTGTCCGATAACGACCAGCATGACCGGCTCTCCTCAGCAATCGACCGGTTCACGCGACGGTGAGGACGATCTTGCCCTGAATGCTGCCCTGTTCGGCCCGCGCGTGCGCAAGGGCTGCTTCGGCAAGCGGGTAGGTGCTGTCGATCACGACGCGGACGGTTCCGGCATCAAGGAGAGGCGCGGCCTCCTTCAGCTGTGCGCCGCTGGAGCGGACCTGCGTCGACGACACGGTGATGCCGAGGCGTTCCGCGTCGTCCTGAGCGTCAAACCCCAGCGGGAACGCCAGGAACAGGGCGCCGCCCCGTCTGATCGTCTTCAGGAAACGGGACGCCGGCTTGCCGCCGACCGTGTCGAAGACGAGATCGACGTCGCGGATCACCGTATCGGCCGACGTCTTTTTGTAGTCGATGAACTGATCGGCCCCGAGATCGCGCATCAACGCCTCGTGCTTGCCCGAGGCAACGGCGATGACGCGGGCGCCCTTCCAACGCGCCAGCTGGACGGCCAGATGCCCGACGCCGCCCCCCGCGCCGTTGACGAGGACCGTCTTGCCGGCGAGCGGCACGGGAACATGGGGAACGGGTTGGAACGGGTTCGGCTCTTCGTGGCCGAGATCGATCAGGAACTGCCAGGCGGTGAGCAACGACATGGGCGCGGCAGCCGCTTGCTCTGGGGCGATGCCCTTCGGCTTCGGTGCCAATTCCGAGGCAGGCACGTTGACATACTCGGCGTAAGCCTTGCTGCCCTCCATCACATCGGTGGGGAAGCGGACCATGGCGTAGACCTCGTCGCCGGGAGAAAAACCGGTCGCGCCTTCGCCGACACTTTCGACGATGCCGGAAATGTCGGAGCCGAGGATCAGAGGGAACATCGGATGAGGTTGCCACTCGGGCGGCAGCGAGCGATAGCCATTCCGCAGATACCAGTCAGGTGGGTTGAGGCCGGCGGCTTGCACCCGCACCAGGACCCCGCCGGCCTTCGGCTCCGGTTTTGGGGCATCCTCGTAACGGAGCATTTCGGGCCCGCCGAATGCGTGCAGGCGGACTGCCTTCATCGTTTCACTCATAATCCCGGCCTTCGCTGATTGGACTGCGATCGATGTATTCGAGGTGACCGCTCTTGATTATCGGGGCGAATGTCGCTTCAGTTGTGCCATGAAGGAACAAATGGCTTTGGAGCGACTGACGGGCCTCGCAGCCTTCGCACGGGCGGGCTCGCTCGGCAGCTTCACCGCCGCCGCCCATGCGCTGTCGATTTCGCCCTCGGCGGTCAGCAAGAGCGTCCAGCGGCTGGAAAAGCAGCTCGGGGTTTCGCTCTTCACACGCACGACGCGGTCTCTGACCCTGACGCCGGAAGGCCGAGACCTGCACGAGCGGGCCGTCAGGCTGCTGCGGGATGCCGAGGCGATCGGGCAGACGGCATTGGCGGCGCGCATGGAGCCGTCGGGTCCCTTGCGGATTACTGCGTCCCTGCCGATCGGCATGCATGTGATCGCACCGATGTTGCCGGCTTTCTGCCAGAAGCATCCGAAGGTCAGCGTCGACCTGCGGCTGAGCGATCGGATGGTTGATCTCGTGGATGAGAATATCGACGTCGCGGTCCGCATCGGAGACCTACCCGACACCGGCCTGTTGTCGCGCAGGCTTGCGCCCCATCGCTTGTGCTGTTTTGCCTCGCCAGCCTATCTTGCAAGGAAGGGTATGCCGCAGCACCCCGAGGAACTGGCGGAGCACGACACCGTCCTGTTGCGCTATCAAAGCACGGGGCAAATCTTGCAGTGGCCGTTCCGGATCGCAGGGCGGGTGTTGGAGATGACTCCTGCGGCGAACCTCTCGGTCGATGTCAGCGAGGCGCTTGTGGCTGTTCTGGCCGCGGGCGGCGGGATCGGAGTGGCCGCGACGTTCGTCACGGCGCCCTATGTCGCCCGTGGCGAACTCGTGCCTATCCTCGCCGATTTTGCTGTCGAGCGCGACAACATCACCGCACTCTGGCCTGAGAGTCGTCGCACCAATCCCGCCGTCCGTGCATTCCTGACAGTGATGCAGGCATCCTTTCGGGATCGGATCCGATTGCTTGATGCGGAATGATGTCCGCGAACCAGGTCGAATTCTTACTCTTGAACCGATCGCAACGGGCAGCTTGCCAGTCGGCAGCTTTTCCATCGGTCGTGTCCGAAACCTGCCGGACGGCTTTCGGCCCAAACTCCCGGAAGATCCTGATAGCCTGCAGGCGCTCATCCTAGCTTTGCGGCTTAATCTCCAGCCTCGCGATCACCGTTACACTGCGACCGACTGCGTCACGCGGCGGTCACGCGCCAGATGACGTCTCCCACGTCATCGGCCATCAGCAGCGATCTGCCGTCCGGGCCTATCGCCACGCCGACGGGCCGCCCATAGGCAAGTTTCTCGTCCTTTGACAGGAATCCGGAGAGGATGTCGCGAGGAGGTCCGTTCGGCGCGCCATTCTCGAAGGGGACGAAGATCAGCTTGTAGCCGCTGAGCGTCGCGCGGTTCCATGATCCGTGCTGGCCGATCAACATCCCTTCGCCGAACCCCGGCAAGGTGCCGGCCGGCATCCAGCACAGGCCAAGCGATGCGGTGTGGCCGCCGAGAGCATAATCCGGCTGGATGGCACGGGCGACGAGGTCCGGCGCCTGCGGGACACGATCGTCCACGGTCATGCCCCAGTAGCAGTAGGGCCAGCCGTAGAACCCACCCTCTTCAACGGAGGTCAGGTAGTCAGGCGGCGTTTCGTCGCCGAGCCCATGCTGCGAAGAGGTGCTGGCCTACATGGCTTTCCCGCGCGGGCACTGGTCTCAGATCGCGTCCACGAACCCGATCGAGCGCCTCAACCGGGAGATCAAGCGCCGCGCCGACGTCGTCGGCATCTTTCCGAACGACGCGGCCGTCGTGCGCCTCGTCGGTGCCATCATGCTCGAGACCAACGACGAGTGGGCCGTCTCGCGCCGCTACATGACGCTAGAGACTCTCGGCGTCGTCAGCGATAATCCTCTCGTCAGACTGCCCGTTCTGGCAGCCTGACTGAACTCGGCCCTGCCGAGATCGGTGTCTTACACCACCTCGCGGGACACGACCAAGCTGGTCTTCCAAAAGCCCGATCAGACACACTCTTCAAGGGCTTCAAGATTCTTCACGGGAGACCATATACGACTTCACGTGTCGTCAGAACACCAATGGAAGTGCGAGCGGATTACGACGCGGCTGGCCGCCTTCCTCGCGACCGCTTCCGCTTGGCCATGACGCCGAAATTCAAGCCCCGGAACACTGAGAAATCGATTTCCGGATTGAGCGGCAGGTTCGCAAGAAGGATCGCCGACTTTTCAGACAGGGTCCGCCGCCCATAACCCTCGTGCTCGTCGGAACCAACTGCATGGCCGACCTGAAGCCGACGGATACGCCCGTCGACCTTCTCTTCGCGCATTTCGTCGATGTTGCCGCCACGCAACGAGTGGAACACTTCGCCCTGGCCCTTCTCGATCCCAGCTTTCTCAAACAGCCGCTGCATGTAGGAGGATGCGCTCTTCGAGGGATCGACAAGGCGCATGATCTCCGGGAAGAGGAAGTTTTCCCCCTGATCCATGGCCCAATCGATGAAGCCGATCTCCTTCAGGAAGGGGTGCAGGACAAAGAAGTTGGTGCTTGCGTCGGTCTTGAAGGGCACGCGCTTCCACACCCCGCCGATCCTCGTAACGCCAGGCGATTCCGCCACGAACACGCCGCGGTACTTTTCGCGGATGTCCTGACCCTGGAGGTGGATCAGGAGGCCGAGACGCCGTCCCGTGAGATGGCCGAGAAGCGGCAACATTGCCTCGTCCAGGATCCCGCCTTCGACGCCAACGCGGAAAAGCCGAGAAATCTTTTCCGCGGACAGCGGCTCGGCCGAACGTGGCGGCGCCGCGGTGTCGGGATAACGAAGCACCGCGCGGTGGAAAGGATCAGCATAGCCGAAGCTGGCCGCCTTGTAGTTGATGGCTGAACGAACGATGCCGACATAGCCGTCCTTCATCGTTTTCAGCTTCATTGGCTTAAGGTGCCGATCCCGATTGGCGTCGATGATTTGACGAGCGGTCCACCCCGGCGTTCGGTCCTTCTCCTCCGCAGGCCAGAACGACAGGAGATGGATATAAGCTTGGAGGTCGGACGCGTCGTAGGTGTCGACCCGATGGTCCCCAATCAGCTCGATGAACAGGTCACGGCGGAAGCGAGCCGTGCCGATGTCCTTGTTCTTCCCCGACTTGGCACTCTCCCGTGCCGCCAGATACTCCTCGGATACCTCGCTGAAGTGGGGCATCGTCGAGGGACGGCGCGGCACAAAGCGGCGGTCGAGTTTGAATGCCGGAATAGGTTTGCCGTTCTCGTCCCGTTGCACGGGTGCGCGATCGGCTGGAATCGCAACTGGGACAGACGCAGATTCTCCCGGAGCATAAAGGGTCGTCGCGGATCCAGGAGCCGTAACGGGAGCAGCAGATCGGGCGGCGGCGGGGGTCAGCGCCGTTCCCGCGAACATGTCGACGTATTTGCCCTTGAGGAGGTCGGCATTGTCGACGACGAGCGGGTTGCCGGCCGCGCCCCTCTCCACCTCTCGCGCGATCCCGACGAGGCCGCGCATTCCTTCGAAGGCACTGAGCTGGTCCGCAGAGGGAGCGGCAGACTCCTTGTCGATCAGCCCGCGCATGGCCTTGAGATAGCCGCGCATCTCGATCGCGACCTCCTTGGGATCGTCGCCGGAGAACATCGGCTCGACCTCGGCCCCGTTCCGCTCGTCGTCCTCCTGCTTCATGCGCTGCGCCTTGATGCGGTGAAACTCGCTGCGCGCGGCAGCGGCGAGGAGGTCGGCGACGCGACGTGCGTCGCTGGCCGGACGCGCTCCGATCCCGACGCGGATCGGCGGCACGCCTCTCCCGCCGCCGAGTTCGCGGGGCAATCTGATCTGGAAGACGTAGCTCGTTCCCGAGCGCACGAGATGCGGGCCCGGACTTCGCGCCGCGGCTCGCCTGGGCCCGTCCCTCGGAGCCGCCTTTGACGATACACCGCACGATACACCACGCTGTACACCATCCGATACACGCATCCATTCTCGACCCTTGCCGGGGCGAGCTGGCGGGCATGATGCCGGAAATGCAAGGGTTTTGGAATTGGCGGAGAGTAGAATCTAATTGGCGGAGAGGGGGGGATTCGAACCCCCGATACGGTTGCCCGTATGCCGCATTTCGAGTGCGGTGCATTCGACCACTCTGCCACCTCTCCGGAGGGCCCGCCGGAGGCGGACGGGTCGTCGGCCGGGGCATGCCCGCTGCGGGCACTCCCTCGTCTCGACGCAGCGGCCACCGCAAAGCGGCGAGCCGCCGACTGGGTCGGCGCCCTTCGGCGCGCCGGTCTCTTAGCAAGAGATGGCGCGGATGCACAAGCGAAATGATCGCGCTCGCCGGCGGCACGGCTGCATGCGCCGGTCCGGCTCGGTCCCGTCGCGACCGGAACAGGCTGTCCGTCGTCCTACCCCAGTGCGCGCACCGTCCCCGCAGGTCATACAGCGCCTGAACCCGGTGCGACGGGGCATCTCACGCCAGACTGGGGCCGCAGACGACTGCGCATCGAGCTGGCGCGGCAAACGGTTCCGCATCGGCTTCCCGCGGCAGGCGACCGCGCATCGAGCTGGCGCGGCAGACGATTCCGCATCGGGCTCGCGCGGCAGGCGATCGCGCATCGGACTGGCGCGGCGAACGATCTCGCGGCGGGCCGGCGCGGCGGCAGTCGCCGGCGGACGCCCGGTCCCGCAGATCCGCGGCTCACGGCGACAACCATCTCCGGCCGGCAAGCCCGCAGGCGGATGTGAGACGAAGGCCTCATGCGGCGCGGCCGCCTCGCGCTGCGAAGCCGGCTGCCACGGCCGTTGTCGCGAGAATGAGCGCGCTAAATCTTTCCGCATTGAGATTGCCACGCGACAATGGGATGCTGCCGCCAGCCCCGGTGCGCAGGACCGGGCCCGTTCCCGCCGCCCCGCAACGAGAGCCGCCATGACCGTCCACGATCCCGCCCTCTCCCGCTCCCCCGCCGACGAGCTCGCCGAGAATGTCGCCATGCCCTTCGAGGCGGCGCGGGCGATGCCGAAGTCGGTCTACACCTCGCCGCAGTTCCTCGCCGAGGAGCTCGAGCACGTCTTCGCCAAGGAGTGGCTCTGCGCCGGCCGGGCAGACGCGCTGAAGGAGCCCGGCGACTATCTCACGATGGAGATCGCCGGCGAGCCGGTGATCGTGCTGCGCGACAAGGACGGGCGGCTCAGGGCGATGTCGAACGTCTGCCGGCACCGCATGTCGACGATGCTCGAGGGGCGCGGACAGGTGCGGGCGATCGTCTGCCCCTATCACGCCTGGACCTACAATCTCGACGGATCCTTGCGCGGCGCGCCAGCGATGGCCGCCAACGAGAGCTTCTGCAAAGGCGACATCGCGCTGCCGCAGATCCGCTGCGAGGAGTGGCTCGGCTGGATCATGGTGTCGCTGAACCCGGATGCGCCGAGCCCGGCCGAGCGGCTGAAGGACGTCGAGGCGCTGGTCGGCTATCTCGACATGGGCAGCTACACCGAGACCTTCCGCGAGGAGCATCGCTGGAACACCAACTGGAAGGTCCTCGCCGAGAACTTCATGGAGAGCTACCACCTGCCGGTCTGCCATGCCGGCACGATCGGCGGCTCGGTCGACCTGATGAAGATGACCTGCCCGGAAGGCACCGACGCCTTCAACTATCACTTCATCCTGCGCAACGACGCCGTGCCGCTCGCCCTCGCCCATCCGTCGAATACGGCGCTCGTCGGCGACGAGCGCCGCACGACCTGGCTCCTGTCGATCTATCCCGCCCTCTTCGTCACCCTGACGCCCGGCTATTTCTGGTATCTGAGCCTGCATCCGGACGGGCCGGACCACGTCAGGATCCTCTATGGCGGCGGCATGTCGCCCGACTTCGTCGGCGATGCCGAGGCTCGCCGGCATTTCGCCGCCTTCAAGGCGCTGCTCGACGACGTCAACGACGAGGATCGCGGCTGTACCGAGAAGGTCTACAAGGGCCTTTGCGGCCGGCTCAGCGAGCCGGGCCCGCTGTCGCATCTGGAGCGGCCGAACTTCGAGTTCGCGCAGTACATCTCGCGGCGGGTGAACGCCGGCCGGTCCGGATCGGCATGACCCGCCGGCGGGCCGGCGTGCGCGGCTAGGGCCGGCCGAACATTCGCGCCGCGAGCGCGATCAGCGACCGGTCGGAGCCGCGCGGGCCGATCAGCGACAGGCCGAAGGGCGCGCCATCGACGTCGCCCGCGGGAAAGACGACCTGCGGCAGCTTCGCCATGCCGGCGACGCAGAGGAGCTGCATCGCCGCGTGGCGGAAGCCGTCGAAGACGGCGCGGCCGGCGTCCAGCCGGAAGGGCGCGTCGTGCACCACCGGGGCGAGCAGAACGCCATCCGTGCCGAGCAGCCGGTCCATCGCCGCGGCGAAGGGCGCGCGCACGGCGTTCGCCGCCGCCTCGTCCGCTTCGGTCATGCGCCTGGCGAAGGCGACGCGCTCGTCGAGGCCGGCGGCGAGCGGCATGTTCGTCGCGTCGATGAAAGGCAGGACGGCGCGCTTGGCGTCGCAGCTCTGGACGATGCGGAAGGCGTCGTAGAGCGCCTCGACGCCCTCCCCGGGATAGACCGCGACCGGCCGGGGCCCGAGATCGGAGAAGTGCGCCTCGTAGACGGCACGCTGCTCGGCTGCGAGCCGCTCGACCATGTCCGCCGGCATCAGCCAGCGCGGGCTCTCCGGCAGCGGCGCGGAGTCCTCGCCGAGAAGGACGTCGCCGGCCGCGGCAAGGACTGAAGCGTCCCTGGCGAAGAAGCCGCAGGTGTCGAGGCTGGAGGCGAGTTCCATGCAGCCGTCGAGCGGGATGCGGCCATGCGTCGGGCGAAGGCCCCAGAGTCCGCAGAAGCTCGCGGGTGCGCGCACCGAGCCGCCGGTGTCGGTGCCGACGCCGATGTCCGCCAGCCCCGCCGCGACGGCCGCGGCCGAGCCGGAGGAGGAGCCGCCGGGGATGCGGTCCGGCGCTTTCGAGTTGACCGGCGTGCCGAAATGGACGTTCATGCCGTAGAGCGACCAGGCGAGTTCGTCGGTCTGCGTCTTGCCGACGAAGCGCGCGCCCGCGTCGAGCAGCGCCTGGATCGCCGGCGCCGTCCGCTCTTCGACATCGGCCATGGCGAGCTTTGTCGGGCAGCCGCAGCCGGTCCGGTAGCCCTTGACGGCGAAGAGGTCCTTCACCGCCAGCCGAAGCCCCGAGAGCGGGCCGTCCGCGGCGCTGTCCACCGGCACCGGAGGATAGGGCATGAAGGCGTGGACCGGATCGTCGGGCAGCAGCATGGGCAGGATCCTCTTCGGCAGACGAGTTCGGCGCCGGCGCATCGCGCGGCGGACGCGCGAGCTTAGCCGAATTGGTGCGCTGCGGTAGAGGCCACTCTCTTCATGCCCATCGCCAGCGGTGACAGTTCCGCTGAGCGCGGTGGAACGGCGACGGCCCCGGCGCCCGCGATCGCCCGGCGGGTCGCGTCACGCGGCCCGGCTATTCCGGCACGACCTGCAGCGCCGGACGCAGCTTCGGCTCCAGCGTGTCGTAGATCGCCGCCCAAGGAAGTCGGGCGCCGATCTCCGGCAGATCGGTGGTTTCCTCGAGGCGGCCGTATTTCTCGATCGTCCACTCGCCGAACTCCGCGCGTCGATAGAGCTTGATCGAGACGACGTCGGGCTCGACGAACATGATGACGCGGATATCCGGATGCTGGCGGTACTCGTCGAGCTTGTCGGTCACGTCGGTCGACAGCCCGCTCGGCGACGAGACTTCGACGACCAGCGTGGGCCGGCTCGCCTCCTTCGCCGAAGGATTGGGCGGCCCGCAGTCCACCGCCAGGTCCGGGAAGCGGACGCCTCGATCACCAGTGCGAACGGCCGTACGCTTGATCGTTGCGCGCCATCCGCGCGCCTTTGCCGGCGGCACCAGAGCGAGGAGGATATTGCTGGCTGCGACGTTGTGGCTCTGCGTCCGCCCCGCCACCATCTCGATCGGGTAACCATCGACCAGCTCGTAGCGCCCGCTCTCCGTCTCGATCCAGTCAAGAAAGGAGTCGGCGGTCATCGGGCCGAGCTTGGGGGTCCCCATGGCGTAGGTCCTCCGGGCGTGGCGGCGGCCGGAACGACCGGCCGCACCGACTATAGCGCGCGTCGGTCGTGCCTGCGAAGGCTGCGCCGTGCCGGCAGCCGAGAGCCTCGGAGCGGGCTTTCGTCAGATCGTCCTGACGCCGTTCACCGGCAGCCGGATCGCATACAGGCTGGTCGTGCCGCAGATGTAGAGGACGTTCCGCTTCGGGCCTCCGAAGCAGACGTTCGCGACGACCTCCGGCACCAGGATCTTGCCGATCAGCGTGCCGTCCGGGTCGTAGCAGTGGACGCCGTCGGCGGCGCTGGTCCAGATCCGGCCCTCGGTGTCGAGCCGGAAACCGTCGAAGAGGCCGGCCGTGCAGTCGGCGAAGACCTCGCCGCCGGAAAGCCTGCCGTCGTCCGCGACGGCGAAGCGGCGGATATGCGCCGGCCCGTCCTCGGGCCGGTGCGTGCGGCCGGTGTCGACGATGTAGAGCAGGCGCTCGTCCGGCGAGAAGGCGAGGCCGTTCGGCTGGACGAAGTCGTCGGCGACGACCGTGATCGCGCCCGTCCGCGGATCGACGCGGTAGACGCGGTTGGCACCCTGCTCGCTCGTCGCCCTGTTGCCCTCGTAGTCGCTGTCGATGCCGTAGGTCGGGTCGGTGAACCAGATCGAACCGTCGGACTTTACGACCACGTCGTTCGGCGAATTCAGCCGCTTGCCGTCATAGGCGTCTGCGATGGTGGTCACGGTGCCGTCGAACTCGGTGCGCGAGACGCGCCGACCGCCGTGCTCGCAGGAGACGAGGCGGCCCTGCCGGTCGACGGTGTTGCCGTTGGAATTGCCGGAGGACTGGCGGAAGACCGAGACGGCGCCGCTGCACTCGTCGAAGCGCAGCATGCGGTCGTTCGGAATGTCCGACCAGACGAGATAGCGGCCGGCGGGAAACCAGGCCGGCCCCTCGGCCCAGCGGCAGCCCGTGTAGAGCCGGTCGAGCCGCGCGGTCGGGATGTGCAGACGGCGAAAGCGCGGATCGAGCACTTCGAAGATCGTGTCCGGCATGGCGGTTTCCCCTCCCAAGGAAGCGTTGATCGGCCGGGCTGCGGGCGGTCGCCACGCCGAGCGGCCGAACGGTCGGCTCAGTCCGTCGGCCGGGCCTGGCGGGCGTAGAGCAGGACGAGGCCGATGATGATCAGGCCGAAGACGATGTTCTTGCCGGCCGGTCCGATCTGCGCGACCGACAGGATCGACTGCAAGAGGACGACGATCAGCACGCCGGCGATCGTCCCGACATAGCCCCCCGACCCGCCCATGATGTTGGTGCCGCCGATGATCACCGCGGCGATCGGCACCAGGAGGTAATCGTTGCCCATGCCGAGATAGGTCTGGGAGGAATAGCCGGTCAGAAGGATGCCGCCGATCACAGCGCACAGCCCGGAGACGACGAAGGCGCCGACATGGACGAGGCGCGTGTCCACCCCGGAGAGGAACAGCGCCGGCTCGTTGTTGCCGGTGGCATAGAGGAAGCGGCCGAAGCGCGAGCGGGCGAGCACGAGGACGGTCAGTGCCGCCAGCACCGCCCAGACGATCGGTGCGACCGGAACCGAGCCGACATAGCCGACGGCGAGGAAGCGGATGAAGCCGGGAATGGTCGAGTCCGGCGGCTGGCCGTTGGTGTAGACCATGGTCGCGCCTTCGAGCAGCGCGTTCATGCCGAGCGTCCAGACCAGCGAATGCAGCCGGAAGACCGCGACGCCGATCGCATTGACGAGGCCGACCGCCGCGCCGACAAGCAGCGCTGCCCCCACCGCGACGACGACGCCGTAGCCCTCGCCGTAGAGCGTCGCCATCAGGATCGAGGAGAAGGTCAGGTTCCACGGCACCGACAGGTCGATCTGGCCGGTGAGGATCACGAGCGTCTGGCCGATCGCGATGATGCCGATGAAGGTCGCGATCTGCAGCTGCGCGCGGACGTTCCCCCAGGAGGCGAAGTGCGGATTGTAGGCGATCGCCGCAAGGATCAGGACGACGAGCAGCACGTAGGAGACGATGACGCCGTGCCTCGTCCAGCCGGTCAGCCGCGTCGCGAGAGAAGAAGTCGCCATGGGTCAGGCCCTCAGGATCGCAAGCCAGCTGCGCGCGCGCTGCGTCCAGGCGTTGCCGAACATCAGGACGAGGATCAGGATCCCGCCCTGGAAGACGCTCTGGTAGAAGGGCGAGACGCCGGCGGCGAACAGCACGGAAATGATGATCGAGATGAAGAAGGCGGCGACGATCGGCCCCAGCGCCACGCCGCGCCCGCCGCTGAGGACGGCGCCGCCGAAGACCACGGCCGCGACCGAGTTCAGCGTGTAGGTCGTGCCGACGGAGGCGTCGCCCGACGTCGTCTGCGCGGTGAGGAACAGCCCGGCGCAGGCGGCGAAGAAGCCGCCGAGGACATAGGCTGCGACCAGCGTTCTCGGCACGTTGATCCCCGACATGTGCGCGCCGCCCGGATTGTCGCCGACGGCGTAGATCGCCGTGCCGAGCCGCGAGCGCATGATTGGGGTGCGGATGAGGCAGGCGACGACGAGGAGCGCCACCAGCGAATAGGGCAGATAGCCCCAGGATCCCGTCAGCGTCGTTGCGTAATAGGACGGCACCGAGCCGCCGGGCTGCGGGCGCACGAGCAGGGCGAAGCCGGAATAGATGTAGAGGGTCGCCAGCGTGACGATGATCGGCTGGATGCGGCCATAGGCGACGAGGAGGCCGTTGACGAGGCCGGCTCCGGCGCCGACGCCGAGCGTCAGGAGGACGACCGCGATCACACTCCAGGGACTGTCGCCCATATAGGTGGCGGCGATCGTGTTGGAGAGGCTGACGATCGCGCCCACCGACAGGTCGACGCCTCCGGTGAGGACGACGGTGAGCTGGGCGAGCGCCGCGAGCGCCAGGGTCGTCCCCTGGTTGGCGAGGAGCTTGACGCCGAAGGGCGACAGGATCAGCGGCTGCTTCAGCCAGTAGTAGACGAGCAGGACGATGAGCGCGCCGATGGCGACGAGCGAGCCCTTGTAGCGGCGGAGCGTCATGCGGCGGCTCCTGCGGTCCGGGCCGCCTCGGCGGAATTGCGTTCGCGGCCGAGCCCGAGCGATGCGGAGAGGATGTTCGCCTCGGTGATATCGGCGCCTTCGAGTTCCTCGGCGATGCGGCCGTCGTCCATGATCAGGACGCGGTGGCAGAGCCCGATCAGCTCGCTGGTCTCGGTGGTGTAGAGGATCACGCCCTTGCCCTCGCGGGTGAGCCCGGCGATCAGCTCGTAGAAGGCATGCTTGGTGCCGACATCGATGCCGCGCGTCGGATCGTAGAACAGGAAGATGTCGGCGCCGGTCTCCAGCCATTTCGCGAGCACCAGCTTCTGCTGGTTGCCGCCGGAGAGCGAGCGCGCCGGCAGATCCATGGAGGCGGCCTTCACCTCGAGCCGCTTCATCATGCCTTCGACGAAGCGGCGCTCCTGCGCCTTGCTGACGAAGCCGAACCGGCCGAGCCGGTCGAGCAGCGCGAAGGTGATGTTCTCGCGCACGCTCATCGGCAGCACCAGGCCTTCGGTCTTCCGGTCCTCGGGAATCAGCGCGACGCCGGCGCTCTTCGCCTTCCAGGGGGCGCCGAGCCGGGTCGCGCGCCCGCCGAACCGAATGTCGCCCTTCAGCCGGCGATAGACGCCGAACAGCGCCAGGAGAAGGTCGCCCTGCCCCTGCCCTTCCAGACCGGCGACGCCGAGGACTTCCCCGCGGCTGAGCGACAGCGAGACGTCCTTGAGGCCGGCGCCGGCCGACAGCCCGGCCACCTCCAGCAGCCCGTCCGGCGCCTCCGGAATCTCCGTCCTGTCGGGGAACGACCGTTCGACGCGCTGGCCGAGCATCATCTCGACGATTTCCTCGTCGCCCGCCTCGGCCGCCGCGACCGTGCCGACATGGCAGCCGTTGCGGAACACCGTCATGCGGTCGACGAACTCGCGGATCTCGCTCATCCGGTGGGAGATGAAGATCACCGAGGTGCCGCCGCTCTTCAGCTTGCGCAACAGGTCGAACAGGCGCTCGACCTCCTTGCGGCCGAGCGCCGACGTGCCCTCGTCGAGGATCAGCAGCTTCGGCTCCTTCGACAGCGCCTTGAAGATCTCGACCAGCTGCCGGTCGGCGAGCGAGAGGTCGGCGACCATGGCGCCCGGCGGGATGTGGTCGACGCCGAGGCCGGCGAAGAGCTCGCGCACCTGCGTCCGCAGGCTGCGGCGGTCGATCTGGCCGAGGAAACCGGTCGGCTCGTGGCCGATCATGATGTTCTCGGCGACGGTGAGGTGCGGGAACAGCGACAGCTCCTGGAACACCGTCGCGACGCCGTGCTCGGCGGCTTCGGCCGGTCCTGCGAAGCTCACCCGCTCGCCGGCGAGCGTCATCGTCCCCGAATCCGGCTGCAGGACCCCGCTGAGGATCTTCACCATCGTCGACTTGCCGGCGCCGTTGGCGCCGAGCAGGGCATGGATTTCGCCGATCCGGCAGGAGAAATCGGCGTCCTTCAGGGCGTGCACGCCGCCGAAGCTCTTCGAGATGCCGTGCGCCTCCAGAAGATTGCCTTCGCCGCCTGCCGGCGACCGATCGGAAGGAGAACTCAAACCTGGCTCCAGGACTGCGATCGCGCCGGCACTGGCCGCCGGCGCGATCGGTCAACGACGGAAGGGGGTCAGACCTTCTGCTTCAGGATGTTGTGGACGTCGAAGTTGAGGTCGCAGACCGGGATGGAGATCGGCGTGAAGAAGCTGTCCGGCAGGTCCGGGAAGAAGTTCTCGCCGGCCTTCAACGTATCCGTTGTCGCCGTCGGCAGCGGCGCACTGACCGAGCGCGGCACCTCGTTGCCCTTCAGGATGTCGATCGCGACCTTGATGGACAGCGCAGAGAGCGCCGGCGACTGGCCGATCGACAGCATCGGGAACTTCAGCTCGGAGGCCAGCTTGCGGAAGCCGTTTTCGGCCTCGCCGGCGATCGGCGGGATCTTCTGGCCGGCCTGCTGGAACGCCCTGACCACGCCGGTGTCGCCGCCCTGGCTCCAGACGCCGTCGAACTTCGGGCTGGAGGCGAGCGCGTTGGCGACGACCTTCTGCGCCGTGCCGTCGTCCCAGTTGCCGTAGACCTCGGTGGTCTTGATGTCCTTGTGCTTGCCGAAGACGTCGTTGGCCGCGCGCGTGCGCTCCTGGTCGACGAAGGTGCCGGCGACGCCGCGCACCATCAGGATGTTGCCCTTGCCGCCGGTCTTGTCGACGATGAAGTCGGCCCACTTCTTGCCCATCTCGTACTGGTCCTGGTTGACCAGCACGGCCTTCTCCGTCGTCACCACGTTGTCGAAGGACACGACGAGGATGCCGGAGGACACGGCCTGGTCGATGACCGAGTTGAGGCCGGTCGGCGAGGCCGCGTTGAGGATGATCGCGTCGACGCCGGACAGGATCATCTGGTTGATCTGGGCGATCTGCGCGCTGACCTCGTTGCCCGAACTCGACGCCTGGAACGACGCGATGTCGCCCTTCACCTCGGGCCGCTCGGTATAGGCCTTGGCGATCTGTACCATCTCGGTGCGCCAGGTGTTGCCGATGTAGGAGTTCGACAGCGCGATCTTGTAGGGGCCGGGCTTGGCGGCCTGCTTGATCATCTTGGTGTCGGACGACCACGGCACGATGCACTTGTCGGCGCCGGCCGCGAAGGCCGAGCGCGAGACGAGGCCGGACAGGGCCGTCACCCCGACGCCGCCGGCCATCACCTTGATGAAATCTCTGCGCTGCATGGATCGTCTCCTCCCGAGGACCGGCCGAACGATGCGACCCCTCCCGGGCACGATCGATCGCCACCAAACAATGCATACATTATGCACCATCGCGCTGCTTCTGGAAGAGGCTTTCCGGGTGCCGCCGGGCGAGGCGGCGAATTTCACCCGCTGGTAATCATTGGCCCGCCGCGCGCCCGTGAGGCGAAGCGGCGGCTTCGGGAAGACCGCCGTCGATCACGCCGGCACCGCTTGTCCGGGCGAAAGTCGGCGCTCGGGAGACGAAGCCGCTGGACAAATCCGCGCACCGTCGCAAGTCGCTTCGAGGAGATCCCGCCGGAGCCGCGCCATGCCCAAGGAACCCGCCTTCCTCTTCGATCTCGACGGCACGCTGGTCGACAGCGTCTACCAGCACGTCCTCTCCTGGAAGGACGCGCTGGACGCGGAGGGAATCCCGCTCTCGGTCTGGCGCATCCACCGCAAGATCGGCATGAGCGGCGGCCTGTTCACCAACCAGCTCTTACGCGAGATCGGCGAGGAAATCACCGAGGAGCGGCGCGAGCGGCTGCGGCGCCTGCATGCCGAGGCCTATGCCCATCATTCCGAGAAGGTCCGACCGCTGCCGGGCGCGATCGACCTCCTGAAGACGCTGACCCGCGTCGGCACGCCTTGGGCGATCGCCACCAGCGGCCGGATGGAGACGGCGAAGCACAATCTCGACCGGCTGGAGATCGACGTCGAGAACACCCCGATCGTGACCCGCGACGACGTCGAGCACGCCAAGCCCGATCCGGACCTCTTCATCGCCGCGGCGAAGCTGCTCTCCGTTCCGACCAGCGTCGCCATCGTCGTCGGCGACTCGATCTGGGACATGCTGGCGGCGCAGCGCTGCCGGGCGCTCGGGGTCGGGCTCCTGTCGGGCGGCTACGGCCAGGACGAGCTGGAGCGCGCCGGCGCCTTCCGCGTCTACGAGGATCCTGCCGACATGCTGTTCCATCTCGACGAGGTCGGGGGCGGACGGTGACCCGGGCGACGGGCATCCGCCGAGGACGGGACGGCATGCTGACCAGCAAGCTGAATGCTGGACTGACGACGATCCCCGCCGAGGTTCTCGAGCATCTCGGTCTGCGGGAAGGCGACGAGATCGTTTACGTCATCACCGGCGATGAGGTGCGCATGGCACGACGGCAGCCGGAGACGCGCGACGATCCCTTCGCCATCTTCTACGAATGGAACAGCGAAGAAGACGAGAAAGGATACGAGCGACTGTAGGGCCAGACGCCATACCGAGAATTCGTCCGGCGCCGCTCTTCCTGGCGATTGATCGCCGGCGCGCCGACAGCTACGCCTTCATCCTGACCGCCAATCGCGAAGACCGCTGCCGATGACCTCTTCCCGCTATCCCCGCGACCTCAACGGCTACGGCCGCAACCCGCCGGATCCGCAATGGCCGAACCCCGGCGGCGACGGGCCGGCGAAGATCTGCGTGCAGTTCGTCGTCAACTACGAGGAGGGCGGCGAGAGCTCGATCCTCGACGGCGACCCCGCGTCCGAATCGCTGCTGTCCGAAATCGTCGGGGCGCAGCCCTGGCCGGGGCAGCGCAACCGCAACATGGAGTCGCTCTACGAATACGGCGCCCGGGCGGGCTTCTGGCGGCTGTGGCGCATGTTCACCGAGCGCAACATGCCGGTCACCGTCTACGGCGTCGCGCTGGCACTGCAGCGCAATCCCGAGGCGGTCGAGGCGATGCTGGAGGCCGACTGGGAGATCGCCAGCCACGGCTTGAGATGGCTGGAATACAAGGACTTTTCCGAGGAGGAGGAGCGCCGGCACATCGCCGAGGCCGTGCGCATCCACACCGCCGTCACCGGCTCGCGCCCGCTCGGCATCTACCAGGGCAAGCCGTCGGAGAACACGCTGCGGCTCGTCATGGAGGAAGGCGGCTTCGCCTATTCCTCCGACAGCTATGCCGACGATCTGCCCTACTGGGTGGAGGGCCCGAACGGGCCGCATCTCATCATTCCCTACACGCTCGATACCAACGACATGCGGTTCGCGACGCCGCAGGGCTTCAACTCCGGCGACCAGTTCTTCGCCTATCTCACCGACGCCTTCGAGACGCTCTATGCCGAGGGCGCGGCGGGCAGCCCGAAACTGCTGAACATCGGCCTGCACTGCCGCCTCGTCGGCCGTCCGGGCCGCGCCGCGGCGCTCGCCCGTTTCCTCGACTACGTCCAGGCGAAGCCCGACGTCTGGGTGGCGCGCCGCATCGACATCGCCAGGCACTGGCGCGAGCGCTTCCCCTACCGTCCGGGCCTGAGGCCCAGCCGGATGACGCAGACCGCCTTCGTCGAGACCTTCGGCGGCGTCTTCGAGCATTCGCCCTTCATCGCCGAGCGGGCCGTCGCAGGCGGGCTGCAAGCCGCGCACGACCGACCGGCGGGCCTTGCCGGGCTCCTCGCCCAGAGCTTCCGCGAAGCCAGCGAGGCGGAGCGGCTGCAGGTCCTGAAGGCGCATCCCGATCTTGCCGGCCGCCTGGCGCTCGCCGGCGAACTGACCGAGCGCTCCAAGGCCGAGCAGGCGGGCGCCGGGCTCGACGCCCTTAGCGAAGACGAGCTCGCCCGCTTCACCGACCTCAACACCCGCTATGTCGAGCGCTTCGGCTTTCCGTTCATCGTCGCGGTGAAGGGCCTGACCAAGGACGACATCCTCCGCGCCTTCGAGACGCGGATCGAGAACGACCGCGACACCGAGTTTCAGACCGCCTGCCGCGAGGTGGAAAAGATCGCGCGCATCCGCATCGACCAGATCTTCAAGGACGCCGCATGAGTTCCGAGCGCTTCGTCACTGCCGCCCCGCTGCCCCAGGAGACCGACCTCCTGAAGCGCTTCGTCGACCTCGCCCATCCCAGGCTCGGCACCGAAGTCACCTACGCCACCGACGACTTCTTCGCCGACAAGAGCCGGATGATCGCGCCCGAGGCGCCGGTCTTCTATCCCGACCGCTTCGACGACCACGGCAAGTGGATGGACGGCTGGGAGTCGCGCCGCAAGCGCACGGCCGGGCACGACCACGCGGTGGTCCGGCTCGGCCAGCGCGGCACGATCGCCGCGATCGACATCGACACCGCCTTCTTCACCGGCAATTTCCCGCCCGAGGCCTCGGTCGAGGCGGCGGACACGGTGGACGAACCCGGCGCGGCGGACTGGCGGGAGATCGTTCCGCGCTGGGCGCTGAAGGGCAACAGCCACAACCTGTTCAACCTCGAAGCCGGCCCGCCGGTCCGCTGGTTGCGGCTGAACATCTATCCCGACGGCGGCGTCGCGCGCCTCAGGGTCTACGGCACCATCGCCAAGGACTGGACGACGGTCGGCGCGGGCGAGGTGGTCGATCTCGCCGCGATCGAGAACGGCGGCACGGCGGTCGCCTGGAACGACGCCCATTACGGCCATCCCGCCAACATGCTGGCGCCCGGCCGGGCCCCGGTCATGTCCGACGGCTGGGAGACGGCGCGCCGCCGCAAGCCCGGCAACGACTGGTGTGTCCTGAAGCTCGGAACGGCCGGGACCATCTCCAAGGTCCTGATCGACACGCATCACTTCAAGGGCAACTACCCCGACCGCTTCACGCTGCGCGCCGCGCAGGTCGAGGGCGAGGTTTCGTCCGAGGCGATCGGGGCCGGCAGCGCCGACTGGCCGCTGCTGGTGCCGGAGACCAAGCTCGAGGCCGACGCGGTGAAGGAGATCGGGAGCGTGGAGGCGCTCGGGCCGGTCACGCATGTCCGGCTCGACATCTTCCCCGACGGCGGCGTCTCGCGCCTCAGGCTCTACGGGACCAAGGCGTAAGGCCGTCCGGCGACGGCCCGGGCGCGCCGAGCGCGCGGGCTCTGCCAGATCCTTCCGTCGGCCGGTTGAAGAGCGGCTGCCCTCGCCCCGGCCGCGCCCGTCAAAACAGGCTGATGCCGAGAGCGATCAGAATGATGAACAGGACGATCAGCCCGAGCAGGATGAAGAACAGGATCTTCGCGATTGCTGCCGCGCCGGCGGCAATGCCGGTGAAGCCGAACAGGCCCGCGATGATCGCGACGATGACGAAGAAGATGATGAGCTTGATCATGACGGAAGTCTCGGATGACGGCAGGGGTCGGAGGAAATCGGAAGGCAGCGGAGCCAGGGGCTCCTACCGTTCCACGAAGTCCGTTTGCCGGCAACCGGTTCCCGTGAACAGTGCTGTTTGCGCTGCGGTCGGACCATGAGGACCAGCGCGTCGATGACCGAAATCGTTCCGCAACCATTGACGGCGGCCGCTTTCGCGCCCTTCGGCGAGGTCATCGAGACGGCCGGTGCCGAGGAGCGGCTGATCAACAACGGCTCGACGATCCGGTACCATGGTTTGGCCGGGGTCGACGTCGCGGCCGGCGGCGGCCGGCCGCTGATCTCGATCTTTCGCGGCCAGCCCTTCGCGCTGCCGATCGAGATCGCGATGATGGAGCGCCATCCCCTCGGCAGCCAGGCCTTCTATCCCCTGTCGGGCCGGCCCTGGCTGGTCGTGGTGGCGAAGGACGCGGCCGGGCGCCCGGGAGATCCCCTCGCCTTTCTGGCGCAGGGCGACCAGGGGGTGAACTACGCGCCCGGCGTCTGGCACCATCCGCTCCTGTCGCTGGACGGGACCAGCGACTTCCTGATCGTCGATCGCGAGGGCCCCGGCAGCAATCTCGAGGAGGTGCCCTATCGTCAGTCGTTCAGGATTTCACGCCTCGAAGGCCGGGACTGACGCTTCGTCCGCCGCCGGGCGGCCGCGCCTCCATCGGCGATCGAGGCCGGTGAAGGCCGCTCCCAAGTACCGTGCGCGTTGGCCCTCCGGAAGGCCCGAAGAACATTACGCCTTGGCAAGATTCCCTTTCCGCCACAATTAGCGCAGATTGATGCCGCGAAAGAGGCCGCAGCCGGGCTGTTCGATCGCCGAGTCCCCGATCCCGGATGCGGCGCTTTCTCGACCGCCTGCCCTCTTCGCGCCTCTGCGGCTCCGACGACAGCGTCGGCCCCTCGCCCGGCGGACGCCGCATCGGGAGGGTGAAAACTGGAGACGACCGCAATGCCGACAATCGCCCTTGTCGACGACGACAGGAACATTCTCACATCCGTGTCCATCGCGCTGGAGAATGAGGGCTACCGGGTCGAGACCTACACCGACGGCGCCTCGGCGCTGGAGGGCCTGCAGTCCAGCCCGCCGCATCTGGCGATCTTCGATATCAAGATGCCGCGCATGGACGGCATGGAGCTGCTGCGCCGCCTGCGCCAGAAGTCCGACCTGCCGGTGATCTTCCTGACCTCCAAGGACGAGGAGATCGACGAGCTCTTCGGCCTGAAGATGGGCGCGGACGACTACATCAAGAAGCCGTTCTCGCAGCGCCTGCTGGTCGAGCGGGTCCGCGCGATCCTGCGCCGCGGCGCCCCGCGCGAGGCCGCCGGCAAGCCCGGCGCCGCGCCCTCGCCGGAATCCTCGCTGGAGCGCGGGCAGCTGGTCATGGACCAGGAGCGCCATACCTGCACCTGGAAGGGCAAGCCGGTGACGCTGACCGTCACCGAGTTCCTGATCCTGCACGCCTTGGCGCTGCGGCCGGGCGTGGTGAAGAGCCGCGACGCGCTGATGGACGCCGCCTATGACGAGCAGGTCTATGTCGACGACCGCACCATCGACAGCCACATCAAGCGGCTGCGCAAGAAGTTCAAGGCGATCGACGACGAGTTCGACATGATCGAGACGCTCTACGGCGTCGGCTACCGCTTCCGCGAGATGTAGGGCCGAAGCGTTCGATCCAGCGCTGAAGGGGCGAGCCCTCCCCGCCGTCGCGGATCGCGCGATTGCGCCGCAGCGTGCTATATCCCGGCTTTCGAGCCCGCGCCGCAGGCGCGCGTCGCCAGCATACCGATCCTTGAAGTTTCCATGGTCTCCGTCGCGGAAGAGAACGAACAGGGCGAACAGGCCGGCGCCAGGAGCCGGCAGCGCGAGGCGTTCCTGCGCAAGCGGCTGCGGCGGCTGCCCTTCATCCGGCGCACGCTCTACCGCATCCGCTGGCTGCTCGGGCACTCGATCTTCTCCTCGCTGACGCGGCGGATCGTCTTCCTCAACCTCGTCGCGCTGATCGTCCTCGTCTCGGGCATCCTCTATCTCAACCAGTTCCGGGCCGGCCTGATCGACGCGCGCGTCGAAAGCCTCCTGACGCAGGGCGAGATCATCGCCGCCGCGATCGCCTCCTCGGCCACCGTCGAGACCAATTCGATCACCCTCGACCCGGAGCGGCTGCTGGAGCTGCAGGCCGGCGACACGCTGGCGCCGAGCGCCGAATCGACCGACAGCCTGGACTTCCCGATCAATCCCGAGCGCGTCGCGCCGCTGCTGCGCCGGCTGATCTCGCCGACGCGCACGCGGGCCCGGCTCTACGACCGCGACGCCAACCTGATCCTCGACACCCGGCACCTCTACTCGCGCGGCCAGATCCTGCGCTACGACCTGCCGCCGGTGGAGGACCAGCACCCCGGGCTGTGGCAGCGCGTGAAGGAGTGGTTCCAGCGGCTGTTTCGCAGTGACAACCTGCCGATCTACCGCGAGACCCCCGGCGGTTCGGGAACGAGCTATCCCGAAGTGATGAGCGCTCTCACCGGCGGGCCGGCGACCGTCGTGCGGGCGACCGAGAACGGCGAGCTGATCGTCTCGGTGGCCGTGCCGATCCAGCGCTTCCGCGCCGTGCTCGGCGTGCTCCTCCTGTCGACGCAGGGCGGCGACATCGACAAGATCGTCCAGGCCGAGCGCACCGCCATCGTGCGGGTCTTCGGGGTCGCGGCGCTGGTCGTCATCGTCCTGTCGACCCTGCTCGCCTCGACCATCGCGACGCCGCTGCGGCGGCTTTCGGCCGCGGCGATCCGGGTGCGGCGGAGCGTCAACGACCGCGCGGCGATCCCCGACTTCGGCGGGCGCACCGACGAGATCGGCAATCTGGCGACGGCGCTGCGCGACATGACCAATTCCCTCTATGCCCGCATGGACGCGATCGAATCCTTCGCCGCCGATGTCAGCCACGAGCTGAAGAACCCGCTGACTTCGCTGAGGAGCGCGGTCGAGACGCTGCCGCTGGCGCGCAACGAGACCTCGAAGAACCGGCTGCTGGAGATCATCCAGCACGATGTCCGGCGGCTCGACCGGCTGATCACCGACATCTCCGACGCTTCCCGACTCGACGCCGAGCTCGCACGGCAGGTCGCGGCGAAGGTCGATCTGGCGGCGCTGCTCCAGTCGGTGGTGGACGGCGCGCGCGGCCATACGCGCGAGGGCCGCTCGCTGACGATCAAGTTCGAGAAGCAGGCCCTGCCGGCCGCGCAGAAGGCCGGCTACCAGATCTCGGGCCACGACCTGCGGCTCAGCCAGGTCTTCACCAACCTGATCGAGAACGCCCGCTCCTTCGTGCCGGCCGAGAACGGCCGGATCGACGTCGCCCTGCGCCGGCGCGGCCAGCGCGTCGTCGTCACCATCGAGGACAACGGCCCGGGGATCCAGGCGGAGATCATCGACCGGATCTTCGAGCGCTTCTATACCGACCGTCCGGCCGGCGAAGCCTTCGGCCAGAACTCCGGGCTGGGCCTGTCGATCTCGCGCCAGATCGTCGAGGCGCATGGCGGCACGCTCAGGGCCGAGAACATCCTCGACGAGACCGCGCCGAACGGCGTCGCTGGCGCCCGCTTCATCGTCTCCCTGCCGGCGGAATGAGCGGGACGGAGAACATCCACGGCTCGGCCATCGCTCTACGGGGATCGGCCGTCCTGGTTCGTGGGCCTGCGCGCTGCGGCAAATCGGCCCTCTGCCTGTCGGCGCTTCGCCGGGGCGCGGCGCTGGGACTGGAGCCTCGTCTCGTCGCCGACGACCGCGTCCTCGTCCGGCGCGAGGGCGCGGCCGTCATTCTGTCGGCGCCGCCGCAGCTGAAGGGGCTGATCGAAATCTCCGGCGTCGGGATCCTGACCGAGCCGGCGATCGACTCGGCGCCGCTGACACTCGTCGCGGATCTCTGTCCGCCGGAGGCGATCGAGCGCTATCCGGACGAGCGGGAGGCGATTCTCGCCGGCGTGCCGATCCGGCTCGTCCGGCTGCCGATGCGCGATGCCGCCTTCGGCGCCGACGTGCTGGTATCGCTGGCGCTGGCCCTGCAGCCGCCGGGGTGACGCCGCTTTGCGGTGCGTTCAGAATGACGCAAGGCTTCCCGGCCATCATTTCACTTGCGCATCAATGCGGGGATGACAAGATGCGCGCCCGAAGGGCCGAGTGGTCCTGTCCGGCGGCCGCGGGGTTGCGGACCCCAGAAATTCGGCAGTGAGCCGGGGAGAAGTCACGATGTTCGTCCAGACGAAGCGAACGGTCTCTGTATGATTGGACTGGTGCTGGTCACCCACGGCCGCCTCGCCGACGAATTCCGCAATGCGGTCGAGCACGTCGTCGGCCCCCAGGATGCCTTCGAGACGATCTCGATCGGCCCCGAGGACGATATGGAACAGCGGCGCGTTGACATCGTCGAGGCCGTGGCGCGCGCCGACCGCGGCGCCGGCGTGATCATCCTCACCGACATGTTCGGTGGAACTCCTTCGAACCTCGCGATTTCCGTCATGGACGGCAAGCGCGTCGACGTGCTCGCCGGGGTGAACCTGCCGATGCTCATCAAGCTCGCCAGCGTGCGCCAGGAGAAGCCTCTGGCCGAGGCTCTCGTCGACGCCCAGGAAGCGGGCCGCAAATACATCAATGTCGCGAGCCGCGTGCTCAGCGGCAAATAATGTCGAGCCGGCGGCCCTTGCGCGAGCAGGGATCGTCCGGCGCCAGGGAGGCGGATTTGGATATGTCGGGCGGCGGTGGCGGCCGCGTCGCGGGGCCGCGAACGCTGACGATCGTCAACAAGCGGGGACTGCATGCGAGGGCCTCGGCACGGTTCGTCCAGACCGTCGAGCCCTTCGACGCCGAGGTCACGATCAGCAGGGACGGGATGAGCGTCGGCGGCCTCTCCATCATGGGCCTGATGATGCTCGCGGCCAGCCAGGGTTCGACGATCGAGGTTTCGGCCGTCGGCCCCGATGCCGAGGCCGTGCTCGACGCGATCGAGGCGCTGGTGGCCAGCCGCTTCGGCGAGGAAGGCTGACAGGACGCCGACCTCACCTTCCCCTGCGCCAGCCACGGCACCTCCCTGCGGCAAAAGCTTCCCGTCAGGGGAAGCTTGCATCAGCCGACAAGTTGTTCTGCGCCATGACTTCGATCGTCGACAATATCAACTCGCCGTGATCAAGCTGCGTGCAAGCCCCGCCTGCGATGGTCCTCCCGCGGTGACGAGGGTCATGTGATGCGGTCCATGCGATCCGGTTGCCGCACATCGTTCCAGAAAGTGAGACGCGCAACGGCCGAGGATCGAGGATCATCATGGCGCCCCTTCGAGACAGCATCCCCAACGAGACGACATGTCCCGTCCCGCTCGAAGTCCTGGCCCTCCTGCTGCGGTCCGACGAGCGCACGCGCGGCAGCCTGATCCGCGAGATCCCCGCCGACGTGCGGTCCCGTCTCGCCTTCTTCTGCTACAACCGCGTCCATCTGCGCGTCCTGGCCTTCCGCATCACGCTGCTCTGCGAGCTGAAGGACCTGCGGCTCCTTGCCGGCGCCAAGGGCGACCTTCTGTACCAGCAGGCGACCGAGCACGGCATCTTCGAGGACGCCGAACTCGGCCGCCCGCGCCACAGGGGCGTCACGCTCGCCAGGACGGCGCGCGGCTGAGGACTGCGAGACTGGCTTCGCAAGGAAAGCCGGTCGGCCGGACGCCGCGACTCCGGCCAGATCTTCGACCCGACGGCCGAACCCTCGGCAGGCTCAGTTCTTGTCCTCGGGGAGCGGTGGCAGCGGCAGGGCGGTGATGCCCTCCTCGTGAAGATCCTTCACCTCGTGCGGCGACGCCTCGCCGTAGATCTGCCGCGCTTCGGTCTCGCCGTAATGGATGCGCCGCGCCTCCTCGGCGAATTTCGGCCCGACATAGTCGGCCTTGGCGCGGACCTCGCGCGCCAGTTCCTGCAGCCTGGCGAAGGCCTTGGCGAGTTCGGGATGCGGCGGCTCGGCATTGGCGAAGGCGGCGGGCGCCGCGCTGCCGGCGGGGACCGGCGCGGCGTTAGCCGGAACCGCCGCAAGGTCCGGCCGCTCGCGCTTCGTCCCCGATACCGCCGGCCGCATCAGCGCCTTGCCGATCTTCACGGATCCGCAGACCGGGCAGGCGATGAGCTCGCGCACCACCTGGCTCTCGAAATCCTCGTTGGAGCGGAACCAGCCGTCGAACTGGTGGCTGTCCGGCCGGCACCGCAGCGCGAAGCGGATCACTCGGCGGCCTCCGCCAGGGCGCCCGTCACCGCGACGCGCTTGCCGCCCTCGCCCATCAGGAAGGGCCGGGCATTCTTCAGGTTCGGGATCTTGCCGCGCGCGGCCGCGACTTCGGCCGTGTCGATATCGGCCACGGCATAGCCGGGCTCGTTGCCGTCCACTTCCGCGACGACGCGGCCCCAGGGATCGACGATCAGCGAATGGCCATAGGTCTCGCGGCCGTCGTCATGGCGCCCGCCCTGCGCGGCGGCGATCACATAGGCGCCGTTCTCGATGGCGCGGGCGCGCAACAGGACATGCCAATGCGCCTCGCCGGTCTGCCGGGTGAAGGCGGCCGGCGCGGTCAGCACCTCAGCCCCCGCCATCGCTTCCTCGCGGAAGAGATGCGGAAAGCGCATGTCGTAGCAGATGGCGAAGCCGAGCCGCGCCGTCCCGCCGTCGAAGGCGAGATCGGCCAGCGCCGCCGCGCCGCCCGGCCGGTAGGTCCGCGACTCGCGCCAGCTCTCGCCATTGTCGAGATCGACGTCGAACATGTGGATCTTGTCGTAGGAGGCGAGACGCGTGCCGTCCGGCGCAAAGAGCAGCGCCCGGTTCGCCACCTTGCCGTCGCCGAGCAGGATCGCCGTCGAGCCGACATGGACATGGATGCCGTGCCGGACGGCGAGACGCGCGGCCGTCGCGGCGATGACGTCGTCCGCCTCCGGGCGCAGCCGCTCGAACAGCGCCGGGCGGTCGCGCTGAACCATGCCGGTCATCTCCGGCGACTGGACGTACTGCGCCCCGTCCTTCACCGCTGCGGCGACGAGCGCCGAGAACGCCTCGGCATTCTCCTCCGGCTCGACGCCGGAGCGCATCTGCAGCACGGCGGCGCGAAACTTCGTCATGCGACGTCTCCCGGATTGGCGCCCTCAGGCGGCGAGCAGCGGATCGAGCTTGCCGGCACGGTCGAGCGCATAAAGATCGTCGCAGCCGCCGACATGGGTGTCGCCGACGAAGATCTGCGGGAAGGTCGCCCCGCCGTTGGCGCGCTCGCGCATCTCCTGGCGAAGCTCGGGCGAGGAGGTCGCGTCCTTCTCCTCGAAGGCGACCCCCTTCTTCTGGAGAAGCTGCTTTGCCCGCGCGCAATAGCCGCAGAACTGACGCGTGTAGATGGTGACGTCCGCCATGACATTCGTCCCGGATGAAAGCTGTCGAAGAAACAGGGATATGGCCTCACTCGCCGCCGGCCGCAACCCTGGCGAAGGTGAGGACGTCGACATCGCTCGCCCCCGCCCGCTTCAGCGCCCGCGTCGCGCTCGCGACCGTCGCGCCGGTCGTATAGACGTCGTCGATCAGAAGAACGCGCCGGCCGCGGATCTCCGGCCGGCGCTGCTCGGGGACGCGGAAGGCGCCGCGCACGTTCTCCTGGCGCTGTCGCGGCCCGAGCCCCACCTGCGTCTGGGTCGGCTTCACGCGGATCAGCGCCAGCGGCGCGAAGTCGACATGCGCTTGCCTCGCGACGCTCCGGCCAAGCTCCGCCGCCTGGTTGAAGCGCCGCCGCCACAGCCGCCCGGCATGCAGCGGCACCGGCACCACCACGTCGGCATCGGCGAGCAGTTCGCCGCCGGCCCGGCTCATCCAGCCGGCCATCAGCGGCACGAGGTCGGTTCGGTCGCCGTATTTCAGCGCGGTGACGAGCCGCGCCGCCAGCCCCTGATAGATCACCGCCGCCCGCAGCCGGGCGAAGGGCGGCGGATCGGCGATCGCCTCGGCCGACAGGAAGCCCTTGCCGAGATCGTAGGAGAAGGGCAGGCAGAGGATCTCGCAATAGGGCCGTTCGATGAAGCGCAGCGCCGACCAGCAATCCGGGCAGACCGTACCGGCGCGCGTAATGGCCGTCTGGCATCCCGGACAGATCGGGGGAAACAACAACCGCCCGAGCGACCCGGTGATGGCTGCGGTACCGCGCTTGAAGATGCGCATCGACCCGTCCCGTTCAGGCGCGGCGCCCGGCCCGGGGCAAGCCGCAGGGTTCCCGCCCGCCGCCACGGCGAGGCCGGAACCTCCTCCAAACCTTGACGATATCCCAGCCGCCGTCAGCTACAAGCTCCCGACCGTTCAAAATTGCTGTGTGTGATTCCATGCCGGACGCCCCGGACCATCTCGTCTTCGACCGCGCGCTGATCGACCGGCGCCGGCTGCGCCGCCTGACGTCGGGCGAACTCGGCCGGACCGGCTTCCTCCTCGAGGCCGTGGCGGACGATCTTGCCGACCGCCTGTCCCTGGTCGAGCGCCACTTCGCCGTAGCGGTGGATCTCGGCGGGCACACCGGCGCGATGGCCGAGCGGCTGAGGCGCAGCGGCCAGACCGGGCTGGTGGTGCGGGTCGAGCGTCTGCCGGGCCTGTTGCGGGGAGAGGATCTGGCTGTCGTCGCCGACGAGGAGGCGCTGCCGCTCGCCGACGACAGCGTCGATCTCATCGTCTCCACCCTATCGCTGCAGCTTGTCAACGATACGCCGGGCGTGCTGGTCCAGATCCGCCGGGCGCTGAAGCCGGACGGCCTCTTCCTCTGCGCCTTCCTCGGCGGCGAAACGCTGAACGAGCTGCGGGCAGCGCTGTTTGCCGCCGAAGCCGAGCTCTACGGCGGAATCTCGCCGCGCGTCGCGCCCTTCGCGGACATCCGCGATGCCGGCGCGCTGTTGCAACGGGCGGGCTTTGCCCTGCCCGTCACCGATACCGACCGCACGATCGTGCGCTACGACAACCTCTTCGCGCTGATGGCCGACATCCGGTCGATGGGCATGGCGAACATGCTGGTGCAGCGCTCGACCCGACCGGTCTCGCGCCGCCTCTTCCTGCGTGCGGCCGAGATCTATGCCGAGCGCTATGCCGACCCCGACGGGCGCATCCGCGCCACCTTCGACGTCATCTCCATGTCCGGCTGGAAGCCGCATGAGAGCCAGCAGAAGCCGCTGAGGCCCGGCAGCGCCAGGGCCAGCCTCGCCGACGCGCTGAAGGACCGCTCCGGCGAGTTCTGACGCCGCGCACGCGGCTGCCTCGTCTGTGCCGCGCCAGCCTTCTACCGGCGGATAGGAGAAGGGCCGGACGACGTCTCCGTCATCCGGCCCTCCTCACTTTCGGATGAAGCCCCCTCGCCTCAGACGAAGGCGCCGTGGCAGTGCTTGAACTTCTTGCCGGAGCCGCAGGGGCAGGGCTCGTTGCGCCCGACATGGCCCCAGCTCGAGGGATCGTTCGGGTCGCCGCGCAGACCGTCGGCCGCCGCCGGGGTGAAGTTGGCGGTCAGCCGCTCGCCGCCGTTGCCGAACTCGTCCATGCCGGTGGTGGCGTCGAAATGGTGGGCCTCCATCGCCGGCACCTGCAGCATCTGCTGCTCCTGCTCTTCCGGCCGCACGATCTCGACCCGCATCATCTGCTGGGTGGTGCGGGCGCGCAGGTTGCCGAGCATCGCCGTGAACAGTTCGAAGGCCTCGGACTTGTACTCGTTCAGCGGATCGCGCTGCGCATAGCCGCGGAAGCCGATGACCGAACGCAGGTGGTCGAGATTGACGAGGTGATCGCGCCAGAGCTGGTCGAGCGTCTGCAGCACGATCGAGCGCTGGACGTAGGCCATGACATCGGCCCCGAAGCGCTCGGCCTTGTCCTTCATCGCCGCGTCCGCCGCCTGGAGGAGACGCTCGCGCACGTCGTCCTCGGCGATGCCCTCCTCCGCCGCCCAGTCCGGGATCGGCAGGTCGAGGTTGAGGACCTCGGCGACCTCCTCCTTCAGTTCCTCGGTGGACCACTGCTCGGGATAGGCCTTTTCCGGGATGTGCCGGGCGACCATCGCCTCGATGGTCTCCTGGCGCATGTCGGCCATGATCTCGTCGAGCTCGGTCGCGTCCATCAGCTCCAGGCGCTGGTCGAAGATGACCCGGCGCTGGTCGTTCATCACGTCGTCGTATTTCAGAAGGTTCTTGCGGATGTCGAAGTTGCGCGCCTCGACCTTCTTCTGGGCCTTCTCCAGCGCCTTGTTGATCCAGGGGTGGACGATCGCCTCGTCCTCCTTGAGGCCGAGCTTGGTGAGCATGGAGTCCATGCGCTCGGACCCGAAGATGCGCATCAGGTCGTCCTGGAGCGACAGGTAGAACTTGGAGCGGCCGGGATCGCCCTGGCGGCCGGAGCGGCCGCGCAGCTGGTTGTCGATGCGCCGCGACTCGTGCCGCTCGGTCGCCAGCACGTAGAGCCCGCCGGCCTGGAGCGCGACTTCCTTCAGCCGCTTGATGTCGGCCCTGATCGCCTCTTCCTTGGCGGTGCGCTCGGGCCCCTCGGGCATGTCGGCGAGCTCGCGCTCGATCCGCATGTCGGCATTGCCGCCGAGCTGGATGTCGGTGCCGCGGCCGGCCATGTTGGTGGCGATGGTCACCGCGCCGGGCACGCCGGCCTGGCTGACGATGTAGGCTTCCTGCTCGTGGTAGCGGGCGTTGAGGACCTGGAAGTTCTTCAGCCCGTCCTTGCGCAGCCGCTCGGCGAGCAGTTCCGACTTCTCGATCGAGGTCGTGCCGACGAGGATCGGCTGGCCGCGCTTGGCGGCCTCCTGGATCTCCTTCGAGATCGCCTTGAACTTCTCGTCGAAGGTCCGGTAGACCTCGTCGTCCTCGTCGATGCGCTGGATCGGCAGGTTGGTCGGGATCTCGATGACGTCGAGGGCATAGATGTCGCCGAATTCGGCGGCTTCCGTCTGCGCCGTGCCGGTCATGCCGGACAGCTTCTTGTACATGCGGAAGTAGTTCTGGAAGGTGATCGAGGCGAGCGTCTGGTTCTCCGGCTGGACGGTCACGCCCTCCTTGGCTTCCAGAGCCTGGTGCAGACCCTCGGAGAAGCGCCGGCCCGGCATCATGCGGCCGGTGAACTCGTCGATGATCACCACCTCGTCGTTACGGACGATGTAGTCCTTGTCGCGCTGGAACAGCGTATGCGCCTTCAGCGCATTGTTGACGTGGTGGACGATCGCGACGTTCTCGATGTCGTAGAGCGAGGCGCCCTGCAGATGCCCGGCCGCCTCCAGCATCCGCTCCAGCTTCTCCGTGCCCTCCTCGGTGAAGGTTACGGAGCGCTGCTTCTCGTCGAGCTCGTAGTCGGACTTGTCGAGCTGCGGGATGAAGCCGTCGATGGTTCGGTAGAGGTCGGAGCGGTCGTCGAGCGGCCCGGAAATGATCAGCGGCGTGCGCGCCTCGTCGATCAGGATCGAGTCGACCTCGTCGACGATCGCGTAGTGGTGGCCGCGCTGCACCATCTGCGAGCGCTCGTACTTCATGTTGTCGCGGAGATAGTCGAAGCCGAGCTCGTTGTTCGTCGCGTAGGTGACGTCGCAGGCATAGGCCTCGCGGCGCTGGTCGTCGTCGAGGCCGTGGACGATGATGCCCGTCGTCAGGCCGAGGAAGCGGTAGACCCTGCTCATCCACTCGGCGTCGCGCGAGGCGAGGTAGTCGTTGACCGTGACGACGTGGACGCCCTTGCCCTCGAGCGCGTTGAGATAGACCGCGAGGGTCGCGACCAGCGTCTTGCCTTCGCCGGTCTTCATCTCGGCGATGGAGCCGGAATTCAGCACCATGCCGCCGATCATCTGGACGTCGAAGTGGCGCATGCCGAGGACGCGCTTGGCCGCCTCACGGACAACTGCGAAGGCAGGCACCAGGAGGTCGTCGACAGTCTTGCCGGCGGCAATCTCCGCCTTGAAGGCCTCCGTCTTGCCCCGAAGCTCCTCGTCCGACAGCGCGGCCATCTCGTCTTCGAGTGCGGCGATCGCGTCGACCCGGCTCTGATAGCGCCGGACGAACCTCTCGTTTGCCGAACCCAGCAACTTGCGAGCGAGGCCGCCAAAACTGACCATGAACCGGTCCTTCCAATTTCGTGAGCTGCCGATGCCCTCACCGGCCCGCCGGCCGCTGCCGCATTCCCGGTGGTTTGACCGCTATCGGGAGCCTTCAATCTATGCGGAAGGCGGCTGGACTTTCAGATGGCGCGAGAGATAAGAGGGGGCCAAACCGATGTCAACGGCGTCCCGGCCCCAGCGGCGGCGCCGGCTCGCAGGAGCGGGAGCGGTGCGAAAGGCCGCTTTCGGTGTGGGCCAGGCATTCCAACCTCCCGGAAGGAAGATCGTTCCATGACCATGAAGCTTCGCCTCGCCCTGACGGCCGGCGCCCTCGCCCTCTCGACCGCGATCGCGGCCGCCGCTCCGGCGGCTTCCCCCGCCGATTCCGACGTCATCGCGAAGGTCGGATCGGCCAAGATCACCGAGGCCGAGCTGAAGGCCGCCCAGAACGACATCGGCCAGCAGTTCCAGAACCTCTCCGACGACCAGCAGCGGCTCGCCGTCCTCTCCGCGCTGATCGACATCAAGGCGCTCGCCGAAGAGGCCGAGAAGGCGAACATGCAGAAGGACCCGCAGGTCGCCGCGCAGCTCGCCTTCGAGCGCGACCGCACGCTGCACAACGCCTATTTCGCCAAGAAGGGCGTCGACACGATCTCCGACAAGGACCTCAAGGACCTCTACGACAAGGAGGTCAAGACGATCCCGCCGCAGCAGGAGATCCATGCCCGCCACATCCTGGTGAAGACCAAGGAGGAGGCGCAGAAGATCATCGACCAGCTGAACAAGGGCGCCGACTTCGAGACGCTCGCCAAGAAGGAGTCGACCGGGCCGTCGGGGCCGAAGGGCGGCGATCTCGGCTGGGTCGAGAAGGGCCAGCTGGTGCCGGCCTTCGAAAAGGCCGCCTTCGCGCTGAAGCCGGGCGAATACACCAAGGAGCCGGTGCAGACCCAGTTCGGCTGGCACGTGATCAAGGTCGAGGGCGAGCGCCAGGCGCCGCCGCCGAGCTTCGACCAGGTCAAGGACCAGCTGCGCCAGCTGGCCATGCGCCAGAAGTACATGCAGCTGGTGCAGGACGCCCGCAAGAACTTCAAGGTCGAGTATGTCGACCCGAAGGTGAAGAAGCAGGTCGACGATCTCGAGAAGTCGGTCGCCGCGGGCGCCAACGGTGCCGCCGCAGGCGACGCGCAGTCGGCCGCGCCGGCGACGCCGGCCAAGTAGGTCTCGGCCGAACGGTATGGCGGAAGGGGCAGCCCCCCTTCCGCTTCCATCGCTGCTCCTTCAGGACCCGTCATGACGACCACCGTCTCGCCTCTGGCTCCGAAGACCTTCGCGACCCTTCCGGCCATCGAGGGGCTGCGGATCGCGACCGCCGCCGCCGGCATCAAGTACAAGGGGCGCACCGACGTCCTGATGATGGAGTTCGACGCGCCGGCCGACGTCGCCGGCGTCTTCACCACCTCCAGATGCCCCTCGGCGCCGGTGGACTTCTGCCGTGAGAGCCTGAAGGGCGGCACGGCGCGCGCCGTCGTCGTGAATTCCGGCAATGCCAACGCCTTCACCGGCAAGCGCGGCCGGCAGTCGACCGCGATGACGGCCGAGGCCGCCGCCGCCGCCGTCGGCTGCGAGCCGGGCCAGGTCTTCCTCGCCTCGACCGGCGTTATCGGCGAGCCGCTCGACGCGGCGAAGTTCGCCGGCCTGCTCGGCGGCATGGCCGAGGCGGCGCGGCCCGATCGCTGGCGCGAGGCGGCCGAGGCGATCATGACGACCGACACCTATCCGAAGGTGGCGACGCGCACGGTCGCGATCGACGGCGTCGCGGTGACGATCAACGGCATCGCCAAGGGCGCCGGCATGATCGCGCCGGACATGGCGACGATGCTGTCCTTCGTCGCGACCGACGCGGCCATCGCGGCGCCGGCGCTGCAGGCCATGCTGACCGAGGCGGTGGCCCCGAGCTTCAACTCGGTCACGGTCGACAGCGATACCTCCACGTCCGACACGCTGCTGCTGTTCGCCACCGGCGCGGCCGCGGCGCGCGGCTGCCCGCGCATCGCGGACGCCGCCGATCCGCGTCTTGCCGACTTCCGCGCTGCGCTCGGCGACCTGCTGCTCGACCTCGCCCGCCAGGTCGCCCGCGACGGCGAGGGCGCGCGCAAGGAAATCCAAGTGACGGTCGAGGGTGCGGCGAGCGACGCGGCGGCCAAGCGCATCGCGCTGTCGATCGCGAACTCCCCGCTGGTGAAGACCGCCGTCGCCGGCGAGGATGCCAACTGGGGCCGCGTCGTCATGGCCGTCGGCAAGGCCGGCGAGGAGGCCGACCGCGACCGGCTGGCGATCCATTTCGGCGACGTCCGCGTCGCCGTCGACGGCGAGCGCGACCCGGCCTATTCCGAGGAAGCGGCCTCCGCCGTCATGCGCCGGACGGAAATCCCGATCCGCGTCGAGCTCGGTCTCGGCGAGGGTCGCTGGACCGTCTACAGCTGCGATCTCACCAAGGACTATGTCGCGATCAATGGCGATTACCGAAGCTGAGCGGCTGCGCCAGCTGGCCGTGGTGCGGCGGCTGGAAGCGGCGGGATTCCGCGCCTGGCCGGCGACCTCGACGGCCTTCGACGGCACCTGGGCGGTGCGGCTGACGCGGTCCTTCCCGGCCAAGCGGCTGAATTCGGTCAATCCGCTCGACCCGTCCGACAATGCGGACATTCCCGCCCGGATCGCCCGCGCCCGCAAGACCTTCGCCGAATACGGCCGTTCCGTCATCGTGCGCCAGTCGCCGCTGGCCCCGCCGGACCTCATCGCCTATCTGGACGAGGAAGGCTGGCAGAGCTTCGGCGAGTCGCTGGTGATGACGGCCGATCTCGCCGACCTCGATCTCGCCGGCACCGTCGACCGCATCCCGATCCGCGACATGGCCCGCTATGTCGAGGCGAGCCTTGCCGTTCACGAGCGGCCGACGACCTTGCGCGGCGGGCTGATGGAGATCCTGCAGGCGATCCGCCCGCCGAGCGGCCTGTTCGTGTGCGAGGACGAAGGCCGGCGGCCGATCGCCGTCGCGCTGGCGATCCACGACAACGACCTCGCCGGCCTGCTCGACGTCGCCGTCGCGGCGGACGAGCGCGGCAAGGGCATCGGCGGCGACCTCGTGCGCACGGCCCTGCGCTACACCGCCCACAAGGGCGCCAAGACCGCCTGGGTGCAGGTCGAGGCCGACAATGCCGCCGGCCTCGCGCTCTACGGCAAGCTCGGCTTTACGCTCGCCTATCGCTACGTCTATCGCGCGCCGCCGGGAGAGGCCCGGTGAGCGAGGCGGCAACCGTCGCGGGACGCCGGCTGCTTCTCGTCGTCGCCTGCGCACTGATCGATGCGGACGGCCGCGTCCTCATCTCCGAACGACCCGCCGGCAAGGCGCTCGCCGGCCTCTGGGAGTTTCCCGGCGGCAAGCTCGAGCCCGGCGAGACGCCCGAAGAGGCGCTGGTGCGCGAACTGCAGGAAGAGCTCGGCGTCGTCACGCAGGTCGCCTGCCTCGCGCCGCTGACCTTCGCCAGCCACGCCTATGACGACTTCCACCTCCTGATGCCGCTCTATGTCTGCCGGCGCTTCTCGGGCACGGCGACGCCGCGCGAGGGGCAGCGGCTGAAATGGGTGCGCCCGCAGGGTCTGCGCGACTATCCGATGCCGCCGGCCGACGCGCCGCTGATCGCGCATCTGACGGATCTCCTGCCGGCCGGCGCCTGATCAACGACCATATCCCCTTGGGGAATGGGTCGGATAAAGTCGGCGCGCGGTCTTTAAGCTCTTTTTCAGCCTTGCCTGTCACTCTGGTTCTCCAGAGCTTTGACGGGCGGAGCACGATGCGCGACTTCGACGCCGAGAACCGATACCTCGACGAGGAAGAACCGACGCGCCGCATGGCCGGGCTCGGCACGGGCCTGTTCCGGGCGACGCTGCTGTTCGGCTCGCTGGTGTTGGCGCTGGCCCTCGTGCTGGCGCCGGCCGCCGATCGCGGCGCCGACTATCTCCTCGCCTCGGGCCGTCCGCAGCTCGACATGATGGCGACGGGCTCGGTCGCGCCGGCCTCCTCCTACACGCTGCGCCGCAGCGTCCTGCAGCCGCCGGGTTCGCCGGCCTGCATCCTTCCCGCGAACGGAGCGAGGTGGGGCCGATGCTGACGTCACTGGCCGTGCAGCCTCACGCCCGGGGAGCCCGCTGGCTCCTCAAGCGCTTCCTGCGATGCGAAAGCGGCGCCACGGCGATCGAGTACTCGCTCATCTGCGTGATCATGAGCGCAGCAGTGGTCGCAGCCGTCACGCTGCTGAAGCAGCCGCTGGTCGACACGCTCAGTTATATCGCCGCGGCGATGTGGCCCTGACCGGGCGATCGCGCCCGCCGACTTAACGCCTCGACGCCCGCGTCGTCGTCACAGTTCGAGAAGCCTCGGCCGGGGTCTGCAAGCCCATGCGCCGGCACCGGCGCGCCGAACGTCCGGCTGACGCTGATGCGTCTTGCTCGCAGCCCATCTCGCCAGCCTGACCTATTACAGCGAAAGCCCCTGCAGGGCATGCCTGCAGGGGCCGATGATACGTTGGTTCCGGGAGCGGAGCGGCGCTTCGCTCAGAAGAAGCTGGCGAGGAAGGACGAGGACTTCTCGCCGCCGACACGGTTGCCGAGCCGGTCGAAGCCCTGGCGACGGTGCTGCTCCTGGGCATAGGCCTCCGGCGTGATCGGCTGGCCGGTCTTGTAGGTGAAGGTCGAGGTCTCGGCGAACTCGCTCGGCGAGAGGGACTCGGCGATCTTCTGCTCCTCGGCCGCGTCCGAGGCGCTCTTCGCGGCCACCTGCGGCGGCGCCTGGACGCTGGGGCACGGGCCCGTCGGCGTCAGGCTGGCGACCGTCTCCGCCGTCTGGTCGAAGATGTAGTGCTTCTGGCAGACCCCGACATTCGGCTGCAGATGCGTCGTCTCGAAATAGTCAGAGCCCTTCTTCAGCATCTGCCAGAAGGCGTAGTGCTCGGAATTGCGGTGCCGGGCCATGTTCTTCGGCGTCATGCGGAACGGATAGGCCTGGATCTGGAACGCACGCTGGCCGCCCTCGAAGGCGTCGCGGGCCAGCGCGTAGATCTCCTGCACCTGCGCATCGTCCATGGCGTAGCAGCCGGACGAATTGCACGAGCCGTGGATCATCAGCGACGAGCCCGTCCCGCCGTTCACACGGTCGTACTGGTTGGGATAGCCGATGTTGATCGCCAGGTGGTAGTTCGAGTTCGGGTTCAGCTGGCCCGGCGTGACCGTGTAGAAGCCCTCGGGCGCCTGACGGTCGCCCTCCTTCGTCTTCGGGCCGAGCTTTCCCGACCAGGCGCAGATCTTGTAGGTCTTGAGCAGGCCGAAGGTGCCGTCGGTCTTCTGCTTCCAGATCTCGAGGTCGGAGTCTTCCTTGTAGAGCCGGACCAGGATGGGCGAGTGGACGCCCATTCCCTGCGCCTTGATGGCCGCAGCGAGATCGCTCGGCAGCGGCGCATTGGCCGGCAGAAGATCGTCATACTTGCAGCCGGAAACGGAAAACAGACAGACTGCGACGAAAATCGCCGCCACGACGCGTCGGACGAACATTCCCCTCATCCCCTCGCTGAGCGGGGCCCTGCCCGGCCGCCGTCCCGATCGGGCCGGCATTGGGCGAGCCACCGTCGGCTCTCGCGACACTGTGCGCCGTACCCCCGGCGCCCGCGTCGCATGCTTGCAGTCAGTCTAGCGCAGCCATGCTTAAGGGAATCTTGCGGTCGCCCCACCGACCGGCTGCGCTCCGACCCCGTCGCATCCCCTCTTACGGGAGAGAATGGCTTTATTCTGGCAAATGCCCGTGCGGAACGGAAGAACCACACTGTTGCGCATGCGCAACGAGGCGCCGGAAACCGGTGGTGAGCCGAGGCGCGCGCGGTTTCCGGGGGCGCTGTGACCCGTCGGACTCAACCGGTCGCAGGCCGTCGCGGCCCTCAGAGGTCGCGGCCGATCGCCAGGAATTTTTCGCGGCGTGCCTGGCGCAGCGCCTTGGAGTCCAGCTCCGCCAGCTCGCCGAAGGCGGCGCGAAGCCGTTCGGCAGCCGTGTCGATGGCCTCGGCTGGCGCGCGGTGCGCCCCGCCGAGCGGCTCCTCGACGATCTCGTCGATGACGCCGAATTCCTTCAGGTCCTGGGCGGTGATCTTCATCGCCGAGGCGACGTCCCGCGCCCGCGTCGCGTCGCGCCACAGGATCGAGGCGCCCGCCTCAGGCGAGATCACCGAATAGATGGCGTTCTCCAGCATCAGGACCCGGTTGGCCGTGGCAATGGCGATCGCCCCGCCGGAGCCGCCCTCGCCGATCACCAGCGAGACCAGCGGCACCTCGAGGTTCAGGCAGGTCTCGGTGGACCGCGCGATCGCCTCGGCCTGGCCGCGCTCCTCCGCGCCGATGCCGGGATAGGCGCCCGCCGTGTCGACCAGCGTCAGCACCGGAATGCCGAAACGCTCGGCCATCTCCATGATGCGCACCGCCTTGCGATAGCCTTCCGGCCGCGCCATGCCGAAATTGTGCTTCAGCCGGGTCTGGGTGTCGTTGCCCTTCTCCTGGCCGATCACCGCGATCGACTGGCCGTCGAAACGGCCGAAGCCGGCGATGATCGCGTGGTCCTCGGCATAGTAGCGGTCGCCGGCCAGCGGCACGAAGTCGGTGATCAGCCGGTTGACGTAGTCGAGACAGTGCGGCCGGTCCGGGTGGCGCGCGACCTGCGTGCGCTGCCAAGGCGTCAGCTTGCCGTAGAGCTCGGCCAGCGCGTCGCGCGAGCGCTTCTCCAGCCGCTGGATCTCCTCGGTCACGTCGACCGCGTTCTCGCCGGCCTCGATCTTCTTCAGTTCGAGGATCTGGCCTTCCAGATCCGCGACCGGCTTTTCGAAATCCAGATAATTGTGCATGCGTCCTACGGCTGCGCCGACGATGGGAGATCAGGGCGGAGGCGCCGGCAGGCCGACCGCTGGGCGGCTTTGGCGGCGCGCGTCGATGCGACCGCTTCGCCGCCCCGCCTGCGGCGGGAGTTCGCGGCGGAAACTGGCGATGGGCTGCCGGCTTGTCAAGCAAGCGCTGCGGGCAAGAAGACGGGTCGGCTTGTCGCTGCCGTTCACGTCTCCCGCGCGAGCGCCGACAGCGGGTGATGGTCGGTGACGAGGCGGACCAGCCGCTCCTCGAGAACGTGGGTATAGATCTGCGTCGTCGAGATGTCGGAATGGCCGAGCAGTTCCTGCACGGCCCGAAGGTCGGCGCCGTTCTTCAGGAGATGGCTGGCAAAAGCGTGGCGGAGGACGTGCGGCGAGATCTTCGCGGCAGGGATGCCCGCGCGGGCGGCGAGCGCCTTGAGGTCGCGAGCGAAGGCCTGGCGGGTCAGATGCCCGGCCTCCGAGACCGCGGGAAACAGCCAGCGCTCGTCGGGCCTGATGCCGGCGGCGCGCATCGCTTCGGCGAACCTCAGAAGCGCGTCGGCGGCGGCCTCGCCGATCGGCACCATGCGCTCCTTCTCGCCCTTGCCCTTCACGACGATCGCGCGGGCGGTCGTGCGCAGCACCGAGCGCGGCAGCGAGACGAGCTCGGAGACGCGCATGCCGCTGGCATAGAGCAGCTCGACCAGCGCATGCAGCCGCGCCGCCCGAAGATGCGCGGCAGGCGAGAGACTGCCGTCCTCGGCCTCCGCCGCCGCCCGGTCGAGCAGCCGGTCGACCTCCTCCTCGCTCATCACCTTCGGCAGCGGCCGCTTCTTCTTCGCGCCCTCGATGGGTCCGGTCGGATCGTCGCCGCGCAAGCCCTCGGTATAGAGGAAGCGGAAGAACTGGCGCAGCGCCGAGAGGCGGCGCGAGCGGCTGGTCTCGGCAAAGCCGCGGGCGGCAAGCGCCGCGACATAGGCCCGGATCCCGTCCGTATCGGCAGTTTCCAGCGAAACGCCGCGCGCGGCGAAGAAGCCGGCGGCGTCTTCGAGGTCCCGCCGATAGGCGGCGACGGTGTTGTCCGAGGCGCCGCGCTCGACCGCCATCATCTCCAGGAAGGATTCGATGTCGAGCCCGGCCCGGCCGTTGCCTCGCGCCCCGGCGGCACTCATTGCGCGGGGGCTCCCGCAGCGGCGGGGGTGCCGGTGAGCGTGGCGGTCGATTCCGGCTGCAGCTGCGGCAGCGGCACGGTGACCGTCACCTCGCGCCGCGTCGGCTCGACGAAGTAGACGAGCGCAGCCATGATGCCGTAGATGATGGCAACGATGATGGCGAGTGTCGTCAGAAGGCGTAGAAGGGTCGGCATCGCGGTCTGGCGGATTCACTCCCGGTGGGGGCGTTCGAGGATCGTCGGGTCGCTTCTAGAGGGAATGGCCGGGGACGCAAGCGGCCCGACCGCGAACCATCCCGATAGCACGCCGAGTTTGAAGAAACCTTGTCCGCAGCCCATGGCCGGACGGCACAGCGGAAGGGCGATGAGCGGCGAAGGCGCAGCGAAGCATTTGGACAGCGTGCAGGATCGGCTGGGGCGGCGCTCCGTCGTTCTGATCGGACTGATGGGAGCCGGCAAGACGACCGTCGGCCGCAAGCTCGCCTCCCTCGTCGGACTGCCGTTCCGCGATTCCGACGCCGAGATCGAGGCCGCCTCGCGCATGAGCGTGCCCGAACTGTTCGAGGCCTATGGCGAGCCGGAATTCCGCGCGCTGGAGGCCCGGGTGATCGCCCGTCTCACGCAGGAAGGTCCGCAGGTTCTGGCGACCGGCGGCGGTGCCTATATGCGGGAGGAGACGCGGCTTCTCTTCCGGACCTGCGCGGTGACCGTCTGGCTGAAGGCCGACCTCGACACGCTGATGGAGCGCGTCTCGCGCCGGCAGAACCGACCGCTTCTCAAGAACGACAATCCGAGAGAAGTCATGCAGCGCCTGATCGACATCCGCTATCCCGTCTATGCCGAGGCCGATCTGACGATCGTCTCGCGCAATGTCAGGCGGGAGGTGGTGGCGGAGGAGATCGTCGCGGCGCTCGACCGTCATCTCGCAACGGAGTCCGCCCGATGAACCATCCCCTCACCGGTGCCTCGGCCGAACAGCTGGCTCTGCGTCGCACCGTCGAGGTCTCGCTCGGCGCCCGCTCCTACGACATCCTGATCGGGCCCGGCCTCATCGACGCCGCCGGCGAGGAGATCGCAAGGCGCCTGCCTCAGAGCCGCGCCGTCGTCGTCACCGATCAGATGGTGGCGAACCTGCATCTGGAGCGCCTGAGGATCGCGCTGCGCAGCGCCGGCATCGACCATTCCGAGATCGTCCTGCCGGCGGGAGAGACGACCAAGTCCTTCGCGCATCTGGAACGGCTGGTGGACGGGCTGATCGCCGCCAAGCTCGAACGCACGGATGCGGTCGTCGCGCTCGGCGGCGGGGTGATCGGCGATCTCGCGGGCTTTGCGAGCGCGATCATGAAGCGTGGCTGCCGCTTCGTGCAGCTGCCGACGACCCTGCTCGCCCAGGTCGACAGCTCCGTCGGCGGCAAGACCGGGATCAACACGCCGCGCGGCAAGAACCTCGTCGGCGCCTTCCACCAGCCGGCGCTGGTCCTCGCCGACACCGCCCTCCTCGACACGCTGACCCCCCGCGAATTCGCGGCCGGCTATGCCGAGGTCGCCAAATACGGGCTGATCGACCGGCCGGACTTCTTCGCCTGGCTGGAACGCAACCGCGAGGCGATCTTCGCCGGCGGCGCCGAACGGACCGAGGCAATCCGGGTCAGCTGCCAGGCCAAGGCCGACGTCGTCGCCGCCGACGAGCGCGAGACCGGGGCGCGGGCGCTGCTCAATCTCGGCCACACCTTCGGCCACGCGCTGGAAGCGGCGGTGAAGTACGATCCCGCCCGGCTCGTCCATGGCGAGGGCGTGGCGATCGGCATGGTCCTGGCACACCGGTTCTCGGCCGAGCTCGGCCTTTGCGGCGGTGCCGAAGCCGAGCGCGTCGCCGCGCATCTGGACGCGGCGGGCCTGCCGACCCGGATCGGCGCCATCCCGGGCGCTGCCCTTGATCTCGACACGCTGATGCCGGCGATCGCGCAGGACAAGAAGGTAAAGCGCGGCCGGCTGACCTTCATCCTGACGCGGGGGATCGGAGAGGCCTTCGTCGCCGACGACGTCGACCCCGCCGCCGTCCGCGCCTTTCTCGCCAGGGAGCTTGCGCGATGACGACCGGGCTCTGGGTCTATGTCGGGATCGTCGTCCTGCTGATCTGCATCTCGGCCTTCTTCTCGGGCTCGGAGACGGCGCTGACCGCCGTCTCGCGCGCCCGGCTGATGAGCTACGAGAAGAACGGCGATGCCCGCGCCGGGATCGTCCAGCGGCTGATCGAGAAGAAGGACCGGCTGATCGGGGCGCTCCTGATCGGCAACAATCTCGTCAACATCCTGGCCTCGTCGCTGGCCACCACCGCCTTCATCGGCCTGTTCGGCGAGACCGGCGTCGTCTACGCGACGATCGCGATGACCATCCTCGTCGTCATCTTCGCCGAGGTTCTGCCGAAGTCGGCGGCGATCGCCAGCCCGGACGGCTTCGCCCTCACCGTGGCGCGACCGGTGCAGCTGGCCGTCGCCGCCTTCACGCCGCTGACGGCAGCGGTCAACTTCATCGTCCGCAAGATCCTGACGATCGCCGGCATGAATCTCGATTCCGGCGCCTCGCTGCTCACCGCCCACGAGGAGCTGCGCGGCGCCGTCGAGGTGCTGCACCGCGAGGGCGCCCTCATCAACGCCGACCGCAACCGGCTCGGCGGTCTTCTCGACCTGCACGAGCTGGAAGTCTCCGACGTGATGGTCCACCGCACCGGCATGCGCCAGGTGAACGCCGACGATCCGCCGGCCGACATCGTCCGGCAGATCCTGGAAAGCCCCTATACGCGGCTGCCGGTCTGGAAGAACCACTACGACAACATCGTCGGCGTGGTGCACGCCAAGGATCTCCTGCGGGCGCTGCACGAGGTCGACAACGACCCGTCCAAGGTCAACATCCTGAAGATCTGCGCCAAGCCCTGGTTCGTGCCGGAGACGACGACGCTGCAGGATCAGCTGAACGCCTTCCTGCGGCGCAAGACGCATTTCGCCATCGTCGTCGACGAATATGGCGAGGTGGAAGGGCTGATCACGCTGGAGGACATCCTGGAGGAGATCGTCGGCAACATCGCCGACGAGCACGACGTCGAGATGCAGGGCGTCCGGACCGAGGCGGACGGCTCGGTGGTCGTCGACGGCCAGGTGCCGATCCGCGACCTCAACCGGGCGCTCGACTGGAACCTGCCGGACGAGGAGGCCGTGACGATCGCCGGCCTCGTCATCCACGAGACCCAGACGATCCCCGAGGAGCGCCAGGCCTTCACCTTCTTCAACAAGCGCTTCACCGTCCTGAAGCGCGAGAAGAACCGCATCGCCCAGCTGCGCATCCGGCCGGCCACCGTGCTCGTCCCGCCGAAGAAGGGCAGCGCGATCCAGGCGACGTCGGGCCCGACGGTGCTGATGCCGGAGGAGGACGAGATGCTCGAGGAGATCGAGAGCGAGGCGCCGACGGGAGCACTGGACGAGGATCCGGGCAACGCCGCACTGCTCGGCGCCCTGGCCGCCGAGGATCGCACGCCGCCGGCAGAGGCGGACGGCGGCGACCGGCGGCGCGAGGACGAGCAGGGGCAGGCCGGGTCGGAGGACGGAGGAAGTCAGCCGAGCGGGCGAAGCGGTTAGGGACCCCGGCCCGCGCTCAAAGCGCCGCGATCGCGCCGAGCGCTAGGCAGCCGTCTCCTGATCGGGCTCCGGCTCGGCTCGACCGGCAGGCTCGATCGTCAGGCGAAGCCCCATCGCCGCCAACATCCTCGCCACCGTCTCGAAGCGCGGATGGCCGTCCCGGCTGAGCGCCCGGTAGAGGTTTTCGCGGCTCAGCTCGGCGTCGTCGGCGATCCGGCTGATCCCGCCCGCCTGAGCCTTGGCGACATGACGAATGCCTTCCTGAAACAGTTCCAGGTCACCACTCTCCAGGAATTCGGCGAGATAGGCTGCGGCATTCGTAGGATCGCGCAGCAAGTGATCGTATTTCTCGAACTCGAATGGCTTGCTCGCCGCAGTCATGACCGCCGCCTCCTGTCATAGTCTGTGAAATAGGCCTTCGCATGAGCGATCGCGCGTCGCTGCTCGCCTTTTCCCGAGCCGGCGAGAAGGAGAACGACGGTTCGACCGACGAGGGCGTAATAGATGCGGAACCCGCCGCCCGAGTGAATGCGCATTTCGCGTATGCCGTTCGAGTCGGCGAGCGATTTCCAGTCTCCGAAGTTGCCGAGCGACGCCCGGCGGATCCGCGCGACGATCTGCGATCTGATCTGGTCGCTCTTCAGGCCGTCGAGCCACTCCTGAAACGGCACCGCCCCGTCTTCCGTCTGGTAGACCTCGATCTGAAACGGCTCCATGGCTCCGAGTGTAGCTTAAGCGCTACATAAGGCAAGCGACCTCGCCGTCCCGACCGAAGCGCGGCCTGCGAGGCAAATCCCGGACCGTCGCGCTCAGTGTCCCACTTCCCTCCGCAGCCCGTGCCGTTGGATTCCTATGCGTTGACGCTCGTCACGGTCGCCCGTCCCGCGACGCCACCACCGTCGGAACGGCGCAGCCGAGCGGCTCGTGATAGCCCTCCGGATGGATGTTGGCGTTGATGTTCTCCACCATCGGCACCAGCGCATGGGACGAGAAGCGTCGCTTGAGGTGCCTGACGTCGCTGGTGCCGACCGAGACCAGCACCGTATAGGCCTTGGTGAAGGTGATCAGCGTGATCTGCCGGTTGTCGTCCGAGGTGCCGGTCTTTCCCGCGACTTCCTGGATGAAGCGGCTGCCGCGGGCGGTGCCGTCCGGCCCGGTCACCGCGGCGAGCATCGTCTGCAGCGTATCGAAGCCGGCGATGAGCTTCGGATCGTCCGGCAGCGGCTTCGGCCGCTGGCGCATCACCACCGTCTGCGTGCGCCGGTCGCGCGCCTCCTCGATGATCAGCGGCGCGTTGGAAACCTGGCCGCAGCTGGCGATCGTCACATAGGCGTCGAGAAGATCCATCAGGTCGACCGGCTCGGCGCCGAGCGCCAGAGAGCGGGCCGGCGCGCCGGCAAAGCGGAAGTCGGTGTCCATGCGCTTCAGGACCGCATTGGCACAATCCGGGCCGAACTCGCTCAGCAGCCGCACGAAGGGCGGGTTGCGGCTCTTCGCCAGCGCGGTCTGCAGGCTGATCCTGCCGAGATAATGCCGGTCGTCGTTGCGGACCGGCGGGACCCCCACGGCGGTGTCGAGGACAGCGGTCGTTTGCGTCCAGCCATGCGACACGATCGCGCAGAGCGCCTCCAACGGTTTGACGGAGGATCCGGGATAGATGCGGGCCCCGGCCGGGGCGACCATCGCCTTGATCCCGCCGGTGCGGTTGTCGACGACCACCGCCGTCAGCCGGTCGTAGCCGGCCCGCTCCAGCCGCGGGTAATAGCTGTCGATCGCGCTCTCGAGATAGAGCTGGATCTCCGACGAATAGGTGGTGACGACGTCGAGCGTGCGGTCGGCGTCGCCGAGGGCCGAGGAAAGGCGGCGGATGGCGAAGTCCCGCGCCGGCCCGAACTGGTCGCTGAGCCGGGACGTGTCGTCGAAGGCATGGGCGGCGAAGCGGCGGGGCAGGTCCGGGTCCGCCACCGCCTTGGCCGTCAGCGTCTGCGGCGTGACGCCCATCGCCAGGAGCAGCCGGCGGGCCTCGACCATGTTGACCGGCTTGGTCGGGTTGCCTCCCGTCGGGTTCTTGATCGTGACGGCGAGGCTCGCCGCCATGTCCGGGGTGAAGGCGACCTTCTGCCAGCGCCCGGCCTTCTTGAAGGAATAGCCGAAATAGTATCGGGCCGCGGCCTCGATCCCCTTCGTGCCGTGCCCCATGAAGGGCGTGTTGAAATAGAACTCCAAGAGCTGCTTCTTGGAGAAGTGCCACTCCAGCCAGAGCGCGATGGCGAGTTCGTCGACCTTTCGCCTGAGGTCGTGGCGGTCGCCGACATAGAGCTGCTTGGCGAGCTGCTGGGTGATCGTCGAGCCGCCGCGCGGGTCGCCGCCGAACTGGCTCAGCACCGCCTTGCCGACCGCGATCGGATTGAAGCCGAAATGCCAGAAGAACCAGGAGTCCTCGCTGGTCAGGATCGCTCTGCGCATGACCGCGGGCACGTCGGCGTAATCGACATACATCATCTCCTCGGTCGGCGCGTCGAAGGGCTGCGCCTCGTGCTCGGGCAGATGGACGATCAGCTTGTTGGCGTGGACGCGCTCCACGGTCAGCGCGACCGAGGCACCGTACTGGCGGGCGACGAGGTTCACCCAGCTGTAGACGAGCGCGAGGCCCGAGGTGAAGAGGAGGAGAAGGAAGACGAGCGCCAGCGAGACCACCGGGAAGCGTCGGCCTGAAGTCTCGCTCATTCCCGCATCCCGCTCTCAACCGATCGTTAACCCTGTCGATATGGGCGGATGGGGATGGGGCCGCAATATGACGACCGATCACGGATCGTCGGCGGCGAACGACGGACGGACGAAGGACGCCGCTTCCGGCGGGGTCGGCTGCGACGCCTGCATCAGCGCCGCTTGAGCCGATGCTCGGCGCCGAGATAGCTGCGCTGCCAGTGGAGCGGCAGGAGAGCCGTGAAGAGGACGAGCAGCGCCGCGAGGGCGGCCGCGGCCCACAGCGCCGGGACGGGCTCGGCGAGCTGCAGGAGCGTCCCCGTGACGGCGCCGGCGAACATTCCGCCCCAGGGGATCAGCTGGATGAGGAAAGCGGTGCGCGGTTCGCCGGTGAGCCAGCGCCCGAGCCCCTTGCCGAAACGCGACAGCGCGCCCGTGACGTAGGTCAGACCGACCGGATGGCCGGCGACGCCCTCGACCGCCGCATTCATCACTCCCATCGCCAGCACGACCGGCAGCAGCACCGGGACCGAGGCGACCATGCCCCCGTCGGCGAGCGCGGAAAGTCCGATGAGGATCGAGACGCCGAGGAGCAGCGGCCACAGGCGGTAGCCGACCGCGGCCGCCAGCATGACGCCGGCGGCGTTACCGGCGACGAACACCGTGAGGATCGCCGCGACCTGCAGGACGTCGATGCCGCGCCCTTCGCCGACGGCGATCGCCAGCCGCGTCGTGTTGCCGCTCATGAAGGAGAGGAAGTTGCCGCCGAGGATGAAGCCGATGGCGTCGCTCATCCCGCCGAGGAAGGACAGGAGCGCCACCAGCACGAGGCCGGTGACGGTGCGGCTGCGCTCCAGGCTGAGCGTCTGCCTCACGTCCGGTCGTTCGCCCAGCGCACCGCTTCGCCGGGCGCCGCGGCCTCGATCGCCAGCGCGTGCACCCCGCCCGAGAGCTCGTCCTTCAGGAGTTCGTTGATCGCCCGGTGGCGCGCGACGCGCGACTGGCCCGCGAAGGCGTCGCTGATCAGCCGGATGCGGAAATGCGTCTCGCCCGAGCCGTCGAAGGCGGCGTGATGGCCGCTGCCCTCGTGGTGGTGGCCGGCATGCAGATGGCTCTCGTCGATCACGATCAGCCGCTCGGGCCTGAACGCGTCGGTGAGCTTCTGCTCGATCGTCGCCTTGGTGGTCATGCTTCGTCTCTCCTCGATGCGGGGACACGGGGGATCTGGAAGCTCCACTGCGAAGCTTGCGCGGAGCCGCCGAACCCCCTTGAATTTCGGGCTTTTTCCGGTCTGTCAATTCTTGTTCGCACTGCGGCGGGGCACCATAATCCGCCTGATGAAACTCGACTCCAAATATTTCGACTCGATCCGGGTCAACGGCAAAGGCGGGAGCAAGGCGGGAGGACGCCGGCCCAGCGAACCGCCGCGCGCGCCCGAATGCGCCTGGGAGGGCTGCAACGAGGCCGGCCTCTACAAGGCGCCGATGGGGCGCGATCACGAGGGGCAGTACCTCAACTTCTGCGTCGACCACGTCCGCCAGTACAACAAGTCGTACAACTACTTTTCCGGGCTGAACGACGAGGCGATCCAGCGCTATCTGAAGGATTCGCTGACCGGCAACCGGCCGACCTGGACGATGGGCCACAACGGCGCCCAGCCGGCCTCGGCTCGCGCCCGCACCGCGCGCAGCTGGAAGGGCGGTGCGCGCGATCCGTTCAATCTCTTCGGCGAGGACGGGGCGCGGCGGCCGGAGCCACGGCGGCGCAAGGTGCGGCCCTTGGAGGAGAAAGCCTTCGAGACCATGGATCTCGCCCAGGAATCGTCTGGCGAAGACATCCGCCGGCGCTATAAGGAACTGGTCAAGCAGCTGCATCCGGACGCCAACGGCGGCGATCGCGGCACCGAGGACCGGCTGCGGGACGTCATTCAGGCCTACAAGCTTTTGAAGCAGTCGGGTTTTTGCTAAGCGCTGGGGATCAAGTCCCCGTCCCGCCGCAGCGGAGTCCGCGACCGTCTCGAAGCGCAGGCCTCTTCATCCACCCTTCGGGCAGTCTGCGAGCGTCCTGGGGATGACGGAAAACGAGCAGGCGCGCGGCATCTGAAAGGCCCGCGCCCTTGGAGGTATGATGAGTGCAGCGGAACAGGAAGTGGCAGCCCTGCCGGACGCCACGATCTCCGTCCGCGAAACCTTCGGTTTCGACAGCGACCTGACCGTTCCGGCCTATTCGACGGCCGACCAGCACGTGCCGGAGATCGATCCGGACTATCTGTTCGACAAGCCGACGACGCTGGCGATCCTCGCGGGCTTCGCGAAGAACCGCCGCGTCATGGTCTCGGGCTATCACGGCACCGGCAAGTCCACCCATATCGAGCAGGTGGCGGCGCGGCTGAACTGGCCCTGCGTGCGCGTCAACCTCGACAGCCACGTCTCCCGCATCGACCTCGTCGGCAAGGACGCGATCACCGTGCGCGAGGGCATGCAGGTCACCGAGTTCCGGGACGGCATCCTGCCCTGGGCCTACCAGCACAACGTCGCCCTGGTCTTCGACGAGTACGACGCCGGGCGCCCGGACGTGATGTTCGTGATCCAGCGCGTGCTGGAATCCTCCGGCCGGCTGACCCTGCTCGACCAGAGCCGCGTCATCCGCCCACATCCGGCTTTCCGCCTGTTCGCGACCGCGAACACCGTCGGCCTCGGCGACACCACCGGCCTCTATCACGGCACGCAGCAGATCAATCAGGCGCAGATGGACCGCTGGTCGATCGTGACGACGCTGAACTACCTGCCGCACGACCACGAGGTCGGCATCGTCGCCGCCAAGGCGAAGAGCTTCGCCAATGCGGAAGGACGCAAGGTCATCGGGCAGATGGTGCGCGTCGCCGACCTCACCCGCTCGGCCTTCGTCAACGGCGATCTGTCCACCGTGATGAGCCCGCGCACGGTGATCACCTGGGCCGAGAATGCCGAGATCTTCGGCGACGTCGGCTTCGCCTTCCGCCTGACCTTCCTCAACAAGTGCGACGACCTGGAGCGGCCGCTGGTCGCCGAGTTCTACCAGCGCGCGTTCGGGGAGGAACTGCCGGAGTCGAGCGCGAACATCGTGCTGGATTGACGAAAATGTCGGCCGGCTGATGGGGAAGACGATCGAAAGGATGCGAGCCAATCCGAAGGCGGATTGGCAGATCCGCGACGTCGAAAAGGCCTGTCGGGAGTCAGGGGCAGAATGTGCCCCGCCGCCGGGAGGCGGCTCGCACTATTATGTCAAATTGGCCGGGCGCCAGAATCGGCTGACGATTCCGGCGCACAAGCCTATCAAACCGTATTATATTCGTCAGCTGGTGCGATACTTGGACGGTTGACGCAACGGAGACTGCGGTATGGATAGCATCACTCTTTCGGACGGATCGCCATTCAATCCGCACGCGTATGCTGTGACGGTGAGGCCGCTGTCAGAAGAGGATGGGGGCGGGTTCCTCGCGACGATCTCGGACCTTCCCGGTTGCATGGGCGATGGTGAGACAGAGATGGAGGCTATTGCCGATGTTCGGTCTGCCGCCAGAAGCTGGGCTGAAGGCGCTCTGAAGGACGGTGAGACGATACCTGAACCGTCTCACTTGAGTTTGGAAGCCGCCGAATAGGCGCTTCACCCGATCCGGGCGTGGATTGGCGGGAGCGAGCCCGCTGCGTTGGCGGACCAAATAGGACCGCTTGAATCAGCCGCCCTCACCGATACAGCTTCGCGAGCGCCGTCATGTTCTCCGCCACGAGGCCCTCCGCGATCGCCCGCTGGAAGGTTTCGTGCACGTGCTGCACCAGCGGCGCCTTGTCCTCGCCGGCGAGCGCCAGGGCGTAGCGGAAGTCCTTGTCGATCAGCTCGACCGGGAATTTCGGCGAGAAGTCGCCCTTGATCATCGTCGAGGTGAGATAGCCGAAGTTCGGCGCCCAGACCGACGTCTGCGAGATCGCGTCGACGGCGGTCTGCGTGTCGACCGGCGCCCGGTTCAGCATGGCGATCACCTCCGCCCAGGCGGCGACGTTGACGCCGAGGATGGCGTTGGTCGCGAGCTTCACCGTCGCGCCGTCGCCCCAGTCGCCGACCCGCTGGAAGCTCTTGCCGAGCGGCTTGAGCACAGGCTCGGCGCGGTCGATGGCGTCTTTCTTGCCGCCGAGGAAGAAGACGAGGCCGGCGTTCTCCGCCTGCGGCAGCGTGCCCGACACCGGCGCCTCGACGAGATCGACGCCCTTCTCCGAAAGCTTCGGGCCGAGTTCGCGCACCCACTTCGGCTGCAGCGTCGAGATCTCCACCGCCGTCTTGCCGCGCGCCATGCCGGCCAGGGCGCCGGTCTCGGCGTCGAGCCAGACCTCGCGCGAGGCCTCGTCGTTGGCGACCATGGCGAGCACGAAGTCGGCCGCTTCGCCGGCCTCGCGCGGCGATTTCACCGCCTGCGCGCCGGCCTCGACGAGAGGCTTGGTCTTTTCCGGGCTGCGGTTCCAGACGACGAGGTCCGCGCCGCCGTCGACAAGGTTCTTCGCGAGGCGCGAACCCATCGCGCCGAGGCCGAGAAATGCGATCTTGGGCATGATGATCTTCCGGTTGTTGGTGAGCCGCCCGGCGCCCGGTCGTCTGGCGCATCGTCGGCGGCGGTCGGGGACGTAACTCTGCCGGAGCGCCGCGATTTCAAGCGCCGAGCGGCACGGGCCTATCGTCGCGGCGAAGGATCGCAGCGTCGTCCCCCGCGCCGCGGCGTCTGCGGATGTGCAGTCCGGGCCGCCGCCGCCTGCAGCAATTTCGCACGCCGGGCACCCTCTCCCTTGCCGCCGGGCGCCCCTGCGGCCTATCTGTTCTCCCATGAGCAAGATCGGCGACAACAAGCGCCCACCGACGCAGAAATCCACCGACCGCGAACCCTTCCGCCGCGCCATCGCCGGCGCGCTGCGGGCGATCGCGGGCGAGCCGGAGATGGAGGTCACCTTCGCCTCCGAACGGCCGGGCCTCGCCGGTAACCGGGCGCGCCTGCCCGACCTGCCGAAGCGCACCACGAAGAACGACGTCGCCGTCACCCGCGGCCTCGCCGACGCGATGGCGCTCCGCAAGGCGCGGCACGACAGCCGCCTGCACGCCAACCTCTCGCCGGAAGGGCGCGGGGCGCGCGCGGTCTACGACGCCGTCGAGCAGGCCCGCTGCGAGGCGATCGGCGCCAACGCCATGCGCGGGGTCGGCGACAATCTCGCCTCCATGCTCGAGGACAAGTATTTCCGCTCCAACCTCTCCGAGGTCACCGACAAGGCCGAGGCGCCGATCGAGGACGCCGTCGCGCTGATGGTGCGCGAGAAGCTGACCGGACGCCCGGTTCCCGAGAGCGCGCGGGCGCTCGTCGACGTCTGGCGCGACTTCGTTGAGGAGAAGGCCGGGGCGAAGTTCGAGAAGCTCTCCGAGACGCTGGAGGATCAGGACGCGTTCGCCCGCGCCATGCGCGACATGCTGGTGTCGCTGGAGATGGCGGAGGAGCTCGCCGAGGAGAACCAGTCCGAGGACAGCGACGAGGACGAGGAACAGGGCGACAACCAGAGCCGCGACAACGAGGAAGGCGGGTCCGAGAAGGATTCCGGCGCCGAGGACGCGCAGGCCGAGGAAAGCGAGAACGAGGGCGAGAACGAGGAGACGGCGGAGGCCGAATCCTCCGAGGTCACCGCCGAGGACCCGGTCGACGACGACACGCAGGATACCGAGACGCCGGGCGAGTCGCGCCGGCCGAACCAGCCGCTGAACAACCAGATGGGCGATCTCGACTACCGCGTCTTCGCGACGCAGTTCGACGAGATGGTCGGCGCCGAGGACCTGTGCGACGAGGCCGAGCTCGATCGCCTGAGGGCCTTCCTCGACAAGCAGCTCGCGACGCTATCCGGCGTCGTCGGGCGGCTCGCCAACCGGCTGCAGCGGCGCCTTATGGCGCAGCAGAACCGGTCCTGGGACTTCGACCTCGAAGAGGGCTATCTCGACACCGCGCGGCTCACCCGCATGGTCACCGACCCGATGCAGCCGCTCTCCTACAAGATGGAGCGCGACACCGAATTCCGCGACACGATCGTCACCTTGCTGATCGACAATTCCGGCTCGATGCGCGGCCGGCCGATCACGGTCGCGGCGACCTGCGCCGACATCCTGGCCCGCACGCTGGAGCGCTGCGGCGTCAAGGTCGAGGTGCTCGGCTTCACGACGCGGGCCTGGAAGGGCGGGCAGTCGCGCGAGGCCTGGCTGAAGGCCGGCAAGCCGGCGAAACCCGGCCGGCTGAACGATCTGCGCCACATCGTCTACAAGAGCGCCGACGCGCCCTGGCGGCGGGCGCGGCGCAATCTCGGCCTGATGATGCGCGAGGGGCTGCTGAAGGAGAACATCGACGGCGAGGCGCTGATCTGGGCGCACAACCGCCTGCTCGCCCGGCCCGAACAGCGGCGCATCCTGATGATGATCTCGGACGGCGCGCCGGTCGACGATTCCACCCTGTCGGTGAACCCCGGCAACTATCTGGAGCGGCACCTGCGGGCGGTGATCGAGGAGATCGAGACGCGCTCGCCGGTCGAGCTCCTGGCGATCGGCATCGGCCACGACGTCACCCGCTACTATCGCCGCGCCGTCACCATCGTCGATGCGGAAGAGCTCGCCGGGGCGATGACCGAGCAGCTCGCCGATCTCTTCGAGGACGAGGGGGCCGGTCGGGGTCGCGGCGGCTCTCGCCGGCGCGTTGCGGGCGGACGCCGGTAACGCGCCGCCGGCCTTCTGCCACGCCGCCTCGTAGCGGCAACCGCCTCGCGGCCGAGGCCAGGCGCCGGCGCCCGGTCAGCGCGCAGCGGTCGCCGGGACCCGGTAGGGCATGAACTGCTGCATGATGATGCGGTAGGGCACCAGCGCGAAGACCGCGATCATCAGCTTCACCGAAAAATCGCCCATCGCCCAGGAGATCCAGCGCGGCGCCTCGACCGCATAGACGCCGAAGAGCCTGGCGCTCTGCAGCGCGAAATCGTCGTTCGGCCCGACGAAGACGAACAGCGGCGCAAAGGCAACGGAGAAGAAGGTCAGCGTGTCGATGACCGAGCCCGACAGCGAGGACGCCGCCGGCGCGCGCCACCAGCTCTCCTGCCGCAGCCGGTTGAACACGGCGATGTCGAGGAGCTGCGCCATCAGGAAGGCGGCACCGGACGCCACCGCGATCCGGAACAGCCGGTCGCCGCTGGTCGGGAACTGGAGGAGGCCGAGATCGAAGAGCAGCGGCGGCGCGACCAGCGAGGCGAGAACCGCGGTGACGAAGCCTGCGAACACCACGCGGCGGGCGATCCGCGGTCCGAATCGGCGGTTGGTGAGGTCGGTCACCAGGAAGGCGAAGGGATAGGTGAAGGCGCCCCAGGTGAGGACGTCGGCGAGCTGCAGCCCGCCCACCTGCCCGAACACCGGATACTGGACCAGCACGTTCGAGGCGAGGACGATCAGCGCCATGGCTGCCACGGGCAGCGAATAGGTCTTGAGGCTCGGCATTTTTTTATCCTGGGTGATGGAACCAGCAGAAACCGGCGCGCCGCATCGGGCGCCCGGTCTCAGGCATGCTGCATGGTGTCAGGCGAAGCGCGGCAGGGGCCGCGCACGGCCTCAGGCGGCGGCGGGCTCGGCCGTCTCGGCGAGCTTCTTGGCGACCTGGCGCTTCAGGAGCCGGGCGCGCTGCGACAGTTCGCTCTCGTCGGCCTTGATCAGGAAGGCGTCGAGGCCGCCGCGATGCTCGACCGAACGCAGCGCATAGGCCGAGACCCGCAGGCGGTAGCTCTGGCCGAGCGCGTCGGAGATCAGCGTGACGTTGCACAGGTTCGGCAGGAAGCGGCGACGCGTCTTGTTGTTCGCGTGGCTGACATTGTTGCCGGACTGGACAGCCTTGCCGGTGAGTTCGCAGGCGCGTGACATCTCATCACCTTTCAGAGTAATCTAATGCTCAACACGACGCGCCGCCGAAATCGGCGCGATCATCGCTGTCGGGCATGATCGGAAAGTCGTCGGGCTCTATAGTCCGAGACTGCGAAAGCGTCAACCCGCGGCCGATATCGCGATCGTGTCCCGCAGCGCCACAAAACGGTCCCGTTTCGGCCCGCAACCGATCCTCAGCCCCACGCCCCTCCCCCTCAGTCTCTCGCTCCTGGAATCATCCGGATGAAACTTCCGCGGATCGCCCTCGCACTGGCCTCACAGATCGCCCTGACGCCCATCGGCAGCGCCGGAGCGAGCGCCGAGACCAAGACCGTCACCACCGACTACGGCATGGCGATCATCGGTCTCCTGATCGGCAAGGCGTCTTTCGACACCGTGATCGACGGCAGCCGGTTCAGCGTCGACGGCCATCTGTCCTCGGCCGGCCTCGGCGCGCTGGTGTCCGAGACCAAGGGCACCAGCCATGTGTCCGGCCGGTTCGGCAGCGGGGGCTTCTCGGCCCAGCGCTACGGTCTCGACTATACGAGCGACTCCAAGCGCTGGAAGAGCGACGTGCGCTTCAACGATGGTCGCGTCACCTTTGCCAGTGTCAGTCCCAAGCGCAGCAAGCACGAGAAGCCGACCTACATCCCCGTTGAGAAGAGCCAGCTCGCCGCGGTGGTCGATCCGCTCAGCGGCATGATGATCAAGACCACGAATCCCGCCTCGGTCTGCCAGCGGACCTTGCCGCTGTTCGACGGGTGGTCGCGGCTCGACCTCGAGCTGTCGCCTGGCGGAAGCAACAGCTTCAAGATGCCCGGGTACAACGGCCCTGCCACGGTGTGCGAGGCGCGCATCGATCCGGTCAGCGGCTACGATACGGCGTCGAAGGGGCTGAAGTTCCTGAAGGACCAGACCATCCAGCTGTGGTTCGCGCCGATCGCGCAGAAGGACGTCTTCGTGCCGGTCTACGCCCGCATCCCGACGACAATCGGCCCGCTGACGCTGCAGGCGCTGTCGGTCGCGGTGAAATAGCCCGCTCGCGGCAGAGCGGCCCGCGCGGCCGGCGACCGCAGCCGGCCGACGCGCTTCAGACGAGGGCGGCGACGCGCTGCTTCAGGACCGGCAGAAGCTCGGCTTCGAAGAACGGGTGGCGCCGCAGCCAGCCATTGTTGCGCCAGGACGGATGCGGCAGCGGCAGAACCGGCGCGTAGGCGCCGCCGCCTGCGAGGACGGCGCGCCAGTCGGCGACGGTCTCGGCCAGCGGCCGGCGGCGCCCGATGATGTGGAAGTCCTGCGCGTAGAGGCCGATCGCCAGGATGAGCTCGACCTGCGGCATCGCCCGCATGACCTGCTCATGCCAGGTGGCGCGGCATTCGCGGCGCGGCGGCCGGTCGCCGCCCTTGGCGTCGTTGCCGGGAAAGCAGAAGCCCATCGGCAGGATCGCGACGCGCGCCGGGTCGTAGAAGACGTCCGGACCGATCCCCATCCACTCCCTCAGCCGCCTGCCGGACGGATCGTTGAACGGCGTGCTGGTCTTGTCGGCGAGATTGCCCGGCGCCTGGCCGGCGATGAGAAGCCGCGCGGTGCCGGAGATCGCCAGGATCGGGTTCGGCTCGATCGGCAGCGGCTCGCCTGCCGGCGAATCGCGGCAGATGCGGCAGGCGCGGATACGCCGATAGAGCGCTTCCGGTGTCTCGCGGGGCACGGGAACGGGGTCGGCCGGGCGGACGCCTGATTCCCGGTCGCGTCCCGCGGACTCGTGCCCGGCGCCTGCGGGCGCGGTCGATGCTGCGGTTCGGCAGCCGTCATCACGCGTCACGGCCTCATCATCTCCATCTCGATCTGCAGGCCGGCCGGTCGTGCTGCCGCGGTCCCCGGGACGGCGGGGCCGGCTGCGAGAAGGCTGCGCAGGCTGCTCCCATGCATCGCGAAAGCTGCAAGGAGACCGGCGCATCCACAACCATTCCGATCTTTCAGGTTCTTTAAGGCATTTCTTTAAGCTTCTCGAAACAGAATGGGCACCGTCCGAATGCGAAGACAGCCAGTTGTACGAGTTTCATGTCCATCGCAGCACCGCCCACATATGAGTTCGCCCTTCGCCGCGGGCGCAATCGCGACCTCGCTCAGACGGTGCGGGCGACACGCGAGCGGCTGTCGACGCGCGGCGGCCTCGCACCGCGATTCGATCGCGAACTGCTCGCCCAGCATGCCGCTGCGCTGCGGGCGATGGCGGTCGTCCTGCCGCTCCCGGTCATGCTCACGGGCTTCGGCCTGTCGCTGTTCACCGGCCCGCTGGCCGCCTCGCTCTGGACCACCTTCTCGCTCGCCGCCTATCTGGCGCTGGTCGTCCTCGCCCATCGGTTTTCGAGCCAGCCGGTCGAGAGCGTCGATCCTCCGCGCTGGCGGCTGTTCTTCCTGCTCGGCCATGCCGCGGCTGGGCTGTGCTGGGCGTATCTCGCGAATTTCGACTGCGCCGCCTGCACGCCGATGCGCTTCGACATCTTCCAGTTCACCGTGCTCTTCCTCGCCATCGCCTCGACCGCGATGATCTCGTCGAGCCTGAAAGCCGCGGTGCCCCTCACCTTCGCGGTGCCGGTCGCGCTTCTGTGCTGGGGCATGATCGCCGATCCGCAACCGGCGCGCCTGGCGATGAAGGCCGTTCTCGTCGGCGCCGTGCCGTTCTTCGCGGTCGTCGCGGAGATCCTGCGCCGCAGTGCCATCCAGCGCATCGCCTACCAAGCCGACAAGGACGAGCTGATTGCCGAGCTGGAGACCGCGCGGCTCCTGTCCGAGGAGGCGCGCCGCCGCGCCGAGGACGCCAACTCCGCGAAGTCGCAGTTTCTCGCCACGATCAGCCACGAGCTGCGCACGCCGCTCAACGCCATCCTCGGCTTCTCCGAGGTTATGACCCACGAGATCCTCGGCCCGATCGGCACCGACGCCTACAAGGAATATATCGGCGACATTCACGCCTCGGGCCAGCATCTCCTCGGCCTGATCAACGAGATCCTCGACCTGTCGCGCATCGAGGCGGGGCGCTATGCGCTGAACGAGGAGGCGGTCGAGCTGGTGGCCATCGCCAAAGACTGCCTGGCGATCCTGAGGATCAAGGCCGAGGCGAAGGATCTGCGGCTGCGCGCCGAGTTCGAGCCGGACCTGCCGGCGCTCTGGGCCGACGAGCGCGCCGCCCGGCAGGTGATCATCAACCTTCTCTCCAACGCCGTGAAGTTCACCCCGCGCGGCGGCGAGATCGTGCTGCGCGTCGGCTGGACCGCCGGCGGCGGCCAGTATGTCTCGATCCGGGACAACGGTCCGGGGATTCCCGCGGAGGAGATCCCGATCGTCCTTTCCTCCTTCGGACAGGGGTCGAGCGCCATCAAGAGCGCCGAACAGGGAACCGGGCTCGGCCTGCCGATCGTCCAGGCGCTGATGAAGCTGCACAACGGCAATTTCGAGCTGCTGTCGCGCCTGCGCGAAGGCACGGAGGCGATCGCTATCTTCCCGCCGTCACGCGTCCTCGAGGCGATGCCGGCGCTCGACGACTATCCCTGATCCCGCAGCCGCGGCGGCGAAGGACGTCGGAGGCAGCGCAGGCCTTACCCCACCTCGCCGGCGTCTGCGGTGACCGACAGGCGTCCGATGAGGTCGCCCGCGATCCGGGTCGCCGCGCCCGCCGCCATCGCCATCTGCGGCAGGAGCATCCATTCCAGGGTCCAGGCGGCGCCGGAGCGCTCGTTCTCGTGGACCAGCGCCTGGTGCAGGCCGGAGACGAGCGTCGCGTTGAAGCGCGCCAGCGTCACCAGAACCTCGGCGCCGACCGGGTTGTTCTTGTGCGGCATCGCCGAGGAGCCGCCGCCGCCTTCGAGCTTCAGCTCCCCCACCTCGTTCTGCAGGCTCAGCGCCGCGTCCTGCCCGAACTTGCCGAGCGCGCCGGTGATCAGCGACAGCCAGCTGCCGAGTTCGGCAATGCCGTCGCGCTCCGAATGCAGCGCCGTCGGCGCCTCGTAGAGGCCGAGCGTCTGGGCGACCTGCCGGGCGATGGCGTCCGCCGCATCGCCGTAGCCGGCGCGGTCGCCGACGGCGCCGCCCATTCTCAGCGCGAAGGCGCGCGGCGCGATCTCCTCCCGACGCAGCCGGCAGCGCACCAGCGGATCGGTCCAGGAGGCGATCTTGCGGGCAAAGCGCACGGGCTTGGCCGCCTGCATGCGCGTATGCGCCATGACCACCCGCTCGCCGTCGCGAAGGCCCCAATCCGAGAAGGCGTCGACGATCGCCTCCAGCCGCCGGTCGAGCACCAGCGAGGCGCCCTGCAGCCGCATCGCCATCGACGCATCGATCACGTCCTGGCTGGTCGAGCCCTTGTGCAAGGCCTGGGCGACGTCCGGATCGAGGCTGCTGCGAAGCTGCTTCAACAGGCCCGGCACCACGAGGCCGTCATGCGCGGTCGCCTGCGCCAGCGCGTCGAGGTCCGGGGAGAAGGCTTCCAGTCGCGCCCGGACGGCTTCGGCGGCTTCCGACGGAATCATCCCGGCCTCCGCCTCGGCCTCGGCCAGCGCCGCCTCGAAGGCCAGCATCGCGTCGATCTCGGCGGCGGCGGTGAAATAGGTCGCGAGTTCCTCGTCGCCGACGAGGCCGGACAGGATCGGATGGTCGAAGGCCGAGGCGCTCATGGGACGCCTCCTTCGAACACCGACTGCGCGAAGTCCTCCACCAGCGCCGCCGTCGCCTCCGGCTGCTCGATGCACGGCAGGTGACCGGCACCGGCGATGATCTCGAACAGCGCGCCTTCGATCAGCTCCGAGGTCGAGCGCACGAGATCCGGCGGCGTCGAGCCGTCCTGATCGCCGACGACGCAGAGGACCGGCAGAGCGAGCTCCCGCGCTTCCTCGGTGTAGTCGGCGTCGCGCAGCGCCGCGCAGCTGCCGAGATAGCCCTCGACCGGCGTGCGCGTCAGCATGTTGGCATAGCCGGTGAAGGCGGGATTGTCCGGCCGCCGATAGTCCGGCGTGAACCATCGCTCCAGGATCGGGCCGGCGAGAGCGGCGATGCCGCCCGCCTCGATCGCCTCGATGCGCTCGTTCCAGGACTGCGGCGTCCCGATCTTGTGCGCCGTGTCCATCAGGACGAGCCCGGCGAGCCGCTCCGGCCGGTCGGCGGCATACCCCTGCGCGATCATCCCGCCGATCGACAGCCCCACGACGAGCGGCTTGTCGAGACCGACATGATCGATCAGGGCGGCGAGGTCGGCGACGTGCGTCGCCATCGCGTAAGGCGCGGGCGTCGCCTCGGAGAGGCCGTGGCCGCGCTTGTCGTAGCGCAGGATCCGGAAGCTGCCGGACAGCCGCGCGACGACGTCGTCCCAGATGCGGAAATCGGTCCCGAGCGAATTGATCAGCACCAGCGCCGGCGCGCCGGCCTCGCCCTCGAGCCTGTAGTGGACGACGATCCCGTTGACGCGGGCAAACGGCATTGCGGCGACTCCTTCCCCTGCTTCCGGTCCGCGATGATAGCGGCGGCGACCGGCGAAGAAAGGGCACGCGCCCGCCGGCAGGATCTGCGGGCCTTTTCCGGGCGCCGCAATCCTGCTAGCGGCGGGTCAAATGGCCGTTGGGCGTTTATCGGAAGGTGGCGAAATGTTCCTGAGCTGCGGCGACTCGCTGTTCGACCTGTTTTCCGACGCGGGCGACGACGTCGCGTCGATCGCCCTCGCCGGCAGGGTCGGGGGATCGGCCCTCAATGCCGCTCTCGGCCTCGCACGGCTCGGGCATCGCTCGGCCTATTTCTCGAAGATCTCCGGCGACCTCTTCGGCCAGCGCATCCGCGCCTTCATGGAGCGCGAAGCGATCGACCAGCGCTTCCTGATCGCGACCGATCGCAACACGACGCTCGCCGTCGTCTCGCTGGGCGCGGACGGCACGCCCCGCTACTCCTTCTATATCGAGGGAACCGCCGACCGCTCGATCTCGCCGGACGAGGTGCCGACCCTGCCGGACGAGGTGACGGCGATCCATATCGGCGGGTCCTATTCGACGGTGACGGAGCCGACCGCCTCCGCCCTCGCCCGTCTCGTCCGCGAGGAAGCCTCCCGCCGCTTCATCTCCTACGATCCGAACATCCGCGCCTCGGTCGTGCCCGACCTCGACGTCTGGCGCGCCAAGGTCGCCGAACTCGCGCCGCATGCCGCCGTCGTCAAGGCGAGCGAGGAGGACCTAGAGCTTCTGTTCCCCGGCCGCAGCATCGACAGCGTGCTCGCAGACTGGATCGGCGCGGGCGCGGCGATGGCGGTGGTGACGCGAGGGGGAGCGGGCGCCGTCGTCCGGTCCGCCGGCGGCGTCGAAGCGGCAATTCCGGGCCGCGCGGTCACGGTCGTCGACACCGTCGGCGCCGGCGACACCTTCCAGGCGGCGCTCCTCGCCTGGCTGCAGGAACGCGGCCTGCTGTCCCGCGACGCCCTCCTGTCGCTCGACAGAGGCGCGGTCGAGGATCTCGTCGGCTTCGCCGTCTCGGCCGCCGCCGTCACCTGCTCGCGGCGCGGCGCCGACCTGCCCCGGCGAGACGACCTCGGCCTTCCGCCGCTAGGCTGAACCGGCGGCGCAAGCGAACCCGGCGGCGGCCTGACACGGAACAGCATCGCTCGCAAAAATGAAGCCGGCCGGATCGAGCGATCCGGCCGGCTTTCCATTTCCGTCTCGTCCGGCCCCGGTACCTGCCGGGGCCGTCGGATCACACGAACCGCTTAGTTGAAGCGGTAGGAGGCCTTGGCCCAGACCGTGTGGAAGTCGAGATCGTTGTTGTTCGAATTGCTGCTGAAGCTGACGGTGTTGGCACCGTTCGTGCCGGTGATCGTCTGCTTGTTCGAGCCGAGATTGGTGTAGAGATACTCGACGCCGAAGGAGAGATGCTGCGTCGCGAGGTAGTCGACGCCGCCGCCGACGGAATAGCCGAAGTCGGCCTTGTCGCCGCTCGTTCTGAAATTGTAGCCGGCGTAGTTGCCGCCCGCCGGGTAGGTCGTCTTGTTGTCGACGCCGGCATAGGCGAGACCGCCCGAACCGTAGACGAGCAGGCTGTCGAAGGCATAGCCGAGACGGCCGCGGACCGTGCCGAAGTAGTTGAGGTCGCTCTCGGTCGAAAAGGTGCCGCCGCCCACGGTGTAGGAGCGCTTCTCCTTGCCGTCGATGTAGTTGATGTCGGCGACCGCGCCGAGCACGAAGCCGTTCGAGAGCTCGTAGTCGTAGCCGACATGGGCGCCGCCGACGAAGCCGGCATTGTTGTCGTGCCCGAAGAGCCCGTTGTTGAAGGCGCCGTTGTTGCCCGGATCGAACACGGCGCCGTTGTCGCTGTTGCCGAAGGCGGCACCGGCCTGGCCACCGACATAGATGCCGGTCCAGGTCTTGGTCGTGGTCACCGGCTCGATGGTCATCGGAGCCGGAGCCGGCGGCTGCGGCGCGATGATGTCCGCGGCGAAGGCCGGCGTGACGAAGGCCGAGGCGGCCAGAAGCAGAAGAGCGCGTTTCATGACTGTACTCCAAATTCCGTCGCTTCCGCGACATCTGATCCGGCCTCTACGCCCGCGTGGGGGCCGGATGTGCGATACCCGTTCCAGCGGGTTCGCGAGGGGTTATGGGTCGCCGCCGTGCCGGAAACATGGCAGGACTGCGGTCTTCTCCGCTCTGTTGCCGGACTGCAACGGCCCGTCCGACCCACCAGAGCGTCGTAAACCCTTGCTAACCGCGGACCGTTGATTCTGTCTTAAAATCCATGGTTTACGCCGAAGCGGCGAACGCGCTCGCCGTTTACGAAGATGGCAACTTCAAGGCAGATTGTTTTCCTATCGTTACGGAAGGCATCCGACCCCGGCGCACCGCTTCCGGCCCCGTTGGACCCCGCTTCGCCCGCCTTTCGAGCCTTTCGCTCCCCGTTCCGCTCGATCGCACCGCTGCAAGCGCGGCCACATTTGCGCCGCCTTGATTGCAGCGCGAAGCACCCCACGGAAAAGTCGGCAGCCGCTCACGAATTGGTGTGACTGTCGGGCGTCCTCGCGCGGAGGGCTGGATCGCGGGTGCCCGCGCTTCCTCGCGCGCATCGGCGGACGCCCGGAGCCGGGAACGAATGCGGCCACGATGTCGCCCCCCGCAACCGTTGCCAATATCTGGAATCGTTCAATATGATCCGCGTGGTTGGGCCCATTGGCACCGATTCATTCGTGGAGGATCCATGCGTATCATCACTCTGGCCGCTGGCGCGGCCGTCGCTCTCGCCCTCACCTCGGGCGCGTATGCGCAGCAGGTCGGCGACGCGGCCGCAGGCAAGCAGGTGTTCAACAAGTGCCGCGCGTGCCACGCGATCGGCCCCGGCGCCAAGAATCGCATCGGCCCTTATCTGAACGGCGTCGTCGGCGAAAAGCCGGGCGAGCCGGCCAGCTACAATTTCTCCACGCCGTTCAAGCAGTGGGCGGCGGACAAGACCGCCTGGAACGAGGATCTGCTGGACAAGTGGCTGACCGATCCGCGGGCGGTGGTGAAGGGCACGAAGATGGTCTTTCCCGGCCTGAAGGACGAGAAGGACCGGATCAACGTGATCACCTATCTCGCGAGCTTCGACGCGGACGGCAAGAGCCAGGATCCGGCCGCTGCCCTGAAGGCGGCCGCGAGCAAGTAGGCGACGCGGCCTATCCCGCGCTGCAGATAGCTCCAGTCAATATGCAACGGCCGCCCATCGGGCGGCCGTTCGCTTTTGAAGCCTCGGTTCCGCGCCCTTGCGATCCGCACACCGGACGCGGCGTCCCGAGCGTGAGCCTGGCAGCGGCGGCGGCGAGCCCTGCCGCTGGACGCCGCGCCGTTGAATCAGGCGTAGATGTCCATGACCTGGTTCAGAAGGTCGATCGCGTCGGCCTTCGAACGCTGGAACGAGTTGCGGCCGATGATCGAGCCGTTGCCGCCGCCCTCCCGGATGGCGCGGACCTCGTCGAGGAGCTCCGGCGTGTTCTTCGCGGCTCCGCCGGAGAAGACCACGATGCGCTTGCCGTTGAACGCGGCCTGCATGATGTGGCGGACGCGCGCCGCCGCATCGTTCACGTCGACCGGATACTTCTCGTAGGTGGACTTCGCCGCGTCGAGATCGATGTGCGCCGACGGCAGCTTCACCTTGATGATCGTCGCACCCATCAGCGCCGCCATGTGCGCGGCATAGGCGATGATGTCGAGGCCGGTCTCGCCCTCCTTCGACACCTTGCCGCCGCGCGGATAGGACCAGACGACGGAGATCAGGCCGCGCGATTTCGCCTCGTAGCTGATCTCGCGCAACTCCTCGATCATCCCGTAGGAGGCATCGGCGCCGGGATAGATGGTGAAGCCGACGCCGACGCAGCCGAGACGCATGGCGTCTTCCACCGTCCCGGTGAGCGCCTGGTCGGCGCCCGAGACGAGGGAGTTGCCGCTGTTCACCTTGAGGATCAGCGGCACTTCGCCGGCGAAGGTGTCGGCGCCCTGCTCCAGAAGGCCGAGCGGAGCGGCATAGCCGGAGACGCCGGAATCGATGGCAAGCTCGTAGAGGTAATGCGGGTCGTAGGCGATCGGATTGGGCGCGAAGCTGCGCGCCGGCCCATGCTCGAATCCCTGGTCGACCGGCAGGATCACGACGCGGCCGGTCCCGGCCAGGCGTCCATGCATCAAAAGCCGCGACAGATTGCTCTTCAGGCCCGGCGTCTCGCCTTCGTACCAGGACAGGATGTTCCGGACGGCCTCGGTTCTCAGCATGGGTCGTATTCCTTCGACAGGACAGTCGGGCAAGCGGGCTCATGCGCCGCGGGACCTTCTTATTGGCGTCGCGCCAAGGCTGCGTCCAGTCGTCCGGCACGCCGCCACCAAATTAAAATCGGTTAGAACTGTCTGCGCGGCTCGGCTCTTCGTTCGAAGCGGCGGCCATTACGCCGAAGCACTGCGCAGCAAGATGAATTTTCCGCGAAAGCTACACTTCGTCATGAAGTTTCAAACACCGAAACGCGGCGATGGCTACACTGAGCACCTGTTCGTCCCAATGCCGGAGGCCATGCCGATGCAGCCCCTCGTCCAGCGCTATGCGACGCCCCTCATCACGGGGTTCTTCCTGGTCTCGCTCGTTTCGGGCGTGCTGATCTTCTTCCACTGGGGCCCCGGCTTCTTCCACAGCATGCACGAATGGCTCAGCATGGTGCTGATCCTGCCCTTCGTGCTGCACATCTGGCGCAACTGGCGCGCCTTCTCGAACTATTTCCGCCGCCCGCCGATGCTCGCAGCCCTCGCCGTCTCGCTCGTCGCGGCGGCGCTCTTCGTCGTGCCGACCGGCAGCAGCGCCACACGCGAACGGGGCGGCCCGCCGCAGTTCGCCCTCGCCGAGACGGTCCTGTCCGGCTCTGCGGCCGGCTTTGCAGGGCTCGTCGGGCAGCCGGCGGACGCGGTGGTCGCGAGCCTGCAGAAGGCCGGCTTCCCGGCTGCCGACGCGACGACGCCGCTGCGGGCTGTCGCGCAGCACTCGGGCAGGAGCGAGCGGGAGTTGATGACCGTCCTCGTCCAGCGAGTGCCGGGCGCGCCGGCGAACTGACGCCTCGGACGAGCCGGCTTCGGGGCCGGACGGCTGCGACGCCGACCCGCCTTTTCCGTCTTTGGTCGCGGCAAACGGTTGATCCCACCTCCCGGTGGTCCATCCTAAGGCATCGACCAGTCGAACAGACGGAGCCCCTTTTCATGAGATGGTTCTTCACCGTTGCCGCCGCGTTCCTCCTGGCCCTGATCGGTCCTGCCGCCGCGCAGACGCCGCCGAACGTGCTCATCGTCGGGCAGATTGCCGAGCCGAAGTCGCTCGACCCGCAGGCGGTGACCGCGACCAACGACTTCCGCATCCTGATGAACGTCTATGACGGGCTGGTGCGCTTCAAGAAGGGGACGCTCGAGGTCGAGCCGGCGCTGGCGAAGAGCTGGGACATCTCGGACGACGGGACGACCTACACCTTCCACCTGCGCGAGGGCGTGAAGTTCCAGGACGGCACGCCCTTCGACGCCGACGCGGTGAAGTTCACCTTCGACCGCATGCTCGACGACAAGAACCCGTACCACGATACCGGCCCCTTCCCGCTCGCCTTCTTCTTCTCGCAGGTCGACACCGTCACCGCGAAGGACGCGCATACCGTCGTCTTCAAGCTGAAGCAGCCCTTCGCGCCCTTCCTGTCGAACCTTGCCTATCCAACGGGCCTCATCGTCTCGCCGGCCGCGGTGAAGAAATGGGGCAAGGACTTCGGCCGCCATCCGGTCGGCACCGGCGCCTTCCAGTTCGCCGAATGGGACCCGAACACCAAGGTCGTCGTCACCCGAAACAAGGACTATTGGGACGGCGCGCCGAAGCTCGAAGCGGTCGTCTTCCGCCCGATCACCGACGCCAACACCCGCGTCGCCGAAATGCTCTCGGGCGGCATCGACCTGATGGTCGAGGTCCCGCCGGACAGCCTCAGCCAGTTCAAGGGCAACGCCGCCTACAAGGTCTACGAGCAGGCCGGCCCGCATCTCTGGTTCCTGATCCTCAACACCAAGGAAGGCCCGTTCTCGGACAAGCGGGTGCGGCAGGCGGTCAATTACGCGATCGACAAGAAGGCGCTGGTCGACGACGTGCTGCAGGGGACCGCCGACGTCGCCGCCGGGCCGATCCCGCCGGCCTTCGGCTGGGCCACCGACGGCTCGGTCAAGCCCTATCCCTATGACCCAGCCAAGGCGAAGAAGCTGATCCGCGAGGCCGGCGCCGAGGGCAAGACGGTGACCTTCTACGTCGCGCAGGGCGGCTCCGGCATGCTCGACCCCGTCGCGATGGCGACGGCGATCCAGGCGGACCTGAAGAAGGTCGGTCTGAAGGTGCGGATCGAGACCTATGAGTGGAACACCTTCCTCGCCAACGTGAACTCCGGGCTGAAGGGCAAGGCCGACATGGCCGAGATGGCCTGGATGACCAACGACCCGGACACGCTGCCCTTCCTGGCGCTGCGGTCGGACGCCATGCCCAAGGACGGCGGCTTCAACTCCGGCTACTACTCCAACCCGAAGGTCGACAAGCTGCTCGACGAAGCCCGCAAGACCACCGACCAGGCGAAGCGCGGCAAGCTCTACGAACAGGTGCAGAAGATCGTCCACGACGACGCACCCTGGGCCTTCATCGCGAACTGGAAGCAGAACGCGGTGGCAACGGCGGCGGTGAAGGGCTTCGAACTGGAGCCGTCGTTCCTGCTCATCCTGAAGGACGTGACGAAGGGGTGAGCGGGAGGCTGGTCGACGCTCGCTCTCTGTCTGCCATGATTGCGCCAGACGCCCCCCTCTGGGCTGCCGCCCATCTCCCCCCCAGGGGGGGAGATCGACCCTGCGTAAAGGCCCTCGCCAACCCTCGATCTGCCGGGATTGCAGGATCGGTGAAGTCTGGCGGCAGACCAGCGAAGCTGCCGATCTCCCCCCTTGTGGGGGAGATGCCCGGCAGGGCAGAGGGGGGCGCGATGGGCGCGGCTTTCGAGGATGAGGCCGGCGCGGACTCTTGCCATTCCAGGCAGGCCGCCGCATGACCGCGACCATCCTCAAGCGATTTCTCGCCGCGATCCCCGTGCTGTTCGGCCTGTCGGTCCTCGTCTTCCTGATGATCGCGCTGATCCCCGGCGATCCGGCGACCGCGATCCTCGGCGCCTATGCGACGCCGGAGAATGTCGCCAGGCTCAACGCCTCCCTCGGCCTCGACCGCTCGCTGCCGCTGCAATACCTCGCCTGGATCACCGGCATCCTGCACGGCGATTTCGGCCGGTCCTACGCCTTGAACCGGCCGGTCATCGACATCGTGACGGAGCGCTTCTCGGCGACGCTGCTGCTCGCCGGCGCGGCGCTGGTCCTCGCCGCGGTCTTCGGGCTCCTCGCCGGCATCGTCTCGGCCGTGCGCCAGTTCGGCTTCGCGGACAAGGCGATCACGCTTCTGGTCCTCATCGGCATTTCGGTGCCGTCCTTCTGGCTGGGGCTGATCCTGATCCTGTTCTTCGCGGTGAAGACGCGGCTCTTCCCGGCGAGCGGCATGGTGGCGATCTATGGCGGCGGCGGGCCGCTCGACATCCTGCACCACCTCGCTTTGCCCGCCATCACCCTTGCCGCCGTCGCGACCGGCGTCATCGCCCGCCTCACCCGCACCGCCATGCTGGAGGTGCTGCGCCAGGACTATATCCGCACCGCACGGGCCAAGGGCCTCGCCGAACGCCGGGTGATCTACCGCCACGCCTTCAAGGCGGCGCTGGTCTCGGTCATCCCGGTCATCGGCATCCAGGCCGGCTTCGTCCTCGGCGGGGCGGTCTATATCGAGACGGTGTTCCAGTGGCCGGGGATCGGCGCGATGCTGGTCAACGCGATTGCCCAGCGCGACATCCTGCTCGTCCAGGGCGGCGTGCTCGTGGTCGCCACCGCCTACGTCCTCGTCAACCTCGCCGCCGACATCTGCCAGATGCTGATCGACCCGAGGCTGAGATGACCGCCGCGGCCGCAGAACCCGTCGCGGAGAGGTCGGAGCACTCCTCGCGCCCCTCCTCCTTCGCGCTTCTGATGAACAACCGGCTGGCGACAGCAGGCCTCGTCGTCCTCGCGGTGATCGTCGTCGCCGCGCTCGCCGCGCCCATCCTGCCGCTGGAGAACCCCGACGCCACCGACCCGGCCCACCGTCTCGCCCCGCTCTTCTCGGCGGCCCATCCGCTCGGCACCGACGCCCTCGGCCGCGATGTCCTCTCGCGCCTCGTCTGGGGATCGCGCGTCTCGCTCGCCGTCGGCGTCTCCGCCTCGCTGATCGCGGCACTGGCCGGCTCGGCGATCGGGCTCGTCGCAGGCTATGCGGGCGGGCGCACCGACCAGGCGATGATGCGCGGCATCGACCTGTTGATGGCCTTCCCGTACATCCTCCTCGCGCTCGCCATCGTCGCGATCCTCGGCCCGGGGCTCGTCAACGCGCTCTACGCCATCGCCATCGTCAACATCCCCTTCTTCGCCCGCAACATCCGCGGCATCACGCTCGGCCTTGCCCGACGCGAATTCGTCGATGCGGCGAAGCTCTCCGGCAAAGGGCCGGTCCGGATCCTTGCGACCGAAATCCTGCCGAACGTCCTGCCGACCATCGTCATCACCCTGTCGACCACCGTCGGCTGGATGATCCTGGAGACGGCCGGCCTCTCCTTCCTCGGCCTCGGCGCGCAGCCGCCGCAGGCCGATCTCGGCTCGATGCTCGGCGAGGGCCGCAAGGTGATGTTCACCGCGCCGGCGGTGTCGCTGGTGCCGGGCCTTGCGATCTTCCTGATCGTGATGGCGATCAACCTTCTCGGCGACGGCATCCGCGACGTGCTCGACCCGCGTCTCAGATCCGGCGCGCTGACGCGGCCCTCGGCGCGTACCGCGATCGTCCGCGACCGCCGCCGGCCGAAGGAGGAGCCCGACCCGGAGGCGACGCTCGACGTCCGTGATCTCAGCACCGAATTCCACATGGGCCGCAGCACCGCCAAGGCTGTCGGCGGCGTCGACCTCAAGATCGCGCGCGGCGAATGCCTCGGCCTCGTCGGCGAGTCGGGCTCCGGCAAGTCGGTAACGGCGATGAGCCTGATGGGCCTCGTCCCCTCGCCGCCGGGCGTGGTGGCGGGCGGGACGGTCGCCTTCAAGGGCGAGGATCTGCTCGACGCCAGGGATGCGCGCATCCGCGAGTTGCGCGGCGGCGCCGTATCCCACGTGTTCCAGGACCCGCTGGCAACGCTCCACCCGCTTTTCCCGGTCGGCGACCAGGTGGCGGAAGCGATCCGCGCCCACCGGCCGCTCTCCCGCCGCGACGCGGACGCCGAGACGCGGCGGCTGTTCGAGCTGGTGCGCATCCCGAACCCCGCCGAGCGCATGAAGGCCTATCCGCACGAACTCTCCGGCGGCCTCAGGCAGCGGGTCTCGATCGCCATGGCGCTCGCCAACGATCCGGAGCTGATCGTCGCCGACGAGCCGACGACCGCGCTCGACGTCACCGTGCAGGCGCAGGTGCTGCGCCTCCTCGACGAGCTGCGGCGCGAGAAGAACGCCGCCGTTCTCTTCATCACCCACGATTTCGGCGTCGTCTCAGAGATCTGCGAGCGCGTCGCGGTGATGTATGCCGGCCGCATCGTCGAGACCGGAAAGACCGACGAAGTGCTGTCCGAACCCGCGCATCCCTATACGCGCATGCTGATCGACTGCGTCCCGGTGATGGGCGAGCCGGAGCGCCGGCTGGACGCGATCCGCGGCCGCCCGCCGGCGGTCGATGCGCTTACGCCGGGCTGTGCCTTCGCCGACCGCTGCCCGCGTGTTCAGGCGGACTGCCGCACCGGCGAACTTCCGCTGACGCCCAAGCGCGACTCGCTCGCAGCACGCTGCCTGCACCCGCTGGAGCCCGGGGAGACGCTGTCGTGAGCACCGCCGCACCCACCACGACGCCGCTGATGGACGTGCGCGACCTCACCCGCCGCTTCGGCGGCGGACGCACGGTGTTCGGTGCGCGCGAGCCCGGGCTGACGGCGGTGCGGGCGCTGACGCTCGAGCTTCGGCAAGGCGAGACGCTCGGCATCGTCGGGGAAAGCGGCTGCGGCAAGTCGACCCTGGCTCGCATGCTGGTCGGTCTCGACCGGCCGTCCTCGGGCACGATCCGCCTCGACGGCGAGGATCTGACCAGGGCCGGCACGCGGGCACTGGCGAAGCGGGTGCAGTACGTCTTCCAGGACCCGGTGTCGTCGCTGAACCCGCGCCAGACGATCCGCGCCATCCTGGAAGCGCCGATGCGCCATCTGCTGGGCCTTGATGCGGAGGAGCGCAAACGCCGGCTCGCGGAGCTCGTCGAGGCGGTGAACCTTCGGCCCGAATTCCTCGAGCGCTATCCGCACGAATTCTCGGGCGGCCAGGCGCAGCGGATTGGCATCGCCCGCGCGCTCGCCGCCGAGCCGGACGTCATCGTCCTCGACGAGCCGGTCTCGGCCCTCGACGTCTCGGTGCAGGCGCAGGTGCTGAACCTCCTCGACCGGCTGAAGCGCGAGCGCGGCCTCACCTACGTCTTCATCAGCCACGACCTCGCGGTGGTTGAAAGCGTCGCGACGCGGGTGGCGGTGATGTATTTCGGTTCGCTGGTCGAGGAAGCGCCGGCCCGCAACCTCTTCGCCGCGCCGCTGCACCCCTATACGCGGCTGCTCCTCGATTCCGCGCCGGTGCCGGGCCGGAAGCGGGAACGCACGGCCGACGACATCGCCGAACTGCCCGATCCGTATAACCCGCCGCCGGGGTGCCCGTTCGCGCCGCGCTGCCCGAGGGTGCAGGCGGACTGCCGTCAGGCGATCCCCCCGCTGGACGCGGCACGGCGCGGCGAGGCGCAGCGCGCGGCCTGCCTGCATCCGCTGGGGAATCGGGGCTGAGGTGCCATAACCTGCAAAGGCTTGCACTCTTCGCGCCCCCCTCTACCCTGCCGGGCATCTCCCCCACAAGGGGGGAGATCAGCTGCTTCGCCGGCGTCGCCTTTCCGTCTGCGTTACGGCAAGGGGTGGCTGTATCCAGTCGGCGGAAGCAGTCGCGTAGGTTCGATCTCCCCCCTTGTGGGGAGATGCCGGCAGGCAGAGGGGGGCGCGACAGGCGCAGCGCTTCCGGCCGAAGCCTCCTCTCCACTCCCTCACGTCCGCGGCTTCGCCCGCGCCGTCGCGGCCGCGTTCGCCGGGTCTTCCGGCCACACATGCTTGGGATAGCGGCCCCTCAGATCCGCCCGCACGTCCGCCCATGACCCCTTCCAGAAGCCCGGCAGGTCGCGGGTGATCTGGATCGGGCGGTGCGCCGGCGAAAGCAGTTCGACCGTCAGCTTCAGCCTGCCGTCGGCGATGGCGGGATGCTCGGTCAGGCCGAAGAGTTCCTGCACCCGGATCGACAGCACCGGCTGCTCCTCCTCGTAGCGGATCGGCACGCGTGAGCCGGACGGCGCGTCGAAATGCGTCGGTGCGAGGTCCTCCAGCCGGCCCTGCAGCTCCGGCGGGACGAGGCCCTGCAGCGCCTGCATGATCTGGCCGCCCGCGATTGCGGCGAGGCTGGTCGCGCCGGGGATGTAGGGCGTCAGCCAGTCCTCCAGCGTCGCGAGCAGCGCCGCGTTCGACAGGTCCGGCCAGGGCGGACCATAGGCCTTGGCGAGGAAGCGCAGCCGGCGCAGCAGCCGCTCGCCCTCCTTGCCGAGGGGCAGCGCGGCAAGGCCGAGGCCGCGGATTCCGGCCGCCAGCGCCTGCTCCGCCGCCGGGCCGGACGGCGCCGGCAGCGGCGCTTCCGACAGGGTGGCGCGGCCGAGCCGGGTCACCCGCCGTGCCCGCACCGCGCGGCTCGGCGCGTCGAAGGCGACGACGTCCTCGCTCACGCCGCGCGCCGCGACGATGCGCTCGAAGGCGGCCGGCGACAGGGCGGCGGCCGACAGGATCCGGCCGGCCCGCGCCTGACCCTGCAGCTCGGCGACGACAATCGCGCTTTCGCGGGCGAGTGCCGTAGTCTCGTCCAGAACGCCGCCGCGGCCGTTGGTCAGCAGGAAGTTCCCCCGCGCGCCGCGGGCGATCGCCACCCGGTCGGGATAGGCGAGCACAAGCATGGCGCCGGGATCGCCCGAGGTCTCCTCGGCGGCGATGCCGACGTCGCGCGCCGCCCGCTCGGCCGTCTCGGCGATCCGCCGCGCCAGATTGCGCGCGCCCTCGGCCCGCTGGCCTTTCTCGCCGCGTGTTCGGCGCAGGCGCTCGGCGAGGTCGGAGTCGTTGCCGCCGAGGCCGCGCTCGGTGAGAAGAACGGCAAGGAGCGCGGCATCGCGCCGGTCCGCCGGTTCGACGCCCGCCACCATGCGGGCGAGGCGCGGCGGCAGCGGCAGAGCGCGCATTGCCGCGCCGACCGGGGTCAGGCGACCGCTGTCGTCCAGTGCGCCCATCTCGGCGAGCAGCGCCCGCGCTTCGGCGACGGCGGGGGCTGGTGGCGGGTCGAGGAAGGCGAGGTCGGCGGGCTCGCTCACGCCCCAGGCCGCGCAGTCGAGCACGAGGCCGGAGAGGTCGGTTGCGAGGATCTCCGGCCGGTCGAAGGCATCGAGCGCGGCAGTCTGTTCGGCCCGCCAGAGCCGGATCGCGGTTCCCGGCGCAGTGCGGCCGGCGCGGCCGGCCCGCTGGTCGGCGGAGGCGCGCGAGACCCGCACCGTCTCCAGCCGCGATAGGCCCGTCGAAGGCTCGAACACCGGTTGGCGCTTCAGGCCGCTGTCGATGACGACGGAGACGCCGTCGATGGTCAGCGAGGTCTCGGCGATCGCCGTCGCCAGCACCACCTTACGCGTTCCCGGCGGTGCCGGCCGCACCGCAAGGTCCTGCGCCTTCCCTTCCAGCGCACCGTAGAGCGGGGCGATGGCGACATCCGCCGGCACCACCGGCGCCAGCCGCTCGGCCACACGCTCGATCTCGCGCTGGCCGGGCAGGAAGACGAGGATGCTGCCGATCTCCTCCGCCAGCGCCTCGCGCACGGCGGATGCGACGGCATCGTCGACGCGCTCGGTGCCCGGCCGCTCGCGATAGCGGATCGCGACGGGAAAGGCGCGGCCGGCGCTCTCGATCACCGGGGCCTCGCCGAGCAGCGTCGCGACGCGGGCGCCGTCGAGCGTCGCGGACATGACGAGCAGCCGCAGATCCTCGCGCAGCGCGGAGGCGACGTCGAGCGCCAGCGCCAGGCCGAAATCGCCGTCGAGCGAGCGCTCGTGGAACTCGTCGAAGAGGACAGCCGAGACGCCGGACAGCTCCGGGTCGGAGAGGATCATCCGCGTGAAGACGCCCTCGGTGACGACCTCGATCCGCGTCTTTGCCGACACCTTGGTGTCGAGCCGCATGCGCCAGCCGACAGTCTCGCCGACGTCCTCGCCGAGGATCTCGGCCATGCGGCGGGCGGCGGCGCGGGCGGCGAGACGCCGCGGCTCGATCAGGATGATCTTGCCGGAGCCCATGAAGGGCGCGGAGAGGAGATGCAGCGGCACCAGCGTCGTCTTGCCGGCGCCCGGCGGCGCGACGAGGACGGCGCGGCCCTTGTCGTCGAGAGCGGCGGCGAGTTCGGTCAGCACCTCGGACACCGGCAGGGCGGGAAGCGTGACCGACCTCATGCCGCACCCTTGCTTTGCCGGCTTACCTCCGGAGTTCCGCCGATGCGGACCACCGCGCCCCCTGCGGCCTCGGCGTCGGCGGGATCGTGGGTGACGAGCACGGCGGGAATTCGCCGCTCGGCGATGCGGGTAAAGACGAGGGCGCGGACCATGTCCTTCAACCCGGCGTCGAGCCGCGAGAAAGGCTCGTCGAGGAGCAGCGCCTCCGGCTCGGCGATCAGCGTGCGGGCCAGCGCGACGCGCGCCGCCTGCCCGCCCGACAGCGTCGCCGGGTCGCGGTCGAACGTGCCGGCGAGGTCGACGTCTGCCAGCATCGCTTCGCAGGCGGCGCGCCGCGCCCTGCGGCCCCGGATGTGGGGCGGGAGGGCGAAGAGCAGATTGCCGCCCACCGACATGTGCGGGAAGAGCAGCGCGTCCTGGAAGAGGAGACCGATCCGCCGGTGCTCCGGCGCGAGGCCGGTGACGTCGCGCCCGTTCAGCCGGATGCGGCCGGAGGCGGAGAAGCCGGGGCCCAGGAAGCCGCCGATGAAGGCGAAGAGCGTAGACTTGCCGGAGCCGGACGGGCCCATCACGCTCAGCGTCTCGCCTGGCGCGACATCGCGGTCGAGCTGCAGCAGCCGGCGAGCGCCGAGGCTGATCTCCAAGCCCTCCAGAGAAAGTCCGGCATCTTCGTTCATGCCGGTCTGATGCCCCGCCGGCCGCGCCAGAGCAACCGCGGAACGGCGGCGGCGAGCGCGAAGGCGAGGAAGGGGAGCAGCGTCTGCAGGAGCGCATAGACGCCGATGACGCGCCGGTTCCCACCGGCAGCCAGCGCCACCGCCTCGGTGGTAATTGTCGGCAGGCGCCCGGCGCCGATGAGCACCGTCGGCAGATACTGCCCGACCGAAACGGCGAAGCCGATGGCGAAGGCCGAAAGGATCGGCGCCGCCAGCATCGGCAGGCGCACGCGCCACAAGGCGGCAAGGCGCGAGCGGCCGAGGCTCGATGCGACCCGTTCGTAGCGCGGATCGAGCGCGAACCACGGGTCGGCAAGCGCCAGCGCGACGTAAGGCGCGACGAAGATCAGATGGACCGCGACGAGCAGCGGCAGCGAGGGCGTCAGGCCAGCCGCGAGGATCAGCACCTGCAGGCCGAAGACGAAGGCGACCTGCGGCACGATCAGCGGCAGGTACAGGAGCGCGGTCGTTATCGCCGGCAGGCGGCTTTGGTCGCCGCCGGGTGCGGATGTCCGCCGACCCTCGAGCATGAGAACGACGAGCACGAGCGCAAGGCAGGCCGCGGCGAGCGCGACCGTGAAAGCGGTCCGCAGGGGACCTGCCGCCGGGCCGAGCACACGCGCCCAGCCTCCGACCGTCCAGGCGCGTGGCGCGAGATCCAGAAAGGCCCAGAAGCCGGCGAACGACCAGGCGGCCAGGATGAAGAGGCCGCCGAGGACGGCGAGGCCGGCCAGCGCTGCCGGGAGCGCCGCGACCGGGCGCGCCATTGCGTCTCGCGCCAAGCGACGTCCGGCCTCTGACATGCGCTGCCTTGCGATCGCGGCGAACCGCTCCCCGCCCAGCCAGACGAGGATGACCGCGAGCGTGACGCCGAGTTGCAGGAGCGCCCCGGCCGAGGCCTCGAAGCGCCGCGTCAGGTCCGGATCGTTCATCCAGGCGACCAGCCGCACCGCGAGCGGCGCCGGCGTCGATGGCCCAAGGATCAGCGCGACATCGACGACGGAGGAGGCGAACGCCGCGACGGCGATCACCGGCAGGCGGATCTGGCGATAGACGCCCGGCCAGACCGTCAGCAGGAAGCCGGCGATGCGGCCGTAGCCGAGCGAGCGGGCGAGCTGCAGTCGCCTCTCGGGATCCGCCTGCGGCAGCGCCGCCAGCGCCACGAGGAGGAGGAAGGGCATCTCCTTGACGATCAGCCCGGCGATCATCGTGAGGCCGAGCGGGTCGCCGACGATCAGAAGGTCCGGCGGACGGTCGAAGCCGAGGAGGAGCGCGGCAGCCCGGAACAGGAGCCCCGACGGCGCGATCAGCAAGGCAAGGCCGAAGGCGGCCGCTGCGTGCGGCACGGCGATGAGCGGCGCGAGCAGGTGCCGGCCCAGCCGGAAGAAGCGCGTGCCGTAGGCGGCTGCGAGGAACAGGGCGGTACCGGCGACAGAGAGCAGGGTCGTGACGAGGCCGGCGGCCACCCCAAGCGCGATGGAGACGCCGAGCCCAGGCTCGGCGAGGAGCGCGCGCCACGGGGCGAGCGACAGCGTCGTCCCGCCGAGCGCCGGCATGTAGCCGAAGGCCGGCAGCGCCGCCCCGAGCAGGCCGACCCCGACCGGGAAGGCGAGGAGAAGGGGAAGCAGCCAAGGCGCTGTTCCTTCTATTTTCCGCCAGCGGTTCGTCGAAGTCGTCACCACGCGCCTGAGTTCGCTCATCCGCAACAGTGACACTACCGACTGTAGTGCCACCGACAGGCGATGATCTCGATATTCTGCTGGTCGCCTGATCCGGAGACGCGATAGATCAGGCGGTGCTCCAGCGTGATCCTTCGGGACCAGCAGCCCTTCAGCTTTCCGACCAGCGGCTCGGGTTTACCTAGTCCGACGAAGGGGGAGCGGCTCGCATCCTTGATGAGCGCGTTCAACCGCTCGAGGACGGCGCGGTCGTTGGCCACCCAATACTGATAGTCTTCCCAGGCGGTCGGAGCGAAGATGATGTTCAATCTTCGACCAAGTCGTGATGTTCACCCTTGCCGGCATCAAGTTCCGCGATCGACCGCAGCAGATGGTCCGCGTTCGCAGGCGAGCTCAGGAGGTGCATCGTCTCCTGGATCGCCTCCCACTCCGAAAGCGCCATGACCACCACCGGCTCATGGTTCTGCCGAGTGACGATCAATTCCGTCCGATCGGCTTCCACGCGGTCGAAATGCGAAGCCATATTGGCCCGCAGTTCGGAAAAGCTGACGTGAGGCATCACCGGCTCCTAGTACAAGTCTATGTACAGATACGCCCGGCCAGCGAGGGCCGCAAGCGCGTCCGGATCACGCCGCCTCGACGACGAAGTCCACGTGGATCGCGTCATAGGAGAACTCGACGCCGGCCTCGCTGCGGTCGAGCACGCCGGCCGTGACGAGGGCGGTGACGTCGCCGTACACGGCCTTCACGTCGCGGCCGACGCGCCGGGCGACCTCGCGGATCGACAGCGGGCCCTGCCCGGTCATCGCCTTGAGGATCTCCCAGCGCTTCTCCGTCAGCGTCCGCCACAGAAGTTCCGGCGTCGCGAAGCTAATGTGGTGGCCCTGCGGCACGCCGGCGAAGGCGGCTTTCAATCTCCTGGTGATGTCTTCCCGCGTCGAGACGGAAAACGTTACCGTCCGTGCTTCATCAGCCATTGGTCCACCTCCTGCCAGAAATCGGCGATCAGTATGTCGATGTCGCGGAACATGTATGCCTCCTCGATCCGGCCGAGATGGCGATGGTCACCCTTGCCCGCCTCATTGTCGTATCGCAGGACGCAAACGTCGTCCGCCCCGAGGGCGAGCGAGTACTTGAACGCGTGTAGCGATCCGCGGACGACTCGCGGTACGCGCCAGACCTTCAGGTCGGTAAAGACTCCGGCCGCCAATTCCTGCCGCTCGAGAAGGAGTAGCTCCGCCTTCATCGACTGACATGAAGCCGCACGCGGTCGGCGTTGTCAACAGCTCCAACACTCCCGCGGGGCCCTCTCCGCCTCAGCCGCCGTAGCGCCTCTTCCACTCCGCCTCGATGCGCGTCATCCAGGAGGCGTCGGGCTCCGGCAAGACGGGGCCGAGCTGTGACGGGGGCAGGGTCGCGACGCCGCGGTCGAGGGCGGCGAAGGCCTTCCGGTCCGTCTCCGGCAGCTTGTCCATCGAAAGCACGGTCGGATCGCCCCAGTACTGCGGGTTCTCCTTGCGCAGCTGCGCCTGCGGCGAGAGCAGGAAGTTCGCGACCACCATCGCGCCGGCCTTGGCCGACGAATTGTAGGGGATCGCGACGAAATGCGTGTTGCCGAGCGTCCCTGCCGGGAACACGAAGGATCGTACCGTATCCGGCAGTTCGCCCGCCGCGATCGCCGAGGACGCCTCGGCGGGGTTGAAGGCGAAGATGATGTCGAGCTCGCCGTCGGCGAGGAGCTGCTTCATCGCCGGATAGTTCTGCGGATAGTCGCGCCCCTGCCGCCACAGCGCCGGCCGGATCGCGTCGAGCCACGCCCAGAGAGGCGCCGTCGCCGCCTCGAAGTTTGCGTCGGTCGCGGGCTTCTGGAGAATCGCGGGATCTGGCGTCGTGTCGATCAGGATCTGCTTCAGGAAGCTCGAGCCCATGAAATCCGGCGGCGCCGGATAGGAGAAGCGGCCGGGATGCGCCTTGGCATAGGTCAGCAGCTCGTCCGCCGTCTTTGGCATGCCCGAGACGGGGCCGGAGCGCGCGGTGTCCTCGAAGAAGACCAGCTTCGCTCCGCCCCAGGGGCTCTCCTGCCCCTTCGTCGGAACGGTGAAGTCGGTGGTGATCGTCGGGTTCGCGGTGTCGACATAGCGCCAGTTCGGCAGCTTCGTCGCAAAGCCCGGCGCGAGCAGGCCCTGACGCTGCATGGCGACGAAGTTCTCGCCATTGATCCAGATGAGATCGACCGAGCCGCCCTTGTCCTTGCCGGCCGTCTTCTCCGCCACGACCCTCGCGACGGCGTCGGCGGTGTCGGCGAGCTTGACCTGCTTCAGGGTGACGCCGTAGCGCTGCTGCACCTCGCCGGCGGCCCAGGCGATATAGTCGTTGATGTTCTGCGAGCCGCCCCAGGCGTCGAAATAGACCGTCTCGCCCTTCGCCGCCTTCAGGATCGCGGGCCAGTCGGCCGGATCGGGATCGGCGGCCGCGGCAGGCAGAGGCTGCGCCGCCATCACCGCGAGCGCGAGGGCGACTGCAGCCGCGATGCGCCGCAGCGGGCGTGACGCGATTTGTAGAGTGTGTGCATCCACTTTCGGCGCTTCCCTTCCAGATCAAGGCAGTGTTGGCTGACTGTTCGTGCTAAAGGCAAGAAACGCGACTCCCGAAGACCTGCCGATGACCGCAACGTGATCGCGGCCGCAGGCGCCCTTCGATGCGGATGAAGAAAGATCAAGACCATGTCCGACGCTCCTCGTGACGAACGCAAGACGCTGGTGCTGACGGGTGCCTCGCGCGGCATCGGCCACGCGACGGTGAAGCGCTTCTCGCGCGAAGGCTGGCGGGTGATCACCTGCTCGCGCCAGGACTTTTCCGACGACTGCCCCTGGCCCGCCGGCCCGGAGGACCACATCCGCGTGGACCTGTCGGACCAGGAGGACGTCGGCTATGCCGTCTCCGAAATCCGCCGGCGGCTGGAGGCGAACGGCTCGGAGCTGCACGCTCTCGTCAACAATGCCGGCATCTCGCCGAAGGGCGAGGCCGGCGCGCGGCTGGATTCGATCCGCACGCCCATGCATGTCTGGCGCGACGTCTTTCAGGTGAACTTCTTCGCCCCGATCATCCTCGCCCGCGGCCTGTTCAAGGAGCTGGCAAAGGCCAAGGGCTCGATCGTGAACGTCACCTCGATCGCGGGCGGGCGCGTCCATCCCTTCGCCGGCACGGCTTATGCGACGTCGAAGGCGGCGCTGAACTCGCTGACGCGCGAGATGGCGCACGATTTCGGCCCGGCCGGCATCCGCGTCAACGCCATCGCGCCGGGCGAGATCGAGACGGCGATCCTGTCGCCCGGCACCGAGAACATGATCGAGGACATCCCGCTGCGCCGGCTCGGCCAGACGGCGGAGGTGGCGGACGTGATCTTCTTCCTGTGCTCGAACCAGTCGTCCTATGTGAACGGCGCCGAGCTTCACATCAATGGCGGCCAGCACGTCTGACGCCGTCATCGGCAGCCGAGGGTCTCCGAGCCGGATCAGCCTGCGCCGATCTCGTCGATCTTCCCGTCGAGGTCGGCGCGCAGGAGCGCGGTGAGAAGCCGCGGATAGTCGGCCCGCTCGACCAGCTTCGCCAGCGCCTCGGCATCCTCGCCGAGACGGAGCGCCTGCGCCGCCCTTAGAGCCCGCTTATCCGCGAAGGGATAGAGCTCGTCCCAGACGACCTGCACCTCGCGGAAGAATATGTCGACGCCGACGTCGCCGATGCCCTTGAAGGCCTTCAGGCGTCGTCGTTCTTCTGCCGGATCGCGCCCTGCCGCCTCGCGCAGCTTCCTGAGATCGCCGCCATAGTCGGCGAGGCAATGGTCGGCCATGTCCTGCAGGAAGCGCGAGGTCTTCTCGTCGAAGCGTGCATAGCCGTTGCGGTTGAGGATGATCACCCGCTCCTTCCACGTCGCCTCGGCCATGTGGTCGGCCGTCGTCAGCCCGGCGTCCTTCAACGCCTTGGCGGCGCGCAGCGCCTGGTCGGCGGAGATGCGGGCGGAGAAGAGGTTGGCGGCCACCAGCCAGAGGAACAGCGGCATCGGCGTATTCTTCGAAAGATCGAGGCCCATCTCGCCGGCAAAGGTCTGTGGCGTGCGCTCCAGAAGCCGCCGGACGATCTCCTTCTCCCGTTCACCAGCCATGGCTCAGAGCCGCGGCGGCGGGTTGTTCCGCGCGTCGAGCGCCGAGAACAGAAGCCCGAAGCCGGAGGTCAGGAAGGAGATGCCGAGGAACAGGCCGACGGCCCAGACGGCGGTGCCCGGCAGGCCGAAGATCAGATAGGCGGCGAGCACGATATCGACGACGCCGGAGATCACGATCAGCCAGAAGCGGCCGGTGGAAGCGCGCAGGGCGCTGGCGATCGACAGGTTGAAGATGCCGGACAGGAGGAAGAAGGCCGCGAGCGCCCAGGTCAGGGTGACGGCGCCGGCGAGCGGGTCGTAGATGATGACCGCGCCGAGGACGACGGCGAGGATCGCGAGCAGGATCGAGGAGAAGAAGCCCGGCGCGCCGTTCGCCCGGAAGGCCGAGATCGCGCCGACGATGCCGCCGAAGATCAACAGCCAGCCGAAGAACAGCGTCGAGGCGAGCGTCGCGACGAAGGGCGCGAGGATCGCGAGGATCCCGACGACGATCATCAGCCCGCCCTGGAAGGCATAGGACTTCCAGTGATCGTGCAGGTGCCGCTGCACCTTGCGCTGCATCTCCCGTGTCGCGGCCACGTCCACCTTGTCCGGGTCGATCGTCATCGTCGCTCTCCGTCGCTAGCGCCTGATCGCTCTCAGGATCAACTAACGGACAAATGTGACGCGACGACCGGCGGTTCCGCCGGAGGACGGATAATCGCCGCCCGCGCCGTCAGGCGTGGCGGCTGAGGCTGCGAGTCGTGTCCAGCAGCTTGTCGACCACCGCCTCCAGATTGGTCCGGGCGATGTCGTCGGTGAGATGCCCCTGCTCGTCGAAGCCGCTCGCCGCATTCGGCACGCTGCACTGCTGGGTGATGACGTCGGCGCCGAGCGAGCGCATGACGATGCGCACGGTCTCCAGCGCCCGCATGCCGCCGAAGCGGCCGGGCGATGCGGAGGCGAGCCCGACGACCAGCCCCTTGAACGGCTGGATCGGCCGCCCCTGGACCTTGCGCACGCGGCTCGTCCAGTCGATCGCGTTCTTCAGGAGCGGCGGGATCGAGTTGTTGTATTCCGGGCTGACGATCAGCAGGCCGTCCTGGGACGCGATCCGCTGGGCGAGGAGCACCGCGTTCTGCGGCACGCCGCCGTCGGTCTCGAGGTCGCCGTCGTAGATCGGCAGCGGGTAGTCCGAAAGGTCGAGCCGCGTCACCACGGCGTCGGTCAGCGACAGCATGCGCATCGCCTCGGCGGCGAGCCGGCGATTGTGCGATCCGGCGCGGATCGAGCCCGGCAGAACGAGGATGTTGGCGCTCAAGAAGGGTGTGCCTCGCTGGCGTCGGCGACCTCGCCGTCTGCACCGCCCGCAGCCGCGCTCTCCTGCGAGTAGATCCAGACCCGGGCGGGCGGAATGTTGTTCCACACGCGCGGCGAGGAGGAGACGGTGAAGACGCCCGGCACCGGCCGCACCGGCGGCGTCAGCATGTAGGACAGCTGGGTGAGGTTGCCGCCCGGCCGCAGCCGGCGGAAATAGTCGGTGAAGAGAGTCTGGCGCCACTCCTGCGGAAAGCTGACGATCGGAATGGCGAAGAGGATGGCGGCGAACTTCTGCGTCTCGGCGGAGCTCCCCAGCGTCTTGTCGAGGTCGAAGCCGTCGCCGTGGATGACGTTCACCTTCGGGAAGCGCCGCTGCAGCTTTCGCGCGAACTCTTCCTCATATTCGATCGAGGTGATGCGCTCGGGCGCGACACCCTTTTCCAGGAGCGCGCGCGTGACGACGCCGAGACCCGGGCCGAGCTCGAGGATCGGCCCGTCGAGATCGGTCGTGGCGTTGTTGACCATCATCTCGCAGTAGCTGCGGCTCGACGGCGCGACGGCGCCCATCTTGATCGGGTGCCGCGCCCATGTCGCCAGGAAGGGCAGCCAGTCGCCGCCGCCCGTGTCGCCGATCTTCGCCTCGCTCTTCATCGCCATGTTCTGGAACTCGTCGCTCTTTGCGGAAGGACTGAAGGACTGCCGCTCACGCGGCGCGATAGACCAGCACGCGGGCCGGCGGAAGGTTGCGCTTGATCCATGGACTGGTTTCCAGGCGGGCGGCGACGCGCTCCGGCTTCACCGGCAGGGTCAGCGCATACGAAAACTGGATGAAGGGCGCACCCGGCACGATGCGTTCGAGCGAGCCGCCGACGATCTGCTCGCGCTTCTCGTCCGGCTTGGTGAACAGCGGCAGGCTGGAGACGACCGCTTCCAGCCGTCTGCCGTGGAGGTGGCTGCCGAAGGCGGTGCCGGGATCGTAGGCGTCGCCCTGGATCACATGCGCCTTCGGAAAACGGGCCCGCAGAAGGACGCAGAACTCACGGCTGTATTCGACGAGAACCAGTGCGCTCTCCGGCACGCCCCGTTCGATCAGGCACTGCGTCACGACACCGGTGCCGGGGCCGAGTTCCAGAACCCGCGAATCCGCGTCGAAGCTGCGAGGGTCCGGCACGTAGCCCGCCATGCGTCGGCCGAGACACCGGGAGGACGGCGAGACCGCCCCCATGATCAGCGGGCGCTGCAGCCAGCCCTTGAAGAAGCGCGCCTCGTCGCTGACCTTGAGGCGCGGCCGGGGGGGCTTGCGTGGCCGCGGCTGCGGGATGTCCAGCACTCGTTGACCTCCGTCCCTCGGAAGCGATTCGGCTAACCGCGTCGTGATGCCCGCGCGATGTAACGCTTTCACGACGGCGGTGCGCCGTCCGCCCAACATGGAGCGCGTCAGCTTTCGCTCAAGCCTTCGAAGAATTCCTTCATCCGCGCGAAGAAGCCGTTCGACTGCGGCGAGTTGTCGGTCGAGGAGATCTGCTCGAACTCCTCCAGGAGCTCCCGCTGACGGCGCGACAGGTTCTGCGGCGTCTCCACCGAGACCTGGATGAAGAGGTCGCCGGACTGGGCGGCGCGCATCACCGGCATGCCCTTGCCGCGCAGGCGGAACTGTTTGCCGGCCTGCGTCCCCTCCGGCACCTTCACGCGGCTGGTATTGCCGTCGAGCGTGGTGACGTCGAAATGTCCGCCGAGCGCCGCCGTGACCATCGAGACCGGCACCTTGCAGAACAGGTCGGCCCCGTCGCGCTGGAAGAACTCGTGCGGCTTGATCGACAGGAAGATGTAGAGGTCGCCCGCCGGGCCGCCGCGCAGGCCCGCCTCGCCCTCGCCGGCGAGCCGGATGCGCGTGCCGTCCTCGATGCCGGCGGGGATGTTGACCGAGAGCGTGCGCTCCTCGGGCAGCCGGCCGTCGCCGCCGCACTTGCCGCACGGATCGGAGATCACCTGGCCGCGCCCCTCGCAGGCCGGACAGGTCCGCTCGATCGAGAAGAACCCTTGCGCCGCCCGCACGCGGCCGACGCCGCCGCAGGTCGGGCAGGTCTTCGGGCTGGTGCCGGGGGCAGCGCCGCTGCCCGAACATTCGTCGCACTGGATCGTGGTGGGAACGCCGATCTCCGCCGTCTTGCCGGCGAAGGCCTCCTCCAGCGAGATCTCCATGTTGTAGCGCAGATCCGAGCCGCGCTCGCGCCCAGACCCGCCGGTCTGGCGCCCGCGGGCCCGGCCGCCCATCATCTCGCCGAAGATGTCGTCGAAGATGTCCGCCATCGAGGAAGCGAAGTCGCCGCGGAAGCCGCCCGCCGCACCGCCGCCGTTCTGGAACGCCGCATGGCCGAAGCGGTCGTAGGCGGCCCGCTTCTGCGGGTCCTTCAGGACCTCGTAGGCCTCGCCGAGTTCCTTGAACTTCACCTCCGCCTGCGCGTCGCCGGGATTGCGATCCGGGTGATACTGCATGGCGAGCTTGCGAAACGCGCTTTTCAGCCCCTTCTCGTCGACCTCGCGGGACACGCCGAGCATCTCGTAGTAATCGGCCTTCATTCACGCTTCCATGATTTCTGTGACGGGCGAACATCGAAAGGCGCGGACGCCGGCGTCAGCCTCCGCACCTGTCAAGTAACATGCCTCTCACTTAGGAACGGCTGGCGCGAGATACCATAGGGGGATGGGCGACGCAAAACCGGCCGCGCCGCGTCGCTTCGCTCTTCAAGCCGGCGCCACCGACACCGCCTCCGGCTGTCTCCCCCGTCGCGACGGCCCTGCCACAAGCCGGGCGAGCGGCGGCTCGAGATAGCGCGCCGACAGCAGGGCGGCCGCGATCGAGGCAATCATCGGCAGCGTCCAATAGACGTAGAAGCCGACGAGGTTCATCGGCCCGACGATGCGGTCCCAGAGGACAGTCAGGAAAAAGAACTCCATCACCGGGTGCCAGATATAGATCCCGAACGAGACCCGGGCGAGCGGCATCAGCGGCTCCAGGAAGGCGGTCGAATCGGGAGCCTCCGTCTCCGCCAGCGCGGTGGTGGTCAAGGCGGCAGCCAGAAGCGAAAAGACGAGCGGATAGGACAGTCGCAGCAGCATGGCGGCCACGGCCGCGACGATGAGCACGACGCCCGGCCAGTGCGAATTCAGCCGGACGAGGCGGCGCCGCACGACTTCGGCCAGGAAGCCGCCGATCATGAAATCCGCGAACGCGCGATAGGCTCCCATGGAATCGGCCGTCGTCCAATGGCCGGACGGGAAGACGCCCCACCAGGAGGCGAGTTCCAGCGCCCCGATCCAGACGGCGAGAACAAGCAGCAACCCGCGCAGCCCCCACCGCCGCAGCGACAGGACGACGACCGGAAACAGCGCATAGGAGAAGAACTCGGCGCTGATCGACCAGGACACGTAGTTCAGCGCCAGTCCGTCGGTCGTCCCGAGCGCGTGCAGGACGAGAAGATGCGCCGGCAAGGCTTCGAGGTCGTGGCGCCAGCCGTAATGGGGCGCGCCGATCAGCATCGCGAAGACGGCGACCGCGGCGAAGAACAGGGTGATCAGCACATGCAGCGGATAGAGGCGCGCGACGCGTCTCCGCAGAAAGGTGCCATAGCTCGAGAAGGACGTGAGCTTTTCGGCGTAGCGCGTGGTGATGAGATAGCCCGAGATCATGAAGAACATGTCGAGCAGCGGCAGGAGTCGATGCAGAAAATCCGCGCCTGCCTGAGCCCCGTAAGGTGCCGAATAGACGAAATGGTAGGCCATGATCAGCAGCGCGGCAAGAAAGCGCCAACAGTCGAAAATGCGGTAGTGCATGACTCGCTCGCAGGATCTGCCGTTTAACTTCGGACGGGTACCAAGGCGGTCCTCGAACAGAAGCGCCGATGCGACGGGAATGCAAGCGAAGGTTTGATCTATCCTTAAACTTCCGGGGTGCCGTGGGGTCGTTCAACACCCGTTTGCCCTCGGCCGGGCCCTGGACATCAGAGCCGGCATGCTCCACCGGATGCCGCGCGGGCCCGCAGCAGCCTCGGCGCCCTCGCCGGCGCCAAGGCCGGCGAAGATGCGTGCGGCAGGGTTACGCCGCCCGCGCGACCACCGGCCGCTGCGGCCGCGCCTCGCCGGTGCCGACGTCGAAGCGCTGGATCAGACGTCCGAGTTCGGCCGCCTCGCTGCGCAGCGCCTGCGTCGCCGCGTTCGCTTCCTCGATCATCGCCGCGTTCTGCTGGGTCACCTGGTCCATCTGGCCGACGGCCCCGTTGATCTCCTTCAGGCCGATCGCCTGGTCGCGCGCGCCGTTCGCGATCGCCTTGACCTGGCCGTCGATCTCCATGACCTGGCTGGCGATCCGCTGCAGCGCCTCGCCGGCCTTGCCGACATGGTCGACGCCCTGCTCAACCTCGCCGGCGGAGGTCGCGATCAGGCCCTTGATCTCCTTGGCGGCGCCGGCAGAGCGCTGGGCCAGCTCGCGGACCTCCTGGGCGACCACCGCAAAGCCCTTGCCGGCCTCGCCCGCCCGCGCCGCCTCGACGCCGGCGTTCAGCGCGAGCAGGTTGGTCTGGAAGGCGATCTCGTCGATGACGCCGATGATCGTCTCGATCTGCTGCGAGGATCCGGCGATGGCATGCATCGCCTGGATCGCCTGCCGGACGACCGCGTCGGTCCGTTCGGCGTCGCTGCGCGCGGATCCGACCGTCGTCGCGGCCGCCTGGGCGAATTCGGCGCTCTTGTTGACGCGGCCGGTGATCTCGTCGAGCGCGGCGGCCGCCTCCTCGACGCTCGCGGCCTGGCTCTCGATCCGGCGGGTCATGTTGTCGGTCGCCGTGCCGATCTCCTGCGCACCGGTGTCGATGCTGGTCACCGCTCCCGCAACGGCCGCGATCGTCGCGCGCAGCTGCCGGACGGCGGTCTCGTAGTCCTCCTTCAGCTGGCGATACGGGCCGTCGAACCGGCCTTCCAGGCCGTGCGCGAGATCGCCCTCGGCGAGGCGCGCGAGGCCGGCGCCAAGCGAAGCGACGATGCGGGCCTGCTCGGCCGCCGAGGCCTGCCGCTCGGCTTCGCCTTCCTGGCGGACCCGCTCGGCCTTCTGCCGCTCGACATCGGCCGCGACTTCCGCGGCGATGCCGCTCTTCAGCTGATGGCGGAAGCCCTCCAGCGCATGCGCCAGCGTGCCGATCTCATCGGCCTGTTCGCGCCCGTCCACCTCGCGGTCGTAATCGCCCTGCTTCAGAGCCTCGACCGAGGCAAGCAGCCTGGCGAGCGGCCGGGTGACGACGCCGCGCACCGACAGCATGAGCACGATCAGCACGCCGGCCAGCACGATGCCGCCGCCGATCAGGAGCTTGACCACCGCCGCCTCGACCGGCGCGGTGAAGGTGGCGGCGGGAACGTCGACCAGCACCGCCCAGCTGGAATTGAGACCCGGCAGGGGAAAGGGATAGACGACGCGCTCGAAGGCGCCCTGGTCGATCCCGGAGACGATCTGCGGTTCGCCATCGGACAGCGCCTTGGTGACGCTATCGGCGCCGGCGCCCTCGTAGGGTTTGGTCAGCAAGGCATTGTCCGGGTTGACCAGCCATTTGCCGCTGCCGGAGACGAGCATCACCCGGCCGCCGTCGAAAGGCGACAGGCCGCCGAGCATCTTCGACAGTTCGCCGAGGCTGAAGTCGACGCCGGCGACGCCGATCGTCTTGCCGCTGTCGACGAGGGGAAAGGCCGCCGACGCCATCAGCACCTTCACGGCGGATGCCATGTAGGGCTCGGTCACCGCGCCCTTGCCGGTGGTCGCGGCCATCTTGTACCAGGGCGCGTCATAATCGGCCTTGAAGGTCGAGAAGGTCACGTCGCCGGTCTTCGATTTCGTCCAGTAGGGGGTGAAGATCCCGTCGTCGTTGGCGCCCGGCGCCCCCTTCATCGAGAAGCCGTCATAGGCCCCCTTCGCCTCGGCCATCCAGGCGCCGAAGACGGTGTCGTTGCGCAGGGCGACCGACTGCAGCATGGCGATCACCGCCTGGCGGCTGCGCTCGCCGGCCTCGTGGCCGGCCGCGATAATGCCGGCCATGGTCTTGCCGGCCGCGGCTGCCTGGCCGATCTGCGAGCCGATCTGACTGGCGACGTCGCGCGCCTCGTCCTTCGCCTGCTGATAGACCCGCTGCTCGGCGTCGGTCTTCGTCTGCCACACGGAATAGCCGACCGCGCCGAGCACGATGAAGCCGACGGTCCCGCCGGCCAGAAGAAGGAGCTTGGTCGAAAGGGAACGCAGGGTCATGTCGGGCCACCTCAAGCGATACCGCGCCGCGATGATTGAGGCCTCACAACTACGACAGGCAGTCCTTCCGAAGGATTAAGGCAAGTTCGATTCAAAGGCGGCAGCTGCCGTTGAGGCGCGGCGAGACTTCCGCAACGAAAAAGGCCCCGGCGATCGCCCGCCGGGGCCTTTGCATTGGGCAGAGCGCGTATCGGCGATCAGGCCGACTTCTTGCGGTCCTGCTCGTCGTCGACTTCCTCGAAGTCGGCGTCGACCACATCGTCCTTGGCCTCAGAGGAGGCCTCGGCACCACCCTCGGCCTCGGCGCCTTCATTCGCCTGCGCCGCCTCGTACATGGCCTGGCCGAGCTTCATCGAGGCTTCCGCGAGCTTCTCGCTCTTGGCCTTTATGGCGTCGGCATCGGCCTCCTCCTTCTCGAGTTCGGCCTTGAGGTCGTCGATCGCCGCGCGGATCGCGCCGCGGTCGGCCTCGGAGACCTTGTCGCCGTAATCGGCCAGCGACTTCTCGGCGGAGTGGACGAGGCTCTCGGCCTGGTTCTTCGCCTCGACGGCCGCACGACGCTTCTTGTCGGCGTCGGCATTCGCCTCGGCGTCCTTCACCATCTTCTCGATGTCGGCGTCGGACAGACCACCGGAGGCCTGGATGGTGATCCGCTGCTCCTTGTTGGTGCCCTTGTCCTTGGCCGAGACATTGACGATGCCGTTGGCGTCGATGTCGAAGGTCACCTCAATCTGCGGGACGCCGCGCGGTGCCGGCGGCAGGCCTTCGAGGTTGAAGCGGCCGAGCAGCTTGTTGTCGGCCGCCATCTCGCGCTCACCCTGGAAGACCTGGATGGTCACGGCGTTCTGGTTGTCCTCGGCGGTCGAGAAGACCTGGGACTTCTTCGTCGGGATGGTCGTGTTGCGGTCGATCAGCCGGGTGAACACGCCGCCCAGCGTCTCGATGCCGAGCGACAGCGGCGTCACGTCGAGGAGCAGCACGTCCTTGACGTCGCCCTGCAGCACGCCGGCCTGGATCGCGGCGCCCATGGCGACGACCTCATCCGGGTTGACGCCCTTGTGCGGCTCCTTGCCGAACAGGTTCTTCACGACTTCCTGCACCTTCGGCATGCGGGTCATGCCGCCGACGAGCACGACCTCGTCGATGTCGGAAGCCGACAGGCCCGCGTCCTTGAGCGCCGCCTTGCACGGATCGACGGTGCGCTGCACGAGGTCGTCGACGAGGCTCTCGAACTTCGAGCGCGTCAGCTTCATCGTCAGGTGCTTCGGACCGGACTGGTCGGCGGTGATGAAGGGCAGGTTGATCTCGGTCTGCGAAGCGGACGAGAGCTCGATCTTGGCCTTCTCCGCCGCTTCCTTCAGGCGCTGCAGGGCGAGCTTGTCCTTCTTCAGGTCGATGCCCTGGTCCTTCTTGAACTCCGCCGCGAAGTAGTCGACGAGCCGCATGTCGAAGTCTTCACCGCCGAGGAAGGTGTCGCCATTGGTCGACTTCACCTCGAAGACGCCGTCGCCGATCTCGAGGACCGACACGTCGAAGGTGCCGCCGCCGAGGTCGTAGACCGCGATCGTCTTGCCGTCGTTCTTCTCGAGCCCGTAGGCGAGAGCGGCGGCGGTCGGCTCGTTGATGATGCGCAGCACCTCGAGGCCGGCGATCTTGCCGGCGTCCTTGGTGGCCTGGCGCTGGGCGTCGTTGAAGTAGGCGGGAACGGTGATGACGGCCTTCTCGACCTTCTCGCCGAGATAGGACTCCGCCGTCTCCTTCATCTTCTGCAGGATCATCGCCGAGATCTGCGAGGGCGAGTACTTGTCGCCGGACGCCTCGACCCAGGCATCGCCATTGTCGGCGCGCACGATCGAGTACGGGACGAGGCCCTTGTCCTTGGCGACCGTCGGATCGTCGTAGCGGCGGCCGATCAGGCGCTTCACCGCGAACAGCGTATTCTGGGGATTGGTGACCGCCTGGCGCTTGGCCGGCTGGCCGACGAGGCGCTCGCCGTCATCCGTGAAGGCGACCATCGACGGCGTCGTGCGCGCGCCTTCGGCGTTCTCGATCACCTTCGCATTCTTGCCGTCCATGACGGCCACGCAGGAATTGGTTGTGCCAAGGTCGATACCGATCACCTTCGCCATCTGCATTCTCCTTTTCAAGCGAGCCGCCCTGGACCCTCGACGAGGCATTCCGAGATGGGCAGCCCCCGACATGGTTGGAATGGCGCCGGGCCGATTCCGACCCGAAATGGCCGGCGCCCCGGTGCTGCCGGCTATATATGAAGCGGCTTTTCCACCTGCAAGACAGTCGCTCGCGCTTTGGTGAGCAACGCTTTTCCCGAGCGGCCGGCGAAACCGTTAGCCGTCCATGGGAAGGGAACCGCATGCCGCAAGGGCGACTTCCCTATCCATCACGCCTCCAGCGACCCTCGCCGGAGGCCCCCCAAGCTGACGGCTCGAGGGAGCAGCCAATCCATGAACAGCATCATCTATCTCATCGGACTGATCGTCGTCGTACTCGCGATCCTGTCCTTTCTGGGACTGAGCTAGGGAGACGCGACATGACATCCGACACGAACCGGTCACCGGCGTCCGACAAGGCCCGAGACGACCTTTCCAAGACCTCCGACCGCCTGGGACAGGAAGCGGGATCGGCCCGGCATGAGGCGAAGGCTGCCGCCGATTCGGCGCGGCACCAGGCCGAAAACCTCGCCGGCACCGCCAAGGAGCGCGCCTATGAAGGCGCCGACCAGGGCAAGGAGACCGTCGCCGGCAGCCTCGACGACTTCGCCGCCGCGATCGGCAAGGCCGCCGACGAACTCGGCGAGCGCGACCAGTCGATGGCTGCTTCGCTGGTGCGCGAGATGGCGACCGGGCTCGGCGATGCTTCCCGCTCGATCCACGGCCGGAGCGTCGACGAGATCGTCCGCTCGGTGGCGGGTTTCGCCCGCAGCCGGCCGACCACCTTCCTCGTCGGCGCGGCGCTCGCGGGCGTCGCCCTCGGCCGCTTCGCGCGCGCCTCGGGCGAGCACGAACACGGGGGCTACGCCGGGAGCGGCGCATCTCGCCAGCCGCATCGCCCCGACCGGGCTCCGGCTGCCCCGCGCGACTATGCGCGCAGCTATGCCGCGCAGCCGCGTCCGTCCGAGGCCGCCTATCCGCGCGACCGCGAGCCGGTGACGGCCCGGCCGCAGCCGGTTGCGACCCCGAGCACGACCGTCGGCAGCAAGCCGGCAACCACCCCTTCCACGACCACGCCGAGCGGAGGAAACCATGGCCGCTGAGCCCCACGACACCCGCTCCGTCCCGGACCTTCTGATCGACCTTCTGAAGGAGACGCGCGAGCTGATCTCGACCGAAGGCCAGCTGGTGCGCGCCGAGATCTCCGACAAGATCCGCCAGGTCGAGATGGGCGGCGGCTCCATCGCCGCCGGTGCCATCTGCCTTCTCGTCTCGCTGATCACGCTGGCTGCGGCGCTCGTCGCGGCGATCGCACAGATCGGCGACATGGGCGCCGGCTGGGCCGCGCTGATCGTCGGCGTCGTCCTGGCGGCGATCGGCGCCGCGCTTCTCGCCAAGGGACGCAGCGACCTCAGACCCGACAACCTCATGCCCAACCGCACCGCCCATGAGCTGCGCGAGGACTCCCGGCTGGTGAAGGAGCAGACCCGATGAGCACAGACACCGAACGCCTCGCCAACGAGGCCGAAACGCACCGCTCGCATCTGGATTCCACCCTCGACGAACTGCGCGGCAAGCTGTCCGTCGGCCAGATCGTCGACGAGCTGTCGGGCTATGTCCGCGAAGGCCAGGGCGCCGAGATGGTGCAGAACTTCGGCCGGCAGGTGCGGGACAATCCGCTGGCTCTCGGCCTCGTCGGCGCCGGCATCGCCTGGCTGTTCGCCGGCTCCGGCGTCAGGGCGCAGGGCGACCGCCTGCGGCACGAATGGGAGGACCGGCGCTACGACCGCTTCGGCGAAGCGTTCCCGCCCGGCTCCGAGCATCGCGGCATGCCCCGCGGCGCCTATCCCGGCGACGACAGGGCCTACCGCGCCGCAGGCTCCCCGTCCGACTATCAGGAGGACATGGCGCGCGACTTCGGTCCGGCGGCCGGGGCGGGCAGTTCCGCCCGCTCCTCCTGGAGCTCGTCGGGTTCGGGCTCCAGCGGCGGATCCGGCGGTCCCGGCCTCGGCGACCGTGCACGGTCGGCGGCCTCCAGCGCGGGATCCGGCCTGTCCTCGGCGGGATCGAGCATCTCGGGCGCCGCGTCGTCCGCCGGTCACAGCGCCTCGGGCGCCGCATCGAGCGTCGGCGACGCGGCGAGCCGCGCCGGCCATTCCGCCAGCGATGCCGCGAGCCGGGCCGGCCATGCGACGGCCGATGCCGCCGGAAGGGCCGGACACCGGGTCTCTGACGCCGCGCATGCGGCGAGCGATTCGATGCGCCGCGCCTCGCATGACGCCTCCGCCGCCGCCTGGCGCGGCGGGCGCTACGCCGCCGACGGCGCGAGGCACGTTGGCGACGACGTCTACCGCATGGGCCGGCGCGCCGGCCGCGGCCTGCTGGACGCCCTGCAGGACGAGCCGCTGGTCTTCGGCGCGATCGCCGTCGCCGTCGGCGCGGCGATCGGCGCGGCCTTGCCCTCCACCCGCCGCGAGGACGAATGGATGGGCGAGACGCGTGACCATCTGCGCGACCGGGCCTGGGAAGAGGGCCGCGACGCCCTGCACAAGGCCGAGCATGTCGCCGAGACCGCCTACCAGGCGGGCAGCGACGAAGCCGAGGCCAAGGGGCTGAAGCCGAAGCCCGGCGAAGGCGAGACGCTGGCCGAAAAGGCTGCGGACGTCGGCAAGGCCGCCACCGACGCGGCGAAGTCGGAAGCGAAGAAGGAAGGGCTCGCCTGAGGAGCCCGGTCGGCCGCCGGGCTTTCGGCGGAATGACCGGCGCCTCGCGGCGGCCGATGACAGCGAAGGCCCGGCGTCTTTCGACCGCCGGGCCTTTCCGTGTCCGAGCTCTGCCGGTCCTGGCCCTTGCGGGCCGTCGCCCGGACCGGCCTCAGAAGCCGCCGAAGATCCGGCGGAACAGCGACCGGTCGCTCTCGCGGCCGCCATCCGCCCGGCCTTCGACCGTCACGCCCGGCGGCGGCTCGCGATCATAGACGTTGCCGCCTCCCGGGCTGCGCGGCGGCCCCTCGCCGGCCTGGCTGTAGTAGCCGCTGTTGTTGGAATCGTAGAAGCCGCCGTCGTCATAGCCGTTGTTGATGTCCGAGCTGTCGGCGGTCAGCGGCTGCTGCGGCTGCCCGATATGGTAGTCGCCCGGCAGCGGCGTCGGCGTCAGCCCCTTCATCGCGACCGTCATGAACTTGTGCCAGACATCGGCCGGCAGCGAGCCGCCGGTCACGCGCTTCATCTTGGCGCCGTTGTCGTTGCCGAGCCAGACGCCGGTGGTGAGAGCGGCGGTCGACCCGACGAACCAGGCATCCTTGAAGTCCTGCGTCGTGCCGGTCTTGCCGGCCACCTGCCAGCCGTCCAGCCTTGCGCGCCGGCCGGTGCCGGAATTGACGACATTGGTCATCATGGCGTTCATCATGCCGACGACATCGGGGGACAGCACGACCGGCGGAACCTCCGCGCCGCGCTCCCACAGCACCTTGCCGCTCGTCGTCGTCACCTTGTTGATGAGGTGGGGCGTCGCGAGATAGCCGCCGTTCGCGAAGGTCGAATAGGCGCCGGTGATATCCTCCAGCGAGACTTCCGAGGTTCCGAGCGCGATCGAGGCGTTGTCGGCGAGCGGCGACTTGATCCCGAGGCGCTTGGCCATGTCGATGACCGCCGGCGGCCCGACCGCGTCGGCGAGCTTGGCCGCGACCGTGTTCAGCGAATGCGTCAGGGCGTAGTTGAGGGTCACCGGGCCGCGATAGTCGCGCTCGTAGTTCTCCGGCGTCCAGTTGCCGATCTTCACCGGGCCGTCGATCATCACGGATTCCGGGCGGTAACCCTTCTCCATGGCCGCCGCATAGACGAACGGCTTGAAGGCGGAGCCCGGCTGGCGCCGCGCGTCGACCGCGCGGTCGTACTGGCTCTGGGCATAGTCGCGCCCGCCGACCAGCGCCCTTATCGATCCCGTCCCGTCGACGGCGACGAGCGCGCCCTGGCTGACATTCTGCTTCGAGCCGTCGATCGTCTGGCGCAGCACCTTTTCGGCGGTCTTCTCCAGCGGCAGGTCGAGCGTCGTCTCGACCACCACGTCCTGCTTCACGTCGCCGATCAGGCCCTTGAGGTCCCGCATCACGAGATCGGCCGAGTAGTGCTCGGCGCCCGTCCAGTAGCTCTTGGCGTCGGTCGGCTTCTGGGCCTTGGCGTTGTCGTACTGGCTCTTGGTGATCATGCCCTCGTCGAGCATGGCGGCCAGCACCACCTCGGAGCGTGCCTTGGCGGCTTCCGGATCACGCGCCGGCGACAGGCGCGAGGGCGCCTTCAGGAGGCCGGCCAGCGTCGCCGCCTGGGCAAGCGTCACGTCCTTCGCCGATTCGTTGAAATAGCGCCGCGCCGCAGCCTGCACGCCGGTCGCTCCCGAGCCGAAATAGACCCGGTTGAGATACATCTCGAGGATCTGGTCCTTGGTGAACTTGTGCTCCAGCCAGAGCGCCAGCACCGCCTCCTGGACCTTGCGCTCGAGCGTCTGCTCGGGATCGAGGAAGACGTTCTTGGCGAGCTGCTGGGTCAGCGTCGAGCCGCCCTCGACCGTTTCGCCGGCCGACATGTTCTTGACGAACGCCCGCAGGATGCCGATCGGGTCGACGCCCCAGTGGTCGTAGAAGCGCCGGTCCTCGATGGCGATGACCGCCTCCGGGATGTAGGGGCTCATCTCGTCGAGCGAGACCGCCTCGCCGCCGGTGACGCCGCGATTGGCGATGAGATCGCCATGGACGTCGACGATCTTCACGTTCGGCGGGCGGTCGGGAATCTTCCACGATTCCGACGGCAGCTTCATGGCGAAATAGCCGACCATGGCGGCCGTCGCGAGGCCGCCCCACAGGCCGAGGCCGACGAACAGGCGGAAGAGATGGCCGATGAAGCTGCGCTTGCGCCGCCGGCCATTGCCGCCGTCGCCGCCCGAGCCGCCGGACCTGCGGCCGCGGCGGCCGCTTGCCGCGCTCGATGATTTGGCCTTGCCGCGGGACGTCTTGGTGTTGGCCTTCTTGCGGCGCGCATCGTTGGCGGCCGTCGGTACGGCACGGTCGTCCGCGCTGATGCGCAGGCCGTCGTCTTCCTCGCGTGGACCATCGAAGCTCGGTTCGATGCGCTCGCGCCGTCTCGCCGCCATTCAATGCCTTCCGTTCGCCGATCGGCGAGGCTTCCCGCATCCGCGATGCGGGGCCTACCCCAAACTTCCCCTCGTCCTGTCGAAGCGGACGGACGGCGCGGTTCCCCTCGAACGCGCCGGGCGGGCGGTCGCCGCCGGACGGCGCGCGCCGTCCGCATCAGATACCCTTCTAAATGCGGCGATTTAACGGGGCCTTAAGGATCGGCCCTCGGCGGAAAGGCGACCGCCGCCGGATCGAGGGCGCCGAACGGCGGATCGTCGCCGCCCCTCTTCCGTGTCCGGAAAGCCGTCGCGGGCTCCGCAGCTCGCGCCGGTCGAACGCTATGTCGCGCCGCGGCGCCCTGGATGGATTCCCGCCCGCCCTAGGTTCTGCCGCGACGACCGGGCGCGGCGGGAGCAGAACGCTGCCGATGCACGTCCCAGCAACGCGAAAGGGCCAGAGGATGCGGATCGACCTGAAGGACAAGACGGCGGTGGTGACCGGTTCGACCGGCGGCATCGGGCTGGCGGCGGCCATCGGCCTCGCGCGGGCGGGGGCGGCGGTCATCCTCAACGGCCGGGAGGAGGACCGGGTCGAGGGCGCCGTGCGCATGCTGCTGGAGGCCGTGCCCGGCGCGGACGTCGCGGGCATTCCGTCCGACCTGTCGACCGCCGAGGGCTGCGCCAGGCTCTCCGGTGCACTGCCGAACGCCGACATCCTCGTCAACAATGTCGGCATCTTCGGCCCGAAGCCCTTCTTCGAGATCGAGGACGCGACCTGGGAGCGCTGCTTCCAGCTGAACGTGATGTCCGGCGTGCGGCTGTCGCGCGCCTACATGAAGGGGATGATGGAGCGCGGCTGGGGCCGCGTCGTGTTCATCTCGTCGGAATCGGCGCTGAACATCCCCGCCGACATGATCCACTACGGCTTCACCAAGACCGCGATGCTCGCGCTCTCGCGCGGCCTCGCCAAGATGGCGGCGGGCACCGGCGTGACGGTCAATTCCGTCCTGCCCGGCCCGACCATGTCCGAGGGCGTCGGCGAGATGCTGAAGGAGATGGCCGAGGAACAGGGCCTGTCGATCGACGCGGCGGGCGTCGCCTTCGTCAAGTCGCAGCGCCCGAGCTCGATCCTGCAGCGCCCGGCCAGCGTCGAGGAGGTCGCCAACATGATCGTCTATGCCTGTTCGATGGAGGCCTCCGCCACGACCGGCGCGGCGCTGCGGGTCGACGGCGGCGTGGTGGACTCGATCGTGCCGTGAGGGATCGGGCGAAGGGCTCCTGCGGGTAGCGCCGGGTCTCGCGCGGCTTCGCCGGGGCGCCGCCTCCTGGGCCGGGAGAAAGCGCCCGGCGCCGGTCGGCGTGCGGTGGCGGATCCTCTCGACCCGCCCCGCCTTCAATCCGAAAGAGGCGGCGCCACGAGCGGAACGGTGATCTCGGCCTCCAGGCCCCCTGGCGCGTATTCCAGCTTCGCCTTGCCGCCGAGGCTGTAGGTCGCGGTGGATTCGATCAGCCGGGTGCCGAACCCCGTCCTGCCGGGCGGGCTCACCGGCGGGCCGCCGCTCTCCAGCCAGTGGATCCGGAGCTGGCAGTCATCGCCCTCGACGTCCCATCGAACCCGCACCTGCCCCCCGGACTTCGACAGCGCGCCATATTTGGCGGCGTTGGTCGCAAGTTCGTGCAGGATCAGGCTGACGGACATGATCGTCCGCGAGTCCAGCTCCACCGGCGCGCCCGGCTCGAGCAGGACGGCGTCCGGGGCGGCCATGTAGGGAGCGAAGATCCGCTCGGCCAAGGCTTTCAGCTTGGTCTCTTCCAGGTCGGAGAAGGCAAGGTCCTGCGCATGCGCCAAGGCACCGAACCGCCCCAGGAAATCGTCGCGATACTCCTCGGCCGAGCGTCCCTCCGTCGCCGTGTGCTGGGCGATGGATCGCGCGACGCTGAGAAGGTTCTTCATCCGATGCCGGAGTTCGTCGAACAGCATGTCCCTTGCGGCATCGCGGCGATAGCGGTCGGTGGCGTCCACGATGGAAAGGAGAAGCGAATGGCTGCCGCCATCGGGATGATGCAGCGTGCGGGCGCTCAGCAGCATCGTCCTTGCGCCGAGCTCCGGAAATTCGTGCTCGACCTTGTAGTCGATGACGGCGCTGGAGTTGGGGATCACCTCCTCGAGCAGCCGCCGCAGATCCGGAATGTCCCACTGGCCGTTGCCCAAGCTGTAGAGCGGCTGCCCGATGGTCTCGAAACGGTCGACCTTGAACGTCTCGAAGAAGGAACGGCTGGCGCCCTGAACGCAGAGGCTGCGGTCCAGCACGAGCAGGGGATCGGGAACGGTGTCGACGATGCCCTGGGCCTGGACGTGGCCGGCGCGCAAGAGACGGTAGAGGTCTTCCATATTCATCATCAGTGGCCCCGCATGGCGCGCGAAGGTTACCGTGTTGCCCGGGGCCTTACAACGGTGGGTGCATGAACGGTCGGCGCTCCCGGCGCACGATCCCGGCACCTTCGATCGTCCGCCCCGGACGTCCTCGCGCTGCCCCGCTCGTCCGGCGCGGACGTCTCAGGCATTCCTTCCGACCTGGGGCCGCGTCGTGTTCATCTCGTCGGAATCGGCGCTGAACATCCCCGCCGACATGATCCACTACGGCTTCACCAAGACCGCGATGCTCGCGCTCTCGCGCGGCCTCGCCAAGATGGCGGCCGGCACCGGCGTGACCGTCAATTCCGTCCTTCCCGGCCCGACCATGTCCGAGGGCGTCGGCGAGATGCTGAAGGAGATGGCCGAGGAACAGGGCCTGTCGATCGAGGCGGCGGGCGTCGCCTTAGTCAAGTCGCAGCGCCCGAGCTCGATCCTGCAGCGCCCGGCGAGCGTCGAGGAGGTCGCCAACATGATCGTCGATGCCTGTTCGATGAAGGCCTCCGCCACGACCGGCGCGGCGCTGAGGGTCGACGGCGGCGTGGTGGACTCGATCGTGCCGTGAGGGAGCGGTAGGGCAGTCTCGCCTCGCGCCGTTTACGACCGATCGATCTGGTCAGCAACGGTATGCTGACGGCTTGTCTTGAATTTGTGCATACAAATGTGCATATCCTCCAACATGAAGGTTGCAGGCATCCAGTGGGACGCCGGGAACTGGCCGAAGTGCGGAAAGCACGGTGTCAGCCGAGAAGAGATCGAGACCGTTCTGCGGACGATGACGATCCGCATTCCCGATCCTTTCCCTGAAGAGGAGCGCTACCGGACCGCTAAGATCCTGCCGGACGGGCGGGCGGTCTTCGTCGTCTTCACCCACCGGACCAAGGACGGCCGCCTGTACCTGCGTCCGGTCAGCGCCCGCTACATGCATGGCAAGGAGATCGAAAGTTATGAGCGAGCCGAAAAAGCCCTGGCCCAGCCTTCCGACCGATGAAGCGGCTGAAGCGTTCGTGGCTACGGCCGACCTGTCCGAATACGATTGGAGCGCGGCAGAACCGGTCCATTACGAGTTCGACGAGAAAGCCGCGCGCGTCACCATGCGGATGCCCGAACGCCAGCTCGACCAGATTAAGAGCGAGGCCGCCCGGCGCGGCATGAAATACCAGCGTTTCATGCGCGAATTGCTTGAGCGGGGGATGCAGTCGCTACGGTCGTGACCGGCGAATGCGAAGGCTGGTGTGGGATAGTCTGGGGGCGACGAAGCGGCCATCAGCGAGCATGCTCGAAGGCTACGGCCTGGCTGGAGCAGTAGACAGGTTCGAATGATGTCTCTTTATCAAGGTTGTATATCCAAAAGCGGCCCTTCCACTCTCCACCCGTTCCGGACGGTCCCGGTCTCGCCACTCGCCCGGTACCGCAGCGAATTCACGCAAGAAAGCCCGGGCGTTTCCACCCGGGCCTCGCCCAGTCTGTAACTGACGGGGGCCGCAGCCGCCGCCGTGCCGCGACGGTTACGCTGCGCCTTTGATCCAGTCGACGAGCTTCGACTTCGACTGCGCGCCGACCTGGATGGCGGCGGGCTCGCCGTTCTTGAACATCAAAAGCGTCGGAATCGAGCGCACGCCGAACTGGGCGGCGAGATCCGGGTTCTCGTCGATGTTCAGCTTGACGATCTCGACATTGTCCATCTCGTTGGAGATCTCTTCGAGGCTCGGGCCGATCATCTTGCAGGGGCCGCACCACTCGGCCCAGAAGTCGACGACGACCGGCTTGTCGCTCTGCAGGACGTCGGACTGGAAGTTGCTGGAATCGACTTTCTTCGTGGCCATCACTCGGCTCCCGATTGTTCGTTGACGCTAGAGGTAGACGCCGGGGCGGGCCAAATCAAGCGAAGGCGGCGCCGGCTCAACGCTCCGTTCCTTCGGCGGCGACGATGCCCTCGCCATGGCCGCTCCCTTTGCCGTCCGCCGGGGCCTTGCGCGCCAGCGCCGCGTCCAGCCGCTCCGCCGGCAGCGCGATCAGCCGCGGCGCCTCGGTGAACAGCAGCGCCGCGCCGACCGCCTTGTCCGGATAGAGCGGCTGCAGCAGCGCCCGGTAGAGCGCCAGCTGCGTGACATAGGCCTGCGGCACGTCTTCCAGCGAGCGCGGCGGCGGCCGGTTGGTCTTGTAGTCGACGATCAGCACCTGCGTTTCCGTCACCGCCAGCCGGTCGACCGTGCCGCTGACGCGGAAGGTCTGGCCGCCGAAGCGCACGTCGCCGGCGACGGAGACCTCAGCCCGGCTCTGCGGCGTGAAGATCGGCGCGAAGTCGGGCTCCGCCATGACGGCGAGGACGGAGGCGACCAGCCGCGCCTGCTCGGTTTCCGAAAACACCGCACCCTGCGCCGCGACATAGCGGGCGGCGATCGCCTCCCGCTCGGCCGGGTCGCGCTCGGGCAGGACCTGCAGCAGCCGGTGCACCAGGATGCCGCGCCGGATCGCCAAGGACGGCTCGGCGACGCTGCCGGAGAGGACCGGCGAGACGAAGGTCTTGGCTTCGGAGGACTCGGCCGGCTCCCCCTCCTCCGGCACGACATCGGCGACGGCCCCGGCGGCGGAGGGCGAGAGCGGGCGCGGCGGCAGGATCTCGCGGGGCAGCGGGGACAGGTCGAGCGTCGCCCGCTCGGCGGGCGCGGCTTCGGCGGGCGCCAGCTTGTCCGCCGCGGGAAGCGCGCCGAACCGCCAGGCCGCGACGCTGCCGTCCTCGGCTTCGATCGTGCGGCATTTCTCGTGACCCGCCAGCGCAGCCTGGACGCGCTGCAGCCAGGCTGTCTCGTTCGGTCCGCGCCAGCCGGCGAGGCCGCAGACGACCAGCCGGTCGGCCGCGCGGGTCATGCCGACATAGAGGAGCCGGCGGTATTCCTCCTCGGCCCGCTGCTTCTCGGCCTCCTTCAGCGCGGCGACGACGTCGTTCTCCAGCGCCTTGGCGCCCCGCCAGAGGAAGCCGGGCGCCTGGCCGGGGGCGAGACCGGGCATGTCCGGCCATGCCATCAGCTTCGCCCCGTGGGCGGCGTGGAAGGGCGCCGAGCCCGGATCGACCAGAAAGACCACCGGCGCCTCCAGCCCCTTGGAGGCATGCGCCGTCATGATCCGCACCTCGCCGCGACCCTGCTCCATCTCGCGCTTGATCGTCGGCGGCGCCGCGACGAGCCGCGACAGGAATGCGTCGAGCCCCGGCTCGCCGGCCTCCTCCTCGGCGAGCGCGAGGTCGAGGAAGGCGTCGATCACCTCGCCGGCGTCCGCGCCGAGCCGGGCGGTCAGCTTCGCGCGCCCGCCCTCGGGGCCAAGAATGCGGGCGAAGAAGGCGAAGATCGTCTCGAAGCCGGCACGGTCGCGCAGGGTCTCCAGCCGCTCCAGCGCCGCGCCACACTTCGCGATGAAGGCCTCGGCGGTCGCGTCCGGGACGAAGTCGGGCAGCCGCGCGAGGCCCTCCGCGCCGGTGAGGCGCCTCAGGCCCAGCGACAGCGGCTCGTGATGCTCGCGCGAGAGGGCGAGGCCCATCAGCTCGTCGTCGGAAAAGTCGAAGAAGGGCGACTTCAGCGCTTCGGCGAGCGACAGGTCGTCGTCGAAATTCGCAACCGTGCGGCCGAGCGCCATCAGGTCCTTCACCGCGATATGGTCGGTGATGACGAGGCGGTCGGCGCCGGCAACGGGAATGCCCGCATCGCGCAATGCCTTGGCCATCGCGGCGACGAAGCCGGAGCGCTTGCGCACCAGCACGATCACGTCGCCGGGCGTCAGCGGCCGGATCCGGCCCTTGTGCGCGATCGGATCGCCGATCCAGCCGGCGATGGTCTCGGCGATGCGGCGCGCGAGCCGGTTGGCCGGCGAGTTCTCCGGCTCGTAGTCGATCGCCTGCAGCCAGTCGCGCGATTGCGGGCTCGCCTCGGCGGCGAAGGGCGGCCAGACCTCGACGAGGCCCGGCGCCTCGCCCCGCGCCGTCTGGTGCGACGGCGCCTCGCCAGTGAAGGTCAGGCCGCGGCGGTTCTCGGCATCGGCGAAGACCTCGTCGACCGCGGCGAGGACGTCGCCGGCGGTGCGGAAGGACTGGTTGAGGGCGATCGCCTCGAAGGGCACGCGCGCGGCCTCCGCGCGCTTTTGCATCGCCGCCCGTTCCTCGGCGAACATCGTCGGCGAGGCACCCTGGAAGGAATAGATCGACTGCTTCTCGTCGCCGACCGCGAAGACCGTGCGCGAGACGTTGCGGGCGGTGGCACCGGCGAAGAACTCGGCGGTCAGCTGGCGCATCACCTGCCACTGGCGGGGGCTGGTGTCCTGCGCCTCGTCGATCAGCACGTGGTCGATGCCCTGGTCGAGCTTGAAGTGCACCCAGGCCGAGGCCTCCGCGCGCGTCAAAAGGTCGGCGGTCTTGACGATCAGGTCCTCGAAGTCGAGCCGGCCGCGGCGGCGCTTCAGGGCGGCGTAGTCGTGCTCCAGCGTGTCGGCGATGGCGAGGGCGCCGGCGCTCGCCCGGAAGAGCTGCAGCGAGGAGAGCCGCTCGTCGACGGCGAGGACGTGCGCGGCGAAGGCCCCCAGCCGCTCCTCGAAGTCGGAAAAGCGGTCGGTCACGGCCTTGGTCGCGACGCTCTTCGCCTTGTAGGGCGCGCCCTTCTGCGTGAGGCAGAGCGAGCGCATCGCCTCGTGCGCGACGGCGTCGTTGACGGCTCCCGTCAGCGCCTTCAGCCGCTCGACCAGCGTCTGGTCGGTCTTCTTGTCGCTCGCCTCGGCGGCCTGCAGAACGTCTTGGCAGAACGCGTCGTCGAAGCCCGGCGCGTCGCGCGCCTCGGCGAGGATCGCCGCCTCGTCCTCGCCCTCTTCGAGCCGCAGCGCCCGGCGCAGCAGCGCGATCGCCGGGCCGAGGCCGCCGGCCTCGTCGATGTGCCGGCGGATGGCGTCGCGCTTGGCGACGATCTCCGACAGGAGCTGGTCGAGGCCGAATTCGCCGGCGAGCGCCAGGACGGAGGAGAAGGATTCGGCGAGCAGCCGCTCCTCGAGCGAGGAATGCTCGGCCCGGCTCGCCGAGGTGATCAGCCGCCGGCGCGCCTCCAAGAGCAGCGCCGCGCTCTCGGTATCGTCCAGCACCTCGAAATGGCCGGGGACGTTCGCCTCCAGCGGAAACTGGTGGAGGATCGCCTCGCAGAAGGCGTGGATGGTCTGGATTTTCAGCCCGCCCGGCGTCTCGACCGCCTCGGCGAACAGCCGCCGCGCCTCGGCGAGGCGCTCGGCCGAGGGCTCCCGCCCGTCGAGCGCCGCGATCTCGCCGGAGAGCACCTCGTCCGGCGCCGTCGCCCAGCGCGACAGCCGCGAGAACACGCGGCCGGACATCTCGGCGGCGGCGGCCTTCGTATAGGTGAGGCAGAGGATCTTCGACGGCTCGTTGCCGGCAAGCAGCAGCCGCACGACGCGCTCGGTCAGGACGTGCGTCTTGCCGGATCCCGCATTGGCCGAGACGAAGACGGAGAGGTTCGGATCGGCGGCGATCTGCTGGCGCCGCGCCGTCTCGGCGATGCCGGTGAAGGCGATGTCTCTCATCAGGCCGCTCCCTCTCCGCCGGAGGTCTCGTCGGCGCCGACCGACCATTCCTCGGCCCGCGCCAGATGGTCATAGTCGCCGGAGAAGTCGCCGGCGAGAAACGGCCGCGTGCGCGAGACGAAGGCCGCCTGCTCCTGCCGATAGGTCGCGACGAGACCGCGGAACTTCTTCAGCGCCTCCTCGCTCAGCGCATCCGGATCGACCGACTCGCCGGAGCGCCCGCCGGCGGAGGCGAAGCGGTCCTCATAGAGCGTGCGCTCGCGCAGGCGGACATAGACGAGGTCGGCGATCTCCCATGCTTTGCCGGCTGACTTTTCGCTTGCCGGCGCGACGTCGGCGAAGGCGCCGAGCTTGACCATCGCACCCTCCAGCGGCAGCTGCGGCGCGAGCAGCGCCCGGGCCTGCGACAGCGAAGGCTGGGCGCCGGTCTTGTAGTCGAGGATCTCGACCCGGCCGTCCGTGAGGACGTCGATCCGGTCGGCGCGGCCGGTGAGCGTCGTGGCGAGTTCGGCGAAGTCGTGGTGCCCGGCGATCTCGGCATGCCGCAGGGCGACGCGGTCGTGCCGCTCGGCCTCCCAGTCCAGATAGTTCTGCGCCAGGGCCTCCATGCGCGGCCACCAGATCGCCGCGATGTCGGGCGGCAGGTTCTCCGCCGCGAATTTGTCCCGCGCGATGGCAAGGATCGTCTCCAGCGCGCCCCCGGCCACCGGGTCGTGCCCCTGCTTCACGAAGGTGCCGAGCACGTCGTGGAACAGGCTGCCGCGCTCGGCGGCGTGCGGGTCGCGCATCAGCTCGGGCAGCGGCTCCAGCTTGAGGATCCGGCGCGCGTGGATCGCATAGGGGTCGCGGATCAGCGTCTCGACCTCGGTGACGGAATAATGCGTCGGGCGGCGCTCGACCGGCGGGCGCGGCTGCGGGCGGGCCGCTCGCGGCTGCGGCTCCACCCGGTCGAGCGCCCGGGCGGCATCGAGATAGACCGCACCATTGGCGACGAGCCGCGCCGTGCCGTCGCGCCGCGCCAGCGTCGTCAGCCGCTGCAGCCAGCGTGAGGCGATCGTCGGCGACCCGCCGGAGCGGCGGGAGCGGGACAGGACGACATGGGGCGCACCCGTCGCCATCCAGAAATCGTGGGCGGCGAGCCCGATGCGGCGCTCCGGCGGGTCGAGCGCGATCTCGCGCCGCATCAGCCGCGACAGGAACGCGCCGCTCTTCGCGCCGCCGGGCCAGACGCCCTCGTTCAGCCCGGCGAGGATCGCCGTGTCGACGCTCTGCAGCCGCGCCTCCAGCGCGCCCCAGACGAAGGCGCGGGCCGACAGGCCGGCGCGCGGCTGAACGGTGACGCCGGCGACGAGCGCCTCGACGACATCGCCGAACTCGCGCGGCGCGAAGGCAAACCCGGTCTGCGGCGCCTGGACGAGATCCGAGAGGAAACTCGCCAGCGCCTTGCCGGCTTCCTCGGCATAGAGGTTCTCGGCGTCGCCCGTCTCGTCCGCCGCCAGCGCTTCCAGCACCTGCGTCAGTGCGACGGCATAGTCGGCGATCTCGCGCTCGCCGAATGGCCCCGAGCCGGCCGATCGCAGATCGACGGACGCGCGCGCCGCATCGGCAGCTTCCGCGGCGCCCGCACCGCTTGCTTCGCTGGGGCCCTCGCCTGCCACCTCTCCCGAAGCCTCCTCTCGGCCGGCAGCTAACCCATCGCCTCCGCCGCCGCGCCGGTCGCCGGACGGCCCCTCCGGCCGCAACCGTGTCAGCGGCGCCAGCGCCCGTTCCAGCGCCTCGGCCATCAGCTGGCCGAGGTCGCGCTCGGCTTCCGGCAGGTTCCTGACCGGCCGCGCGACGCGCTCGCCGGCGTCGATCGCCTTGCGCCGACGGGCAAAGATGCCGGCCATATCAGCGCCGTCCGCCACCCCGACGGAGCCGCGCAGCGCCACCATCTCGATCGCCCGCGCCGCCCGGCGCGCTTCGCCTGCGCCGAGGCCGAGCCGCGTCAGCGGATGCTTGAGGAGCGAGACCAGCGCGATCGGATCGCCCGGCTCCAGCGCCACCTTGATCGCCGTCGCCATCAGCGTGCCCGGGGCGGTGGCGCCGAGCGGCCGACCGGCGGAATCGTTCGCCCCGATGCCGAAGCGTTCGAGCTCGGACACCACCCGGCGGGCGAGATTGCGGTCCGGCGTGATGAGCGCCGCAGTGCGGCCGGGGTCCGAAAGGGCCGCGCGCATGGCGCAGGCGACGGCGAGCGCCTCCTCGCGGTCGTCCGCCGCCTCGATCAGCGCCAGCCCGTCCAGCGCTTCCGGCGGATGCCGGCGCTGCGACGCACCCCAGGCGTCGGTGGTCTCGGCCGGGCGCAGCGCGTCGGAGAGGAACGCCTCGCGGGCGGCGAGCGCGCCCTCCTCGGGGTCGCCGAGATGCTCCACGGTCTCCGGCCCGCGCTGAAAGCGGGTCAGGATGCGCTTCAGCCCGTATTGCGGGTGACCGGGCGCGGCGATGGAGCGCTCCCGGTCGATTTTGGCGAAGGCTTCGGGCTCGAGATGCCGGTCAAGGCCCGGCAGCACGAGCGCGCCGTCGTCGAGATACGCGATCGTATGCATCAGCTCGAGCGTCGCCGGCGCCGTCGCGGTGGAGCCGGCTAGGATGACCGGACCCTTCCGCCTGCCGGAGCGCAGTCGCTCGGCTTCGCCGGCGAGCCAAGCGTTTCGGGCCTCCGCCTCGCCGACGACGCCGCGCGCCGTCAGGATCGCCGGCCATTGCTCGGTGACGATCTTCAGGAAGGTCAGCGTCAGCTGCCACCAGTGCGCGAGATCGTCCGGCGCGAGGCCGGCGATCGCGGCGAAGGAGGTGCCCTCGGTCTCGATCTCGTCGAGCAGCCGGCCGAGATCGCCGGCGAGCCAGAGCGCATCCGCGGCGGAGGCCGGCAGCACCGCCTCCCCGCCGATCAGCGCCTCGGCCTCGGCCTTGCGCACCATGAACCGCCACTCGCGGGCGAGGCGCGCGAGGTGCAGCTGCCGTTCCAGTTCGCCGATCGTCGGTGCCAGGCTCGGCTGCACCTCTCCCGGCGAAAGCAGAGCGGAATCGTCGGTCTCGCCGAGCGGCCGGATGGCCGGCAGGATGGCCGAGCGGCCGCCGAGAAGCTCGGTGAAGGCGGAGGCGAGGCCCCGCGCCGCACGCCGCGTCGGCACGTAGAGCGTGACGTCGGCGAGCGCCAGCGGATCGCCCTCGTAGCGGAAGGACGGCACGATCCGGCCGGTGAAGAGGCTCTCCGCCAGGGTCTTCAGGAAGGGCCGCCCCGGCGGGATCGAAAGGATGTTCGCCTGCATGGGCCGACACTACTCCCACGGGAGGCGATTCGCACCGGATCGCTCGCTTCTCCTGCCTGTGCACCCGACCGCGGCGGCGGCGCCCGCCGCGGTCAAATCGGCGCAACCTTACCGAATTGTCATAAAAGGATTGTGGAACCCGTGGAGAAGGATTTGCCCCGCGCCATGAGGAGCGGATGCGACAACGATGAGGGTTTCAACATGGGCAAGACCATTGCGAGGGGCCTCGCCGCCCTTCTGACGACATCGATGCTGGCGGGACTGAGCGTTCCGGCCGGCGCGCAGGATGCCGGGACGCCGGAGACGCTCCTGACGCGTCAGGCGGCCGGCGACCTGACGCAGGCGGCCGGCGCCCGCCGCATGAGCGGCGACGTTACCGCCGACCTGCGCAAGGCGATCATCGACGGCCCGGCGAAGAACGTCATCCTCTTGATCGGCGACGGCATGGGCGATTCCGAGATCACCATCGCCCGCAACTATGCCGAAGGCGCCGGCGGCTTCTTCAAGGGCATCGACGCGCTGCCGCTGACCGGGCAGTACACCCACTATTCGCTCGACAAGAAGACCGGCAAGCCGGACTACGTCACCGATTCCGCCGCCTCGGGCACGGGCTGGGCGTCGGGCGTGAAGACCTATAACGGCGCGATCGGCGTCGACGTGAAGGGCGAGCCGCACGCGACCCTGCTCGAACTCGCCAAGGCTTCGGGCCTTGCGACTGGCGACGTCTCGACGGCCGAGCTGCAGGACGCGACACCGGCGGTGCTCGTCGCGCATGTGACCGGCCGCAAGTGCTACGGCCCCGAAGCGACGAGCGAGAAGTGCCCGTCGAACGCGCTGGAGAACGGCGGCAAGGGCTCGATCACCGAACAGATGCTTCAGACCCGTTCGGACGTCCTCCTCGGCGGCGGCGCCAAGACCTTCGACGAGACGGCGAAGGCCGGCGAGTACAAGGACAAGACGCTGCGCCAGCAGGCCGAGGCCCGCGGCTTCACCATCGTCGGCAACGCCGGCGCGCTGGCGAAGGTCGAGACGGCGAACCAGGACAAGCCGCTGATCGGCCTCTTCGCGCAGGGCAACATGCCGGTGCGCTGGAGCGGTCCGAAGGCCTCCTATCACGGCAGCCTCGACAAGGAGCCGGTGACCTGCCAGCCGAACGCCGAGCGCGCGGACAGCGTGCCGACGCTCGCCGCGATGACCGAGAAGGCGATCGACCTCCTGAAGGTGAACGAGAAGGGCTTCTTCCTGCAGGTCGAGGGCGCATCGATCGACAAGCAGGACCACGCCGCCAACCCCTGCGCCCAGATCGGCGAGACCGTCGATCTCGACGAGGCGGTGCAGAAGGCGCTGGAGTTCGCCAGGGCGGACGGCAACACGCTGGTGATCGTCACCGCCGACCACGCCCATTCCAGCCAGATCATCCCGACCGACGACAAGGCGCCGGGCCTCACCGAGGCGCTGATGACCAAGGACGGCGCGGTGATGGCGGTCAGCTATGGCAATCCGGAAGGCGACTCGCAGGAGCATACCGGCGCGCAGCTGCGCATCGCGGCCTATGGCCCGGGCGCGGCGAACGTCGTCGGCCTCACCGACCAGACGGATCTGTTCTACACGATCCGCGACGCGCTGCAGCTGAAGCAGGCGAACGACGCCGCCTCGGCGGCCAAGCCCGCCGGCACGTCGGGCTGACCCTCGCCCGCTCCGCCGGCCGCGCCCGACGCGGCCGGCCACCGGAGAAAAGAAAGGCGCCGCCCGAGTATTGCGGGCGGCGCCTTTTGCATTCTGGATCGACCGATCGGGGCGGCGGTCAGTTCACCATCCGCACGGCGCCCTTGGCGGCGCTGGTGGTGAGCGCGGCATAGGCCTTCAGCGCAGTCGTCACCTGGCGCTTGCGCGGCTCGGCCGGATGCCAGCCCGCCTCGTCCTGCGCCTCGCGGCGGCGGGCGATCTCGGCGTCGTCGACGGCGAGGTGGATCTTGCGGTTCGGGATGTCGATCTCGATCGTGTCGCCTTCCCGCACAAGCCCGATCGTGCCGCCTTCCGCCGCTTCCGGCGAGACATGGCCGATCGACAGGCCGGAGGAGCCGCCGGAGAAGCGGCCGTCGGTGACGAGCGCGCAGGCCTTTCCGAGCCCCTTCGACTTCAGATAGCTCGTCGGATAGAGCATCTCCTGCATGCCGGGGCCGCCGCGCGGGCCCTCGTAGCGGATGAGGACGATGTCGCCCGGCTTCACCTCGTTCGACAGGATCGCCTTCACCGAGGCGTCCTGGCTCTCGAAGATCCGGGCGGGGCCGGAGAAGGTGAGGATCGAGGCGTCGACGCCGGCGGTCTTCACGATGCAGCCCTCTTCCGCCAGATTGCCGTAGAGCACGGCGAGGCCGCCATCCTTGGAGAAGGCATGCTCCGCGTTGCGGATCGCGCCGGCCTCGCGGTCGAGGTCGAGTTCGTCCCAGCGCCGCTCCTGGCTGAACGCGACCTGCGTCGGCACGCCGCCGGGCGCGGCGCGGTAGAAGTCGTGGACGGTGGTGCTCGACGTGCGCATCACGTCCCAGCGGTCGAGCGCGTCGGCCATGGTCTCGGCATGGACGCAGCCGACCGAGGTGTCGATCAGGCCGGCGCGGTCGAGCTCGCCGAGGATCGCCATGATGCCGCCGGCGCGGTGGACGTCCTCCATGTGGACGTTGCCGACGGCCGGCGCGACCTTGCAGAGCACCGGCACGCGGCGCGACAGCCGGTCGATGTCGCTCATGGTGAAGTCGACGCCGCCCTCATGCGCCGCGGCGAGGAGATGCAGGACGGTGTTGGTCGAGCCGCCCATGGCGATGTCGAGCGTCATGGCGTTTTCGAACGAGGTGAAGCCCGCGATCGAGCGCGGCAGCACGCTCGCGTCGTCCTGCTCGTAGTAGCGGCGGGCGAGATCGACGATCAGGTGGCCGGCCTCGACGAAGAGGCGGCGGCGGTCGGCGTGGGTGGCGAGCGTCGAGCCGTTGCCGGGCAGCGACAGGCCGAGCGCCTCGGTCAGGCAGTTCATCGAATTCGCGGTGAACATGCCCGAGCACGAACCGCAGGTCGGGCAGGCGGAGCGCTCGATCACCTGCACGTCTTCTTCCGAGACACGATCGTCGGCGGCCGCGACCATGGCGTCGACGAGGTCCAGCGCCTTCTTCTCGCCGGTCGAGAGGACCACCTTGCCGGCCTCCATCGGCCCGCCGGAGACGAAGACGACGGGGATGTTGAGGCGCAGCGCCGCCATCAGCATGCCCGGCGTGATCTTGTCGCAGTTGGAGATGCAGACCATGGCGTCGGCGCAATGAGCGTTGACCATGTATTCGACGCTATCGGCGATGAGTTCGCGGGACGGCAGCGAATAGAGCATGCCGTCATGGCCCATGGCGATGCCGTCGTCGACGGCGATGGTGTTGAACTCCTTGGCGACGCCGCCGGCCTGCTCGATCTCGCGCGCGACCAGCTGGCCGAGATCCTTCAGATGCACGTGGCCCGGCACGAACTGGGTGAAGGAGTTGACGACGGCGATGATCGGCTTGCCGAAGTCGCCGTCCTTCATGCCTGTGGCGCGCCACAGGCCGCGCGCGCCGGCCATGTTGCGGCCATGGGTGGTCGTGCGGGAGCGATAGGCGGGCATGGCGTACTCTTCGTTACGGTAACGGTCGGCCCCGCTTTACACCCGATTTGCGCTCGTTCCAAATGTTTAACGCGTCAAAGCCGGTGCCGCGCCGGAGGTGGACCTCCCTGCTGCGGCGTCTCCGGCCAGGTGAACGGTCGATCCCGCCCGGCCCAGGCGTCGCGACCGTGCGGCCTTTCGCCCGCCCCGCCGCGCCTCCTTCCCCGCCCACGGCATCCCGGCTAAGTGTGCGTCCCATGGACCAGGCGACGCGCAGCGGCTTAAATCTTCGGCTTCCGGCCTTCGTGACGATGATGCGCGACAGCCAGCGCCTGCGGCTCGCGACGCTGGTGCGGCTGCGCTGGCTGTCGGTCGCGGGGCAGACGGCAGCCTGCGTCTTCGTCGCCTGGGGGCTGTGGTGGCCGTTTCCGATCTGGGCGTGCCTCGGGCTGATCGCCCTCTCGGTCGCGCTCAACACCTATCTCGCGACGCAGTTTCCGGCGAGCCACCGGCTGTCGCCGACGATCGCCGCAGCCGTCCTCACCTTCGACATCCTCCAGCCCTCGGGGCTGATGTACCTGACCGGCGGCGTTGACAACCCGTTCATGGTCTTCCTGGTGGTGCCGGCGATCATCGCCTCGGCGACGCAGCCGCCGCTGACCGTGGTGGCGCTCAGCGTCCTCGCCGTCCTGTCGACGACGCTGCTCGTCTTCGTCCACATGCCGCTGCCCTGGCCCGCGGGCGTGCCGTTCTCCATGCCGACGAGCTATGTCGGGGGCCTGTGGTTCGCGATCGTGACGACGCTGGTGTTCTCGGCGATCTACATCTACCGCGTCGCGGCGGAGGCCCGGGCGCTCGCCGACGCGCTGAGCGCCACCGAACTCGTGCTGCAGCGCGAGCAGCATCTCTCGGCCCTCGACGGCCTGGCAGCCGCTGCCGCGCACGAACTCGGCACGCCGCTCTCCACCATCGCCCTCGTCGCCAAGGAGATGAACCGCGCCATCCCGGGCGACAGCGCGATGCGCGAGGACGTCGAGCTCCTGATGGCTCAGTCGGAACGCTGCCGGGCGATCCTTCGGCGGCTGAGTTCGCTCTCCTCCTCCAGCGAAGTCTATCTCGCCCAACTGCCGCTGATGTCGCTGATCGACGAGGTCGCCGAGCCGCACCGCAATTTCGGCGTTTCGGTTCAGGTCGAGGTGGTCGAGCGCAATGGTCCGGAGCCGGTCTCCTGCCGCAATGCCGGCATCGTCTACGGCCTCGGCAACATCGTCGAGAACGCCGTCGATTTCGCGCGCGGGGCGGTCATCCTGCGGGCCGGCTGGAGCGCCGAGACGGTGCACATCCGCATCCTCGACGACGGCCCCGGCTTTTCGCCGGAGATCCTGGCGCGGATCGGCGACCCGTATATGTCCGAGCGCGACCCCGACGGCCAGGAGCGGGCGGGCGGCGGCCTCGGCCTGGGTGTCTTCATCGCCAAGACCCTGCTCGAGCGCTCCGGCGCGACCATCGTCTTTTCCAACCGCGAGGACGGGCCCGGCGCCTCGGTGTCGGTGTTCTGGCCCTACCAGACCTTTGCCGGCGGCTGCCTCCAGCACGCCTGACGCCGCGCACTCGCTTCAACAGTCTCTCTGCCCGTCGTCCCGTGCGAACACGCCGTGTTCACGTTTTTCGTGAACGCCCGGTTCCCGGCTGGATTGCTTCCAAGTGTCGCGCCATCTTGTCGGTCCTAAGGGAAGGAAGGTGACATGCTGACGGAACAAATGGCCGAAACTGGCCAGGGCCAGGTGCCGGTCGAAGATGCGTCTCTGCTCCTCGTCGACGACGATCGTCCGTTTCTCCAGCGCATGAGCCGGGCTCTCGAACAGCGCGGCTTTTCCGTCACCACCGCAGAAAGCATCGCCGAGGGACTCACCGCCCTTCGCGCCGGGGCGCCGGCGCATGCGGTCGTCGACATGCGCCTTGCCGACGGCAACGGCCTCGACGTGATCGCCGCGCTGCAGGATGTGCGGCCAGATGCCCGTGTTGTGGTCCTGACCGGATACGGCAACATCGCGACGGCGGTGACGGCGGTGAAACTCGGCGCGATCGACTATCTCGCCAAGCCGGCAGATGCCGACGAGGTGGTCGCGGCGCTGCTGCGCCAGGCGGACGAGCGGCCGGAGCCGCCGGAGAACCCGATGTCGGCCGACCGCGTGCGGTGGGAGCATATCCAGCGCATCTACGAACTCTGCGATCGCAACGTCTCGGAGACGGCGCGACGGCTGTCGATGCACCGGCGCACCCTGCAGCGCATCCTGGCGAAACGCGCGCCGCGCTGAGCCGGCGCGGCCCTTGAGGCTTCGCCCGGCGCGCGGGTGCCGCCGGACCTCGTGACTACAAAGGATTCGGAGCGGGATTGGCCGCCCATTCCGCCTGCAGCAGGCGATCGGCGGACAGCCGCGCGAAGCGCAGGGTGAGCGCCTTGCGCGTTGCCGGCGGCATCCGCTCCTCCGGCGCCTCGCGCAGGATCTCCGCCTCGTAGCCGTCCGAAACGATCAGCCCGCAATCTTCCGGGAAGATCCCGGCCGGCACGCCCGGATGCGTCGCGAAATACAGCTGGTCGCAATGCAGCCGGTAGATCGGCCATTTCTGGTCGGCCCGGAAATCCTCGATCGAGGTCTTGATCTCGATGATGGCGAAGGCGCCCTTTTCCGACAGGCAGACAAGATCGGCCCGGCGCCCGGTGTCGAGCGGCACTTCCGGGAGCAGCGACACCCGCCGCGCCATCATCAGCCGCTGGACGCCGCGACGGACCATCATCGCCCGCTCGGACTGGCGGCCGTCGACGAGGGGATCGCTTCGAAAGGGCGAGACGAGTGGCATGCGGATTGCCTAGCGCAGCCGGCGGGAGCCCGGCAAGAACATTCGCAGACAAAGCGGAAACGAATCGGCATTCAGCGCTTGTCGACGTCTGGCCGATCAGCGGTGCCGGCCGTCGCTTGCGGACGTGCGGCTCCGTGCGATCCTGCGCCCGTCAGTCCCGCGCATGCATCGCGGCCGAGCCGCCGGCGATCTCCTCCAGGATGGGACAGTCCGGGCCGCCGCCGCCCTGGCATTGCTCGGTGAGTTCCACGAGCGCGCGCTTCAGCGATTCCAGCTCGGCGATCTTCCGGTCGATCTCCGCCATGCGGCGGCTGGCGACCTGCTTGACGTCCTCGCTCTTCCGATTGGCGTTCTCATAGAGCGCCAGCAGGCGGCGGGCTTCGTCGATGGAGAAGCCGAGCGAGCGGGACCGCTGCAGGAAGCGCAGCATGTGGACGTCGCGCTCGCGGTAGTTGCGATAGCCGTTGTTGGCGCGCGCGGGCTTGACCAGCCCGACTTCCTCGTAATAGCGGATCGTCTTCGGCGGCAGACCGGACAGCCGGGACGCCTCTCCGATGTTCATGTACGGACCTTTCGGGTCGCTGCGACCATGCCATGGCGGCAGACATGTCGCGACGTTGCGGGGCGTCAACTGTGACGCGCCCGCAACAAGGGATTTCTTAACCATGCCGGGTCTTAATGAAGACGTTGCCTCCCCGGCTTCCGAAGCCTATCGAATGGACACGTTCGATGGCCGGCGACAGGCCGAGCCGGGATCCGTTCGGCACGCTTTTTCAACCATCGCACTCGTTTGGCGCCATAAGATGAAGATCAGAACCATCCTTTCAGCCGGTGCTGCCGCCGTCTCGATGATCGCCCTCGCAGGGTGCGCGAGCGACGGACACAGGGCTTCGCTCAAACCGGCGCCGGACACGATGGCGGCGGCCTACACCGCACCGACCGACCTGCAGAACGGCGGCAGCGTTGCGGCGACGCAGGAGATGGGCTACGGCGCGGTGACCGACGACGGCTATGCGCTGCCGGCGATTCCGACCAACAAGATCGACCCGCAATATCTGCGCCAGGAGGTCTCGTACCCCGAGGGTGCGCAGTACAAGCCGGGCACCGTGGTGGTCGACACGCCCAACCGCTTCCTCTACGTCGTCGAGCCGAACGGCAAGGCGATGCGCTACGGCATCGGCGTCGGCAAGACCGGCTTCTCCTGGGCCGGCATCGCGACGGTGCACGACAAGCAGCATTGGCCGAAGTGGTTCCCGCCGTCGGAGATGATCGACCGCAAGCCGGAGCTCGAGCCGTATCGCGACGGCATGCAGCCGGGCCTGACCAATCCGCTCGGCGCCCGCGCCCTCTACCTCTGGCAGAACGGCAAGGATACGCTGTTCCGCCTGCACGGCACGCCGGAATGGTGGACCATCGGCACCGCGGCCTCTTCCGGCTGCATCCGCCTGATGAACCAGGACATCATCGACCTCTACAACCGCGTGCCGGACGGCGCCGAGGTCGTGGTCAAGCAGGGTGACGAGCGCCTCGCGAAGCGCTGACGTCGCGACATCGCGGTGCTGCCGCTGAGCGGCGCCGCATCAGCTTCAAGGCGGGGGACCGCCATGGCCGGATGCTTCGGGGGAGGCGTCCGGCCGCTTCGTTTCCGGCCTCCGGGCATGCGCACCGCCGGCGGATCGAGCATCGCTCCGATGACGAAGTCCTGAGACCGCCGCCTTGGTGTCACGCCGCTCGCAGGGCGGCACTGCGCTCGGTCGCCGCCGCGTGCAGCAGCAGGCTGAGCGTCAGCGCATTGAGGATATGCCAGACGAAATGCGTGCCGTCCGGCCAGGCCTCGCAGAGCGGCAGGTCGATCATCCGGAATCCGAGCGAGACGGCGAAGACGAGCCCGGCCGCAAACACCGTGATGCCGCTCCCGGCACTGCGAAGGCTCATCAGGCCGCCGATGCCGAGCATGGCGAGAAGTGCCGGCACGTAGCCAGCCGAGGAGCCGACGACCCGCTGCAGCGGCGGCGCGGCGAGGAAGGACGCCGCAAGGAAAGTGAGCGTGCCGAGGAGCGTACCTGCGAACCCCAGCCCGATGAAGCGGGAGAGCGCCAGTGCGAAATAGGCGTAGATGAAGACCGCGATCGGCAGGACGTCGGCAAGGCTCGCCCAGCGCGTCGCGACGGTGTGGAACAGAAACGAGCCGATCCCGAGGACGCCGACGAGCAGGGCCAGCCAGAGGAGCGCCGGATCTTCGCGTCGGCCATGATTCCAGCGCCAGAGCCCATGGGCTGCCGCCAGCAGGAAGGCGATATTGGAGACGGCGTCCAGCGGCTCCGCCCAGAAGGCGGCGCTCGTGCGCTCGCAGTAGTCGTCGACCGGCTGGGACCAGTTCATCGCCGCCCCGTCACCGCGCTACCCCGACGCGACAGCCAAGTCCGGCACAGGCTCAGACGGCCCGGTCGCGGATCAGCACAGAGAGAGTTCGGCCGGGTCGACCGGACGCGCGTCGGTCTCCGGCGCAGCAAGGTCGAGAATGACCGCCGCTCCGGCCGCGGAGGCGGCAGCGTACAGCGCGTCGATATCGGTCGCGGCAGTCCCGCGGCGCCGTGCGGGCTCGCGGTCCAGCGGCACGAAGCCGTAATCCGGCCGCGTCGAAGACGCCGGCGCCTTGCCCTGGAAGGGGGCGAGCGGCAGCTTGCCGCGCGTCTCGGTGCGCAACGTATCGGACAGCCAACCGATCATGATGTCATCCCCCCTGGCTTGGCGCCTCCGCAGCGAAGGCTCCGTCTTCCTGTCACCGCGCCGTTCAGACCGGTGGCCCCTCCCGCCGCAAAGGCGGATCGGAGGTCTCACGGATGGTCTGACCCGACTTGACGACGTCGCGATGACAACCGCTCCTTCCGGACGAGAGTTCCCGCCAATCATCAAGAAGTGATTAACCACGACGCTGCTTTTCGGGGGCGAAGGCCACACTCGCGTGCGGTCGCGGCTCGCCGTCCGCTCTCCGGCTCGAAATTTCCGATGAAGATGATTGAACCCGTGCGCGCGACTCACCATCTCGGATTCATCGGTATCCGAGTTAGTCGAAGATCCCGCGATGCTTTGCCATCGTGCCCAAACCGAAAGGAACGTGACTGCGATGACTTCGCACGCATTGATTCGTCCTGCCTGGACGCCAGTAACCATTGCCTTGATGATCGGCGGATTCATGGTCTTCTGGCCGCTGGGCCTCGCCATGCTCGCCTACATCATCTGGGGCGACCGCCTCGAAGGCTTCAAGCGGGACGTCAACCGCTCGACCGACCGCTTCATGGGGTCGTTCAAGCGCTCCGGCTTCCGGACGCCCTTCGCGGCCGAGCGCACCGGCAACGTCGCGTTCGACGACTGGCGCGAGAAGGAACTGTCGCGCCTCGACGAGGAGCGTCGCCAGCTGAACGAGGCCGCGGCCGAGTTCGAGGAATATGCCCGCGAGCTGCGCCGGGCGAAGGACCAGGAAGAGTTCGACCGCTTCATGCGTGATCGCCGCAACCGCGAGCGCCGGTCGGACGACACCGGTCCGGTGGTCGACGGTCATCCCGCCTGATCCATCGCCATTGCGCGGCTGCCGGAGTTCCGGCGGCCGCGATGGTCCGCCAGATCCAGAGCGGCGTCCTTCGGGGCGCTGCTCTTTCTTTTGGATGAACCGCACCCCGATGGGCGCACGGCGGGCGCCAGCCTTCCGCATCGTCCCGGTGCATCTTCGCCGGGACGACGCGACAGGCTGTGGTATAGGTGACGCGTCGCCGCGGACGGGCGCCCGCCGGGGCGGCCCGGAAGCGGCCTCTGACCGAAACGATGCTCCGCTTGCCGATGCCCTCGCTGCTTCGCCGCACGTCCGCCGATACGCCCCTTCCCGAGCACATCGATCTCGCGGCGGGCCCGCTGCCGGTGACGGTGCGGCGCAATGCGCGCGCCAAGCGGATGATCCTGCGGCTCGCGCCGGGCGGCGCCGGCGTTCTCGTGACGGCCCCGGCAGGTGTCTCGGCCAAGGCAATCCGCACCTTCCTCGAGCGCCATCGCGGCTGGGTCGAGGATCGGCTGTCGCGCGCCCCCAGCCGGATCGCCATCCGCGACGGCGCGACGATTCCGTTCCGCGGCGGCCATCTTCATCTCGTCCATGCCGGCGGCCGGCTCGCGACGCGGATGGAACCGGCCGCTGAATCAGCCTCCGCGGGCGGCGAGGGCGATACCGCCCGGCTACTCGTCGGCGGTGCGCCGGAGCATTTCTCGCGGCGTGTCCTCGACTTCCTGAAGCGGGAGGCGCGGCGCGACCTCGAGGCCGCGGTGAAGCGGCATGCGGCGACGGTCGGCCTCGAACCGCGGTCGATCACGCTGAAGGACACGACCAGCCGGTGGGGGTCCTGCACGGCGGACCGGCGCCTCGCCTTCTCCTGGCGCATCGTGATGGCGCCGCCGGCCGTGCTCGACTATCTTGCCGCGCACGAGGTGGCGCATTTCAGGGAAATGAATCACGGCCCGGCCTTCTGGGCCCTGTGCCGCCGCCTGTGCCCCGGGACCGAGCACGGACGCGACTGGCTGAAGCGCCATGGCGGCACGCTGCATGCGCTGGCGGCGGGGTAGCACCGGCCGTGGCCGGGCCGCGAGAATTCTTCCACGTCTTGGAAATTTTGCGTCCCGCGCCGGGAAGCGCTATGGGACAGGCGATCGAACCGATTGATATGGGCAGGCCATGGCACCGAGGCGTGACGGCGCGGACGCGCTGAAATTTCCGATCCTGATCGGCGACATCGGGGGGACCAATGCGCGCTTCGCCATTCTCCTCGACGCCTATGCCGAGCCGAAGCTCTTTCCCGTCGTGCAGACGGCGGACTACGCCAATATCGACGACGCGATCCAGGCGGACGTCCTCGACAAGACCTCGATCCAGCCGAAATCGGCAGTGCTCGCCGTCGCCGGCCCGATCGACGGCGACGAGATCGACCTGACCAACTGCCCCTGGGTGGTGCGGCCGAAGCAGATGGTCGAAAATCTCGGCATCGAGGAGATCATCGTCCTCAACGACTTCGAGGCGCAGGCGCTGGCGATCTCCTCTCTGAAGGAGGGCTCGCGCACCCAGATCGGCGGCGGCATCGTGCGCGAAGGCGCAAGCCGCGCCGTGCTCGGCCCGGGCACCGGCCTCGGCGTCGCCGGTCTCGTGCGCGCCCGCAACATGTGGATCCCCGTCGCCGGCGAAGGCGGCCACATCGACCTCGGCCCGCGCAGCGAGCGCGACTACCAGATCTGGCCGCATCTGCAGACCATCGAGGGGCGCATCTCCGGCGAGCAGGTCCTTTGCGGGCGCGGTCTCGTCAACCTCTACGACGCGATCTGCAAGGTGAACGGCTCGCAGGCGGTGCATGCGACACCGGCCGAGGTGACGGAAGCAGCGGTCAACCGGAAGGACGAGGAAGCGGTCGAGGCGGTCGACCTCTTCGCCACCTATCTCGGCCGGATGGCGGGCGACATCGCCCTGATCTTCATGGCGCGCGGCGGCGTCTTCATCGGCGGCGGCATCTTCCAGCGCATCATCCCGATCCTGAAACAGGACCACATCCGCGCCGCCTTCGAGGACAAGGCACCGCACACCGAGCTGATGCGGGAGATCCCGCTCTATGTCGTCACCGAGCCGCTGGCCGCCCTCGCCGGTCTAGCGGCCTTCGCCCGCACGCCGCGCTTCTTCGGCCTGGAGACGACCGGCCGGCGCTGGGTGGGCTAGAGCATTTCCAGTGAAAGCCGGATTGGCTTTCACGGCCGGACAATGCGAAAAGACAAGACGATAGAGCGTTTCCGGTGAACTCTTGCTCGCCGGAGACGCTCTAACGCAGGCGCCGGCGTAGGCCAGAGGCATCACGCCTCTGCCGCGACCAGCTTTTCCGCCGCTCCCATCCGGTTCCAGGCGTCGAGCGCCGCGATCTTGTAGGCCTCGGCCAGAGTCGGGTAGTTGAAGGTGTTCTCGACGAAGTATTCGAGCGTGCCCTTGAGGTTCAGAACCGCCTGCCCGATGTGGATGAGTTCGGTCGCGCCCTCGCCGACGATGTGGCAGCCGAGCAGGCGGCGGGTCTTCAGCGAGAAGATCATCTTCAGCATGCCTGCCTCGAGCCCCATGATGTGGCCGCGGGAGGTCTCGCGAAAGCGCGCGACGCCGCATTCGTAGGGGATCTTCCGTGAAATGACCTCCTTCTCGGACATGCCGACGGTGGACATTTCCGGCACCGAATAGATGCCGTACGGAAAGTATTCCGGTGGCTGCTGCGCCGGCGCGCCGAGCGCGTGGCAGGCGGCGATGCGGCCCTGTTCCATCGAGGTCGAGGCAAGGCTCGGGAAGCCGATGACGTCGCCGGCGGCGTAGACATGCGGCACCTCGGTCTGCAGCGTCACCGGGTCGACCTTCAACCGCCCGCGATGATCGGCCGTCAGCCCGCAGGCGGACAGGTTCAGCGTATCGGTCGCGCCCATCCGGCCGGCGGCGAAGAGCACGGTCTGCGCCCGCACCGTCCGACCGCCTTCCAGATGAATCTCGCAGACATGCTCGTCACGGCGCAGGACGCTCTCGATCTTCGAGCCGAAGCGCAGCGCCATGCCGCGGTCGCGCAGCTGATAGGTGAAGTCCTCCAGCAGTTCCTCGTCGAGGAAGTCGAGCATGGACGAGCGCGGCTCGACCAGGGTGACGTTGACGTCGAGGGCGGAGAAGATCGTCGCATATTCGACGCCGATCACGCCGGCGCCGATCACCGCCATCGACCGCGGCAGCTTCGGGATTTCCAGGATCTCGTCGCTGTCGAAGACGGAGACGCCGTCGAAGGGCACGTAGTCCGGCCGGAACGGCACCGTGCCGACGGCGATCAGGAAGTTGTCGGCGGAAAAGCTCTCGGTCTCGCCGGCGTCGCCCTCGACCTCCACGGTGTTCGTGCCGGTGAAACGGGCCTCGCCGCGGACCGTCGTCACGCGGTTGCGGGCGAACTGATGCTCCAGAACCTCGACCTCGTGCTCCAGCGTCAGATGCAGCCGGTTGCGCAGGTCGTCCGCGGTGATGTCCTTCTTGACCCGGTAGGAGCGGCCGTAGAAGCCGCGCTCGCGCCAGCCGGACAGGTTCAGCGCCGTCTCGCGGAGAGTCTTCGAGGGGATGGTTCCGGTATGGACGGAGACGCCGCCGACGCGCCGCCCGCGCTCGACGACGAGCACCCGCCGGTCGAGCTTGGCCGCCTGGATCGCCGCCCGGCGCCCGGCCGGGCCGCTGCCGATGACCAAAAGGTCGAAATGGTTCAAGGGAATGCCTCCGAGCCTGTCCTTCGCATGCGCGACGGGCCCCGCATCTAACGATCGACGCTTGCGCGGGCCCGAGTCCTCGCCGGATGCTGGCGACACCCCGTTCTGCAGGTTTGCGAAAGAGTTGGGACAACCGGCCCCGCCGCTGCGCAGCGCCAGGTCCTCGCGCCCAGCGCTGCGACGCCGCGGGATCGGCCAGATGCCGCCGGCGGACCTATTCCGCCGCGACCGCCGGCTGGGCGACAGGCACGACGCCGTCGAGGCTCGCCGGTTTCTCGCCGCCGAAGGCCCAGTCCAGCAGTTCCACCGTGTGGAGGATCGGGATGGCCGTGCCGGAACCGATCTGCGTCATGCAGCCGATATTGCCGGTGGCGATCGCCTGCGGCGCGACGGACGCGATGTTCGCCACCTTGCGGTCGCGCAGCCGCGTCGCGATCTCCGGCTGCAGGATGTTGTAGGTGCCGGCCGAGCCGCAGCACAGGTGCCCCTCCGGCACGTCGCGGACGGTGAAGCCGGCCTGCGCCAGGAGCACCTTCGGCGCCCTGGTCAGCCGCTGGCCGTGCTGCATGGAGCAGGCGGAATGATAGGCGACGACGAGGCCGGTCTCGTTCTCGGGCAGCGGCAGATCGAGATCGGCGAGAACCTCGGTGACGTCCTTCGCCAGCGCCGAGACCCGCGCCGCCTTCTCGGCATAGGCAGGATCGAGCCGCAGCATGTGGCCGTAATCCTTGATCGTGGTGCCGCAGCCGGATGCGGTGATGACGATGGCGTCGAGGCCGCCTTCCGCCGCGACGCGCGTCCACACGTCGACATTGCGCCGGGCGAAATCCAGTGCCGGCGCCTCCTGGCCCATGTGGTGGACGAGCGCGCCGCAGCACCCCTCGCCTTCCGGCACGACGACCTCGACGCCGAGCCGGGTGAGGAGGCGGATGGTCGCCGCGTTGATCTTCGGATCCAGCACCGACTGCGCGCAGCCCCGCAGCAGCGCGACGCGCTTGACGCGCGGGCCCTTGGCCGGATGCGTCGCGGGCGCATTGACCACCTTGTCCGACGGGACGTGATCCGGCGCGAGCCTCAGCATGGCCGCCAGCGGCTTCAACGGCTTGATGCCGTCGAGGAGGCCGGCGAAGGGCCGGCCGAGCTTCGCCAGTTGCAGGCTCGCGCGGAAGCGCGCGGGGTAAGGCAGCGTCAGCGCCAGGATGCGGCGGATCATCCGGTCGGCGAAAGGCCGCCGATAGGTCCGCTCGATATGCGCCCGGGCGTGATCGACGAGGTGCATGTAGTTCACGCCGGAGGGGCAGGTGGTCATGCAGGACAGGCACGACAGGCACCGATCGATATGCGTGACGACCTTATCGTCCGCCGGCCGGTCGTTCTCCAGCATCTCCTTGATGAGGTAGATGCGCCCGCGCGGGGAATCCAGCTCGTTGCCGAGCGTGACATAGGTCGGACAGGTCGCGGTGCAGAAGCCGCAATGGACGCATTTGCGGATGATCCCGGCGGAATGCGCGGTGTCCGGATCATCGAGCTGGGCGGGGGTGAAGGCGGTTTGCATGAGATAAGGGCGTGGAACTCAGGGGTTGCCGGGATGGAGCCGACCGCTCGGGTCGAGGAGCATGAACTGGCCCGCGACAAAGTGGTCGAGAAGGCGGACGATCTGGAGCGCTTGGATATCGGCTGCCTTGCGATCCGACGACGGCATGACGACGACGCATAGCTTTCGGTGCGATATCGTCTGCTGAAAGGGCATAGTCTTGTCGGCTGTCACGATGAGGTTGAAGCCCTGCCTTTTCAGCAGCGTCCAACATGTCGCCGTCAGGCATACGTTTTCCGATCGTTCGGGAAGGGCGTCGCATCGCCGCCCCGGCTATTAGTCAACTTCGCCAGACGCCGCGGCACATTTTCGTCGAGCAATATCCTGGTCATGCAGCTTCGCGATGGAGCCGCTCCGCAGCGATCCGAATGGCAGCTTCCGCGCGTTCACGGCCGATGGCCGGGAAGTCTTCCAGGATCTCGTCGAGCGAGGCCCCGCCGGCAAGATTCTCGAACAAAACGTCGACGGGAATACGTGTTCCGGCGAAGACCAACGCCCCGCTCACGACATCCGGACTGCATTCGAAAATCTGATCTTCGGTCATTGCGGCAACTCCGAGCATCCAACTTCAGAACATTACCCCATCTTCCCCGGGTTGAGCACGCCTTTCGGATCGAACTGCGCCTTCAGCCGCTGCGACAGGGCGGCGAGGGCCGGCGCCTGCGGCTGGAACACCGCCGTCGCCGCGCGCACGCCGTCGGCCGCCCGCACCAGCGTCGCATGACCGCCGCCGAAGCGGCGGAGCGTCTCGCGGACGAGGTCCGCCTCCGGCTCGCCGGCCTCCATCCGCAGCCAGACGAGGCCGCCCTGCCAGTCGTAGAAGGCGTCGATGCCGGCCGCCATCCGGAGGCTCATCACGATCGCGTGGCCGTTCGTCGGCGCCACCGAGAGCCGCCAGACGGGCTTTTCCGTCCCGTCGGCGAAGGGCCGTGCATCCCGGACGTCGGCCCAGACGGCGCGGGAGGCTTCGCCCTCCAGCCGATCGAGGGTGGCGACCTTTTCCAGTGCCCGGCCGAGATGGGTCGAACGCGCTTCGACGGAGGGCCCGAACCCCTCCAGCCGGATCAGCGTCGCCGGCTCGTCGCCGAGAGCGCCGCCGGCGACGCGGCCCGCGACGTACATCGGCAGATGCGCCGCTCCGGACACTTCGGCCGGCGAGCCCATCGCTGCCGCCATCGCGCCCGCCGCCGCTTCGTCCGAAAGCCCGCGCAGGACGAGCGTCGTCTCGGTCTCCGCCTTCGGCAGCACCTTGATCGTGATGTCGGTCATCACCGCCAGGGTTCCGTAGGAGCCGGTGAGACCCTTGGACAGGTCGTAGCCGGTGACGTTCTTCACCACGCGCCCGCCGGACTTGAAGATCTCCGCGCGGCCGGAGACGGCGGTGACGCCGAGGATGTGGTCGCGCGCCGCTCCCTGCTTCAGCCGGCGCGGGCCGGAGAGGTTGCAGGCGATCACGCCGCCGAGGGTTCCCTGCCCGGCCGGGCGACCGTGCAGCGGCCCGTAGTCGATCGGCTCGAATTCGAGGCGCTGGCCCTGCGCGTCGACGAGCGCGGCGATCTCGGCGATCGGCGTACCGGCTCGAGCCGAGAGCACCAGCTCCTCCGGCTCATAGAGCGTGATCCCGCTCATCTTCGCGAGCGACAGCGTGCGCGCCGCCTGCACCGGCCGGCCGAGCCCGCGCTTGGAGCCGGTGCCCTCGATCGCCAGCGGCTCCTCGGCCGAGACCGCGGCGGCGACGATGTCGCGGACGTCTTCGGGGGTTTCGGGGCAGAGCGCGGATATCTCCGCGGCGCTTGCGGTCTTCGACCAGGCTGCACTCATGCCTTGCCTTTCGGGGCAAGATCGGTGCGGGCGTAAAGATCGCTGACGCTGCAGGAGAAGCCGAATTCCGGCAGTGCGATCCGATCATCCGCCGAGCGGTAAACCAGCCCCTTCCAGCCGTTCGATCGCGACCAGACTTCGACCGCCATGTCCGTCTGGGACAAGATCAGCACATGAAGGCAGTCGGGATGATCGGCGTACCGCATTCGCTTGGTGCTGATGAAGTCCAGGGGATTGGAATCAGAAAGGACCTCCGCTGCCAGATAAAAGCGTTCGGCGAAATAAACACCGGTCGGAACGCGATCGACAACCGCTACGTCGACCTGCGGCCGGAACCCCGGGTGGCCCGGGACAGACACACCGATCTCCCGCATGGCGTCCAGATCGGGCCTCGCAACGTCCAGCGCATCGTTCAGGAGACGCTCGAGGTTCGAACCGATCCTCTGATGCTTCAGGCTCGGCGGATGCATCATCTGGATCGGCTCCCCGTCGATCAGTTCCCAGCGTTCGTCCTCGCCGCGCGCCTCCAAAAACTTCAGGAACCGCGCCTCGTCCATGGGCGGCTCGTCCCTCAGCGACGGAAGTCGTTCGATGGCGCTCATCCTACCCTCCTGATGGTCAGAACCTCGGCAGATCCGGAAACGCCACCTGCCCCTTGTGGACGTGCATGCGCCCGAGCTCGGCGCAGCGGTGCAGCGTCGGGAACACCTTGCCGGGGTTGAGCAGGTGCTTATCGTCGAAGGCGCATTTGACCCGCTGCTGGTGCTTCATGTCGTCCTCGTCGAACATTTCCGGCATCAGGTCGCGCTTCTCGACGCCGACCCCGTGCTCGCCGGTGAGCACGCCGCCCACTTCGACGCAGAGGCGCAGGATGTCGTTGCCGAATTCCTCCGCCCGGTGCAGCTCGTCGCCCTTGTTGGCGTCGTAGAGGATCAGCGGATGCAGATTGCCGTCGCCGGCGTGGAAGACGTTGGCGACGCCGAGGCCGTATTTCTGCGACATCGCCTTCATGCCCGCCAGCACCTTCGGCAGCTCTTTTCGCGGGATCGTGCCGTCCATGCAGTAATAGTCCGGCGAGATGCGCCCGACCGCCGGGAAGGCGGCCTTGCGCCCGGCCCAGAAGGTCGCCCGCTCCTCGTCCGACTGCGAGACCTTCGCGGTGACGCAGCCGGTGGCCTTCGCGATCGCCTCGACCTCGGCGAGGAGGTGATCGACCTCCGCCGCCGGCCCGTCCAGTTCGACGATGAGCAGCGCCTCGACATCGGTGGGGTAGCCGGCATGGACGAAGTCCTCGGCGGCGAGGATCGCCGGCCGGTCCATCATCTCCATCCCGCCGGGGATGATGCCCTTGGCGATGATCGCCGCGACGCATTCGCCGGCCTGTTCGGAGGTCGGGAATCCGATGAGGACGGCGCGCGCCGTCTCCGGCTTCTGCAGGATTCGCACCGTCACCTCGGTGACGACGCCGAGCAGGCCCTCCGAGCCGGTCATCAGGCCGAGGAGGTCGTAGCCTTCGGCATCGAGGTGCTTGCCCCCGAGCCGGAGGATCTCGCCCTCGATGGTGACGAACTCGATGCCGAGGACGTTGTTCGCCGTCAGCCCGTATTTCAGGCAATGCACGCCGCCGGAATTCTCCGCGACATTGCCGCCTATCGAGCAGGCGATCTGCGAGGACGGGTCCGGGGCGTAATAGAAGCCGCGATGGGCGACGGCATGGGTGATGCCGAGATTGGTGACGCCCGGCTGCACAACCGCACAGCGATTGTCGAAGTCGATCTCCAGCACGCGGTTGAACTTGGAGAGGACGAGAAGCACCCCGTCTTGGAGCGGCAGCGCCCCGCCGGACAGCGAGGTGCCGGAGCCGCGCGGCACCACGGGAATGTCGTTGGCGTGACAGTATTTCAGCACCGCCGCGACCTGTTCCACCGTGTCCGGCAGGACCACGACCAGCGGCAGCTGGCGATAAGCGGTCAGCCCGTCGGTCTCGAAGGCGCGCATCTCGTTGACCGCGTCGACGACGCCTTCGCCGGGCACGATCGCCCGCAACGCGTTGACGATCGCTGCGCGTCGCTGAAGGATCGCCTCGGACGGTTTCGGCATCAGAACGGACATCGGCTCACTCCTGTTCCTCCAAGGTAAGCATCGGACGGCACAAGGTCTACCGGCGCGATGGAGCGGCCACCGCAACGCCCGGCTCAATGGCCGTCGCCGTCCCCGAGATGGTGCTTGCGGATGTACTCGACGGTGATCCAGACGAGGATCAGCGCGACCGGGACGAAGGCGGCCGTCAGCACCGTCGCGGAGATCGGCAGGCCCTCATGCTCCAGCCCGTCGGCGATATGGCCGAAGAGGCCGACGACGTAGTAGGCGATCGCCGCGACCGACAGGCCCTCGACGGTCTGCTGCAGGCGCAGCTGCAGCTGCGCACGGCGGTTCATCGAGGCCAAAAGGTCGCGGTTCTGGTGCTCCAGTTCCACGTCGATGCGGGTGCGCAGGAGGTTGGCTGAGCGGGCGAGCTTTTCCGACAGGCTCGCCTGGCGCTCCTCGACCGCGCGGCAGGTGCGCATCGCCGGCGCCATGCGGCGCTGCAGGAAGGCGCTCCAGCTTTCCTGGCCAGGGATCGGCTGTTCGCCGACGCCGGCCAGGCGCTCACGCACGATCTCGTCATAGGCGCGGCTGGCACCGAAGCGATAGAGCACGGAGGCGGCCGAGGCCTCGACCTCGGCGGCGGCCAGCGTGATCTCCTGGAGCAGCAACCGGCTGTCCTCGCTCCCGCCCTTCATCTCCTCGGTGATGCCCATCAGCCGGGCTTCGAGTGCCTGGACCGACGGGCCGACCGCCTGGGCGAGCGGCAGCCCGAGAAGCGCCAGCGTCCGGTAGACCTCGATCTCGACCAGCCGCATGGCGAGCGCGCCGGCTCTTGCCGGAGGAAGCCCGTCGTCGAGGACGAGCATGCGCGTCAGGCCGTCGCCGTCCTGGCGGAAATCGGTCGCCGCATGCGCCAGCCCGGCCTCCATGACCGAATAGCAGAAGCTCGACCGGTCGAAGACCTGCAGGGCTTCCTCGGATGCCTCGTCATGCGGGCGAAGCTCCAGATGGACGCCGGCGATCAGCGGGCCCGGCGCGCGGAACTCGGCACCGAACGGGTGGCCCTCGACCGGCTCGCCGAACCGCTTCGGCACCGGCCCTTCCCAGGAATAGGTGCAGAACTCGGTGTGCCGCTCCCATCGCAGCGTGCCCTTGCCGAAGCCGAAGGCGTGCGTGCGCGCGTCCGGTGCCGGCGGCGGCACGCCCTGCCGGATCGACAGCTCCGACAGCAGCGCGTGATCCGCCTGGCCGTGATCCTCATTCATGAAGGCGAGGACGACGAGCGCGCGCGGCAGCGCGATCAGCGGGAAGGGACGGGCATGCAGTTCGCCGAGCACGCCGGCACGACGCGGATCGGTGGAAAAGCGCGCGAGCGAGGCCTGGCGCAAGGTGGTCCCGCTCATGTCGTCACGCTCCCTCCTCCTGTGCCCGCGATGCGGTGCACGTGCGGTTCGCGTCCTCCCGACGGTCACCGCATCCGACCATTCTGCTAGCCGATCCCTGCCGCGACACCAACAGGGATTTGCGATTGTTCGCGAACAGGACCAAAAGGATGAGGGACGGCTGCAGTTTCAACGATGTGCCGGCAGCCACGGGAGAGACATTTGAGCGAGACTGCGAATCCCGGGGCGGACGCGCGACGCGTCGCCCTGTTCGTGACCTGTCTGGTCGACCTGTTCCGGCCGAGCGTCGGCTTCGCCGCGATCAAGCTTCTGGAGGATGCGGGATGCCGGGTGGTCGTGCCGACGAGCCAGACCTGCTGCGGCCAGCCGGCCTATAATTCCGGCGACCGGGAGGACACCAAGGCGATCGCGCGGCAGGTGATCGAGACCTTCGAGGGCTACGACCACGTCGTCGCCCCGTCCGGCTCCTGCGCGGCGATGCTGAAGAAGCACTACCCCGAGCTCTTCGCCGGGGACCGGGAGTGGGAGGCGCGGGCGCAGGCGTTCTCCGACAAGGTCTCGGAGCTCGTCAGCTTCCTCACCGACGTCCTCGGCGTAACGGCAGTCGACGCAAAGGTCGCGGGCAGCGCGACCTATCACGATTCCTGCTCGGGCCTGCGCGAACTCGGCATCCGCGAACAGCCGCGGCAGCTCCTGTCCTCGGTCGAGGGGCTGACACTGACCGAGCTGGAGGACGCGGATGTCTGCTGCGGCTTCGGCGGCACCTTCTGCATCAAGTATCCCGACGTCTCCAACGCCATCGTCACCAAGAAGGCGAAGCGCGTGAAGCAGAGCGGCGCCGACATGCTGCTCGCCGGCGATCTCGGCTGCCTGATGAACATGGACGGCAAGCTGAAGCGTGAAGGTACCGCCGTCGAGGTGCGCCACGTCGCCGAGGTGTTGGCCGGCATGACCGACGCGCCGCCGATCGGCGGCAAGCTCTGACGGACGCCGGCCGGTGACCACGATCACGCGGGGCGAGACGACGATCGCGGTCATCACCGGCGACATAACGACGCTCGATGTCGACGCGATCGTCAACGCCGCGAACCAGGGCCTGAAGGGCGGCGGCGGGGTCGACGGGGCGATCCACCGCGCCGCCGGCAAGGCGAAGCTGCAGGAAGCCTGCCGCGCGATCGGCTCCTGCCCGACCGGCGAGGCGCGCATCACGCCGGGCTTCGACCTTTCCGCCCGCTTCATCATCCACGCCGTCGGCCCGCGCTGGAAGAGCGGTGCGAAGGGGGAAGACGGCCTGCTCGCCGGCGCCTACCGCCACTCCTTCGTTCTGGCGGTGGAGCACGGCATCCGCACCATCGCCTTTCCGGCGATCTCGACCGGCGTCTACGGCTTTCCGAAGGAGCGCGCGGCAGGCATCGCGGCCCGGAAATGCCTGAGGGCTGCGGACGGCGAAGCCTTCGCGCGGATCGTCCTGTGCTGCTTCTCCGAGGGGGATGCGCTAGTCTACGGCAGAGCTCTCGAACAGGAGGCGGGATTGTGAGCCTCGCCAAGGACAAGCCCTACTTCGCGCAGCCCTCGGACTACGAGGACGACGTCCACGCCTGGGCCTTCGAGCAGGCCCAACTCCTGCGCCTCGGCCGCTTCTCGGAGGTGGATCTGCCGAACGTGATCGAGGAGTTGGAGAGCCTGGGGCGGGAAGTGCAAGAGCTCATCAGTGGGGCCTATCGCGATCTGATCGCGGCCCTGCTCGAATGGGAAGCAGACCCCTCTTCCCGCACGCGCGAAAATGCGACGCTCATTCTGAAAGCGCGGTTCACGATCGAGGACGAAGAGAAGGAAGCCCGTTCTCTGCGGGAGGATGCCAAGCGCACCGTTGAGGCGGTCTATCCCGATGCGGTTCACTTGGCGATGGCAGCGACCGGTTTGCCGCGCGGGTGTTTTCCTATCGAGTGTCCGTACGAACTCGCATTCTTACGCGATCTGGACGCCTTGCCCGGCTCTTTGCCCGATGGCGAATGACGGATGGGGAAACGTCATCGCCGCGCTCATCTATCCGGTTACGTCGTTCTCATGCTGCATCTGGTGAAATGGGAATTCCAGCCCGAGCGACGCTCGCGATCATGGATCAATACGATCAAGCGCGAACGCGTCCGGATCGCAGTCCGCGAGGCGAGCAGCTCAGACCTGAGGACGATGGCTGAATCGCAGATGGACGCGATTTTCGGTCGCGCCGTGCGTTTGGCGTCGCAGGAAACCCGGCTGCCCCTCTCGACCTTCCCCGACACCTGCCCCTATACCATCCAAGAGCTTCGCGACCGCGACTTCCTGCCCGAATAGGCACCCGCCCCATGCAGATCACCTCCCACACCTTCAAGGCCAACACCGTCAAGGCGCTCGCCGACGTCGACCTGCAGCGCGCGCTCGGCAATGTCGAACGCGGCTTCATCGGCAAGCGGCAGAAGGCGGTCGACGCGCTGCCGGAGTTCGACGCCCTGCGCGACAAGGCCGTCGAGATCAAGAACCACACGCTGAAGCATCTCGACCTCTACATCGAGGCCTATGTGGCAAAGGTCGAGGCGTCCGGCGGCAAGGTGCATTTCGCCGAGGACGCCGACCATGCGCGGCGGATCTTCCTCGACATCGCCAAGCGGCGGAAGGCGAAGACCGTTACCAAGGGCAAGACGATGATCTCCGAGGAGATCGGTCTCAACGCCTTCCTGGAAGAGAACGGCATCACGCCGGTCGAGACCGATCTCGGCGAATACATCATCCAGCTGCGCGGCGAGCATCCGAGCCACATCATCGCGCCGGCGGTCCACATCAACCGCGACCAGGTGGAAGCCGACTTCCGCAAGTTCCACGTCGACCTCGACCCGGAGCGCGACCTCACCGAGCCTGTGACGCTGCTCTCCGAGGCCCGGCAGATCCTCCGGAAGAAATACGGCGAGGCCGATATCGGCGTCACCGGCGCGAACTTCCTGATCGCCGAGACCGGGACGTCGGTGATCGTCACCAATGAGGGGAACGGCGACCTCACCCAGCTCCTCGGCAAGTGCCACGTGGTGCTGGCGTCGCTGGAGAAGATCGTCCCGACGCTGGAGGACACGGCACAGATCCTGCGGGTGCTCGCCCGCTCGGCGACGGGCCAGGACATGAGCGTCTATACGACGCTTTCGACCGGCCCGAAGCGCGCCGAAGATCCCGACGGGCCGGAGGAATACCACGTCATCCTCCTCGACAACGGCCGCTCCAACATGCTCGGCACCGAGTTCGAGGAGATGCTGCGCTGCATCCGCTGCGGCGCCTGCATGAACCACTGTCCGGTCTATCACGCGGTCGGCGGCCATTCCTACGGCTGGGTCTATCCCGGGCCGATGGGCGCCGTGCTGACGCCTTCGCTGATCGGCGTCGACAAGGCCGGGCACCTTCCCAACGCCTCGACCTTCTGCGGGCGCTGCGAGAGCGTCTGCCCGATGCGCATCCCGCTGCCGAAGATGATGCGGCACTGGCGCGAGAAGGAGTTCGAGAGCCACCTCCAGCCGCAGTCGCAGCGGGCCGGCCTCGACGTCTGGGCCTTTTTCGCCAGGCGGCCGAAGCTCTACCGCGCGGCGGTGTCCTTCGGCATGCCGATGCTGAAGCTGCTCGCGGGACCCAAGCGCCGCTTCCGCAAGCTGCCGCTCGCCGGCGGCTGGACCAAGTGGCGCGACCTGCCGGCGCCGGAAGGGCGGACCTTCATGCAGGCCTATGCGCAGAGCGGCCATGCCGCCAGCGCCGATGCGACGGGAGGCGAGCGATGAGCGGGTCCACCAGGGATGCGGTCCTCAACCGCATCCGCCGCGCCAACGGCGCGCGGCCGGGCGATCCGGAGCGGGCGAAGGTGGTCGCCGAGCGGCTCGGCACGGCGCCGCGCGGGATCGTGCCGAAGCGCGGCCAGCTGCCGCAGGAGGAGCGCGTCCGGCTCTTCCTCGACATGGCCGAGAAGGCCAATGCGACGGTGGCGCGGGTCGCGGACTATGCCGAGCTGCCGGAGGCCGTGGCGACCTTCCTGCGCGAGAAGAACCTGCCGGCCGAGCTGAAGCTCGGCGCCGATCCGCGCTTTGCCGATCTCGACTTCTCGCAGACGGCGCTGTCGGTGACCCATGGCGCCAGCGACGGCGACGATCTCGCCGCGCTCTCGCATGCGATGGGCGGGATCGCCGAGACCGGCACGCTGATGCTGACCTCCGGGCCGGACAACCCGACCAGCCTCAACTTCCTGCCGGAATACCATGTCGTCGCCGTCGCGGCGGAGGATGTCGCCGGCGACATGGAGACGCTGCTCGCCAAGCTGCGCGAAACGTTCGGCAAGGGCGGCATGCCGCGTTCGGTGAACTTCGTCACCGGCCCGTCGCGCTCGGCCGACATCGAGCAGACGCTGCTTCTCGGCGCGCACGGGCCGCGCAGCCTGCACATCGTCGTCGTGGGGTAGAAGCGGACGCTCCGGGATCGGCGACCCGCGCTCGAGGTGCAGCGTCGTCCGGCGAGAGAGCTGGTCGAACGAAGCCTCGATGCTCGCCCCGGCTCAGACCGGGGCGCTGCGATCGGGGAACGCGATCCCGTCGAAGATCTCGGCGAGCGGCAGGTCGATCCCGAGTGCCGGAACGACGACCGACGCTTCCAGCCCGGTCACCCGGCTCTCCTGCCACGCGCCGTATGCACCCCGCTCGAAGACATAGACCTCCGGCCGGTTCGGCTCGACATAGAGGATCGTGCGGACCGACGGCACCGCCTTGTATTCGGCGAGCTTGCCGACGCGATCGAAATCGCGGGTCGACGGCGACAGGACCTCGACGATCAGGACGGGCTCGCGGGCGATCAAATCGTCGGCGTCTCGCTTGCCGCAGTCGACGCCCGCATCCGGTCGACGCACCTGCCAGTCCGATGTCTGAACACAGAGGTCGGCCGTGAACGGGCGGCACGGCTTCCCCTTCATGCGCTGCCTGAGCTCGCCGAGGACGTTGAGAACGATGTCGCAATGACGGACGGTCGCGCCCGTCATCATCTTGACGGGAGTGCCGGCGACGAGCTCGTAGCGCCCCTCGCGTCCCTCCTGCCAGGCGAGGAACGCCTCGACCGACCATCGACGACCAGCAGCTTCGCTCATCGCCCGCAGCTCCGCGTTCAACATCCTCTGTGATCTTATCACGGCTTTCGCCCTGCCGCAGCCGAGCCTTCCGTTGCGGCGCTGCGCCGGAGGAACGGCAGGCCTTCTCCCCGCTCCGGGCGGCATCCGCCGACTGGACGCCCGCCTCCGGCCGTGACTTGATGAACGTCCGCATCCATCCGGAAGACCCACATGCCCGTCGAACCCGCCACGCTTGCCGCCTTCGTTCTCGCTTCGACGATCCTCCTCGTGATCCCCGGGCCGACGGTCGTCATGGTCGTCGGGCAGGCGCTGGCGCATGGTCGGCGGGTCGCACTGGCGAGCGTCGCGGGGGTCGGTCTCGGTGACCTGTGCGCCGCGAGCCTTTCGCTCGCCGGCGTCGGCGCGCTGCTCGCAGCCTCGGCGGAAGCCTTCGCGGTGCTGAAGTGGGCGGGCGCTGCCTATCTCGTCTTCATGGGCATCAAGCTGTGGCGGCATCCGCCGGCCTTTGCGCAGACGCCGGGCGACGCCCCGGCGGGCTCGCCGCGGAAGGTCTTCCAGGACGCCTTCCTGGTGACCCTGTTCAATCCCAAGGGGATCGTCTTCTTCGCCGCCTTCGTCCCGCAATTCGTCAGCCCGGCGCAGGCCTATCTGCCGCAGGCGGCGATCTTCGTCGGTGTCTTCGTGGCCCTGGGGATCGCCAATGCGGCGCTCTACGCCCGTCTGGCGGCGACCGCGCGCAGTCTCGCGCGGCGCCCGGTGGTCCTGCGCCGCATGGGCCGGACAGGCGCCGTCTGCCTGATCTCGGCCGGCATCGCCTCGGCCCTCGTGCAGCGCCCGGCCTGAAGCGGATCATCTCCGGCGGATCGCCGGAAATTCCGGGACCGGAACTGTCGGTCGCGCCCACCGTTTCGCCCTCGAGTTTCCGTGCAAGGAGCAACGAGATGAAGACGATGAACGACAATGCGCGCGACGACGCGATGAACGCCGATCCCCGCAAGACCGGCGGCATGGCCGGCGAGGCCGAGGCGAAGCGTCCGCCGCAGCCGGGCGACCAGGAGCGGCCGATGACCGAGAACGAGGAGCTCGACGAGGGCCTCGACGAGACCTTCCCGGCCTCAGATCCCGTGTCGCCGAGCCGCATCGACGGGCCGGTCCCGCCGAAGAAGTGACCCTCGCCGGGCGCTTCCTCACAGTCTGACGATCTTGCGAGCCGGGCCGGTGCCCGGCTCGCCTCATGTGAGGGCGAGCCTCTGCGCAGGCGGAACCACCCGGCGGACCGGTGACATCGCGGCCAGCCGTGATAGATGTCCGCCGAATGGAATTGCCACTGGGCACCGGGAGAGACCGCTTGGCCGAGACATCCGACCTGAAACGCACGCCGCTCTTCGCCCTCCATCAGGCGCTCGGCGGCAAGATGGTCCCCTTCGCCGGCTACGAGATGCCCGTGCAATATGCGGCGGGCGTCCTGAAGGAGCATCTCCACACGCGCTCCGGCGCCGGGCTCTTCGACGTCTCGCATATGGGCCAGGTCGCCATCCGGCCGAAGTCCGGATCGCTGGACGATGCGGCCCTGGCACTGGAGACGCTGGTGCCGGTCGACGTCCTCGGCCTGAAGGAGGGGCGGCAGCGCTACGCCGTCTTCACCAGCGAGACGGGCGGCATCCTCGACGACCTGATGATCGCCCATCGCGGCGACCACCTCTTCCTCGTCGTCAACGCCGCCTGCAAGGACGCCGACATCGCGCATCTTCAGGCGGAGCTGTCCGAGACCTGCACGGTGGAGCCGCTGACCGATCGCGCGCTGATCGCGCTGCAGGGACCGGCGGCCGAGGCGGCGCTGGCAGCGCTCGCGCCGGACGTCGCCGCGATGCGCTTCATGGACGTGCGCGACGTGACGATCGCCGGCGCCGCCTGCACGGTCTCGCGCTCGGGCTATACCGGCGAGGACGGGTTCGAGATCTCGGTGCCGGTCGCCGACGCCGAAAACCTCGCCAAGGCGCTGCTCGAAAACCCGGTCGTCCAGCCGATCGGCCTCGGCGCGCGCGATTCGCTGCGGCTCGAAGCCGGGCTCTGCCTCTACGGCAACGACATCGACGAGACGACGACGCCGGTCGAGGCGTCGCTGCAATGGGCAATCCAGAAGGTGCGCCGGTCCGGCGGCGAGCGCGCCGGCGGCTTTCCCGGCGCCGAGATCATCCTCGGCCAGCTGACCGCCGGCGTCCTGAAGCGCCGCGTCGGGTTGAGGCCGGAGGGCCGCACGCCGGTGCGCGGCGGCGCGGCGGTCTTTGCCGGCGAGAGCGGCGGCGAGCCGGTCGGCCGCGTCACTTCGGGCGGCTTCGGTCCGACACTGGAGGCGCCGGTCGCAATGGGCTACGTTCCCGCCGAACATGCCGAACCGGGCACCCGGCTGTTCGCGGACGTGCGCGGCAAGCGCATCCCCCTATCCGTCACAGACCTGCCCTTCGTCGAGCCGCACTACAAGCGGCGCTGAACAACGGAGGAATCCGCCGATGCTGAAATTCACCCAGGAGCACGAGTGGCTGCGCGTCGAGGGCGACGTCGCGACCGTCGGCATCACCGAACACGCCTCCGTCCAGCTGGGCGATCTCGTCTTCGTCGAACTGCCGGAGGTCGGCAAGACCGTCTCGAAGGGCGACGACGCCGCGGTGGTCGAATCGGTGAAGGCCGCCTCCGAGGTCTACGCGCCGCTGGACGGCGAGATCGTCGAGGTCAATCCGGCGATCGCCGACGATCCCTCGCTGGTCAATTCCGATCCCATGGGCAAGGGCTGGTTCTTCAAGCTGAAGCTCGCCGACACGGGCGCGCTGGACGCGCTGATGGACGAAGACGCCTACAAGGCCATGGTGGACTGAGCCTTTCATGCCCTTCGAATTCACCGACTACGATCCGTACGACTTCGCCAACCGCCGCCATATCGGCCCGTCTCCCGCCGAGATGGCGGAGATGCTCTCCGTCGTCGGCGCTGAGACGCTCGACGCGCTGATCGACGAGACCGTTCCCGCCTCGATCCGGCAGAAAGAGCCGCTCGACTTCGGCCCGCCGATGACCGAGCGCCAGGCGCTCGACGCGCTGCGCGAGACCGCCGACAAGAACCGGAACCTCGTCTCGCTGATCGGCCAGGGCTATTACGGCACGATCACGCCGCCGGTCATCCAGCGCAACATCCTGGAGAACCCCGCCTGGTACACGGCCTACACGCCGTACCAGCCGGAGATCAGCCAGGGCCGGCTCGAAGCGCTCCTGAACTTCCAGACGATGATGTCGGACCTGACCGGCCTCGACGTCGCCAACGCCTCGCTGCTCGACGAGGCGACCGCCGCCGCCGAGGCCATGGCGATGGCGCATCGCGTCGCCAAGTCCAAGGCGAACACCTTCTTCGTCGACGAGAACTGCCACCCGCAGACGATCGCGGTCATTCGGACGCGGGCCGAGCCGCTCGGCTGGAGCGTCGCCGTCGGCGACCCGTTCGCCGACCTGAAACCCGGCGAGGTGTTCGGCGCGATCTTCCAGTATCCCGGCACCTACGGCCACGTCCGCGACTTCACCGACGTCATCGCGAGCCTGCACGCGGCGAGCGCGATCGCGGTGATGGCCGCCGACCCCTTGTCGCTGGCGCTGCTCAAGACGCCCGGCGAGATGAACGCCGACATCGCCGTCGGCTCGACCCAGCGCTTCGGCGTGCCGATGGGCTATGGCGGCCCGCACGCCGCCTACATGGCGGTGAAGGACGCCCACAAGCGCTCCATGCCCGGCCGCCTCGTCGGCGTCTCGGTCGATGCGCGCGGCAACCGCGCCTATCGCCTTGCGCTGCAGACCCGAGAGCAGCACATTCGCCGCGAGAAGGCGACCTCGAACATCTGCACCGCGCAGGTGCTCCTCGCGGTGATGGCGTCGATGTACGGCGTCTTCCACGGCCCGAAGGGGATCAAGGCGATCGCCCAGCGGGTGCACACGCGGGCGTCGATCCTCGCCTCCGGCCTCGAAAAGCTCGGCTACACCGTCGAGCCGGACGCCTTCTTCGACACGATGACGATCGACGTCGGCCGCCTGCAGCGGGTGATCCTCGACGCGGCGGTGGCCGGCGGGGTGAACCTGCGCCCGGTCGGGGAAACCCGCATCGGCATCTCCGTCGACGAGCGCACGCGGCCCGGCAATATCGAGGCGGTCTGGCGCGCCTTCGGCGGCACCTTCGCCTTCGCCGCGATCGAGTCCGGCTGGCGCCTGTCCGAAGAGCGCCTGCGCCAGACCGACTACATGACGCATCCGGTCTTCCACATGAACCGGGCGGAGAGCGAGATGACCCGCTACATCCGCCGGCTCTCCGACCGCGACCTCGCGCTCGACCGCTCGATGATCCCGCTCGGCTCCTGCACGATGAAGCTGAACGCGACCGCCGAGATGCTGCCGATCACCTGGCCGGAATTCGCCGAGCTGCATCCCTTCGCGCCGGCGGACCAGGCGCTCGGCTACCGCTTCCTGATCGAGGACCTGTCGGAAAAGCTCTGCGCCATCACCGGGTTCGACGCGGTGTCGATGCAGCCGAATTCCGGCGCGCAGGGCGAATATGCCGGCCTCCTCACCATCCGCGCCTTCCACAAGGCGAATGGCGACGACCACCGCACGGTCTGCCTGATCCCGACCTCGGCGCACGGCACCAATCCGGCGTCGGCCCAGATGGCCGGCATGACGGTCGTGCCGGTGAAGTCGGCGGAGAACGGCGACATCGACGTCGAGGAGTTCCGGGCGAAGGCCGAGCAGTATTCCGACCGGCTCGCCGCCTGCATGATCACCTACCCCTCGACGCACGGCGTCTTCGAGGCCCGGGTCGCCGAACTCTGCGAGATCGTCCACGAGCATGGCGGCCAGGTCTATCTCGACGGGGCCAACATGAACGCCCTCGTCGGCCTCGCCCGCCCCGGCGATATCGGCGCCGACGTTTGCCACCTCAACCTGCACAAGACCTTCTGCATCCCGCATGGCGGCGGCGGGCCGGGCATGGGACCGATCGCGGTCAAGGCGCATCTGGCGCGGCATCTGCCGGGCCATCCGATGCTCTCGGGCGAGGAGGGCCCGGTCTCGGCGGGTCCCTACGGATCGCCGTCGATCCTGCCGATCTCCTGGAGCTACTGCCTGATGATGGGCGGTGAGGGGCTGACGCAGGCGACCAAGGTCGCGATCCTCAACGCCAACTACATCGCCAAACGCCTGGAGGGGGCCTATCCCGTCCTCTACAAGTCCGGCACCGGGCGCGTCGCGCACGAGTGCATCATCGACACCCGCATCCTGCAGGAGAGCGCCGGCGTCACCGTGGACGATGTCGCCAAGCGCCTGATCGACTGCGGCTTCCACGCGCCGACGATGAGCTGGCCGGTGGCCGGCACGCTGATGATCGAGCCGACGGAGTCGGAGACCAAGGCCGAGCTCGACCGCTTCTGCGAGGCGATGCTGGCGATCCGCGAGGAGGCCCGCGCGATCGAGGAAGGCCGGTCCGACCCGAAGAACAACCCGCTGAAGAACGCCCCGCACACGGTGGAGGATCTCGTCGGCGAATGGGACCGTCCCTATTCGCGCGAAGAGGCCTGCTATCCGCCCGGTGCCTTCCGGGTCGACAAGTACTGGTCGCCGGTCAACCGCGTCGACAACGTCTATGGCGACCGCAACCTGGTCTGCGCCTGCCCTCCGATGGAGGCCTATCAAGAGGCGGCGGAATAGCGTGAAAGCTGCGAGGGGCGGCCGGCATCATGCCGGCGGCTGCCTTTCGGCACCGGGGCTCGGCGTTTCCGCGCCGGCCTCCTTCCCGTCTGCCGGAGCATCGTCATCCGCGAAATCGCGCCGGTGGCGATGCGGCGGCTGGCTCAGCTCCGCCTCGTCCGAGCCGGGCGCCGGCGTCTCGGCGTCTTCCATGTCTTCGCCGGGGATGAAGTCGGCGGTGCTGCGGGTGTTCGACATGACCCCTGCTCCTTCTGGCCGGAGACGACTGTCCTCGAATAAGCCGTTCCCGGCAAGAGCGTTCCCGCACGGACGGAGCGACGCCGAAGGCCGCACCCCGCTTGACTTTCCAGCCGGCGAAAGAACATGCGGGCACACAGGAAGAGCGACGACATCAAGGAACGGGCGATGAATTCGGAAGCGGGTACGACGATCGACGGCGCCGAGGTCGAGCGCTTCTCCCGCATGGCGCAGGAGTGGTGGAACCCGGTCGGCAAGTTCAAGCCGCTGCACAAGTTCAACCCGGTCCGCCTCGACTATATCCGCCGCGAGATGGCGATGAACTTCGACCGCGACATCAACGCGCCGAAGCCCTTCGCCGGGCTGACACTGCTCGACATCGGCTGCGGCGGCGGGCTGATCGCCGAGCCGATGGCGCGGCTCGGGGCCGATGTCGTCGGTGCGGATGCGTCCGAGACGAACATCGAGGTCGCCAAGCTCCACGCGGCCGAGGGCGGCCTTGCCATCGACTACCGCGCGACGACGGCCGAGGCGATCGCGGCCGGCGGCGAGACCTTCGACGTCGTGCTGGCGCTGGAGATCGTCGAGCATGTCGCGGATGTCGACCTGTTCCTGACGTCGTGTGCCCAGATGGTGAAGCCGGGCGGCCTCCTCTTCGTCGCCACCATCAACCGCACCCTGAAGGCCTATGCCTTCGCCATCGTCGGCGCGGAGCGCGTGCTGCGCTGGCTGCCGAAGGGCACGCACCAGTTCGAGAAGCTGGTGCGCCCGGACGAGATCGCCGGCCCGCTGGAGCGCGCCGGCCTGTCGATGATCGACGAGACCGGCGTCGTCTACCACCCGCTCGCTGACGAATGGCGCCAGTCGAAGGACACCGACGTCAACTACATGATGCTGGCTCGGCGTCCGGGCTGAGGGCGTCGGACACCTTCGGAGTTCGGCACGAACGTTCGCAATCGGCGACGACACCGCCGGCTCGTCATCCCGGCCTCGAGCCGGGATCCACGCCAAGTCGCCGACGCTGCAAGGGCGTCTGATGTTCTCCTGTCGTCGTCGCCGAAGAGGTCGTTTCGACGCGGAGGAATAGATCCCGGCTCAAGGCCGGGATGACGAAGCTGAAGCGCTGCGCTTCGATCGCACCACCCCTTGCACCGCCCGGGCTGCGGCGTCCTGCTTGCCGCCGGAAGCCTCCGAGTCGTCCGCCTTGAACTTTCGGCCCTGAAAGGGCATGTGTTCCGGCAATCCTTTTGAACTCATCTCCCCTCGCCCTTGGGGCGTCGCCGCATCATCGCATCGCGGCCAAGACGCGTTGGCGAGCGAAGAGGAAAGCCGATGTCCGTCACGCTCGACCTCACCCAGTCCCGCGCGAAGCCGCAGCTGGCCGTTCCGCCGGCACTGCGACCCGCGCCGGCCGACGAAAAGCCGTCGCTGATCGGGATGTCGCGCGAGCGGCTGGGCGAGGCGCTGGCGGCGGTTGGCGTCCCGGAAAAGCAGGTGCGCATGCGCACCCAGCAGCTCTGGCACTGGCTCTATGTCCGCGGCGTCTCCGACTTCTCCCAGATGGCCAACGTCGCCAAGGACCTGAGGCAGAAGCTCGACGACGCCTACACCATCGCGCGGCCCGAGATCGTCACCGAGCAGGTCTCGGTGGACGGCACGCGCAAATGGGTGCTGCGCTTCTCGCCGAAGGGCGCCGGCCGGCCGGTCGAGATCGAGACGGTCTATATCCCCGAGGAAGGCCGCGGCACGCTCTGCGTCTCCTCCCAGGTCGGCTGCACGCTGACCTGCACCTTCTGCCACACCGGCACGCAGCGCCTGGTGCGCAACCTGACGCCGGACGAGATCGTCGGCCAGATCCTGCTCGCCCGCGACCGGCTCGGCGACTTCCCCGACGCCGCGACGCCGGCCGGCGCGATCGTACCGAGCGAGGGACGCCTGGTCTCGAACGTCGTGATGATGGGCATGGGCGAGCCGCTCTACAATTTCGACAACGTCAAGGAGGCGCTTGGCGTCGCCTCGGACGGCGAGGGCCTGTCCCTGTCGAAGCGCCGGATCACGCTGTCGACCTCCGGCGTCGTGCCGATGATCGCCAAGGCCGGCGAGGAGATGGGCGTGATGCTGGCGATCTCGCTGCACGCGACGAACGATGCGCTGCGCGACGAGCTGGTGCCGATCAACAAGAAGTACCCGCTGAAGGATCTGCTCGACGCCTGCCGCGCCTATCCCGGCCTGTCGAACGCCAAGCGCATCACCTTCGAATACGTCATGCTGAAGGGCGTCAACGACAGCCTCGCCGACGCCAAGGAGCTGGTGCGGATCCTCAAGGGCATTCCCGCCAAGATCAACCTCATCCCGTTCAACCCCTGGCCGGGCAGCCGCTATGAATGCTCCGACTGGGACCAGATCGAGCGCTTCGCGGACTTCGTGAACCAGGCAGGCTACGCCTCGCCGATCCGCACCCCGCGCGGGCGCGACATCTTCGCCGCCTGCGGGCAGCTGAAGTCGGAGTCCGAGCGCATGCGCAAGAGCGAGCGCGACGCGATGGAAGCGGCGCGGATCAGCGAACTCGCCGCCGGCTGAACGGCCCGCGGCAAAGGACGCCGCCCGCGCCTCAGCGCGCCGCCGCGCCGAGGATCGGCCCCGGCCGGCTCTGGCTGCCGGCCTGCAGGATGACCGCGCAGGCATCGGCGCCTTTCGCCGCGCCGCAGGCGCCGAGCGCGTAGGTCGCCGGCTTGCCGCTCCACTGGCCGATGAGGGTCATGCCGCGCACGGCGTTGACGTAGGTGACGCTGGAGCCGGCGTTCTCGCCGCGGCCGATCGGGACGGTCGCCGCGCTGATATAGTCGATGCGCCAGAGCGCGCCGGAGCCCTGTCCGGGGCCGACCAAAACCTTGCCGCCGGAAATTGCGACGGAAACCGGCAGCGGCGTCTCCGCCATCATCCGGCTGATCGCCCGCCCGTTCGAGCCGACGGCAAGCCCCTGACCGTCGACCACCGCCTGCGGCGTATAGACCTGCCCGTCGCCGCGCTCCTGAGCATAGGCGCGCTGGCGGGCGGAAAAGGCCGGCGATCCCAGCGTGTCCTTCCAGCCCAGCCGGTCCCAGTAGTCGACATGCAGGCCGAGGGCGAGCACGGCCGGATCGGCGGCGATCCGCCGCAGCACGGCATCGGCCGGCGGGCAGGACGAGCAGCCCTGGCTGGTGAACAGCTCGACGACATGGCGGGTCTCGGCTTTGGCGGCGATCGGTGCGAGAACGAGGGTCGAAACGAGCGCTGCGAAACATAACTTGGTCTTCATTGGTATCTCCTCCGCTGGAGGAGTATTCGCGGCAGACGCCCGTTTGATTACATCTCCTCGTCCGGTCGAGCGGCGAGTTCGCGAACCTCCCCGATCCGCCTGAAAGTGAAGATCCGCGATGGGAACAGTGCTGCGTTTTCTCTTCGTCATTCCCATCGGCTACATCGCCGCGTGCCTGACGGCGGCTTTCGCGCTGCTGTGGCCGTTCATCCGGGTCAACGGCGCGGAGCTGCACGACCCGGTCTTCCTGGCGCACGCCGTCTTCTTCTTCTCGGCCCAGGCCGTTCAGGTCGGGGCGGTGGCGATCGGGCCCTGGCTGGTGTTCATGGTGCTGACGGAGATCTTCGGCCTCGACTCCGTGCTTCTCCACATCACCGCCGGCCTGATCGGCGGCGTCGCCATCCTGTTCGCCGCCTACGGCACCAACGTGCCGCATATGAGCGTCCAGACGGCCATCATCGTCGCCGCGCTGTGTTTCGCGCTCGTCTACTGGATCATCGCCGGGCACGCCGCGGGCGGCTGGCGCAAGCGCCGCGATCCCGGGCAGCCGCCCCCGCTGCCGCGGGTGCGCGAGCGATCGTCGCCGCGCGATCCCGACTGACCGGCGCACCCGCGCATTCGCAGCACCCGCGTCTCCTGCTACGCTGCGCTCAGCTCCTGCGAACGGTGACGCTCGCAATCTCCAGCCTCGCCTGACTGGCGGCCACAGGCCTGCCTTTCCGGCTCATGCTCCAGAAGGACCGCCTCCCATGGCCAGACGCCCCACCGATCCCCGCGCCGCGGCCGAAGCCGCCTTCAAGGCCGCGACCACCCCGACCGACCGCGTCAAGGAGGCATCGGCCATTCCCGGTGCCAGGGAGCTGGTCTCGCTGCGGATCGACCGCGACGTGCTGGAGCGCTTCCAGGAGGACGGGCCGGGCTGGCAGGAGCGGATCAACGCGGCTCTGCGCCGCGCTGCCGGCCTCTGATCCAGCGGGCGCGTCCTCCGGGAACGGTCGCCCGCGTCAGAAGCGGTAGGTGATGCCCGTGCCGATCAGCCAGGGATCGAGGTCGGCCTTGCCGTGCAGCCTGTTGCCGCCGACGGTGACGTCGAAGTCCGGTCGCAGGAAGAGCTTCTTGACGTCGACGTTCCAGCCCCAGTTGTCGTCGATCATGTAGTCGAAGCCGACCTGCAGCGCGGCGCCGAAGGAGTTCTTGATGTCGAGGTCGTCGGCGCTTCGACCTTTCTGGTTGTAGAAGATCGTATAGTTCACGCCGGCGCCGACATAGGGCTTGAACCGCCCGAAATCGTTGAAGTGGTACTGCAGCGTCAGCGTCGGCGGCAGGATCCAGGTCTTGCCGACCGTGCCGAGGCCGGCGATCGAGCCCTTGCCTTTGACGTCCGCATAGGTCGTGCCGAGGATCAGCTCGGCGGCGATGGCGTCGGTGAAGAAGTAGGAGATGTCGAGTTCCGGGACGACCGTATCCGAATAGGAAAGGTCGGATCCGTCGACGCCGTCGACCCGGCCGGAGTCCCGTGTGATCACGCCGAGGCCGCGCAGCCGCACCTGCCAGGGGCTCTGCGCCTCCTTGACCCTGACGCCGCCGAGATCGTAGTCCGCCGCGCGAGCAGCCTCGCCCGGCGTGACGAAGACCGCGCCAATCGCCGCCGCGAGCCGCACCGCAATTCCTGCCTTTTTCATTTCCGTTTCTCTTCACCCTGCGAGGAAATTTGACAGGGGAGCCTTAGGATCGTCGGAGGCGGGCCCGATTGATCCAGATCAAATGCAGCACCGCCTCGGGAAGAGCCGGAGCGAGAAGCCGCAACTGTTGCGGATGCGCCGCACCCGCTGTCGCGCCAGGTGCCCGATTGCGCGGGGCAGCGCCCGATCTATGTTCGGGGCGGCTCCAGCGGCGAAGGACGGATCCCGGTGCTCACCATCCATCACCTCAACAACTCCCGCTCGCAGCGCGTGCTCTGGCTGCTCGAGGAGCTGGAGGCGCCCTACGAGGTCCGGCACTATCAGCGCGGCAAGGACATGCAGGCGCCGCCCGAGCTGAAGGAGATCCATCCGCTCGGCAAGTCGCCCGTCCTGACCGATGGCGGCCGCACCATCGCCGAGACCGGCGCGATCGTCGAATACATCCTGTCGCGCCACGACCCGTCGGACCGGATGATGCCGCCGCGCGATTCGGACGACTACTGGACCGCGCGGCACTTCCTGCACTACGCTGAGGGCTCGGCGATGCCGCCGCTGTTCCTGATGCTGGTCCTGCAGATGATCCCGGACCGGGCGCCGTTCTTCGCCAAGCCGATCCTCAAGGCCTCGATGGAGAAGGTGGACGAGCTGCTGGTGCGCCCGCAGCTCGCTCTGCACATGGACCATTGGGAGGCGTCGATCGGCGACAGCGGCTGGTTCGCCGGGCCCGACCTGTCGGTCGCCGACATCATGATGAGCTTCCCGGTCGAGACCGCCGGCAAGCGCTTCGGCTATGACGGCCGGCCGAAGCTGCGCGACTTCCTGCAGCGGATCCACGAGCGTCCGGCCTACCGCCGCGGCTTGAAACGCGGCGGCCCCTACGCCTACGCCTGATCCGTCCCGCGGCTCCCGAGGCCTGGCGGATGCCGGGCCTGCGGGTACGCCGCCAGAACCGGTCTTACGCCGGCGCTACTTGGCCGCCGGTGCCCCGTCGTCGAAGCCGGTGAAGATGTGGATGTCCTTCTCCGTCGGAACCGGAAGCACGATCTTGTTGTCGACATAGCTGAAGGAGTGGGCGACGCCGCCCTTCTCGACCGGCACGGAGAGCTTGCCGAGGGCCGAGTAGACGACGTCCTGGCCGCGCGTGACGGCGACCCGGATCGGCAGGGAGACGCTACGCGAGGTCGCCGCGGGACCCGGCATCATGCGGCCGATGACGCCGACGACGATGTGGAACTGGCCGTCGACGATCCGGCAGTCGCGGGTGACGCTCTGGATCGAGGCCTGGTAGTCGATCTTGTCCGCGACCATCTTGGTCAGGATGGAGGTGCCCTCGCGCAGCGTGACCTGCGGGCAGTACATGGCTTCGCCGCCCTGCGCATGCTCGGCATAGGCCGGCTTGGTCAGCGCGGCGTCCGGCGTCGACAGGTCCCCCCCGGCCTGATCCGTCGACGTGCAGCTCGACAAAAGCACGATCGCGCCACAGAGCGCCGCCCCCCTCAGGGCCATCACCATATGCATCGCTCGGTTCTTCCCTTAATGTGACGGGCCGTTCTATATCAGCCCAAGACGGGTTAGGCGACCGACGGGCCTCGACGCAAGGCAGGTCGCCGGGCTTTCCGGCCCGATCCGACACGAAGTGGAGACGACGTGAGGTATGTGAGTTCGCGGGGGGAGGCTCCGCTTCTCGGTTTCGCCGACGCGCTTCTGGCGGGCCTGGCGAGCGATGGCGGGCTGTATGTCCCCGAGACCTGGCCGCAGCTGTCGCCGGAGACCATCCGCGGTTTCGCAGGACGTCCCTATCCCGAAGTCGCCTTCGAGATTCTGTTGCCCTTCGTCGGCGACGACATTCCGGCCGCTGCCCTGAAGCGGATGATCGAGGCGGCCTATGCCACCTTCCCGCATCCGGCGGTGGCGCCGCTGGTCCAGATCGGGCCGGCGCATTTCGTGCTGGAGCTGTTCCACGGCCCGACGCTCGCCTTCAAGGACGTCGCCATGCAGCTGATCGCCCGGCTGATGGACCATGTGCTCGCCGAGCGGAACGCCCGCGCGACGATCGTCGGCGCGACCTCGGGCGATACCGGCGGCGCGGCGATCGCGGCCTTCGCCGGATCGCGGCGCACCGACCTCTTCATCCTGTTTCCGCACGGCCGCGTCTCGCCGGTGCAGCAGCGGCAGATGACGACGTCGGGCGCCGACAACGTCCATGCGGTCGCGGTGGACGGCACGTTCGACGACTGCCAGGCGCTGGTCAAGGCGATGTTCAACGACGCCCGCTTCCGCGAGCGCTCGCGCCTGTCCGGCGTCAACTCGATCAACTGGGGCCGGATCATGGCCCAGATCGTCTACTACTTCACCGCCGCCGCCAGCCTCGGAGCGCCGGAGCGGACCGTCTCCTTCACCGTGCCGACCGGCAATTTCGGCGACATCTTCGCCGGCTATGCCGCCAAGCGCATGGGCCTGTCGGTCGACAGACTGATCATCGCGACCAATCAGAACGACATCCTGTCCCGCACGCTCGCCACCGGGCGCTACGAGACCGGCGCCCTGCACGCGACCATGTCGCCCTCGATGGACATCCAGGTTTCCTCCAACTTTGAGCGGCTGCTGTTCGAAGCCGGTGGCCGCGACGCCGGCTTGGTGCGGACGATGATGCAGGGGCTGGCGCAGTCCGGCAGCTTCACCCTTCCCGAACCGCTCCTCGAAGCGATCCGGGCGGAATTCGTGGCGGGCGCCAGCGACGAGCAGGCCACCGCCGAAACGATCCGCCGGACGCTCGACACCACCGCATACCTCCTCGACCCGCACACCGCTGTCGGCGTTGGGGTCGCGGAGAGGCATCTCGGCAAGGCGCCCATGATCACCCTCGGCACCGCCCATCCGGCCAAGTTCCCGGCTGCGGTCGAGGCCGCCGCCGGCGTCTCTCCCGCCCTGCCGCCGAGCCATGCGGACCTGATGCAGAAGCGGGAGCGCTTCGATCGACTGGCCGCCGACCTCGAAGCAGTCGAATCTTACATCTCGGCGCGCTCGCGCGCCGTATCAGCGGGGGCCGAGGCATGAGCGTCGACATCACGCGCCTGTCCAACGGGCTGACCATCGCCACCGAAACCATGCCGACGCTCGAAAGCGCGGCGCTCGGCATCTGGGTAAAGGCCGGCGCGCGCGACGAGAGCGAGCGCGAGCACGGCATCGCCCATCTCCTCGAGCACATGGCGTTCAAGGGCACCAGCCGGCGCTCGGCCCGGCAGATCGCCGAGGAGATCGAGGACGTCGGCGGCGACCTCAATGCCGCGACCAGCGTCGAGTCGACCTCCTATTACGCCCGCGTCCTGAAGGACGACGTGCCGCTGGCGCTCGACATCCTGACCGACATCCTTATCGATTCGCGCTTCGACGAAGCCGAGCTCGAGCGCGAGCAGCAGGTCATCCTGCAGGAGATCGGCGCGGCGGAGGACACACCGGACGACATCGTCTTCGACCACTTCCAGGAGACCGCCTATCGCGGCCAGATCATCGGCCGGCCGATCCTCGGTACCCGGAAGACGGTGAAGTCCTTCACGCCGGACGATCTGAGGACCTATCTCGCCCGGCACTACGCGCCGGACAAGATGGTGATCTCCGCCGCCGGCGCGGTGTCGCACCAGGCGATCGTCGACCAGGTGACAGCGATCTTCGGCAAGGGCAAGCCCGAGGCGCTGCCCGAGATTGCCGAGCCGCGCACGGCCGCCTCCTATCTCGGCGGCGAGTTCCGCCAGAGCCGCGACCTTGCGGACGCGCAGATGGTGCTCGGCTTCGAGGGGCGGCCCTATTACGCCCGCGATTTCTACGCCTCGCAGATCCTCTCGCTGATCCTCGGCGGCGGGATGTCCTCGCGGCTGTTCCAGGAAGTGCGCGAGCGCCGCGGCCTCTGCTACGCGATCTACGCCTTCCACTGGAGCTTCTCCGACACCGGCATCTTCGGCGTTCATGCCGCCACCGGCGAGGAGGAGCTCGCCGAACTCGGTCCCGTCATCATCGACGAGCTGATCCAGGCCGCGCAGGGCATCGACGAGAAGGAGGTGACGCGGGCGCGGGCGCAGATGCGCGCCAACCTCCTGATGTCGCAGGAAAGCCCCGCCGCACGTGCGGGCCAGATCGCGCGCCAGCTGCTGTTCAACGAGAAGATCATCCCGAACGAGGAACTGATCTCGCGGCTCGACGCCATCGACGCGCCGCGGCTCGCCGGTCTCGCCGAGCGGATCTTCCTCGGATCGCAGCCGACGCTGGCGGCGATCGGGCCGGTCGACCGGCTGCCGGGGGTCGACGCGATGGTCGAGCGACTCGGCTCCGCCAACGGCGCGGCCGCCCCCAGAGCCGCGTCCGGGCGGTGATCGCCCGGCGATGAGCTTCATCGACCACATCGGACGTCCGCCGCTCCCGGGCCTGACCGGCGAGGGGATCGTGCTGCGCATGCCGCGCCGCGGCGACTTCGCCGCCTGGCGCGACCTTCGCGCCGACAGCCGCGACTTCCTGAAGCCATGGGAGCCGCTCTGGACGATGGACGAGCTCTCCTGGGCGGCCTATCGCCAGCGCATCCGGCGCTACAATCAGGAAGCGCGCGACGGCACGGGCTTCACCTTCTTCCTGTTCGACGAGGCCGGAACGACCCTCTATGGCGGCATCACCGTCGGCCATATCCGGCGCGGGGTCGCGCAATGCTGCACGCTCGGCTACTGGATGGGCGAGCGCTATGCGGGGCTGGGGCTGATGTTCAAGGCGGTCGAGACCATCAAGATGTTCGTCTTCGACCTCGAGGGCCTGCACCGCATCGAAGCCGCGTGCCTGCCGACCAATGCCCGCTCGATCGGCCTCCTGGAGAAGTGCGGGTTCAAGCGCGAGGGGCTGTTGCGGAACTATCTGAAGATCGCCGGGCGGTGGGAGGATCATTGCCTCTATGCGCTGCTTGCCGAAGAATGGTCGTCTTCCAAGGCTAGCTCGCGCGTCCGCGCCGCGGCCCCGGCCTGAGGGGGCCGGTCTTGGGGGTGGCGATCAGGCGTCGGTGGGGCTGGCAAGACAGCATGCATTCTCTGTTCGGGCGGGCGATCGTCCTGTCTTTCATCGTCGTGGTGATGGCGCTGGCGGGGTTCGGCGCGCCGGCGGCGCATGCCCTTGAACCGGTGAGCGTCTCCGGTGACGACGCCGCCGTCGACCTGAAGCCGGCGACCGACATCTATCGCAACCAGGGGCACAGCTTTCAGGTGGCGACCGTCCCCGGGGCGGACGGCATCGTGCGACGGATCGAGGTCGAGGCGAAGTCGCCGCAGGCTTCCGGCAACTGGGCCGTCTTCGCGCTCGCCAACAATTCCGACGACCAGATCGACCGACTGGTCGTGGTGCCGCATTTCCGCCTCGTCGGCTCCGGCCTGCTCTGGCCGGACCTCGGCTCGCAGCGCATCGCCGCGATCACGCCGAGCCAGGGCTTCGCGCTGGAGCGCCAGCCGAGTACCGAGGCGGACGTCTTCCTGGTGACGCTCGATCCCGGCTCGGTCGTCACCTTCGTCGCCGAGATGACCTCGCCGACCCTGCCGGACATCCGGCTGTGGGAGCCGAACGCCTACAAGGACACGATCAACGCCTTCACGCTCTATCGCGGCATCGTGCTCGGCATCGCTGGCCTGCTGGCGGTGTTCCTGACGATCCTCTTCGTGGTGAAGGGTTCGGCGATGTTCCCGGCCGCCGCAGCGCTCGCCTGGGCGGTGCTCGGCTACATCTGCATCGACTTCGACTTCTGGCAGAAGCTCGTGCCGCTGGCGCCCGGGCAGGAACAGGTATGGCGGGCGGGGACGGAAGTCGCCCTCGCCTTCTCCCTGGCGATCTTCCTCTTCGCCTATCTCCACATCAATCGCTGGCACCGGGCGCTGTCGATCTCGCTGGTCCTGTGGCTGCTGCTCCTCGCCGGTCTCGGCGCCGCCGCGGTGTTCGATCCGGTGGTCGCCTCCGGCATCGCGCGGCTGTCGCTGGCTGCGACCGCCGGCATCGGGCTGGCGCTCATCGTCGGCCTCTCGCTGCACGGCTTCGACCGGGCGGTGATGCTGATCCCGACCTGGTGCCTGATCATCCTGTGGCTCGTCGCGGCGTACATGACCGTGACCGGGCGGATCGACAACGACATCATCCAGCCGGCGCTCGGCGGCGGCCTGGTGCTGATCGTGCTGCTCATCGGCTTCACCGTAATGCAGCATGCCTTTGCCGGCGGCACCTTCGCGCAGGGGCTGCTCTCCGACATGGAGCGCCGCGCCCTGGCGCTGGCCGGCACCGGCGACGCCGTCTTCGACTGGGACGTGTCGCGCGACCGGATCTTCGCCGGCGCCGACGGCGAGGCCCTCGCGGGCATGCCGATCGCCTCGATGAACGGGCCGGCGCGCGACTGGCTGCCGATCCTCCACCCCGACGACCGCGACCGCTTCAAGCTGACGCTCGACACCATCCTCGAACACCGGCGCGGGCGGATCGCACAGGAATTCCGGCTGCGCGACGAGGACGGGCACTATCACTGGGTCTCGCTGCGCGCGCGGCCGGTGCTGGGCTCTGACGGCGAGGTGGTCCGCTGCGTCGGCACGCTGAAGGACGTCACCGACGTGAAGAAGGCCGAGGAGCGGCTGCTGCACGACGCCCTGCACGACCAGCTGACCGGCCTGCCGAACCGCGAACTCTTCATGGACCGGCTGCAGGCGATCGGCGTCCTCGCCGACGCGCGCTCGGACGTCCATCCGACGATCTTCGTCATCGACATCGACCGCTTCAAGCAGGTCAACGACGATTTCGGCATCGCCACCGGCGACACCATCCTGCTCACCGTCGGACGGCGGCTGAAGCGCATCCTGAAGCCGCAGGATTCGCTCGCCCGGCTCGGCAGCGACCAGTTCGGCCTGATCCTCGTCTCGGAGGCGGACGTCGCGGCCATCGCCACCTTCGCCGAAACGCTGCGCGAGGCGATCAAGGCGCCGATCGGGTTGGCGGGCCGCGAGATCATCCTCACCGGCTCGATCGGCCTGTCTGGGTGGACGGAGCAGGCGATGCCCGAGGAGGTGCTGAAGGAGGCCGAGCTCGCCATGTACCAGGCGAAGCGCTTCGGCGGCGACCGCATCGAGCCCTTCCGCCCGTCCTACAAGACCATCGGCTCGGGCCGCCTGCAGCTGGAGTCTGACCTGCGCCGAGCCTTCGAGCGCGGCGAAATGTCGCTGGCCTTCCAGCCGATCGTGCGGCTCGACGGTGAGGCCATCGCCGGCTTCGAGGCGCTGATGCGCTGGGAGCATCCCAAGCGCGGCGCGATCTCGCCGGGAGAGTTCGTCCCCGTCGCCGAGAGCACGGGGCTGATCGTCCAGCTCGGCCAGTTCGCCCTGGAGGAAGCCGCCAAACGGCTGAGCGACCTGCAGCGGCTGACCGGCGACACCGACCTCTTCATGTCGGTCAACATCTCCTCGAGCCAGCTCATCCGCCAGGATCTCATCGCCGACGTGAAGGCGGTGATCGAGCGCTACCGGCTTCCGCCGGCGGCGCTGAAGCTGGAGCTGACGGAATCGCTGGTCATGGACAATCCGGAGCGCTCGGCCCAGCTTCTCGCGCGGCTTCGCCAGCTCGGCGTCGGCCTGTCGCTCGACGATTTCGGCACGGGCTATTCCTCGCTCGCCTATCTCCTCCGCTTCCCGTTCGACACCTTGAAGATCGACCAGTCCTTCCTGCGCAACAGCAACAACCAGCCGCAGCGCCCGATCATCCTCCACTCGATCGTGACGATGGCGCACGATCTGGGGCTGAAGGTCGTGGCGGAAGGGGTGGAGAGCGATCTGGACATCGTCCAGCTGCGGCAGCTCAACTGCGAATACGCCCAGAGCTTCGCCTTCTCTCCGCCGCTGAGCATCGACGCGGTGACGCGGCTCCTGCAGGACCGGATGAACGGGATGAAACGGGCGAGCTGACGACGGCGAAGGCGAACGCCCTCAGGCGTGTCCCGCCTCGCCCGTCAGGAAGGCCGGCTCGATGCCGAGGAGGCCGAGGGCCCGGCGATACTTGGCGTCGAGGTCGACGTCGAAGACGATGCCGAGATCGGCCTTGCAGGTCAGCCAGCCGTTTGCCGCGATCTCGCTTTCGAGCTGGCCCGGCGCCCAGCCGGAATAGCCGAGCGCCATGATCGCGGTGCGCGGGCCGATGCCCTGCGACAGGGCCTTCAGGATATCCAGCGTCGGTGTCAGCGAGATGTTGTCGGCGACCGGGACGGTGGACTCGGAATCGTAGTCGTCGGAGTGGAGGACGAAGCCGCGGCCCTTCTCGACGGGACCGCCCATGCACACCGACACCTCGCGCCCGCCTTCCGGCAGGCGGATGTCGTCCTCGCTCTCGACGATGCCGATCTGCGTCAGGAGCGCCGGGAAATCCATCGGCTGCGCCTTGTTGATGATGAAGCCCATCGCCCCGTTCGGCGAATGGGCACAGAGATAGATGACGGTCCGCGCGAAGGGCTCGTCGCTGATGTTGGGCATCGCGATCAGGAAGTGGCCTTCCAGGGAATGCGCCACCCCTTCATGTTCGGTATCGAGATCGAGATCCACGTCCATGTCACCTCGGCATTGGGCCTGCCGCACACATTCTGGTCACGACAAGGTGGCATCGACTCCGCCGACTTGCCAGAGCAGAATTGTCACGTCTCCTTCAGATAATGCGGAAGAAGCCGGGGCGATGCCAGTCGAAGGTGCCAACATTGATTATGCAGCTAATGTCGTCGGCGCGGCGCGGTGAGATGCAGACGCCCGGATGGTTTTCCGCCCTTGCGGATATCCGGCGGACCGGCCTGTCGGTCCTTGCGGCATCCGGACTGCTCGTGGCCGCATCCGTGCCTGCCGCACGGGCCGACGAGGCGCCCGCGACGCTGCGCACAGATCAGGTGACGCTGCGTCTGGTGCGCGAGGCGCCGGCGGCGGACGGGTCGGTGCGCGGCGCGCTCGACATCGACCTGGCGCCCGGCTGGAAGACCTATTGGACCGATCCCGGCGCTGCCGGCATTCCGCCGACCATCGACTTTTCGAAGACCGGCAACCTCGCGAAGGCCGATCTGCGGCTGCCGGCGCCGCGCCGGTTCGGCGAAGGATTCGGCCGCTCGAACGGCTATGAGCGGCCGATCGCCGCAGCCTTCACCCTGACGCCGAAGAAGGGCGCGGCGATCGGCACGGTGACGGCCTCCGTCATGCTCGGCGTCTGCCACGACATCTGCATTCCCGTCCAGGCGACCCTGACGGCGAAGCCGTCGGACGATCCGCAGGCCGTTCAGGCCGCCTTCGCGGGCCTGCCGAAGCCGAACGGCACCGGCGCGACGATCGGGCCGGCGACGGCGGGTCCCAAGGCGGACACGCTGCGGATTCCGGTCGAGGCGCCGGCCGATGGCGGCAGGCCCGATCTCTTCGTTAGCGAACCGGGCGGCTGGTACTTCGACGAGCCGGCCGCGCCGGAGCGCGACGGCGGCGCCTATGTCTTCACCGTCCCCGTCCTGGAGCGCCCGCCGGGCGCGACCGGCGCGCCGGCACGCGTCGACGCGATCTTCACCGCCGGCAGGACCGCGGTCGAGGCGGATGGCCTGAGCGTCGGCGCCGGCTCCTGAGGCGCTGGACAAAGTCCGCCGGAATGCCACATGCCGGTGTCGACGGCCGGGGTGGCCGGATGCCGCCGCAGGCGGCCAACGCTTGGGGATGACGAAATGACGATAAGCGTGGGCGAAAAGATCCCGAACGCGACCTTGAAGACCAAGACGGAGGACGGACCGAAGGACCTGTCGACCGGCGACATCTTCTCCGGCAAGAAGGTGGTGCTCTTCGGCGTGCCCGGCGCCTTCACGCCGACCTGCTCGATGAACCACCTGCCGGGCTTCATCACCCATAACGACGAGATCCGCGCCAAGGGCGTCGACACCATCGCCGTCGTCGCGGTCAACGACGTCTTCGTCATGAACGCCTGGGAGAAGGCGAGCGGCGCCGACGGCAAGATCCTCTTCCTCTCCGACGGCAACGGCGAATTCGCCCGGGCGCTCGGCCTCGACATCGACCTCTCGGTCGCCGGCCTCGGCGTGCGCTCCAAGCGCTTCTCGATGATCGTCGAGGACGGCGTGGTGAAGGCGCTGAACGTCGAGGAGTCGCCGGGCCAGGCCGACAAGTCGAGCGCAGAGGCCCTGCTCGAGCAGCTCTGAACCGCAATTCCGAGCGACGGACCCGCGGCGCCCGTCGCGGCAACGACACGAGCTTGAGATCCGACGCCGGCGAGGCCGTCCGTTCGCCGAAGTCGTTTACGAGCCGTCTGGCCTCCCCAGCGGTCCCGTACTACACCTGACCTGTCGTGCCGTTTCGCGGAGCCAGCCCGCGGGACGGCTTTCGCATGGCCGCGGCGCGTGCCGCGGGACTGTCAGGGAATGAACTGCCGATGTGGACCTATTTTGCCGAGTGGCTGAGCTTTGCGGTGCGCTGGATCCACGTCGTCACCGCCATCGCCTGGATCGGCTCGTCCTTCTACTTCATCGCCCTCGATCTCGGCCTCCGGCGCCGCCGCGCCCTGCCCGAGGGCGTCTCGGGCGAAGCCTGGCAGGTGCATGGCGGCGGCTTCTACCACATGCAGAAATACACACTGGCGCCGGCCGAGCTTCCGGACGAGCTGACCTGGTTCAAATGGGAGAGCTATTCGACCTGGCTGTCCGGCGCCGCGATGCTGATCCTCGTCTATTATCTCGGCGCGAGGCTCTTCCTGATCGATCCGGACAAGGTCGATCTCCCCGTCTGGGGCGCGATCGCCATCTCGATCGGCGGCCTCGCCCTTGGCTGGATCGTCTACGACTTCCTCTGCAAGTCGCCGCTGAAGAAGAACGACACGGCGCTCCTCGCCGTGCTCTTCGTCTATGTCGTCGCGGCGAGCTTTGGCTTCGACCAGGTATTCTCCGGCCGCGGCGCGATGCTCCACACCGGCGCGATGATCGCGACGATCATGACCGCCAACGTCTTCTTCATCATCATCCCGAACCAGACCATCGTCGTCGCCGACCTCAAGGCTGGCCGCACGCCCGAGGCGCGGCTCGGCAAGGAGGCCAAGCAGCGCTCGCTGCACAACAACTACCTGACGCTGCCCGTCGTCTTCCTGATGCTGTCCAACCACTACCCCCTCGCCTTCGCGACTGAGTGGAACTGGGCGATCGCCGGGCTGGTCCTGCTGATCGGCGCCGTGATCCGGCACTTCTTCAACACCATGCATGCGACGGGCCGGCAGCTCTGGTGGTGCTGGGTGGTGGCCGGCCTGCTCTTCGTCGCCGTCATCACGCTCTCCGGCGCGCCGGGCTGGCGGACTGCGGCCGCGCCACAGACCCGGGCCACGCATGAATGGACCGGCGATCCCGAGGTGGCGCTCGCCGCCTCCCCCTATTTCCAGGAGGCGGAGTCGATCGTCGCCTCGCGCTGCTCGATGTGCCACGCCAAGGAGCCGCTCTGGCCGGGGATGATCCACGCGCCGAAGAACATCCGGCTCGACACGGCCGACGCGATGATCCGCTATGCCAGCCTGATCGAGCGCCAGGCGGTTCGCAGCCACGCCATGCCGCCCGCCAACGTCTCGGGGATCGAGCCGTCCGAGCGGGCGCTGCTCGGCAAATGGATCGCGTCGGACTCCGGCCGCTACGACGCCGTGGCAGCCGGGCTATGAGCAGCGCCGCACAAAAGCCGCCGACCGGCAGCGCCGCGATCCGTGGCCGGCTCGTGTGGTTCGACGCCGACCCGGCGGAGGCATCGGAGGAGGACGCGGTCCGCTTCATCGAGGACGGCATCGTCCTCGTCGAGGACGGCGTCATCCGGGCCGTCGGCGAGGCGCCGGCGATGCTGCGCCAGCTGTCGCCGGGCACGCCGGTCGCCGACCACAGGCCGCATCTCGTCATGCCGGGCTTCATCGACCCGCATCTGCACATGCCGCAGACCCAGGTGATCGCCTCCTACGGCACCGAGCTGATGGAGTGGCTGGCGAAGTACACCTTCCCTGAGGAAAGCCGCTACGGAGATCCCGCCGTCGCCGAGGCCGCCTCGCGCTTCCTCCTCGACACGCTCGCCGCCAACGGCACGACGACCGCCGCGGTCTACTGCACCTCGCATCCGGAGAGCGTTTCCGCCTTCTTCACCGAGGCCGAGCGGCGGAACCTCCGCATGGTCGCCGGCAAGGTGATGATGGACCGCAACGCGCCGGAGACGCTGTGCGACACGCCGCAGGGCGGCTACGACCAGTCGAAGGCGCTGATCGCCGAATGGCACGGGCGGGGCCGGCTGGAATACGCCATCACCCCGCGCTTCGCCCCGACCTCCACCGAGGCGCAGCTGGAGGCGACGGCGGCGCTCGCGCGCGAGCATCCGGACCTGCCGATCCAGACGCATCTCTCTGAGAACCACTCGGAGATCGCCTTTGTCGCCGAGGCCTTCCCTTGGTCGAAGGACTACACCGACGTCTACGACCGCTACGGCCTCGTACGGCCCCGGGCGCTGTTCGGCCACTGCATCCATCTCTCGGCGCGCGAGCACGAGGCGCTGGCTGCGGGCGGGGCGACGGCGGTGTTCTGCCCGACGTCCAACCTCTTCCTCGGCTCCGGCCTGTTCGACCGCGCGACGGTGCGCGGTGCCGGCATCAGCGTCGGCATCGCCACCGACATCGGCGGCGGCACCAGCTATTCCATGCTGACGACGGCGGCGGAGGGCTACAAGGTGCTGGCGCTGCTCGGCCAGAAGCTGCCGGCCTTCGAGGCCTTCCACATGATGACGGCCGGCAATGCCCGGGCGATGGGGATCGCGGACAGGGTCGGCCGGATCGCGCCCGGGCTGGAGGCCGATCTCGTCGTGCTCGACTCCCGCGCCACCGCACCGCTGCGCCGCCGCATGGAGCGGGTGGAGACGCTCGCCGAGGAGCTGTTCGCGCTGATGGTCCTCGGCGACGAACGCACCACCGTCGCGACCTATGCGGCGGGGCGGCGCGTCTACGACCGCGCAAGTGCGACGCGGCGGCCGCTCGCGGCGAAGGCCGACAGCGCGCCGCTGACCAGCCCGCGCCAACCGGGCGGGGCGGATCAGTAGGCGCCAATCATCTTCGGCGTCGGCTCCCTACGGCGCCCCCCTCTGCCTGCCGGCATCTCCCCCACAAGGGGTGAGATCGATCCTGCGCGACTGTCTCCGCCAGCCTGCATACGAGCATGACTTGCGCATCCGGCGACGGAAAAGCGCCGTCGGCAACGCTGCTGATCTCCCCCCTCGTGGGGGAGATGTCCGGCAGGACAGAGGGGGGCGCGAAGGCCGCGGCCTATCCTGAACCCCGTCGCGGACCCAGCGGCGCCTGACGGGAAGGTGCCCGTCCCACCCGTTGGCAACTCCGCCGGAGCGGCATAGATCGGAGAACGTACGAACGGACGGGCCTCGCCCGCGCCAGGACATCCCACCCCAGAAGGACCGCGCCCTCGTGAACATCGACCTCCTGAAGCGCCTGTGCGAAACCCCGGGCGTGCCCGGCCGCGAGCACCGGATCCGCGACCTCATCCAGTCCGAGGCGGAAGGCCTCTTCGACGAGATCCGCATCGATGCGCTCGGCTCGCTGATCTGCACCCGCAAGGGCAAGGGCGAGAATCCGAAGAAGCTGATGCTCCTCTGCCATATGGACGAGATCGGCTTCCTGGTCTCCCACGTCACCGACAAGGGCTTCATCAACGTCGATCCGGTCGGCGGCTTCGACCCGCGCAACCTGTTCTCGCGCCGCGTCCTCGTCTGCACCGAGAACGGCGACCACAAGGGCGTGATGAACGCCGAGGGCAAGCCGATCCACATCCAGTCGCCCGAAGAGCGCAAGAAGATGCCGGAGCCGAACGAGTTCTTCGTCGACATCGGCCACGGCCCGGAGACCAAGACCCTCGTCCAGGTCGGCGACTATGTCGTGATGAACGAGCCCTTCGAGGAGATGGGCGAGAAGATCGTCTCCAAGGCGCTCGACAACCGCATCGCCTGCTGGCTCGGCCTCGAAGCCGTGCGCAAGCTCGTCGAGGACGGGCATACGCATGACTGCGAGGTCGTCGTCGCCTTCACCGCGCAGGAGGAAGTCGGCCTCAGGGGCGCCAAGACCGCCGCCTACGGCATTCAGCCGGACATCGGCATCGGCGTCGACACGACGCTTTCCTGCGACACGCCGGGCGTGCCGGACAAGGACCGCACGACGCTGCAGGGCGCGGGCTTCGGCCTCCACATGAAGGACGGCTCCTTCATCGCCGACATCGGCCTCGTGCGCGAGATCGAGGCGCTGGCGAAGGAGAAGGGGATTGCCTACCAGCGCACCATCCTGGCGCGCGGCGGTCAAGACGGCGCGGCGGTGCAGCAGGCGGCGGCGGGCTCGCGCGCCGTCGGCATCGTCGTCGGCACGCGCTACATCCACACTGTCGCCGAGATGATCGACAAGCGCGACCTTCAGGCCGCGCGCGAGATCCTGACCGCGATCATCGCCGCGCACTGACGGAAGCGGCGGGATGAGCCGGCGGGTGGGACCGGCGCACAGGCCGGTCTCTCCCGCCCCGCCCGTCTCACCGCTCGCGCTTCAGCCCCTTCGCCTGCAGTTCGGCGAGATAGCCCTGCCAGCGCTGGTCCTTCTCGCGGCCGAGTTCGGCGAGGTAGGACCAGGTGTAGATGCCGCTGTCGTGGCCGTCGGAAAAGACGATGCGAACGGCGTAATGGCCGATCGGCAGGACGTTGGCGATGGTCACGTCCTTCTTGCCGCCGACGGTCTTGCGCTGCTCCGGCGCGTGGCCCTGAACCTCCGCGGAGGGCGAGAGGACCCGCAGGAATTCGGCGGAAAACTCGTCGCGCGCTCCCCCTGGAAAGACCACCACGAGCATGCGGCGATCGGGGCTGACGCGCAGCTCCTCGGGTGCGGAAACACTCTGGCTCATGGGCGACACCTACTCGAAGATCGCGGCGACACGGGCGAGGACTTCATCGACGATGAAGGACGGGGCGTCCTCGCTCTTCTTCCCACCCCGGGCGCGCAGATCAAGCGTGCGCGGCTGATTGCACAAGACCACGCCCGTCGCATTCGTTCCGGCGCCGCTGAGCGAGACGGCAAAGCCTTGATGCCGGGCGCTGGCGCCGCCGGTCGTGATCGGGACGACGACGGCCATCCCCAGACGGTTGAACGCGTCTCCCGAAACGATCAGGACGTAGCGGGCTCCCTGCTGCTCATGGCCCTTCACCGGGTTCAGATCGCAGTGCCAGATCTCCCCGCGCCGCATCACAGGGCCTCGTCACCGGCCGGCGCATCGTCGAGCCACGCGCGGTCCTCCTCCGTAAGCGGCGCATCGGGATCGCACTGCGCCACGAGCTCCGCCAGCGTATAGCGCGGGCGCGCCGGCCGGACGGTCAGAACGCCGGTCGCTTCGTCGATCGACACGTCGACCGGGGACGAGGGTTGAAGCCGGGCGGCCTCGAGCATCGATGGCGGGATCGCGACCATGACGGAGCCGCCGACTTTGCGTAGCCGTGCCAAGGCCATCGGGATTGTCCTCGCGAAGAAGCGTCGCTGATGCAGCGATCGTGGGTTATATTTCTATATAACTGCCAATGTTTCAAGCGGGAGCAAGAGCGTCCGCCTCAACGGTGCTTCCGCGGCGGATTCATTCCTTCGTTGAATGGCTTGATTGGGAGAGGCCGCTTGACCGACCCGGCCCCGGCTTCCACATTCGGCACATGACCGAGCATCCGCCCCGCCTGCGCTACAACCTCCTCGACAAGACCGGCGTGATCAAGACGCCGCAGCCTGTCGCGGCTGCGCCGATCCTGGCGCCCCGGTCGGCGACGGCTCCGGCGGCGTCTCCGGCGGCGGGGGAGATGATCGACCCGTTCGGCCGGGCGATATCCTATCTGCGCATCTCGGTCACGGACCGCTGCGATTTTCGCTGCGTCTACTGCATGGCGGAGGACATGACCTTCCTGCCGAAGCGGGACCTCCTGACGCTGGAAGAGCTCGACCGGCTGGCGACGACCTTCGTCGAGAAGGGCGTGAAGAAGCTGCGGCTCACCGGCGGCGAGCCGCTGGTGCGCAAGAACATCATGCACCTCATCCGCTCGCTCTCGCGCCATCTCGAATCCGGCGCGCTGGAGGAGCTGACGCTGACGACCAACGGGTCGCAGCTGACGACCTTCGCATCGGAACTCGCGGCATGCGGGGTCAAGCGCCTCAACGTCTCGCTCGACACGCTCGACGCGGACAAGTTCCGCGAGATCACCCGCCGCGGCGACCTCGCGCAGGTGATGGCCGGCATCCATGCGGCGCAGGCGGCCGGCATCCACGTCAAGCTGAACGCCGTCGCCCTGAAGGGCTTCAACGACGCCGAGATCCCCGAGATGATGCGCTTCGCGCATGGCGAAGGCATGGACCTGACGCTGATCGAGACCATGCCGATGGGCGAGATCGACGAGGATCGCACCGACCAGTATCTGCCGCTGAGCGAGGTGCGCAGGAGCCTTGCCGAGCGCTTCACGCTGACCGACGTCCCGTTCAAGACCGGCGGCCCGGCGCGCTATGTTGAGGTTGCCGAGACCGGCGGGCGGCTCGGCTTCATCACGCCGATGACGCATAATTTCTGCGAAAGCTGCAATCGCGTCCGCATCACCTGCACGGGCACCTTGTTCATGTGCCTCGGCCAGGAGGATGCGGCGGACCTTCGCGCACCGCTGAGGGCGTCGGAGGGGAACGAGTTGCTGTCGAGAGCCATTGACGAGGCGATCGGCCGCAAGCCGAAGGGACATGACTTCATCATCGACCGCGCGACCCGGAAGCCTTCGGTCTCGCGGCATATGAGCGTGACCGGAGGATAGCTCGCATGCTGAAATCACTGGTTCTTTCCGCCGCGGGCCTGGCCTTCGCGGCCACGGCGTTCTGCGCCCCTGCCATGGCCGACGAGGTGACCTACAGGAACGACCGCTACGGCACCTCGGCGACCTTCCCATCCTCCGAGTTCCCCGATCGCCTGCCCGCCCCGACGAACGGCGACGGGATGGCCTGGCGATCGCCCGACGGCGCCGAGCTCTTCATCTATGCACGTCACAACAGGGGCAACGAGACGCCGCAGACGATCATCGCCGACCGGACCAAGGCGGACGACGTCACCTACAAGGCCTCCGGCAACACGTGGGCGGTCGTCTCCGGCTATCACGACGGCAAGATCTTCTACGAGCGCTACATCTTCCGCGGCGACCTGATCCACTCGGTCGCGATCCGCTATCCGAAGTCGCTGCGCTCGGAATATGATCCGCTGGTCGGGGAGATCACCAACTCGCTGCGCGGCCCCTCGCGGGAAGGCTGATCCGTCTCCGCAGAACGCCTGCTGCTCTGCGGTGGGGATCTCGTGCCGGCGGTGCTGCTTAGGCCTTTCGGGGCGGGCGGTGGCTTCCGCCTCAGACCGTGCGGATGCGGCCGGTGAGACTGGTGAGAGCGGTGAATTCCACCGGATCGTCCTCGGCGCTGTCGGGCTCGTCATCCGGCAGACGTTCCGGCGTCTCCGGCTGCACCAGGGATTCGCCGCGAGGCTCGGCCGGCACCGGATCCACAGGATCCGGCGCGTTCGCGAGGGCGTCGATCAGGTCCTCGAAGCGCAGTTGCGACAGATCCGCCCGGCTGATGGCCGGTTCCTCCTGCTCACTGCCGATCCTGTACTCGGCGAGGACGGCGGCCTTGTAGCCGTCGCAGGAGAGACCCGGCCCCGCATCGGCCGGAGCTTGCGGGATCGCCGGATTGGCGACGTCGAAGACGGTGCCGATCGCATCCTCCAGCCCGAGGACGCCATGGCCGTCGCTGCCGGTGACCGGCTCGTGATCCAGAGGCGGGGCTTCGGCTTTGGGACCCGCTTTGGTCGCTGCGCCTTTGGCAGCCGAGCGCGATCGCCCGCGGCGCTTCGGCGGCTTCCGGTAGTCTCCGAGAACGGCACTCACTGCAGAAAAGTCGAACGTCATCCTTTTCCTGCCCGGGTGGAGGAGCCCCATCTCCTGTCGGCTTCGTCAATCTACTGGCTATGACTTAAGATTTTCTCCAGCAGATACATGCGATTTGCGGGAAACATCGATCTGCCTCTGCGCGCCGGCTGGCGCGCGCGAGCAACCACTGCGAGGCGCGGCGCCGAGGCCCGACTCACTCGGCGCTCGCTGCCGGGGTGTCGGGCGCCCGCGGCTCGGCAGCCGCGGCCTCCACGGTTTCCGGTTGCGGAGATCCCGCAATTTGGGTGTATGCACAGGGAGGAGGCTCGCAACCGGCCGAATCGCCGGCAGCGACGAGCGCTCTCTTCCTCGAATGGGCCTTGGCTCTTGCCCAGCGACAACATCCGCGCCGCTCTGTTCATGCTCGCCTCGATGGCGGGCTTCGTCGTCAACGACACGCTGGTGAAGCTGTCGACGGCCGACATCCCGGCGGCCGAGATCATGGCGCTGCGCGGCATGGCTGCCTCGCTCCTGCTCCTCGTCATCGCCTGGCGGTTCAACGCCCTGCGTCCGCCGCGCCTGGCGCTGAAGCCGCAGATGATGCTGCGCACGGGCACCGACGTGATGGCGACCCTCACCTACATCACCGCGCTCGGCCATATGCCGATCGCCAACGCCTCGGCCGTCTTCCAGGCGCTGCCGCTGGTGATCACCCTCGCCGCCGCGCTGGTGTTCAAGGAGCCCGTCGGCTGGCGCCGCTGGTCGGCACTCGGCGTCGGCTTCGTCGGCGTGCTGATCATCGTGAGGCCGGGCACCGACGGGTTCAACGCCTATTCGCTCGCCGTGCTCGGCTCGGTCGGCTTCTCGGCGGTGCGGGACCTGACGACCCGCAGGATGGACCGGGCCGTCCCGTCGCTGTTCATTTCGCTCACCACGGCGATCAGCGTCTCCGTCGTCGGCTGGGTGCTCCTGCCGTTTTCGGGCGGCTGGCAGCCGGTGCCGGCACCGGTGCTCGGCTATCTCGGCGGCGCTGCGCTGGCGATCGCCGGCGGCTATATCTGCATCGTGCAGGCGATGCGGGTCGGCGATCCCGGCTTCGTCGCGCCCTTCCGCTATTCGATCCTGCTCTATGCGCTGGTGATGGGCCTCGTCGTCTTCGGCGACCTGCCGTCGGCGGCGACGCTCTTCGGCTCGGCGATCGTCGTCGCCAGCGGCGCCTACACGCTCTACCGCGAGCGGATCAGGGGCGTGCCGAAGGTCGCCAAGGCGCAGGTGCACTGATCGTGGCGGGCAGGACCAGATGGTGACGAGACCGTCTCGGGAGGGATGCGGATGAAGCCGGCCGGACTGATCCTCGCGGGCGGCCGCGGCAGCCGGATGGGCGCCGGTGTGCCGAAGCCGCTGCGGCTTCTCGCGGGCCGCCCGCTCTTGCTTCATGTCGCCGACCGGCTGCGGCCCGCCTGCGAGCCGCTCTGGGTGAATGCGGCGCCGGGCGAGGGTTTCGAAGCCCTCGGCCTCCCTCTGGTGGCGGACCGGCGGCCGGACTTTCGCGGCCCGCTCGCCGGCATCGAGGCCGGGCTGACGCAGCTCGCGGCCGAGGGCGTAGCGACGCATCTCCTCGTCGCGGCCGGCGACACGCCCTTCCTGCGGGCCGACCTCGCGGCCCGGCTCGCGGAACGAGGCGGCGAGCGGCCCCTCGTCGCTCGCCATGCGGGACGTCTGCAGCCGACCGTCGGCCTCTGGCCCCTCACCACGCTTGCCGGTCTGAGCGACTGGCTCGACGCGGGGCAGCCCTTGGCGATCCGCGCCTTCATCGAAGCGACCGGCTACGATGTCCTGGATTTCGCCGGCGGGGCAAACGCCTCCGAAGGTGATCCGTTCTTCAATGTCAACACGCCGGAAGATCTCGAAGACGCCGAGCGCCGGCTCGCAAGGCGATGAATTTGCGCCCAGCCGGAAAAGTCTCGGTTGCCATGGCCGGATCGAAAGTGGCAGCATGCCGGGATTGTGGGCAGGCCTTTCGAACGTGCAGTCGAACGCACGGGCCGCTCATCCTGACAACCAAGGGGGCTTTATGTCTTTCACCAAAATCCTCGCCGTGGCCGCAGCGCTCTCGGCCGCCGTTCTCGGGCCGGCGGCAGCGCAGGACAACGATTCCGGCAAGGACTGGTCCACCGTCCGGATCGGCACCGAAGGCGCCTATCCGCCGTTCAACTATCTCGACGCCTCGGGCAAGCTGAAGGGCTTCGACGTCGACATCGCCCAAGCGCTCTGCGACCACATGAAGGTCAAGTGCACCTTCGTCACGCAGGACTGGGACGGCATGATCCCGGCGCTGAAGAACGGCAATTTCGATGCCATCGTCGCGTCCATGTCGATCACGCCGGAGCGCGAGAAGCAGATCGACTTCACCAACAAGTACTATCAGACGCCGCCGGCGATCGCCGTGCCGAAGGATTCCAGCATCAAGGAGGCGACCGACGCCGCGCTGAAGGGCAAGGAGATCGGCGCACAGGTCTCGACCACGCATGCCCAGGCGGCCAAGGCGCTGTTCCCCGACGCCGACATCCGCCTCTATCCGACCGCCGAGGAATACAAGCTCGACATCGAGAACGGCCGCCTCGACGCAGTGATGGACGACGTCGTCGTGCTGTCGGAGTGGATCAAGAGCGACGAGGGCAAGTGCTGCAAGATCCTGTCGACGCTGCCGGCTGACCCGAAGATCTACGGTCGCGGCGTCGGCATCGGCCTGCGCAAGGGGTCCGACAAGCTGAAGAAGATGTTCAACGACGCGATCGTCGCCATCCGCAAGGACGGCACCTACAAGAAGATCCAGGACAAGTATTTCGACTTCGACGTCTACGGCGCCGAGCCGAAGTAAGAGTCAGTCCGCCATCGCACGGGGAGACCTTCCAGACAAACGGGTCTCCCCGCGTTCGTGACCGCCGCTGCCAGGCCGGCGCTGGCCCGCATGTTTGCCCGGGGCTCGCAGGCCTTGCCGCCCCGCCGCGGGACACGGATGGCAACCCTCTGCTTGCCCAACGATCCGCCGATGGATAAGCCTCGACGCCGATGAACGAGTACCTGACCCTGATCGGCTTCGGCCCCGACGGATGGGGCGACGACCTCCTCTCCGGCGCCTCCGTCACCATCGCACTGTCGCTCGCCACGCTGCCTCTCGGCCTCGTCGTCGGCTTCCTGATCTCGCTCGCCAAGCAGTCGGACGACCGGCTGCTGAACCTGTCGGCGAACATCTACACGACCATCTTCCGCGGACTGCCGGAGCTGCTGACGCTGTTCCTGGTCTATTTCGGCGTCAACAGCGCGCTGCGATCCTTCGGCGAGGCCGTCGGCCTGCCGAATATCGCGCTGTCGAGCTTCGTCTCCGGCATGGTGGCGCTCGGCCTGGTCTTCTCCGCCTTCGCCAGCGAGGTCTTCCTCTCGGCCTTCCGGGCAATCCCGCACGGGCAGCGCGAGGGTGGCGCCGCGCTCGGCCTGCGCAGATCGCGCATCATGCTGCTGATCATCCTGCCGCAGCTGATCCGGATCGCGCTGCCGGGCCTTGCCAATCTCTGGATGAACCTCCTGAAGGACACCGCCCTCGTCTCGGTCATCGGGCTCGCGGACATCCTTCGCCAGTCCGAGATCGCCGCCCGCGTCAGCCGTGAGCCCTTCCTGTTCTTCGGCGCGGCGATCGTGCTCTACCTCGTCCTGACGATGATCTCCTCGATGGGGATCGGGCGGATCGACCGCTGGACCAAGCGCGGCGAGATGGCGAAGTGAGCGAGGCGACGCTGCCCGCGGAGGCGCCGCCCCGCCCGCGACGCCGGCCGAAGCTCGCCGGGCTCGTCGCGATCGCCGTCTGGATCGCCATCGCCGTCCTCTTCGTCGTCTATCTGGCGGAGGTCTTCGACCCGACGCTGTTCACGCGCTTCGGCTGGAATTATCTCGGCGGCCTCGGGGTGACGGTGTCGCTGGTGCTCGTTTCCTTCGTCTGCGGCGCGATCGTGTCGCTGCCGGTTGCGCTCGGGCGCATGGCGAAGAACCCGGTCGGGCGCGGCGCCTCCTTCGCCTTCGTCTACTTCTTCCGGGGCACGCCGCTGATCGCCCAGATCTTCCTCGTCTACTACGGCTTCGCGGAATTCCGGCACTTCTTCGAGGCGGTCGACCTGTGGTGGTTCTTCCGCGAGGCCTGGTACTGCGCGCTGTTTTCGCTGGCCCTCAATACGGCGGCCTACCAGGCTGAGATCCTGCGCGGCGCGATCGAAAGCGTGCCGCGCGGCCAGTGGGAGGGCGCGCGCTCGCTCGGCCTGTCGCGCACGGTGATCTTCTTCAAGGTGGTCATGCCGCAGGCGATGATCGTGGCGCTGCGGCCCTATGCCAACGAGATCATCCTGATGATCAAGGCCTCGGCGATCGTCGCGATCATTACCGTCTACGATCTCTTCGGCGTCACGCGGCAGGCCTATTCGCGCACCTACGACTTCCAGACCTATGTCTGGGCCGCGATCCTCTACCTCGCGATCGTCGAGGCGCTGCGGATCGTGACGAACCTCGCCGAGAAGCGGCTGACGCGGCACCTCACGCGTTAGCTCTGGGGCGGTCTGTGAGGCCTCGTATCCTCTCGATCACTCGAGATCCCGCTCAAAGTTGCGTCCTCCGTAGAAGACGCCCTCGATCACCACGACATCCTGATGGACCGTGAAGGCGATACTGACGCGGCGCTTGAAACCGACTACGCGAAGGCCTGGCAGAATATCGTCGCGACAAGATCCCCGCAGCGGAAATGTCGCCAGCGATCTGCAGAAAAGCAGGATGCGGTCGGTGTAGCTGTCGGCGCCGGCCTCGGATGTCTCGGCCGAGATGTATGCGTGCAGACTTTGAATATGACGTCCGGCGCGAGGGGTGAAAACGACACGCACCGGCCGGCTCAACCGGCAGCGGGAGGGCGCCGCTTGATCCAGTCGAGGATCTCGTCGGCCGGAATGGCGGCAGACGGATCGGCCAAATATTCCTGATGTCCGGGGACGACCTCTTCCAGGAGCCACCGGTCAATTGCGGCATCACGCTCTGCAAGAGCGCGCATGCCGTCCCCGACGACCTCGCTGATCGACTGATAGTCGCCAGATGCAACCTTGCTTTCGGCCATTTCCGCCAGATCGTCGGGCAGTACGATGCGGAATTCGGTGTTCGCAGCCATGGATGATCCTAACGCGAACTCGAACGAGCGGCCAGTCCGGCCTTCTTGCAATGCGAAGGTCCGCCTTGGAAGTCGCGACGCGACCCCGTCACTCGAACACGATCGACGGCGCCCGGGGCGCCGCGGCGCCGTCCGACAGCTGCGCCAGGACGCGCGCCGCCATGTCCAGATAGACGCGCGCATGCGGGCCGTCCGGCTCGCCCACGACAATCGGCTTGCCAGCGTCCGAGGTCTCGCGGATCGCCATCTCCAGCGGCACCTCGCCGAGGAAGGGGACGCCGAGCTTCTCGGCCTCGGCCTTCGCGCCGCCATGGCCGAAGATGTCGTAGCGCTTGCCGGTGTCGGGGGCGACGAAATAGCTCATGTTCTCGACGATGCCGAGCACCGGCACGTCCACCTTGCGGAACATCGCCAGCCCCTTGCGCGCGTCGATCAGCGCGAGGTCCTGCGGTGTGGAGACGATGACGGCGCCGGCGAGTGGCACCTGCTGCGCCATGGTCAGCTGCGCGTCGCCGGTGCCGGGCGGCATATCGACGACCAGCAGGTCGAGCTCGCCCCATTCCACCTCGCGCAGCATCTGCGTCAGCGCCGACATCACCATCGGGCCACGCCAGATCATCGGCGTGTCCTCGTCGACGAGGAGGCCCATCGACATCGCCTTCAGGCCGTAGGCGTCGAGCGGGACGATGGTGCGCCCGCCGGCCGAGCGCGGCTTGTCCCTGAGCGCCAAGAGCCGCGGGATCGACGGGCCGTAGATGTCGGCGTCGAGGATGCCGACCTTCAGGCCCAGCGCCTGCAGCGCCAGCGCCAGGTTGACGGCGGTCGTCGACTTGCCGACGCCGCCCTTGCCGGAGGCGACCGCGATGATCTGCTTGATGCCGGGAACGCCGGGCTTCTGCGCGGCGGGGCGCTGCTGCTGCGGCGCGGCCCCTGATGCCGCCGGAGGCGGGCGGCGAGCCGGGGCCGACGGGGCGGTGGCGGGCGGCGCACCGGCGGTCTTCTCGGCGGTCAGCGCCACCATGGCGCTGGAGATGCCGGCAATGCCCTTCACCCGCCGCTCCGCCTCGCGGCAGAACGGCTCGAAACGCTCCGCCTCACTCGCCGGAACGGTGATCGAGAAGAACGCCTTGCCGTCGGCGATAAAGATATCCGAGACGAGCCGCCGCGTGACGACGTCCCCCTTCCCGTCCGGTGCGTCCATCGCCTTCAAGATGGCGAGGATCTCCGTCTTCCCAGCGTCGCTCACGATCCCAGTCTCCGTCGTCGCATGTTGGCGCCCCCGTGGGAGCCGCTGCCGCTGATATCGTGCAACGGCGCAAAGTTCCAACCGCTCCCGCAGCGCCGTCCGTTCTTCGGCGGCAGACGCCGAAGGAGGGAGGGGATGCCGCGGCGCGGAGCGATCCCTATTTCTTTCGGCATGAGCGATCCGAACGACTCCGACCAGGGCCGGTTGCAACAGGGCGAAGCGCCGGCTTCTGTCCCTCAAAGCTTCCTGCAGCCGGTGGACGAGGAGACGCGCCGGCTCGCGCGCCGGCTCCTGCGGGGCGCCCGGACGGCGGCGCTCGCCGTGCTTCGGCCGCATGACGGATTTCCTGCCGCGAGCCGGGTGCTGATCGCGACGGAGTTCTCCGGGCGCCCCCTGCTGCTCGTTTCCGGCCTGTCGCTGCACGCCAGGGCGCTGGCGATCGATGCGCGCTGCTCCCTGCTTGTCGGGGAGAGCGGCAAGGGCGACCCGCTCGCCCATCCCCGCATGACGGTCTTTTCGAAGGCGACCATCGTCTCGCCGGACGATCCCGAGCGGGAACGGCTGCGGGAGCGGTTTCTCGCGCGGCACCCGAAGGCCGCGCTCTATGCCGACTTTCCGGACTTCCGCTTCGTGCGGCTGGAGCCGACCGGAGCGTCCCTGAACGGCGGCTTTGCGCGCGCCTTCGAACTCGATCCGGACGATCTCCTGGACGAGGCGGTCGAGGGGCTCGAGGCGGAAGCGATCCGCGCGCGCGACCACATGAATGCCGATCATGCGGATGCCGTGGGCGCGATCGCCGAGCGTTGTGCGAAGACCGAAGCCGCGGGCTGGCGGATCGCCACCGTTGACCGCGCGGGCTTCGAGATCGCCCGCGGCGATCGCCTCGAGCGGATCGAATTTCCCGGCGGTCCGGTTGCGCGAGGCGGCTACCGGCAGGCCTTCGTGGATCTGGTGACGCGGCCGAACGCACGTTCCGCGTAGACGGGTCGCTGAGCGTGTCGCCCCGTCTGCGCTGGCCTATCCGACGGCGCCTGCGTTCCGGTCGATCTCAGCCCTGATAGCCCTGCGGACAGGGCGCGACGAACCGCCGGCTGTTCTTGCCCCTGACATAGATGCACTGGCTCGGCTGGTTGGCGGCAAGGCCGAGGACACGGTCCCCCGGTTCCACGACCGGTTTCGGGATCTGGCCGAGCCGGTAAGGCACGGTTTCTGCGCCGGGCACGCCGAAGACGGCACCGAAGACCGGCGGAAGTTGACCGTGCGAGCCGCTGCAGCCGCCGAGGATGGCCAAGGCGGCGAGGCCGCCCGCTGCGAACGCCGTTCGCATGCGCGCCGGACGCCCGGCGGCCGCTGCCGCGCCGCAAGTCATCGCTCCGTCGGCCCTGTTCATGCCCATGCCCCTTCTGCGGTTCCCCGGCGGCGGCCTCGCCTTGCGACGGCATCGCCGTCACGCCGGAATCGCGTGCTTCCGATTCGCTGCCCACGATGCCACAGGATCGGCGCCAAACGAAAACGCCGCCGGAGTCTCCTCCGGCGGCGCCATGATGATTGCCCGATGCGCTATGCGCTTACCGGTAGCCGCGCGGGCAGCGATAGACGTTGCCGTCGGAATACCGGCACAGGGGCTGACCCTGTTTGTTCCGGCCGATGGCATTGCCGACGACCGCGCCGACACCGGCGCCCAGCGCGCCACCGACCAGTGCGCCCTCGGTGGAGTTGCCGGCGACGGCCGCGCCGATGGCGGCACCGCCGAGACCACCGATACCCGCGCCGCCCGCGGTGTAGCGATCTTCCGTCGTGCAGCCCGCCAGGAAGGCGATCGTCATCAGGGCGGCGATAGCCAGCGTAAATTTCTTGATCATGTTACCTCTCACACACGTGATCGTCCCAATAGCCGAAAGGATAGGGTGAACTTTCGCTTCGTCACCATCCCGTTAGCCGAGACCGATAGGAATTTTAGCGGGACGCCACCAGGCGCGGCGTGGACTGGAAATCGATCGACAACTGGCCCGATCGGCTGACCGACCAGTCGAGCGACGCCGACTGCTGGAACTCGTCGGCCGTCACGGGCTTGCACGCCCCGAAGACCTTATTGTCACTCGTCCCGCTGAGCCGAATCTGAAGTGAAAGATTGCTCTCGCAGTCCGCAACACTCTGATAGGTCGGCACAGGTACCGGTATTTCCTTGCAAACGGAAAGATCTCCCGTGCAGCCCACAAGCAACATGAACGCAGCAATATGTTCCATGGGACCCTCTCCTTCGGTCAGAAAAACGAAGGACCCCGGCATTCGTTCCCGCAGCGGGCGCGAAATGCGTCACAGATTCGTGAAATTTCCGCCGAAACGGTTGACATCGAAACGGCCGGCCGCCCGTACAGTGTGGGGGCGCCCGCATCGCCGAGGCCGGGCGTCAGCGCCAGCCGTGGCCGGCGCTCAGTCCTCGGAGGCTTGGCCCCGCGGCCGGCTGGTGATCTCGTACTGCGCCTCCGGGATCCGCAGCGTGTAGCGGATGCCCTCCGGCCGGTAGTCGAGGCTCGCCGTACCGCCGACGGCGTTCGGCACGATCCGCTCCAGCGTGGAGGTCCCGAAGCGGGCGTCGCGCTCGGCGCGCACGCGCGGTCCGTTCATCTCCTGCCAGACGAGAACCAGCATCCGGTCCCCGTCCTGCTCCTCGAACTGCGTTGTGATGGAGACCTTGCCGCCCGGCACCGACAGCGAGCCATAGGACGCGGCATTGACCGCCAGCTCATGCAGAGCGAGGCCGACATGCAGCGAGGCGGTCGGCGAGAGGTAGATGTCCACCGCCTCGAATTCGATCTGGTCCATCCCGTCCGGCGCGTAGCGCTCGACCTGCGTCGTGACGAGGCTCTGCAGGTCGGCACCGCGCCAGTCGGCGTCGGTGACGATGTCCTGGGAGTAGGAGAGCGACTGGATGCGGCCGCGGAACCGCACCAGGAATTCCGGTACCGTCAGCGAGTGGCGCGCCGTCTGGCTGGCCAGGCTCTGGATGATCGCGAGAAGGTTTTTCGAGCGGTGCGAGAGCTCGCGAAGCAGCGTCTTCAGCGTCTCCTCGCGGCGCTTCTGCTCGGTGATGTCGAAGGAGGTCCCGATGATGCCGCAGACCGTGCCTTCCGCGTCACGGTCCACGTCAAGGCGGATATCGTACCAGCGCACGGAGCCGCCGCGCGCGATCGCCATCTCGAACCGGGCCGGCCGATGCGAGCGGATCACTTCCTTCTTCATCGAAATCGAGCGATCGGACGCTGCCGGCGAGAGCAGTTCCGAATCCGTCATCCCCTCGCGTGCGGCCGCCAGCCAGGACTGGCCGGGATTGCACACCCAGGAGTAGCGCAGATCCAAGTCTTGCGTGAACACGGACATTTCCGTGTTGCCGATCGCGCGCAAGACTTTGGTTGCCAACATCAAACGAAGCTCGAACAAGGCGGAGCGGAGAGGCGCCTGCCCCCTCGGGTCGCCCGGCACCCCTGCCGCGCAGACGCCCTGGCGCACCGACAAGGAATACTGCGGGCACCTCTGGGCGAACCGGCCGCTCCCAATGAAGCCTGAATGCGTGCAACCGGCCGAAGTTCCGGCCCCGCCGCGCCGAGACGGCTGTCACCGGCTCGGCGTCCAAGGTCGGTCGAAGGGCGGGAGGGGCCGGCCCACGGCATCGGCCCCATTTTCCGCCGGATGGCCCGGTCCCACGCCATCGGAGCGGAGCGGCTAGGCCGCCGCCCGCTTGTCGCTCTCGAAGAACAGAGCCTGGCTGATCAGCGCCTTCACCATGTCCGGGTTGAAGGGCTTGGTCACCAGGAAGGTCGGCTCCGGCCGCTCGCCCGTGAGCAGCCGCTCCGGGAAGGCGGTGATGAAGATCACCGGGACAGACACCTTCGCCAGGATGTCGTTCACCGCGTCGATGCCGGAACTGCCGTCGGCGAGCTGGATGTCGGCCAGCACCATGCCGGGGTTCTGCCGCTCGAACAGCGCGATCGCTTCCTTGTGCGTCCGCGCGATGCCGGTGACCGTGTGCCCGAGGCTCTCGACCATCTGCTCGATGTCCATCGCGATCAGCGGCTCGTCCTCGATGACCATGATGTTGGTGGACACCTGGCGGCCGATGTCGGAACTCGCTTGGTCGATCAACCGCGAGAATTCGGCGTCGTCGATCCCGAGGATCATCGCCGCCTCCTCGGTGGTGAAGCCCTCGACCGCGACGAGCAGGAATGCCTGGCGCGGCAGCGGCGCGATGGCCTTGAGGTTGCGCGAGGTGCGTTCCTCCCAGGCGGAGACCGGCGCATCCTCGCGGATGTTCACGTCCAGCGACTGCCACAGCGAGGAGAACAGCTTGTAGAGCGAGATGCGCGGGGAGCGATCGTCGGGGAAGAGGCTGGGATCAGCGATCAGCGCTTCCAGGACAGCGGCAACATAGGCATCGCCGCTGGCCTGCGAGCCTGTGAGTGCCCGGGAATAGCGCCTGAGGTAAGGGATATGCGGCGCTATGCGCGAAGACATCGACATGAAAACTCCCCTCGTGTCGATCGGGATGGACCACAATTGGACTAGAATGACCACGGGATCGTTTAGTTCCAGAGCATGGAACCTCCGCTTCCCTTGCTTCGTTGAAATGGGGTTGAGCCTCCGGGGGAAAAGCCCGGTGACCAAATTTCGATCTAGGCGCATCTCTCCGCCTTGAGGCCTGCCCGGCCGCCTTTATGTAGCGACCACAGCACGCACGAACCACGCGAAGCATTCGCTCTTCTGTCGAAGACGGCTACGAACGGGCTGGCGCCTAAGGGGAAATTCGAGACAGCAAATGGACGATCGCGAGACCAAGGACGACATGTTGCAGACGACGCACGCCCAGCGATCCCAGGCAGGAGCCCCCGACCTCGGGGCCAACACTGCGATCGGCAAGCGCCTGAAGGCGTATTACGACGACGTTGCCAGCGAGCCGGTTCCCGATCGGTTCCTCGCGCTTCTGGACGCGCTCGACAAGGCGGAATCCGCCTCGAAGACTTCGGATCGCGAATAGGGTTCTGATGAGTGAACAATCCGATTTCCGGCGGGAACTGATTGCGATCATTCCCAACCTCCGCGCTTTTGCGGCCTCGTTGTCCGGCTCGTTCGACCGGGCGGACGATCTGGTCCAGGAGACGCTGGTGAAGGCGTGGGACAAGCAGCACACCTTCCAGCCCGGCACGAACATGAAGGCCTGGCTCTTCACCATTCTGCGCAACGAGTTCTACACGCAGATGCGCAAGAAGGGCCGCGAAGTGCAGGATGTCGACGGTATCCATGCAATGCAGCTCGCCGGCCATCCCGAACAGCAGGGCCATCTCGACCTGCAGGACTTCCGCAAGGCCTTGGAAATGCTTCCCGACGACCAGCGCGAGGCGCTGATCCTGATCGGGGCCTCCGGCTTCTCCTACGAAGAGGCTGCGGAAATCTGCAAATGCGCCGTCGGCACGATCAAGAGCCGGGTTTCGCGGGCACGCACCCGGATCGCGGAAATCCTCAAGATCGAGGGTGACGGCGACTACGGGCCGGATTCGATCTCGTCCCAGATCATCGGCGTCGCGCCGGCCGCCTGAACCGGTTCACCATACAGGGCACGATCGGCCGCGGGCGATGGAACCTCCCGCTCGCGAGATGGTTTCGATCACGACCAGTTGGCTGCCGCGCGACATGCGGCGACCGGAGCGCTACCTGGGACAGGCAACTGAGCGACCAAGAGCAACACAGCGAGGCGGGATTTCACCATGGCATCCGACAATACATCCAGCGATTTCACGGCGGGCTCCTCGACCGGGCCGGGCGGCCATGAGGGAACACGCTCGGATGTCGAGGCGCAGATCGCCCGGCTCCGGGAGGATGTCGCCGGTCTCAGCGAGTCCCTGAAGTCGCTCGCCTCGCACCAGGCGGACGAGGCGCGCAAGCAGGCCTACGCCCTGCGCGACGACGTGCGCGACCGCGGCGAGCGGTACTGGCGACAGGCACAGGACACGGCCTCCGAACTGGAGGACGAGGTCAGCGAAAAGATCCGCGCGGAGCCGATCAAGGCTGTGCTGATCGCCGCCGGCATCGGCTATCTCTACGCCCGGCTGTTCCGCTGACCGATGGTCTGGCAGCTCGTCGCCAAGCTTCTGACCGGTGAGGCAGGAGTCTACATTGCCCGGATGAGACGGCTGGTGGTGCTCTACGCGGCACTGACCGTCTTCCTGCTGATGATGCTCGGCTTCCTGACGGGAGCGCTGTTCATCTATATCGCCGGTTTCTTCGGCGACCTCTATACGGCGCTGCTGTTCGCAGCGGTGTGCTTCTTCCTCATCCTCGTCACCTGGATCCTGACCATCGTCGTCCGGCGGCCGCTGCGCAAGCGCGCGGACGACCGGCTGCAACGCGACATCGCCGCGATCGCGGGGACGGCGGCTCTGACCAACGCGCCGCTGATCTTCGAGTCGATGAAGAAGCGGAAGGGGCTGCTGATCCTTCCGGTCCTGGCCGCCGTCGGCTACGGCGCCTGGCGTGCTGTTTCCGGCTATGGCGAGCGCATCCGTTAGGGCGGTCGGGCGTTTAGATGGATGGGCGGCCCTTCGGGGCGGCCCCCATCGAAATTCAGACTAGGGAGTTGCGCCATGGCCGCTCTACGGATCGACAACCACACCTGGATTCTCGTTGCGGACGGCGAGAAGGCATTGTTTCTGGAGAATGCCGGCGACGCGACGCTGCCGAATTTCCAGGTGCGCCGCGTCGAGGAGCATGACAACCCGCCCGACCGTGAGCAGGGTGCCGACCGGCCCGGGCGCATGTCCGACGACACGACCGGGAGCCACCGTTCGGCAGTCGCCGACACGGACTGGCACGTGATCGAAAAGGATCGCTTCGCCAAGGAGATCGCGGACATCCTCTACAAGATGGCGCACCGGGGCCGGTTCGAGCGCATCGTGATCGTCGCTCCGCCCCACATCCTCGGCGATCTGCGACAGGAGATTCACAAGGAGGTGGCGGACAAGGTGGTCGGCGAGGTCGCGAAAACCCTGACCAACCATCCGGTCGACAAGATCGAGACGCTGCTCGCGGCCTGATCGTCGTTTCCGTGACTGTAGGTCCAGATCACGCCGCCGGAGGGGACCGTTCTCCAGCGCCAGACGCAGATCGCGACGGGGTTCCCCGCAGCGACAAGGCGACGCCGGTCCTGCTGTTCCTCGCCTGCAGCCTGGCAATCGCGGCGCTCGCGCTGACCGGCTTCGACGCCTATCGCTGGATGACGACGAAGGGACCGGCGGTGAAGGATGCGGCCGCTCCGGCGCTGACCACCACCATCAAGCCCGTGACCGACGACCAGCCGCCGGCCGTGACGCTCGTTCCGGCCGGCGACGCCGCGGACAAGGGATAATCCCGTCCGCCTCGACATCGAGGCGGCCCCATCGAAGGAAGGACGTCACATGTCCAATACCCACGACCGCAGCGAAGGCGATGTCCTTCCCCTCGACATCGCGGTCGGCGACGACGCCGATCAGCCGGGCATCAGCCAGCCCGTCACCCAGGCCGAGATCGACGACATCCTCAACGATCCCGACATGCTGATCGAGGAACGGCAGGCAAGACTGCAGGAGCTGGCCGACCGGGTGGGCATGCGCGAGAACATCGATCGCGGCGACGAGTTCGACCCGCTGATGATGCAGATCAGCGAGGCGCTCAACATGGTCGCCGCGGGCGGCCATACCTACGGCACGCTCACCGGCGCCGGGCTTGATCGCGATGCGCGCTCGGATGCGCGCGCCGCCGACGAGCAGCCCGTCGAACGCGACGAGGAGTCGGACATCTGAGGCTTTGATGCCGGGTGGAGACGCGGCCGGCGCCTGCGGGCGGCGCTGCGAGCCCGGCCGAAGCTCCCTCGCCGCCCGGGCTCCGGCGCTTGCCGACGAGACAGGGCGGAAGGCCGCCGCGCCCCCGGCAGCGATACATTATATCGCGTCGGCCGGATGCGCTGTGGCGGTCTGCGCCGCCGCCTCGCTGCCGTGCGGCAAGTACGTCGCATCCGACGGCACCAGAACCTTGAGCGCCAGCGGCTTGATCTCCACGATCGAGCGATCGTCGAGGAGGTCCAGCTCGCCGTCCCGCACGGCCCTGTTGGAGTGGTTCCGGCCGGAATAGGCGATCTCGACCCGATGCGCGCTCTGCACTTCCAGGTCGGGGTTGCCGCGCCAGCGTCCCACCAGGATGTCCATCGTCAGCTTCATCACGCGGCGCATGTTCCGCTGGCGGCAGACATAGACCCCCAGGACGCCGCCGCGCGGGTTGTCGGCAAAGGGCAGATGGCCCGGACCGTAGAGATTGTTCGAGATCGCCACGGCCGAGGATTTGATCCGTTCGACCTTGCCGTCGATGTCGATGGTCAGTTCCACCACCGGCAGGCGCCGCAGCGCCAGGAAGACCGCCCGGGTCGTCGCCCACATCTTGCCGATGCGCGAACCGTAGGCGATGTGCTCGCGGAACCGCACCATGCGCGCGTGCAGACCGACGGCATACTGATGGACGAAGGGCTCGTCGTTGACCATGCCCATGTCCACCTCGGTGGTGGTGCCCGACGCGAGCGCCGCGACCGCCTGCGGAATGTCGAGCGGGATCTGCAGGCTGCGGGCGAACAGGTTCATCGTGCCCGCCGGCAGGATCCCCAGCGCCACCGATCCGCCCATCAGCGCGCTCGCAGCCGCTGAAACGGTGCCGTCGCCGCCGCCGACGAGGAGAACGTCGATGTCGTTCCGCGAAGCGTGCCGCCGGATCGCCTCGACGATGCCCTTTCCGGCGCAGCGCTCGACCGTGATCTCATGCCCGTGGACCTGGAACTCGTCGCGCAGCAGCTCCGACAGCCAGTCGAGATCGGTGGTCTTCAAGGTGCCGCCGTCGCGATTGAGGAGAACGAGGATCTTCATACAGGCGTCCGGTGTCGGGAGGGGTGGCTGGCGCGTCGACGCCTTTACTTAGGCACGAAACAGGGCGCGTCGAAGAGCCGTTCGGCCGATGCATGCGGCGCCCGCCCGCGGGGACGCTCGGCACCGTCGGACGGCGGCCGGCCCGCCGCAACGGGAACCGTTGCTAATGGAACCGATCGGGGAAGCCGTCGTTCCGCTCCGACCGCCGGGCAGGGGTTCGGCTCTTCAGAGGAGCATTCCATGATCACGTGGATCATCATCTTGCTGATCGTCGCGGCGATCGCCAGCCTGCTCGGCTTTCAGGGCGCCGCCGGCGCTGCGGCGGGAATCGCTAAGGTCCTGATCTTCGTGGTCCTCTTGGGACTGCTGCTTATGGTCATCTTCGGATTTCTCGTGGTCGCCTGAGCACAGGCAGCAAAGCCGAGAGAGGCCGATGCTTTTTTCCCCTTCGACGAAATCATTTGGCCGGCGGAACCGATCGCCGGCCAAATGATTTTCCCGGCTACAAAGCTCCGCGGCTTTCGCCACATCCCCGGCCGCGCGGCTCGTCTATCGAATACAATAGACAGAGGTAATCCCATGACCATCCGCAAACTCTTCGCCACCACCGCTCTCGCCGGTATCCTGGCGGCGTCCGGCGCCTATGCGCAGGATGCGAACACCGCCAACCAGTCGATGCAGACGCCGGCGGCGACGCAGTCCCAGTCGAACGACCAGATGCAGTCGAACACGGCGGGCGGCCAGCAGGCTTCCGCCATGCAGGGCAACTTCCTGCAGAAGCTGTCGAACGATCAGTACCTGGCGTCGAACCTGACGGGCAAGTCGCTCTACCAGGGCAATTCGCAGGACGCCAAGAGCATCGGCGACATCAAGAACTTCCTGATCGACAAGAACGGCAAGGTCGTCGCGGCGATCGTCGATGCCTCGATCAACGACCAGTCGAAGACCGTGGCCATCCCCTTCCAGCAGATCAGCTGGACGATGGACAAGAACAACGAGCCGCGCGCGGTTCTGTCGGGCGACATGAATGCCCTGAACAGCGCCCCGGCCTTCAAGACCCCGAGCGAGCAGCAGTCGGCTCAGCAGAATGCCGCCGCGACCGCCGGTGCGGGCGCCAACGGCACCGCCTCCGGCACCATGGCCGCCAACGGCGGCGCCGGCATGAACGCCGCCTCCCCGGCTCCGGCCGCCGGTTCGCAGGACATGGCCGCGAACTCCCAGGCGAGCGCTCCGGCTGCCGGCGACCAGGCGCAGACCGCGTCTGCAAACACCTCCGCCAACGGCCAGTATCCCGCTTCGGCCGGCCCGGACCAGTTCCTGTCGGAGAACCTGATCGGCACCAGCGTCTATGACGGCACCGGCGACAAGGCCGACAATGTCGGCGACATCAACGATCTCGTCTTCGCCTCGTCGGGCCAGATCGACGCGGCGGTGATCGGCGTCGGCGGCTTCCTCGGCATCGGCGAGAAGGACGTCGCCGTTCCGCTCGACCAGCTGCAGATGAGCCGCGATCAGAACAACGACATCCACATCGTCGCGCAGCTGAACAAGGACCAGCTCGACAAGGCGCCGGAGTTCGACGACAGCCGCGACAACGCGCAGAACCAGAACACCGCTTCGGCCGCCGGCTCGAACGCGGGCGCGGCGATGAACAACGCCGTGGATCAGACCCAGCAGGCGGCGAACAACGCCGGGAATGCGCTGAGCAGCGCGGGCGCTGCCGCGACCGGTGCCGCCACCGGCGCAGCCGCCGGCATGACCGCCAACAACAACGCGTCTGCCGACGCCACCACGACGGCCTCGACCGGCGGCCAGAGCATGAAGGCGCAGATGACGCCGGTGAAGGACAGCGAGCAGCTGACCGCCAAGGATCTGATGGGCACCACCGTCTATGGTCCGAACGACGACACCGTCGGCGATATCGGCAACCTGGCGATGACCTCGTCGGGCAAGATCGACGCGGTGATCGTCGACGTCGGCGGCTTCCTCGGCATCGGCCAGAAGCCGGTCGCGGTCGGCATGGATAACCTCAACTTCATGCGCGACAAGAACGGCAAGCTGTACCTCTACACCGACTTCACCGAGGATCAGCTGAAGAATGCGCCGGCCTACGACAAGCAGACCTACGCGCAGAACCGCGACACGATGCGGCTGAACGCCTCGGGCGGCAATGCGAACAACGCCAACATGTCGAACGGCAACGGTGCGGCGAACCAGCCTCAGGGCGTCGCCGACCCGAATGCCAATGGTGCGGCGAACACCGCCCAGTAAGACTTCGACATCGACAGCATGCGAAGGGTCCGCCGAAAGGCGGGCCCTTTTTCGTGCGGCGTGCGGCCATTCACGCCCGACATGCCGCAAGTGTGATGGCGGCCGGCGGGCGACATCGCAGATCGTAACGAATTCAGTGAGAAAGCTGCCTTAGTATCGGCTAGGCTGCGGCGGCGCAGACCCCAGGGGTAAATGACACTCCCGACAGCACGGACCGCGACCTTTCGCCGATGGCCTTTCTGAAGCAGATCCTCGTCACCATCCTCGTTCTGCTCCTCGCGGGGGCGGTCTATCTGAAGTTCGATCCGGAAGCCGCCCGCCCCCTGCTTTCGCCCGACACGTCGCTGCCGGCCCCTTTGCGCACCGCCCTCGTCTGGATTGCGCCGGAGGCCGCTGGTCCCCCACCGGTGGGACCCACCGAGGCCGCCGGTGGCAGACACGGCCGCGGCGGACCGACCCTCGTCGTCACCGATCCGGTCAGGGTCGGCCGCACCAGCACGCAGATGCGCGCGATCGGCACCGGCGAGGCACAGCACTCCGTCACCGTCTATCCCGACAACACGACAGGCATCGTCGACGCGGTGGCGGTGAATTCCGGCGACAGGGTGAAGGCCGGGGCCGTGCTCGTCCAGCTGGAGCAGGCCACGGAGGAACTGGCGGTTTCGCGCGCGCAGATCGCGCTCGACGCGGCCGAGGCCAAGCTGCAGCGCTATGAGAGGCTGGCACAGGCCCGCACCGCCTCCACGGTCGAGGTCGACGACGCCATACGCGCGCGGGACAACGCCAAGCTCGATCTGCGCTCCGCGCAAATCGCGCTCGGCAAACGGGCGATCCGGGCGCCGCTCGAAGGCCGTGTCGGCATCGTCGGCGTCGAGAAGGGCGATCTCGTCACCAGCCAGTCGGCGATCGCGACGGTGGACGACCGGTCGAAGCTGAAGGTGATCTTCTATACGCCGGAGCGCTTCGTCGACGCGCTGAAGGTCGGCCTTCCGATCGAGGCCGTCTCCACCGCGCAGCCCGGCAAGGTCTATCAGGGCCAAATCAGCGCGATCGATTCGCGCCTCGACGAGGCGAGCCGCACGCTGAAGACCGAGGCCTTGATCGACAATTCCGCCGATACGCTTCGGCCCGGCATGTCCTTCACGATCTCGCTGTCGCTGGAAGGCCGCGACTATCTCTCCGTCGATCCGATCGCCGTCGTCTGGGAGCGAACAGGGCCGATCGTCTGGCAGGTCGAGGGCGGCAAGGCGAAGAAGGTTCCCATCCGCATCGTCGAACGCAATATCGACCGCGTGCTCGTCGCGTCCAAGGCGCTTGCGGCGGGCGACCCGGTGATCGTGGAAGGGCTGCAGTCGGTTCGCGAGAACGGCCCGGTGACGGTTCAGAACCAGCCGGCCCCCGCGACGCCGAGGACGGGCGCCGATGCGCCTCAGGGTGGCGCGGCCCCTTCGAGCGAAAAGACCGCGTCGTCCGGCGGTCCCGCCCCCGCCGCGTCCGCCGGCGGCGCACCCGGCCTCGTCGAGGCCCGCGCCGACGAACCCCGCCAGTCGGCCGAGACATCGTCCGCCACCAGTCCCACGCCTGCCGCGAGCACCGCTCGATGAGCGGCGGCAAGCCGATCGACGGGCTGACCGCTTTCACCAGCCTGTTCATCCGCCGGCCGGTGCTGACGATCGTCATCAACCTCCTGATCGTCGTCGCCGGCCTTGCTGCCCTCGGCGCCGTTGAAATCCGCGAACTGCCGAACGTCGACCGGCCGGTGATCACCGTGACGGTCGACTTCGAGGGCGCCTCGCCGGAAACGGTCGACCGGCAGATCACCGGCCAGATCGAGAGTGCCGTCGCGCGCGTTTCCGGCATCGCGTCGGTCTCCTCGCAGTCGCAGTTCGGCTCCAGCCGGGTGACCATTGAGTTCACCGACAAGACCGATCTCAACGTCGCGGCGAGCGACGTGCGCGACGCCATCGGGCGGATCGTGAAGGCTCTTCCGGACGGCGCCGACGAGCCGCGCATCGTCAAGGCCGATGCCGACGCGCAGGCGATCATGCGGCTGGCGGTCACCGCGCCGGGGATGAAGATCGAGGACCTGACGACCCTCGTCGACGACCGCATCACCGATCAGCTCTCCGCCGTCGACGGCGTCGCCGACGTCCAGGTCTACGGCGACCGCGAAAAGCTGATCTATGTCGACATCGACCCGGACAAGCTCGCGACCCGCGGCCTGACGATCGGCAATGTCGCGACGGCGCTGCAGAGCGTCGCCATGGACGTGCCGGCCGGCTCGCTCGCCTCGCCGACGCAGGAGCTGATCGTTCGCGCCGACGCCAATGTCGACACGCCGGAGGCCTTCGAGAAGATCTATCTCGACAGCCGCACAAGGCTCGGCGACGTCGCCAATGTCCGCTTCGGCCCGGACCAGGAAGGCACCCAGCTCCGCGTCAACCGGATGACCGGCATCGGCCTCGGCATCGTGCGCCAGGCCGGTTCCTCCACCCTCGACATTTCCAGGGGCGTCCGGCGCGAGGTCGCCAATCTCAACCGGACCCTGCCGGACGGCGTGTCGGTCCGCGTCACCAGCGACGACGCCGTCTTCATCAACGGTGCGCTGCACGAGGTGGAGCTCGCGATCGGCCTCGCCGTGCTGATCGTCGTCGCGGTGATCTTCCTGTTCCTCCTGAACCTGCGCGCGACCTTCATCCCCGCGGTGACCATGCCGATCGCGATGATCGGGGTCATCAGCTTCATCTATCTCGCCGGCTTCTCCATCAACATCCTGACGCTGCTCGCCCTGGTGCTGGCGACCGGCATGGTGGTCGACGACGCGATCATCGTCCTCGAGAACATCGTGCGCCGGCGCGACATGGGCGTGCCGCCGAAGGCCGCGGCGGTGCTCGGCACGCGCGAGGTGTTCTTCGCGGTGATCTCGACGACGGCGACGCTCGCCGCCGTCTTCGTACCAATCTCCTTCCTGCCCGGCCAGGCGGGCGGGCTGTTCCGCGAGTTCGGCTTCGTGCTCGCCAGCGCCGTCGTCATCTCCTCCTTCATCGCGCTGACGCTCTGCCCGATGCTCGCGGCGCATTTCCTGAAGGCGCGCGAGGACGAGACGGCGCCCGGCCTGTTCGCACGGGCGACGCAGTGGATCGGCGGCCGGCTCGCCGGCCTCTACGCCGTCTGCCTGCGGTTCTGCCTCGCCTTCCCGCTGCTCGTGGTGATCGGCGCCGGCCTCTTCTCCTTCGCCGCCTACACCGTCTTCCGGACGATGCCGCAGGAACTGACGCCGTCGGAAGACCGCGGCGTCGTCCTGATGCGCATCAGCGCCCCGCAGAGCGCCAGCCTCGACTATACGAGCGTCGAGGTGCGGCGCGTCGAGGACGTGCTGATGCCCTATGTGAAGAGCGGCGAGGCCGACAACGTCTTCGCCATGACCGGGCGCGGCGGCTCCAACCAGGCCTTCGTCGTCCTCAGCCTCGTCGACTGGGCGAAGCGCCAGCGCTCGCAGCAGGCGATCGTGGCCGAGATCAACGGCAAGCTGCGCGACATCGCCGGTGTCCGGGCCTTCGCCATCCAGCCGAATTCGCTCGGCATCCGCGGCGGCGGCCAGGGCCTGCAGTTCGCCATCGCCGGCCAGAACTTCGGCGAACTGGCGCAGAGCGCCGACAAGCTGCTGGCGGCGATGCAGAAGGACGGGCGCTGGGGCCTCGTGCGGCTGTCGCAGGACGCCACGCAGCCGCAGCTCTCGGTGAAGATCGACCGCACGAGGGCGTCCGATCTCGGCATCGACGTCACCGGCCTCGCCACCGCCATGCAGGCGGTGCTCGACGGCGACGAGATCGGCCAGACCTACATCCAGGACAAGCAGGTGCCGATCCGGCTGATCTCGACCAGCGATCCGGTCAACGATCCCGGCGATCTCAGCAACGTCTTCCTGAAAGCCAAGGACGGACGGATCGTGCCGATGTCCTCGGTCGCGAGCGTCGAGGAGAAGCCGATCGCGCCGACGCTGTCGCGCGAGAACCGCGCCCGCGCCGTCGGCCTCGCCGCGCAGCTGCGGGACGGCTACTCGATCCAGCAGGGCTGGACCGACGTGCAGGAACTGGCGAAGACCATCCTGCCGCCGACGCAGCGCCTCGTCCCGCTCGCCGAGGCCGCGACCCTGAAGGAGACCAATAACGGCCTCGCCATGGTCTTCGGCTTCGCCGTCGTGGTGGTCGTCCTGGTGCTGGCGGCGCAGTTCGAGAGCTTCGTCTCCGCCCTCATCATCGTCGCCACCGTGCCGCTCGGCGTCGCCTGCGCGATCTTCGCGCTCAACTTCTTCGGCGAGAGCCTCAACCTCTACAGCCAGATCGGCCTCGTCCTGCTCGTCGGCATCATGGCGAAGAACGGCATCCTGATCGTCGAATTCGCCAACCAGCTGCGCGAGCGCGGCATCGCCCTGCGGCCGGCGATCGAGCAGGCGGCGCTGATCCGGCTGCGGCCGGTGATGATGACCATGGTCGCGACGGTCGTCGGCGGCGTGCCGCTGGTCTTCGCCTCGGGCGCCGGGGCCGAGGCGCGCATCTCGCTCGGCTATGTCATCGTCGGCGGCCTCGGCCTCGCGACCTTCTCGACCCTGTTCGTCACGCCCGTCGCCTATCTGATCCTCGGGCGGTTCTCGCAACCGGTCGCCGAGAAGACCGCCGAACTCCACCGCGACATCGCGGCGGCGGAAGCGGAGTACGGAGCCGGGCACGAGGGGTCGGCGTCCCTTCCGGCGGAGGAGCCGCGCAAGGGACGGCGGGGAGAAGCGCCTGACGACGGCGCCTTCGCGCCGGCGGAATAGCGAGGAGGCCGCTCGGACCTCCCGTTCGGGCCGGTTCACGCGCGGCGACCGGACGGGCGGGCAGCCGCCCTGCCCTTCGCCTTCGCCTTCGCCTTCGGAAAATCCGATTCCGATTTGCCGGGCGATGCTCTAGAACGCGGCCATGGCACCCCCTCCCCTTCTCCGCCTCGACGGCGTGCGCCTCACCTTCGGCGGCACGCCGCTGCTCACCGGCGTCGAACTCAATGTCCTTCCCGGCGACCGGATCGCGCTGGTCGGGCGCAACGGCTCGGGCAAGTCGACCCTCCTGAAGATCGCCGCGCGCCAGGTCGAGCCCGACGGCGGCGAGGTCTTCCTGAAGCCCGGCACGACGCTGCGCTACCTGCCGCAGGAGCCGGACTTCGGCGACTTCCGCACGGTCGGCGACTACGTCTCCTCCGGCCTCGGGCCGGCCGACGATCCGTACCGGGTGACGATGTGCCTCGACGCCCTCGGCCTCACCGAGGACATGGTGCCGGCGAACCTCTCCGGCGGCGAGGCGCGGCGGGCAGCGCTCGCCCGCACGCTGGCGCCGGAACCGGACATCATCCTGCTCGACGAGCCGACCAACCATCTGGACCTTCCGACCATCGAGTGGCTGGAGGGCGAGATCCGGTCGATGAAGAGCGCCATGGTGGTGATCAGCCACGACCGCCGCTTCCTCGACACCGTCACGAAGGCCACCGTCTGGCTCGACCGGGGCACGGCACGCCGGCTCGACGAAGGGTTCGCGGGCTTCGAGGGCTGGCGCGACAAGCTGCTTGAGGAGGAGGAGCGCGACCTCCAGAAGCTCGACCGCAAGATCGTGCGCGAGGAGCACTGGCTGCGCTACGGCGTCACCGCAAGGCGCACCCGCAATCAGCGCCGGCTGGAAGCGCTGCACACCATGCGCCAGGAGCGGCGCGACGCCCGCCGCGCCGTCGGGCAGGCGGTGATGCAGGCGGGCGAGACGCGCGAGAGCGGCAAGCTGGTGATCGAGGCGGAGGGCATCTCCAAGGCCTATGACGGGCGCGAACTCGTCAAGGACTTCTCGACCCGGATCGCGAGGGGCGACCGTGTCGGCCTCGTCGGGCCGAATGGCGCCGGCAAGACGACGCTCCTGAAGATCCTCATCGGCGAACTCCAGCCGGATTCCGGCCGCGTGCGCATGGGCACCAATCTCGACCTCGCCTTCCTCGACCAGAAGCGCGCCGCCCTGCGCGACGACCTCTCCGTCTCCGACGCGCTCACCGACGGGCGCGGCGATCAGGTGATGGTGAACGGCGAGGCACGCCATGTCGCCGGCTATCTGAAGGACTTCCTGTTCGCCCCCGAGCAGATCCGCACGCCGGTCGGCAACCTCTCCGGCGGCGAGCGGGCGCGGCTCTTGCTCGCCAAGACGCTGGCGACGCCCGCGAACCTCCTCGTCCTCGACGAGCCGACCAACGATCTCGACATGGAGACGCTGGACCTGTTGCAGGAGCTGATCGCCAACTATCCCGGCACCGTGCTCCTCGTCTCCCACGACCGCGACTTCCTCGACCGCACGGTGACCAGCGTCATCTCGCCGGACGGCACCGGCCGCTGGCTGGAATATGCCGGCGGCTATACGGACATGCTGGCGCAGAAGCGCGAAGCGGCTGCTGCGTCGCCGGCAAAGGGCGGCGGCAAGGCCTCGGCACCGTCTCCCGGCAAGGCGGCGCCGGCGGGTGGCCAGACGTCCGGAGGCGGCGAAGGCGGCGGCAAGTCCGCAACGTCGAAGCTGTCGTTCAAGCAGAAGTTCGCGCTGGAGACCCTGCCGAAGACCATGGCCGGCCTCGAAGCCTCGATCGCCAAGGCCGAGGCCGAGATGGCCGATCCGAACCTCTTCTCGAAGAACCCGCAGCGCTTCCAGACGCTGGCAAAGACGCTCGACGAGGACCGGCAAGCGCTGGCGAAGGCCGAGGACGAGTGGCTGGAGCTGGAGATGCTGAAGGCCGAGATCGAGGGCTGACCCGCCCGAACGGCGCGGAGCCGTTCGGCTGGCCTGACCGCCGCCTCTGTGACACACAGCATCCGCCAGGCGCGCGCCAAACGCCCCATGACGAACCCCATGCAGACGGTGCCCCGATGATCCTCTATCCCGCCATCGACCTGAAGGACGGCGCCTGCGTGCGCCTCAAGCTCGGCCTGATGGAGGAGGCGACGGTCTACAATCCCGACCCCGCCGGCCAGGCCCGCGCCTTTCAGGACGCCGGCTTCAGCCATCTCCATGTCGTGGACCTCAACGGCGCCTTCGCCGGCAAGGCGGTCAACGATGCGGCGGTAGATGCAATCCTCGGTGCCGTCGGAGCAAAGATGAAGGTGCAGCTCGGCGGCGGCATCCGGACGATGGCCGACATCGAGCGCTGGCTGGAGAAGGGCCTCGCCCGCGTCATCCTCGGCACGGTGGCGGTGCGCGATCCGCAGTTGGTCAAGGACGCGGCGAAGCGCTTCCCCGGCAAGGTCGCCGTCGGCATCGACGCCAAGGGCGGCAAGGTCGCCGTGGAGGGCTGGGCGGAGACGTCGGAGCTGTCCGCCGTCGATCTCGCCCGCCAGTTCGAGGACGCCGGGGTCGCGGCGATCATCTACACCGACATCGATCGCGACGGGGTGCTCGCCGGCATTAATTGGGAGGCGACCATCGCCCTCGCCGAAGCGATCCGGGTCCCGGTCATCGCATCCGGCGGCCTCGCCTCGATGGACGACGTCCGGCGCCTGACGCAGCCGGACGCGGCGAAGCTCGAGGGCGCGATCTCCGGCCGCGCGCTCTATGACGGCCGCATCGATGCAGCGGAAGCGCTCAAGGTGCTCGCCGGCCGGCGGTAGGCCGGATAATCGCCTGAGAAACCGCGCGATCCGTGTCGCTCCGATCTCCCCCCTTGTGGGGGAGATGGGTGGCAACCAAGAAGGGCGTAAGGAACCGCCGCCGCCGCGAGCCGCACTCGAAAGAGCGAGGAGACGAGATTCCCTTCGGCTTACATCCCTCTGCCTGCCGGCATCTCCCCACAACGGGGAGATCCTGCTGCTTGCCTCACCTGGGCGCCCTTCATCGGGCGCCGCTCGGGGACTACCTCCTCATCCGTCAATCGGTCAGATCGACGGCGCGCCGCGGCGCGGCTCCTTGTCCTCGGCCTCGATGTCCAGTCCCTCGAAGAGGGCGGTCGAGAGGTAACGCTCGGCGAAGGACGGGATGATGACGACGATGTTCTTGCCCGCCATGTCGTCGCGCTGGCCGACCTTGATCGCCGCCGACAGAGCAGCTCCGGACGAGATACCGACCGGTACGCCTTCCAGCCGCGCGACCAGGCGGGCGATCTCGAAGGATTCGTCGTTGGTGACCTGCACGACCTCGTCGTAGATCTCGCGGTCGAGGATCGCCGGTGCAAAGCCCGCGCCGATGCCCTGAATCTTGTGTGGGCCGGGTTCGCCGCCGGAGAGGACGTGCGAGGCCTCCGGCTCGACCGCGACGACGCGGATACCGGGCTTTCGCTGCTTCAGCACCTGACCGGCACCGGTGATCGTGCCGCCGGTGCCGATGCCGGCGACCAGCACGTCGACGCTGCCGCCCGTGTCGTTCCAGATCTCCTCGGCCGTGGTGACGCGGTGGATCTGCGGATTCGCCGGATTCTCGAACTGCTGCGGCATCACCGCATCGGGAATCTCGGCGATCAGTTCCTCGGCCTTGGCGATGGCCCCCTTCATGCCTTTCGCCCCCTCCGTCAGGACGAGATCGGCGCCGAGGAGCCGCAGCATCTTGCGCCGCTCGATCGACATCGTCTCGGGCATGGTCAGGATCAGCCGGTAACCCTTGGCGGCGGCGGCGAAAGCGAGCGCGATGCCGGTGTTGCCGGAGGTCGGCTCGACCAGCGTCGTCTTGCCCGGCTGGACCTTGCCGTCCGCCTCGAGCTTCTCGATCATCGCGACGCCGATGCGGTCCTTCACGCTGGCGATCGGGTTGAAGAATTCGAGCTTGGCGAGAAGGTTCGCCTTCACGCCCTTCTCGCGCGCCAGCTTGTTCAGCCGCACGATTGGGGTGTCGCCGATCGTGTCGACGATGGAGTCGTAGATCTTGCCGCGGCCTTTGGTGCGGGCCTGGCTCCCGGTGGCAGGCTTGTCCATGAGGATCCTCCGTCTGCGGCGGCCATTCGCAAGCGGCCGTCTGTGAATTCGACGACCCCAATCTAGGTCAGGATGCCGCAGGCGTTGAGGTCATCCCATGCCAAAGCCGTGCCGCTTGCCGGAAAACCGTTCCCGCCAGCGCGCCCTGCCGGCACGAAGGCCGGAAATGCCGTCGATCGCTCGATTGCGACGGATTGGCGAAAGATTTTGTTTCTGCGGTCGCGGCATGATGGGCGCTCGGGGACGGAAGGAGAGTTTGGTTCGCCGGTGCGCCGGGGGAGATCGTCATGCGTCGCTCGTTTGCCCATGTTCAGGCCATCTGCGGTGAGTTCCTGTTGATCGTGGGGGCGGTGACACTCGTCTCCCTCCTCGCGGCCTTCACGCTGTTCAAGCCCTATGGCGAGGGAGCGCTGCTGAACGCGCTCGTCCTTTCGGTCGCGATCCCGCTGATCAGCGCGATCCCCTACCTCATCTACATCGCTCTGCGCGTCACCAATCTCATGGCCGACAATGACGGTCTGCAGCGGGCCGCCACCACCGACCGGCTGACCGGCGTCCTCAACCGCCAGGGCTTCGACCGCAGGGTGCGGCGGCACATCCAGGCGCTCGCGGGGCCGACGAGCCATGGCCTCCTCGTGCTCATCGTCGATGCGGACCACTTCAAGCGCATCAACGACCGGCTCGGTCATCCCGTCGGCGATATCGCGCTGAAGAAGATCGCCGCGACGCTGCAGCGCTCGATCCGGTCCAGCGATGCGGTGGGGCGGCTCGGCGGCGAAGAATTCGTCGTCTCGCTTCCGTGCACCGATCCGGAACAGGGCATGGCGATCGCCGAGCGCCTGCGCCTCGCGATCAACCGTCATGTCGTCGGCCAGGGCACGAAGAGCGCGCAGCTGTCCGTCTCGATCGGCGGCGCCTTCCTGAAGACGCCGCAGCCCTTCGACCGGATCTACGCCGTCGCCGACGCGAACCTCTATCGCTCGAAGCAGGACGGCCGGAACCGCTGCACCATCACCTCGATCGCCGCCGGCGGCCGCGGGCATCTGCGAACTCCGTCGGCACGGCCGCTTGCACTGGTCGACGCGCGGTAGGCGCAAGCCGCGGGGTCGAGCCGATGCGCCGCCGCTCGGCATCCCGGCTCCGCCTTGCCCCTCACGCGCCGCTCTCGCCTCGCGGGCGATGAACAGCAGGCTCGTCAGGACAGGCCGGTGGAGCCGAAGCCGCCGGTGCCGCGAGGCGTTTCGGTCAGCTCCGCCGCTTCAAAAAAGCGCGCCCTCGCCACCGGCGCGACCACGATCTGCGCAATCCGGTCTCCCCGGGCGATCGTCACCGGCTCGGTGCCGAGATTGACGAGGATCACCATCACCTCGCCGCGATAGTCGCTGTCGATCGTGCCCGGCGTGTTGAGGACGGTCACGCCGTGGCGCGCCGCGAGCCCGGAGCGCGGGCGCACCTGCACCTCGAAGCCGTCGGGGATTTCGAAGCTCAGCCCGGTCGGAACGAGGGCCCGGGATCCCGGCAGGAGTTCCAGGGGCTCCGCGATCGCCGCTCGAAGATCCGCCCCGGCAGCGCCGGCGGTGGCATAGTGCGGCAAGGCGAGGCCTTCGCCATGCGGCAGCCGGCGGATGGCAACGGTCGGCGCGCTCGTCATGCCCGCTCCGCCGCGTCCAGTCGCGCGGCAATCCAGGCCGCCAGCCGCCGCGCCACCTCGGTCTTGTCCATCTGCGGCCAGTCCTCGACCCCCTCGCGGGTCAGGATATGCACCGTGTTCGCCGTCCCCCCCATCACCCCGCCAGCTGCCGAAACGTCGTTGGCGACGATCGCGTCGGCTCCCTTGCGCTCGAGCTTCGCCGCCGCGTGTTGCAGGAGATTGTCGGTCTCTGCGGCGAAGCCGACGACGAGACGCGGCCGGTTCGGCGCATGTCCGATGGTCGCGAGGATGTCCGGGTTCTCCGCCAAGGGCAGGCTCGGCGGGCCGGCGTCGCCCTTCTTGATCTTGGCCTCGCTCGCCGCCGCCACCCGCCAGTCCGCGACCGCCGCAACGAAGACGGCAATGTCGGCCGGCAGCGCCGCTTCGACGGCGGCCAGCATTTCGCGCGCCGTCTCCACGTGCCGCGCGGCAACGCCGGCGGGATCAGGGATCGAAACGGGACCGCTCACCAGCGTCACCTCGGCGCCGAGCGCGGCGAGCGCCGCGGCGATCGCATGGCCCTGCCGGCCGGAGGAGCGGTTGGCGATGTAGCGCACCGGGTCGATCGGCTCGTGCGTCGGACCGGAGGTGACGATGGCGCGGCGTCCGGCGAGCGGGCCGGCGGCCGGCGCTTCTCGCCCTTCCGCGAACAGAGCCTCCGCTGCCGCCACGATCTCCAGCGGCTCGGCCATGCGACCGATCCCCGCTTCGCCGCTCTCGGCCATCTCGCCCGCCTTCGGGCCGACGAAGCGCACGCCGTCGGCGGCGAGTTGGGCGACGTTGCGCCGGGTCGCCGGATGGTCCCACATCGCCGGGTTCATCGCCGGCGCCATCAGCACCGGCGCCCGCGTCGCCAGCAAGACCGCCGTGGCGAGGTCGTCAGCCGCGCCATGCGCGCTGCGCGCCATGAAGTTCGCCGTCGCCGGTGCGACGATCATCGCGTCCGCACCGCGCGCGAGACGGATATGCCCGACATCGTGCTCGTCCTCGCGGTCGAAGAGGTCCTCGAACAGCTTCGACGCCGAGAGGGCGCCGACGGCAAGGGGCGTGACGAAATGCTTCGCCGCCGCGGTCATGACCGGGGTGACGATGGCGCCCCGTTCCCGCAGCCGGCGGATGAGGTCGAGCGCCTTGTAGGCCGCGATGCCGCCGCCGATGACGAGGAGAATGCGTTTGTCGGACAGAGAACTCATGCCACGCGAACCAGTTCGACATCGGTATGGCCGAAGTCGTCGCCCTTGAACAGCAGCGGGGCGCCGAGCGACAGGGCGAGGGCGTAGGAGAAGCAGTCGCCGAAATTCAGCCGCGCCGGGCTGCCCGATCCGCGGCCGTAGCGCCGCCACGCGCCGGCGATGTCGGCCTGTGCGGCGTCGAAGGGTATGACTGTGATCTTGGAACCGTCAATCAAGTCGCGAACCAGATCCGCGCCCTCGACCGGAAACCGGCTGCTCGCCACAATGTGGGCCTCCAGCATAGTCGGCGCAGCAATTGCCAAATTCGCCGCAGCTGAGATGGTCAACATCAGCTGGCCTGCGTCGGGCTCGCTTTGAATGATCGCGATGATGGCCGAGGTGTCGACCACGATCATTCGACAAAGCTCCAAAGCTCGTCGGTGAACGCCTTCTGGTCAAAGGGCTCATCAAGCTTGCGCCCAAGCGATTGGAGAAGCTTCAGAACCCTCTCTTGTTCTCCCGGAGAGCGACGCGGCTGCCCCTTCAGGAACGTGTCCGCGTTTCTTTGCTCGGGCTTGAGGGCCTCGGCTCCCGACACCCGCGCCGTCAGCACCCCCTTCGCTTCCTCTTCGACCGAGCGGCCGTTGGCGCGCGCGATCGCCTCCAGCCGGCGCAGGGCGTCGTCGTCGAGATCGGGGATGGTCAGGCTCGCCATGGTTGCCTCGCAAGAAAGGCCGCGGCGCTTCGCCGCTTCGCCTTCCAATCTAAGCGGCGCCGGGCGGGCGGGCAACGGCTCGGCGCGAGCCAGGCCATCCCGTGGCGCTCCGGCTGTGGCCGCTTCGGCGGAGACTCATAGACCCCGGCGAAGCGGGTGGCGCCTCAGCCGAAGATCAGCGCCGCTGCGATCCCCACCAGCGCCAGCGCGATGATGCTGCGCTCGATATGGCCGAAGACGATCGAGGTCTTGGAATCCTTCACCAGCTCGACCAGCGTGTCGTCGTTCAGCCTGAGGCCGTTCTCGATCAGCTCCGGCAGCTGCGTCGACAGGACGTCGAGGCCGACGGCGAAATCCGGCAGGCGGCGGGCGAGCCGCGCCACCGCCTCGATGCCGGCCCGCGCGTCGCGCAGCTTCGCCGCGGGGCCGAGCTCGTTCATGATGTAGTCGGAGACGACGGGCTCGGCCGCGACCCACATGTTGAACTTCGGATCGAAGGTCCGCGCGACACCCTCGACGACGACCATGGTCTTCTGCAGGAGGATCAGCTCGGGGCGCGTCTCCATGTCGAACAGCTCCGTCACCTCGAAGAGCAGCGACAACAGGTGCCCCATCGAGATGGTCTCGGCCGGCTGCCCATAGATCGGCTCGCCGATGGCGCGCAGCGCCTGCGCAAAGCTCGCGACATCCTGGTTGCGGGGCACGTATCCCGCCTCGAAATGCAGTTCCGCGACCCGCCGATAGTCGCGCCGGATGAAGCCGTAGAGGATTTCCGCCAGGAAACGCTTGGAGTTGTCCGACAGCCGCCCGACGATGCCGAGATCGACCGCGACGATCGCCCCGTCGGGCGCGACGAACAGGTTCCCCTGATGCATGTCGGCGTGAAAGAAGCCGTCGCGCATGGCGTGACGGAGGAAGGACTGCACGACGGTGACGCCGAGCTGCTTCAGGTCATGGCCGGCCGCCGCCACGGCGGCGACGTCGTTCATCTTGATGCCCTCGATCCACTCCATGGTGAGGACGTCGCGGCCGGTGCGCTCCCAGTCGATGCGCGGCACCCGGAAATCGAGGTCGTCGGCGGTATTGTCGGCCATTTCCGAGGAGGCGGCGGCCTCGAGGCGCAGGTCCATCTCGATCTTGGTCGACTGCGCGAGGGTCTGGACGATCGCGACGGGCCGCAGCCGGCGCGAGGAGCGCACGAAGCGCTCGAGAAAGCGCGCGATGAAGCCGAAGGCCTCCAGTTCGCGGCGGAACTGGCTCCTAATGCCCGGCCGGATGACCTTGACCGCCGCGATGCGCTCGGTGCCGTCCTCGTTGCGGATCCGCGCCTTGTAGACCTGCGCGATCGAGGCGGCGCCGACCACCTCGCCGAGGTCGATGAAGAGATCCTCGACCTTGCGCCCCAGCGTCGTCTCGATCTCGGCGACGGCCTGCTCGCGGGGAAAGGGCGGCACCTTGTCCTGCAGGCTGCCGAGGGCCCGGGCGATGTCCGGGCCGACGATGTCCGGCCGCGTCGCCAGGAACTGCCCGAGCTTCACGTAGGAGGGCCCCAGGCGATGCAGCGCGCGGGAAAGATTGTCGGAACTCGCCCGGTCCTCCGCCGAGCCGCGCGCCATCAGCCGCGCGACGCCGTGCATCAAGAGCGCGCCCGGCGGCAGGCCGTCGGTCGGGAAGGCGGCGAATACGCCTTCGCGCGCCAGAACATAGACTGCCCGAACGAGCGCGAGCGTACCGTAGACGGGATTGGCCAAGGCTTCGTTCGCCCAGTCTTGTCAGAATTTCCAGCCGGAATGGATTGCCGCGATGCCGCCAGACAAGTTGCGGTAGTCGACGCGCTCGAAGCCGGCTTCCCGGATGGCGGTGGCAAAATTCGCCTGGTTCGGAAAGCGGCGGATCGATTCCACCAGATATTCGTAGGATTCGCGGTCGCGCGCCACCATCTCGCCGATCCGCGGGATCGCCTTGAACGACCAGGCCTCGTAGAGCCGGTCGAGGCCGGGCATGTCGACCTCGGAAAACTCAAGGCACATGAAACGGCCGCCGGGCTTCAGGACCCGGTACGCCTCGGAGAGGGCGACGCCGATCCGCGGCACGTTCCGGATGCCGAAGGCGATCGTATAGGCGTCGAAGCTGGCATCGGGAAACTTCAGGGATTCGGCGTTGTTCTCGACGAACACGAGATTCTCGTCGAGGCCGCGCTTGGCGGCGCGCTCGGCGCCGACGCCGAGCATCGATGCGTTGATGTCGACGACCGTGCCGCGCGCCCGCCGGCGCGAGGCCTCGACGATGCGGAAAGCCACGTCGCCGGTGCCGCCGGCGACATCGACGAACTCCCAGCCGGCCCGGTGCGGCGGGCTCAGCCAGGCGACCATCGCGTTCTTCCAGAGCCGATGCATGCCGCCCGACATCAGATCGTTCATCAGATCGTAGCGCTCGGCGACCCGGTGGAAGACGGCGTTGACGCGCTCCTGCTTCTCGGCACCACCGGTAACGGTCGAATAGCCGTAGGCGGTCTCCATGGCATCGGCGCCGGTCACGCGGGTCTGCGACATCACTTCACCTTCGTTGCAACGCATCGCGCCGATGCGGATATAGGCGGAAGAGCCGCAGCGCGTCCCGGCTTCGGGGCGTCAGAGCGGCGATTCGCGCGAGGAGGGCCTCACGCGATCCTGGATGTGGGACTTAAGCGAAAATGCCGGAATTGCCAGAGGTGGAGACGGTGCGCCGCGGTCTTCTCCCCGTTCTCGAGGGCGCGCGGATCGAGCGCGTCGACCTCAGGCGGCCGGATCTCCGTTTTCCCCTGCCCGAGAACTTCGCCGAGCGCCTCGCGGGACGGCGGATCGAAAGCCTCTCGCGACGTGCCAAATATCTGATGGCCGACATCGAAGGTGGCGCGGTGCTGGCGATGCATCTCGGCATGTCCGGGTCGTTCCGCATCGAGAGCCGGGAGGGCACGAGCCTGCCCGGCCAGTTCGTCCATCCGCGCTCGACTGAACGGCTGCACGACCACGTCCGCTTCGAGGTGGTGTCGCGCGAAGGCACGCCCGCCTCGGTCGTGTTCAACGATCCGCGGCGCTTCGGCTACATGACCCTCGTCGCCCGCTCCGACCTCGGCGCCCACCCCTATTTCCGCGGTCTCGGCATCGAGCCGACCGGCAACGCTCTTTCCGGCGCGGCGCTGGCACCGTCCTTCGCAGGGCGTTCGGCGCCGCTGAAGGCGGTGCTGCTCGACCAGCGGGTGATCGCCGGCCTCGGCAACATCTACGTCTGCGAGGCCTTGTGGCGCGCCCGCCTGTCGCCGCGAAGGGCGGCTGGCACCCTCGTGAACACCAACGGCGCGCCGACCCGGCGGCTCGAGGACCTCGCGGTCCATATCCGCGAGACCATCGCCGATGCGATCGCGGCGGGCGGCTCCTCGCTGCGCGACTACCGACAGGCGGACGGCTCGCTCGGCTATTTCCAGCATTCCTTCGCCGTCTACGATCGCGAGGACCAGCCCTGCCGGCACGAGACCTGCCGCGGCATCGTCAAGCGAATCGTCCAGTCCGGCCGCTCGACCTTCTTCTGCCCCGTCTGCCAGCGGTGACGGCGCGGCCGCGGCGCGGCCGCAGCGCGCGGAAAGGCTTTGGTCGTCAAGAAGGGGCGACGTCCCGCCGGATTGCGTTCGCGGGATCGATCGGCCACTCATGGCAACAAGGGCGTCGGTCGGCGCCCACACCGTCCGTTTGGGAGGACCGCATGGCCTACGACACGATCAAGGTGGAGACGCGCGGCCGCGTCGGACTGATCACGCTGAACCGCCCGAAGGCGCTGAATGCGCTGTCGATCCAGATGATGCACGAGATCCTGCAGGCGATGGGCGGGTTCGGCGGTGACGCGAAGATCGGGGCGGTCGTCCTGACCGGCTCGGAGAAAGCCTTCGCCGCCGGTGCGGACATCAAGGAGATGCAGCAGATCAGCTTCGCCGATGCGGCTCTCGCCGACCTCTGGGGCGAGTGGGAGACGTTTGGGCGGTTCCGCAAGCCGACGATCGCGGCGGTCGCAGGCTATGCGCTGGGGGGCGGCTGCGAGGTCGCGCTGATGTGCGACTTCATCATCGCCGCCGACAACGCCAAGTTCGGCCAGCCGGAGATCACCCTCGGCACGCTGCCGGGCATGGGCGGCACGCAGCGCCTCGCCCGCTCCATCGGCAAGGCCAAGACCATGGACCTCTGCCTGACCGGCCGGCTGATGGACGCCGCCGAGGCCGAGCGGTGCGGCCTCGTCGCCCGGATCGTGGCGGCGACGGATCTGATCGAGGAGGCGCTTCGTGCCGCCGAGAAGATCGCGGACTTCTCCCTGCCCGCCGTCATGATGGCCAAGGAATCGGTCAACCAGGCCTTCGAGACCCCTCTTTCCCAGGGGCTGCGCTTCGAGCGCCGCCTGTTCCATTCGACCTTCGCAACCGACGACCGCGCGGAAGGCATGGAGGCCTTCGTCCAGAAGCGCAGCCCGCAGTTTCGCAACCGCTGAGGACGTCCTGGCGGGTTCGACGGGCGGGCGGGCACATGAAGCTCGGGCCGACGGCCCATGCGGGCGCCCTACGGTGTTCGCCGAGGGTCATCGGCCGCGGCAATAGCGGACGAGTCACGGGCTGCGGCGGTCGTCGGCGCTGACAGGCGAGGTCGGACGTGACTGCCGGCCGAATGTCGACCACTCCGCGGGATCGGCCGGCCGCGCTCGGATCCACGGCGCGGCACGCAACGGCTCCGCAGATCACGATATTCGCCCGAGTAAAAAAGTCATAAGCCTCGCAGACGAAGAATAAGCTTCGTCTGACGGACTCGTGATCAGCTGTCGCGGCGTCGAAACGTTCACAACGCTCTTGCCAATTTCGGCTGCCGATGGAATCATTCTCGCGGGGCTGCATCGTGGCAAGATAAAATGCTCATCCATTTTCCTGGCCGGCTCGACCTGGTTCGAGATGCGCTCCCCTTTGCATCCGTTTCCCCCGCCAACTGGCGCGTTGTTCTGCGTGCGGCGGAACGGATTCTCCCTCGCTGTAGAATTCGGCTGGACGCGGTGACCCTCGGCGTCGCCGATGTCGGCAAGGCGACGCTCGCCGTCGGCGGCTCGGCCGGGAACTCGTTCGACGAAGCGGGCCCGTGCGGCGGCCTCGCCAGCCTCGCCGCCGGATCGATCTTCGAGATCGACGGCGCGCCGGAGTGGCGCATGGCGCCACACGAATGGGTCCCGCCGGAGCCCTCCGCCAGCTGCGGCGCCGGGCTGGTGCTCGAGGCGCGGCCGGGCCTGCGCTGGGTGTTCTCGGCGCTGGGTCCTGCCGGTGCAGGCCGATCCTACGTGCCGGCCATCCGCGCCGTTCTTCGCCGACTGGCGCCGGAGTTGCAGCAGGCCTTCGCGGTCTCTCACGGGCTCGGGACGCAGCGACAGCCGCCACGCACGGCCATCGAGGCGGCGTGGGACCGGCTGGAAACGCCCGTCATGCTGCTCCGTGCCGACATGTCGGCGGAAGCCATGAACGTCGCGGCCGAGGAACTGCTGTCGGCACGGCGGCTGTTCATGCCGCCCGGCCCCGGGCATCGGCTGAGAGCAGCCTCGCCCGCGGACCGGGAGCGGCTGTTGCAGGCGGCCGAGCGGATCCGCGGGGGGCTGCGCAAACGCGCAAGGCTGGTTCTGACAGGTAGGCGCAGGGACGTCGCGCTGCCGGTGGAACTGTCTCTGGCCGGCGGAACGGAGGGCCACCGTCCCGGCGATCAGTGCGGGCTCCTGGCGGTGTTCGGCGAAATCGCCGACCGCCGCTGAGCGCAATCCTCGACGTCCGCTCCGTCGCGGCATCGGGCAAACCGATCTGCCGCCATCTCTGCAAAGCGGCGGCTCGCGCATCTCTGCTTTGCGCGCCGTTACGTGCTCGGCAGGGAGATTCCCGCGACCACGCGCTCATCTCTCCATGGGACACAGCGGACGGCAAAGCCGATGGATATGCGGCTTTGGAGCGCCGGAAACGAGACGACGAGCCTCTGTCTCGGCGGATGCCAGGATCGGCATCGGCCGAGAGGGACAAGGCGATCACGGGCGGCGGACCGGCGAGCGCAGCTCCGCCGCTCGGGGACTGTCAGCCGCGGGGCGCCAGCACCATCATCATCTGACGGCCTTCGAGCTTCGGCTCGGCTTCGACCTTCGAGAAATCGGCGGTCTCTTCGCGGACGCGGTTGAGGAGCTGCATGCCGAGTTCCTGGTGCGCCATCTCGCGCCCGCGGAACCGCAGCGTCACCTTCACCTTGTCGCCCTCGTCGAAAAACCGGCGGACCGACTTCATCTTGGTCTCGTAGTCGTGCTCGTCGATGTTCGGACGCATCTTGATCTCTTTGACCTCGATGGTCTTCTGACGACGGCGCGCCTCTGCGGCCTTCTTCTGGCCCTCGTATTTCAGCTTGCCGAGGTCGAGGATCTTGCAGACGGGAGGATTGGCGGTCGGCACGATCTCGACGAGATCAAGCCCGGCCTCCTCCGCCAGCGCCAACGCTTCAGAAGTGTCGGTGGGGCCGCGGTTCTGGCCCTCTGCATCGATCAACTGGACCTGCGGAACCCGGATCTCCCGGTTCGAACGCGGCCCTTCCTTCTGGGTCGGGGGTGCACGAAATGGTCTGCGAATGGTCGTTTTCTCCTGTTTTTGACGACGAACACTGCATATAGGGACGTGCGGACGAAATGCGACCGCTGCCGCATCCGATTGCCCGCGTCACGCGTCGAGCACGGCCTTATAGCATCTGCCGGGCGCTTTGGCACGCCCGGCGTGCCACAAAATGGCGGTGGCGGCCTCGCGTTCCGGCTTTGCGGAGGCGATGACGCGGTCTTTTGCGCGATGCGCCCTCCCGCCGAACGACGGAGACCGAGATGACCGAGAAGGACGCGATCGACCAGCCAGGGACGCTTCTCGTCGGCACCGGCGAGAACGCCCGACAAATCGGGTTCCGCAGCCGCCCGGGCGCCGAGCCGACGCTGGTCTGGCTGGGCGGCTACCGCTCCGACATGCGCGGCACCAAGGCCGAGCATCTCGCGGCGACGGCGGCGGACGCCGGTCTCGGATTCTGCCGGCTCGACTATTCCGGCCACGGCATCTCCGGCGGCCGCTTCGAAGACGGCACGATCAGCCGATGGACCGAAGAGGCGGCCGCCGTCATCGCGCACGCGGTCTCCGGCCGGATGATCCTCGTCGCCTCGTCGATGGGCGCCTGGATCGCGCTCCGCCTCGTGCAGCGCGCCGCCGAATTCGCCCTCTCCGGCCGGATCGCCGGCCTGCTCCTCCTGGCGCCCGCGCCCGACTTCACGCACCGGCTGATGAAGCCGCAGATGAGCGAGGAACATTTCCGCGCGCTTCGCACCGACGGCTTCTTCACCGAGCCCTCCGAATACGGGCCGGAGCCGAACATCTACACGCGCGCGCTGTTCGACGACGGCGACGCGAACCTCGTGATGGAAGACCTGATCGAAACGCACTGCCCGGTGACCATCATCCAGGGCATGTCCGATCCGGACGTCCCTTACCAACATGCGCTGGAACTCGTCTCGCACCTGCCGTTCCACGGCGTGGTGACGACCCTCGTACGCGACGGCGACCATCGGCTCTCCCGTCCGCAGGATCTCGCCCTGATCCGGCGGGCGGTCCTGGATCTGGCGGATTCGATCGCCAAGGAGGGCTGACAGAAAGGTTCCATGAGCGTAGCGATTTCATCACGTTAGCGGGCAGCTGTGTCGGTTTTGTCACGCTCTCGAAGTCCGTTTCCGGAAGCCCTTCCAAAACAAACACTTGCCCCTAAGCGGCGGGACGCCAGGCAGGCGCACCGGGCCAGATTTCGGCCGGTCGGACCGCAATATCTGGTGCGAAGCTTGAAAATGCCCTCCTGAGGGCACTGCCCAATCGATTGACAGCTCTCCGGATTGCTCCGAACATCGCCACCTAACGATCCTGTCGACTGCGCATGAGGGGGGCTCATGGTGGAAATTCGCGCGATTGGCGCCACGGCATTGCTGTGCCTTGCGATGGCGGCTCAGCCGGCTGCGGCCGAGGTCCGAGGACCCTTCATGACGATCGGCGCGCAGACCAGCCGACCGATCGGCCACGAGCAGTTCTGCCATGTCCATCCGGCGGAATGCCGTCCCCTGGATGCGCACCAGAGTCACCGGCCGCTGAAGCTCACGCCGGCGATGATCGTCGCCATCTCAGCCGTCAACACGGGCGTCAACGTCGAGATCAAGCCGGAGTCGGACCAGAAGGTCTACGGCGTGAAGGAGTGGTGGGCCTATCCCGACAAGAAGGTGGGCGACTGCGAGGACTTCGCCCTGTTGAAGCGGCGCATGCTGCACGAGATCGGGATCGACCTGTCGGATCTGCTGATGACCGTGGTGCGCAAGCGCGACGGCGAAGGCCATGCCGTGCTGACGCTGCGCACGACGAACGGCGACTTCATCCTCGACAACTTGAACTGGAAGGTGATCCCCTGGAACGAGGCGCCCTACACCTTCCTCAAGCGCCAGGATCCGCGCAATCCCGGCGCTTGGCAGCAGATCAACGACGGCACCGAAGTGCTGGTCGGGGCGGTCGCGAAGTAGCGGCTGCTGCAGCCGTCTCGGCGCCACGCCATGCCGGCGCGATGCCGAGGGCAGCACTCGGGCGAAGACAGCGCGGACATCCGGCGGGTGGAGCTGACGGCTTCCCCGCCGCGTGCGTCGCGGCAACGGCCGGTTGCCGCAGGCGGGCGAAAATCCGCCCTTCCTTAAAACAGTTGATAGACCGAGACAGTTTCGTTCCCATACGATTGAGGGGCATCCTGACTCGGGAAGGCAGACGATGCCCACGGAAGACGACATCCAACTCGCCGAAGAAGTCGAGTCTGCCCTGCGAGCCCTCGGTATCGCCGATGTGCGCACCCGCAAGGACCCGCGTCTCGGGCCGCATGTGATGGCGCTGCGCAGCGGCCAGGAAGAAAGCCTTTCGGACGGCGAGCGCGCCGCCGCCCCCGAGGCCGGCCAGAACGACTGACAGCCATCTGCGCCAGCGCCCGAACCGCCGGCCGCCACAGGGTCCCCCTCCATCGCCGAACCGAGCCTGATCCCGGTCACATCCCCGGCTCGCGCCCTCGCCTGTTTCGTCTCAATGCGCGTCCAGCGGCGGGTCCGTTCTCGGCCACGCATCGCACCGTCGCGCCACAGTCAGACAGATTGACAGCGAACATCTTCGCCGGCGCCGCGGCGCAACGATCCCTCCGCCACTCGGGTTAGGTCCGGGATAGTGGGATCGGCGACGGATCGACGCAGGTCGATCGGGCCGGGGACCGCCTGGCTCGAGGATTTCCGTGACGGACACACATGATTCTATGACCGCCGAAGTCATTGCGGCTGGCGAAAAGCGGGCCGAAGAGACGGTGGGCGGTCCCGCACGTCTGCGCGTCGTGCTCATCCTGGCCGCAATTCTCGCGCTCGACACCGCCGACAAGGCCACCGTGTCCGCCGTCGCCGGCAGCCTCAAGGACGCCTTCGACATCGGCAACGCCCAGATCGGCATCCTGATCGCCGCCGTCTCCTTCATCGGTGCGGTCTTCACCCTGCCCTTCGGCGTCCTCGTCGACCGCATCCGTCGCACGCGCATCCTGGTCGTCGCCATCGCCGTCTGGGGCATCGCCATGCTGGTGAGCGGCCTCGCGAACTCGTTCGCCTTCATGCTGTGCGCCCGGATCTTCCTCGGGGCCGTCACGGCGACGGCGGCGCCCGCCGTCGCCTCGCTGACCGGCGACTTCTTCCCCGCCCGCGAACGCGCCAGCATGTACGGCATCATCCTCGCCGGCGAGATGGCCGGCGCCGGCGTCGGCTTCTTCGTCTCCGGCGAAGTCTCCTCCTTTCTCGACTGGCGCTGGCCGTTCTTCGTCATGGCGCTGCCCGCCTTCGCGCTCGCCTTCGTGATCTGGCGCTACCTGCCGGAGCCGGCGCGCGGCGGCCAGAGCTGGATCATGCCGGGCGAGCGCGAGGTGCGCTCGCAGGAAGACGTCGAAGAGGGCGCCGAGCCGCCCCCGGAAGCGGAGCAGGACACCGCCGAAGCGGGCGCGTCGGCGCATGTGCAGGAGGAGATCATGGATGCCGGCGTGAAGCCGCATCCGGACCTCGTCCTGACGCAGGATCCGAGCAAGCGGAGCCTGTGGTGGGTGCTGCGATACGTCCTGAAGATCCCGACCTATGTGCTGCTCGTCATCGCCTCGGCGCTCGGCTACTACTTCTTCGCCGGGATTCGCGCCTTCGGCTTCATCTATCTAACCGAGCACTGGGACGTCTCGCGCGCGCTCCTCAGCGGCCTGCTCATCGTCATCGGCATCGGCGGACTCGCCGGCGTGACGCTCGGCGGGCGGCTGTCGGAATATTTCCTTTCGCGCAAATACCACGACATCCGGATCACCCTGCCGGGCATCGCGATGGTCCTCGCCGTCTGCTGCTTCGCCCCCGCCATCTGGACGACCAGCCTCATCCTCGGCGTCGCCCTCCTCACCCTCGGCGCGCTGTTTCTCGCGGCGGCGAACCCGTCGATCGACGCGGCCCGCCTCGACATCATCGTCCCCACCCTCTGGGGCCGTGCGGAAGCCGGCCGGATGGCCTTGCGCGCGCTTCTGGAAGGGGCCGCGCCGATGCTCTTCGGCTTTGCGTCGGGCTGGCTCGGCGGCGGCGAGAGCGGGTTGAAATGGACCTTCCTGATCATGCTGATACCGCTGATCATCGCGGCATCGCTCGCGATCCCCGGCCACAGGACTTATCTCCGCGACGTCGCCACGGCCGGCAAGTCGGCCGAGCGGCTGGCCCGGAAGAAGGACAGCTGAGGCACTCGCGTCAGGGCGCGCCGACGATCCGGAGCCGCGGCGCGGCCGCGCCTGTTGCGTCTCGCGGCCGAGCTGCGTCGACGGCCTCCGCCACCGCGTCCGGATCGACATGGTGGACCATGTGGCCGACGCCCGGCAGAAGGACGAGGCGGCTGCCGGCGACCGCCTCGTGCAGGCGCTCCGACTGCTGCGAGGTCGCCACCATCCGGTCGGCCTTTCCCGCGACGATCGTCAGCGGCGGGCGCAACGTCCCGTAGCGATCTTGCGCCCGGCGGGCGGCAGGGATCATCGCCGCCGTCTCCTCCGCCGAAGCCCGCAGCGCCCGAGGCGTCAGCGCCATCTCCCGCGGAAACCCCTCGCGCCAGTGCTCCGGAACCGGGTTAGGCCCGAAGATCCGGCCGAGCAGTGCTCCCCATGTCAGCCGGCCGAGCGGCGGAAGCACGGTGCGCCTGGCGAGGCTGCCGAGCACCGGAGCCGCGGGCGCCGAGGCGAAGAGGACGTCGGCGCGCGGCACCGGAAAGAAGAAGCCTGCGACGAGGGTCAGGCCACTCACCGTCTCGGGATGCCGAAGGCCCCATTCCGCGGCAACCAGCGCGCCCCATGAATGGCCGAGCACATGGGCCGGCTCGGCGCCGAGACGCCGGACGGCCTCGGCAAAGAGGTCGGCCTGAGCCACCGGGGTGAAGGCGCGGCCACGCGGACGGCTGGAGTGCCCGTAGCCGGGCCGGTCGAACACGATCACGCGGCGGCTTGCCGCGAGCTTGTCCACCAGTCCGCTGCTGACGAAATCGGCGATCATGCTGCCATTGCCGTGGAGGAGCACCACCGGCGGCCCGCTGCCGCGCTCGACAAAGTGCAGGCTGACGCCGTCGACGTCGAGGAAGCGCCCGGTGGGCGGATGGTGACGCCGTGCGCGCTCGGCGCTCACGGCGGTTGCTCCGATGCCGACGGCAAGCGTCGCGCCGGCCTTCCAGAGGATGTCCCGTTTGCGCATGTGCCTGACCTCCCTGGCGCCGGCGGGATCGCTCGCCCCTCGAACCGGCGGAACCCGCCGCAAGGGTTGCCGCAGGTACGGGCCCGACCGTCCTGCCCGGACCGGTCTTCCACCACCGCCTTGCCGGGCCGGTCCGCCGCAGCATCTACGTCTTGCGGTGACCGCAACAAGCGTCCGCGTGACGCGGCGGCGCGCGACGAGCTTACGGTTAGATGGTCGGCTCGCGAAAAACGCCGCAGCCCGACTCGACCTGGGCGCCGCCGCGCTTAGCTCACACAACTGTGACCTTCCGACCCGACTTCACGACCCCGATTCTTCACGACCAGCGAGCAGGACCATCCGCGGCGGTGACGGCGAGCCCGAAACAGTCATGAGCTTCGACGCCCCCCATCACGTGCGCCACCCTGGCGATCCGGCCGACCGGGACTTCGGCGAAGCACCGCTGCAGGCCCGCGAGGGCCCGGCCCCCTCGCCCGGCCCGGTGCTGATTTCCGGGGCCAGCGGCTTCCTCGGCTCGGCGCTCGTGCGCAGCTTCACAGGGGCGGGCTTTGCGGTGCGGGCGCTGGTCCGCCGGGAAAGCCCGCGGCAGAACCTCTCCGGCACAGGCGCCGAGGTCGTTGAGGGCGACCTCAACGACGCCGCCTCGCTGCGGGCGGCGGTCTCCGGCATGCGCTACCTCGTCCACGCCGCCGCGGACTACCGCCTGTGGACGCGCGAGCCGGCCGCGCTTCTGCGCACCAATGTCGAGGGCACGCGGGCGATCATGCGTGCGGCTGCCGAAGGCGGCGTCGAGCGGATCGTCTATACCAGCAGCGTCGCGGTCCTGAAGCCGTCGCAAGCCGAGCCTTCCGACGAGACCGCGACGGTGGAGGCGCATGCGGCCGTCGGCATCTACAAGCGCAGCAAGGTGCTCGCGGAAGAGGCCGTGCGCGCGCTTGCCGACGACGGGCTTCCCGTGGTCATCGCCAATCCCTCTACGCCGATCGGCCCGCGCGACATCCGCCCAACGCCGACCGGGCGGATCATCGTCGAGGCGGCCGCCGGCCGCATGCCGGCCTATGTCGACACCGGGCTCAACCTCGTCCATGTCGACGACGTCGCCGAGGGCCATCTCCTGGCGCTGCGCCACGGCAGAATCGGCGAGCGCTACATCCTCGGCGGCGAGAACGTCGCCCTGTCGGACATGCTCGCCGAGATCGCCCGCCAACTCGGCCGCCGTCCCCCGCGGGTGAAGCTGCCGGTCGGCGCCGTCATGCCGCTCGCAGCCGCCGCCGAAGCGATGTCGCGCTTCACGGGGAAGGAGCCCTTCGTCTCCTTCGACGCGCTGCGGATGGCGCGCCAGCGCATGTTCTTCGACGACACCAAGGCGCGCCGCGACCTCGGCTACCGGAGCCGGCCCTGGCAGGAAGCCGTCGGCGACGCCCTCGCCTGGTTTCGCGCAGCGGGGATGATAGCGTGACCGCCCTCGCCCTCCTCTCGCTCGCGATCTGGCTCTATCTCCTCGCGCTGCGCGGCGGCTTCTGGCGCGTCGCGCCGGACCTGCTGCCGGCGGCGGACGAGCGGCCGCAAGGCGCCGCCACTCTGCCGTCGGTGCTCGCCATCGTCCCGGCCCGGAACGAGGCGGAGGTCATCGCCGAAAGCCTGTCCTCGCTCCTGTCGCAGGACTATGCCGGCAGCCTGCACGTGCTGCTCGTCGACGATCACAGCGACGACGGCACGGCCGAGGCCGCGCAGGCGGCGGCGCAGGCCGCGGGACGCGCCGAGCGCCTGACGGTGATCCGCAGCCGGCCGCTGCCGCAGGGTTGGACGGGCAAGCTCTTCGCCATGCAGGAGGGGCTCGACTGGGCGGCCGGCCGCCAAGCGCCCCCCGACTTCGTGCTCTTCGCCGATGCCGACATCCGCTTCCGGAAGGATATCCTCGGCCGTCTCGCGGCGCTGGCGATTCGCCGCAGGACGGTGCTCACCTCGCTGATGGTCAAGCTCAAAACCGTCAGCCTGGCCAAGATTCTGCTTGTGCCGGCCTTCGTTTTCTTCTTCAAGATGCTCTATCCTTTCGCGTGGGTGAGGAACCCTGACAGACGCGTCGCCGCGGCCGCAGGAGGGACCATGCTGGTGCATCGCGAGACGTTGATGGAGGCCGGAGGCCTCGGCGCCATTCGCGGTGCCCTGATCGACGACTGCGCGCTGGGCGCCCTGATGAAGCGGCGCGGCCCGATCTGGCTCGGCCTCACCGACGAAGCCTTCAGCATCCGCGCCTATCCCGCCTTCGCCGACATCCGCCGCATGGTCTCGCGCTCGGCCTATGCCGAATTGCGCTATTCGCCGCTTCGTCTTTGCGTCGCGCTGCTCGGCCTGGCGCTGGTGTTCCTGGTTCCGCCGATCGCGCTCGTCTTCGCCCACGGCTGGGGCCGCCTTGCAGGTCTTGCGGGCTGGATCCTGATGTCCGCCGCCTTCGTTCCGATGCTGCGCTTCTACCGTGTTCCCGCGATCGCCGCCGTGCTTCTGCCGGCGATCGCGGCGCTCTACGCCGAGTTCACGATCAATTCGGCCGTCGAGCACAGCCTCGGGCGCGGCGGCGCATGGAAGGGCCGCTTCCAGGCGCAGGCCGGGAGCGGCGGGAAGCCATGAGCGACAATCGCTGGAGTTCCGGGAAGGGCCATCGCGACGAAAACTTTCCCGTCGCGTCAAGGTTGATCGCGCCGAAATACCGGCCGGCGATCCTCGCCTTCTACCGCTTCGCCCGGTCCGCCGACGACATCGCCGACCATCCGACCCTGGAGGCGGCCGAGAAGCTGCGGCTTCTCGACGAGATGGAGGCGACGCTGTTCGGCCAGGCCGAGATGGCCGACGCCGTGCCGCTGCGCCAGGCGATTTCCCAACACCGGCTGTCGGCGCGCCATCCGACGGACCTTTTGCAGGCGTTCCGGCTGGACGTCGAAAAGTCCCGCTATGCCAGCTGGGACGAGCTGATGGACTACTGTTCCCTCTCGGCCATGCCGGTCGGGCGGCTGGTGCTCGACATCCACCGGGAATCGCCGGGAACCTGGGCTGCCTCCGATGCGCTGTGCGCGGCGCTGCAGGTGATCAACCACCTGCAGGACTGCGGCAAGGACTATCGCGCCCTCGGCCGGGTCTACCTGCCGCAGGACACGCTCGCCGAGCACGGCGCCGACATCGCCGACCTCGGCAAGGACCGCGCGTCGCCGGAACTGCTCGCGACGATCCGGGCGCTCACGCAGAAGGCGGACGCGCTCCTTGCAGCGAGCGAGCCGCTGCCGGGACTGATCCGCGATCGCCGGCTTCGGCTCGAAATCGATGTCATCCGACGCCTGGCAGCGGTGCTGATCGCCCGGCTGCGGCAGTTCGATCCGCTGAGCGAGCCGGTGCATCTCAGCAAGCGGGCGATGATCGGTCTGACGATCGTCGCCGTCACGAAAGGAGCGACACGATGGCTAGAACGGCCGGCAGCGAGGCGCAGCCGGGTCGAGGCACGCCGGTGAGCGCGCTGTTGTCCCGATGGAGCCTCATGCAGGCGCGCGACGACGCCCCCAGCGCGGAGGCGGCGGCATCCGGCAGTTCCTTCTACCTGGCGCTGCGCATCCTGCCGCGCGAGCAGCGCCTCGCCATGTTTGCGATCTACGACTTCTGCCGGGCGGTCGACGACATCGCCGACGGCGATCAGCCGCGGCCGCAGCGGCACGCCGCGCTGGAGGCCTGGCGCAGCGAGATCGATGCGCTCTACGACGGGGCGCCGCCGCCGCATCTGTCGACGCTGGCCGAGGCCGTGCGGCGGTTCGGCCTGGAGCGGGCGGACTTCCACGCGGTGATCGACGGCATGATGATGGACGTCGAGGCGGACTTGCGGGCGCCGGACTGGGCGACGCTCGATCTCTACTGCGACCGGGTGGCGAGCGCGGCCGGCCGGCTCTCCGTCCGCGTCTTCGGGATGCCGCAGGGCGACGGGCTGGAACTCGCCTATCATCTCGGCCGGGCGCTGCAGCTCTCCAACATCCTGCGCGATATCGACGAAGACGCCGGGATGGGGCGGCTCTACCTGCCGCGCGAGGAACTTGCGCGCGCCGGCCTTCTCGACAGGCCGATCGCCGCGATCCTCGCCGATCCGCGTCTTGCTGGCGTCTGCGAGACGGTCGCGGAGCGTGCCCGGGCGCATTTCGCCGAAGCCGAGCGCATCATGGATGCGAGCCCCCGCGCCGCGGTCCGCACGCCGCGCCTGATGGCGGCCGCCTATCAGCCGCTGCTGGAACAGCTCGCCGAGCGCGGCTGGACGGCGCCGCGCAACCGCATCTCGCGCCCGAAGCTGCCTTTGGCCAGAGCCGTATTGTTCTACGGCATCCTCTGATGGACGGCACCGTGCATGTGGTGGGGGCGGGGCTCGCCGGGCTTGCGGCCGCCCATTCGGCGGCGGAAGCCGGCGCCCGCGTCGTGCTGTACGAAGCCTCGCGGCAGGCCGGCGGGCGCTGCCGGTCCTATGACGATCCGCAGCTCGGCACCCGGATCGACAACGGCAACCACCTCATCCTGTCCGGCAACCATGCGACCCTCGACTATATCAGCGAGATCGGCGGCGAGACCGCGCTGACGATCGCGGAGGACTGCGTGTTTCCGTTCGCGGACATCAAGCGGGGCGAGCGATGGGTGCTGCAGCCCAATCCGGGGCGGCTGCCGCACTGGATCTTCGACCCCGAGCGCCGCGTGCCCGGCAGCCGGCCGACCGACTATTTTTCGCCGCTGAAGCTGTTCCTGCCGCAGCGCGACCGGCCGCTCGGCGCGGTCATGCGCACCGACGATCCGCTCTACGAACGGCTCTGGCGGCCGCTCCTGCTCGCCGGCCTCAACACCGAGCCCGCCGAGGCCTCCAGCCGGCTCGCGGCGGCGCTGATCCGCGAGACGGTGGCGGCGGGCGGCAAGGCCTGCCGGCCGATCATCGCGCATGACGGGCTGTCGGCCGCGCTGGTCGATCCGGCGCTGGCCAAGCTCGACCGCTGCCGCGCCGAAATCCGCTTCGGCGCCGCCCTGAAGTCGGTCAGCCGCGACGATGGCGGCATCCGGGCGCTGCAGTTCGCCGGCAGGGAGGTCGCGCTCGACCCGAACGACAGCGTCATCCTGGCGGTGCCGCCGCCGGTTGCGACGGCGCTTCTTCCGGGCACCCTCGCCCCGGACCGCTTCAGCGCCATCGTCAATGCGCATTTCCTGATCGACTCGCCCCGCCGCCTGCCGCCGATCACCGGCATTCTGAACGGCCTCAGCGAGTGGCTGTTTGCCTTCCCCGGCCGGGTGTCGGTGACGATCAGCGCCGCCGACAGGCTGCTGGAGATGCCGCGCGAGGAACTCGCGGCCGAGATCTGGCGCGAGATCTCGCTCGTCGCCTATCTGCCGCCGGCCCTGCCGCGCTGGCAGATCGTCAAGGAGCGCCGCGCCACCTTCCTCGCCACCCCCGAACAGGCGGAAAAGCGCCCCGCCACCGCCACGACCACGCCGAACCTCTTCCTCGCCGGCGACTGGACCCGCACCGGCCTCCCCGCGACGATCGAGGGAGCGATCCGGTCCGGACGCAAGGCCGCCGCCCTGGCGCTGAAGAAGAGCCTCCAGACTCCACAGAAACGAGCCGCCGCATGAGACAAGACCTTCACGACCAGATCGTCAGCGAAGGCACCGTCGTGTCGTCCTTCCCCCTGGACGAGCTCGGCCCGGACGGGACCGTGCCCGGGCCGACCGGCGAGGCAGGCGATCTCGACGCCGGGATCGAACGCGCCGTCGAAGGCCTCCTCGCGCATCAGAAGACCGACGGCCACTTCTGCTTCGAACTCGAAGCCGATGCGACGATCCCCTCGGAATACGTCCTGCTGCTGCATTATCTCGGGGAGGAGGACCGGGAGATCGAGGCGAAGATCGGCAACTATCTCCGCCGCATCCAGGCCGATCACGGCGGCTGGCCGCTGTTCACCGACGGCGCCTTCGACATGAGCGCCAGCGTCAAGGCCTATTTCGCGCTGAAGATGATCGGCGATGACCCGGACGCCGCGCACATGCGCCGGGCGCGCGAGGCGATCCTCGCCCATGGCGGTGCCGCGAGGAGCAACGTCTTCACCCGCATTCTCCTCGCGCTCTACGGCGCGATCCCCTGGCGCGGCGTCCCGGTGATGCCGGTGGAGATCATGCTCCTGCCGCGCTGGTTCCCGATCCACCTCTCCAAGATCTCCTACTGGGCGCGCACCGTCATCGTGCCGCTGCTCGTCCTGCAGACACTCAAGCCGCGAGCGCGCAATCTCCGCGGCATCGGCATCGGCGAGCTGTTCACGACGCCGCCGGAAGAGGTGCGCGACTGGCCGAAGGGGCCGCACCAGGTGGCGCCCTGGTCGCAGATCTTCGGCGGCATCGACAAGGTGCTGCAGCGGATCGAAGGCGGCTTTCCCAAGGGGAGCCGGGAGCGGGCGATCCGCAAGGCGGTCGAGTTCGTCGACAAGCGGCTCAACGGCGAGGACGGCCTCGGCGCGATCTATCCGGCCATGGCGAACGCGGTGATGATGTACGACGTCCTCGGCCTACCGGCGGACGATCCGCGCGTCGTCACCGCGCGCAAGGCGATCGAAGGACTCCTCGTCGTCCGCGAGGACGAAGCCTACTGTCAGCCCTGCGTCTCGCCGGTCTGGGACACCGCATTGTCGAGCCACGCCCTGCTCGAGGCCGGGGGGGCGGCGGAAAGCCGCGCCAAGGCCGGGCTCGACTGGCTGAAGCCGCGCCAGGAACTCGACCACAAGGGCGACTGGGCCGACATCAAGCCGGACGTGCGGCCCGGCGGCTGGGCGTTCCAATACGCCAATCCGGACTATCCCGACCTCGACGACACCGCCGTCGTCGCCATGGCGATGGACCGCGTCGCCGCAAAGGGCGAAGACGGCGGCGCCTATGCCGAGCCGGTCGCCCGCGCCGCCGAATGGGTCGGCGGGCTGCAGAGCAAGAATGGCGGCTGGGCCGCCTTCGACGCCGACAACACCTACGAATACCTCAACAACATCCCGTTCGCGGACCACGGCGCACTGCTCGACCCTCCCACGGCCGACGTCACCGCGCGCTGCATCTCCATGTTCGCCCAGCTCGGCGAGACGCGGGAGACGAGCCCCCGCCTCGCCAGGGCAATCGATCATCTCCTCTCCGGGCAGGAGCAGGACGGCAGCTGGTACGGCCGCTGGGGCATGAACTACATCTACGGCACCTGGTCGGCCCTCTCGGCGCTCAACGCCGCCGGCATCGAGCCCGAGCATCCCGCAATGCGGAAGGCGAGCGGCTGGCTGAAGGCGATCCAGAACGAGGACGGCGGCTGGGGCGAAGGCGGCGAGAGCTATGCGATGGACTATGCCGGCTACCGGCCCGCGCCCTCGACGGCCTCGCAGACCGGCTGGGCGCTGATCGCCCTGATGGCGGCGGGCCAGGTGGACGATCCGGCGGTGGCGCGCGGCATCGCCTACCTCCAGGCGACGCAGGGCGAGGACGGGCTTTGGGAGGAGCGGCGCTACACCGCCGTCGGCTTCCCCCGCGTCTTCTACCTGCGCTACCACGGCTATCCGAAGTTCTTCCCGCTCTGGGCGATGGCCCGCTACCGCAACCTGAAGCGCGGCAACAGCCGCCATGTGAGCTACGGAATGTGAGCCGCGTCCTGTCCGCGGTGTGCAGCCTCAAGAGGTGCGGCATCGGGGAACGGAACTTTGCCGGGGGCTGAGACGTCTCCCCGGCAGACAATCATTGCCGGCAAAGGAGCCCATCGTGGCCAAGAACGACGTCGAACAGGTCTTTGATCTCGTGGAGAAGATCGGCTTCTGCATGTTAGCTACGCATGAGGGCCAGGACATCCGCTCGCGGCCGATGGCGGCCCAGGTCGATCGCGACACCGGAACCGTCTACTTCCTCACCGACGTCGCGAGCCACAAGGACGCCGACATCGCCGCCAATCCGAACGTGAACCTGGCTTTCGCCGATACGAGCGGCCAGACCTACGTCTCGATCTCCGGCACGGCGGAGATCAGCAACGACCGCGCGAAGATCAAGGAGCTCTGGGGAACGCCGGCCAAGGCCTGGTGGGAGAGCCCGGACGATCCCTCGATCCGCGTCCTGAAGATCGATCCGAAGGACGCCCACTATTGGAACAGCCCCGGCACCGCGGTGTCCTACGTTAAGATGCTCGCGGCGGCGGTCTCGAACAGCCGCCCCGACATGGGCGACAACGGCACGGTGAAGCTCTGAGGCATCCGGGCGCCGGCCGCCGCATCCTCGTCGTCAGCGGACTGGCCGCCGAGGCGAGGATTGCGGCCGGCGACGGCATCCTGACATGCGCGGCGCCGCCGGCTGCCCTGGCGGCAAGGCTGCAGGCGATCGATCCGGCGGACCTGCACGGCGTCGTGAGCTTCGGCCTGTGCGGCGGACTGGTCCCGGCCATGCGGGCCGGCGACCTGGTCCTCGCATCGGCGGTGCTGGATCGGGGAGTGACCTATCCCTGCGACCAAGCCGCGGCGGACCGGCTGGGCGTGCGGTGGGCGGGATCTGCGATGGGCGGCGCGCCGCTTCACCGGGGCGCCATGGCCACGGCCGGCGAACCGGTTCTGACAGTCGCGAACAAGCGCCGGCTTTCCGAGGCATTGGGGGCGGTCGCCGTCGACACGGAATCGCATCTCGCCGCCCGCTTCGCCGCCGAGCACGGCCTGCCGTTCGTGGTCCTGCGGGCGGTTTCGGATACCGCCGACCGGCCGCTGCCGCCGCTGGCGATCCGCGCCATCTCACCGGACGGCCGGCTCGACCTGCGCGCGATCGCTGAAGAACTGACCCGGCGGCCGCGCCAGCTTGCGCTGCTGCCGGGACTCGCCCGGGACACCGCCCGGGCGATGGCGACGCTACGCCGCGTTCGCGGCCTGCTCGGCCCGGGCCTTGGCCTTCTTGTCTGACACCTTGGCGGCGTTCGCCTCGTTCTGCGCCCGCATCTCGGACAGCTTCATCTGGACGTTCTGCGCGAAGACGTACTGGGCGGGGCGCTGGTTGGCGAGCGGGATGTCCGGCGCCATCGGCCCTTCCGTCCTCACCCCCTTCATCGCGACGCGCATCGCCTTCCAGGGCCGGCGAACGGCATCCTCGACGGCACTCGCCTCGAAGCCCGAATGGACCATGCAGTCGGCGCACTTCTCGTAATTGCCGGTGCCGTAGCTGTCCCAGTCTGTCTCCTCCATCAGCTCCTTGAAGGTCTTGGCGTAGCCTTCGCCGAGGAGGTAGCAGGGCCGCTGCCAGCCGAACACCGTGCGGGTCGGATTGCCCCAGGGCGTGCAGTGATAGGTCTGGTTGCCGGCGAGGAAGTCGAGGAACAGCGAGGACTGGTTGAACTTCCAGCGCTTGCCGCCCTCGCCGCGGCGGAACACCTCGCGGAAGATCTCCTTGGTCTTCGACCGGTTGAGAAAGTGCTGCTGGTCGGGCGCCCGCTCATAGGCGTAGCCCGGCGACACGGTGATGCCGTCGAGCCCGAGCGCCGTCACCTCGTCGAAGAAGTTCGCGACCTTCTCCGGCTCGGCATTGTTGAAGAAGGTCGCGTTGATGGTGACGCGGAAGCCCTTCTCCTTGGCGAGGCGGATCGCCGCGACGGCCTTGTCGTAGATCCCTTCCCGGCACACCGAGGCGTCGTGCATCTGGCGGTCGCCGTCGAGATGGACCGACCAGGTGAAATACGGACTCGGCTCGTAGTCCGCGATCTTCTTCTCCATCAGGATCGCGTTGGTGCAGACGATCGTCGTCTTCTTGCGCCGGACGAGTTCCCGGACGGTCTCCGGCAGCTCCTTGTGGATCAGGGGCTCGCCGCCGGCGATCACCACCACCGGCGCGCCGCATTCCTCGGCGGCGCCGATCATCTCGTCCTTCGACAGCCGCCTGTTCAGGATCTCGTCGGGATAGTCGATCTTGCCGCAGCCGGCGCAGGCGAGATTGCAGCGGAACAGCGGCTCCAGCATCAGCACCAGCGGGTAGCGCTTGCGGCGGGCGAGATGCTGGCGGACGATATAGGTGCCGACGGCCGCGGCCTGGCGAAGCGGGATGGACAAGGGCAAGTCTCCGTGAGCTGGAGGACGCAACATCACCGGCTCCCCGCACATCGCGATCGCTCGGCTGGCGAGCCCGCATGCACGTGAGAGGCCGGAAAAACTCTTCTATGCAAATGTCAGTCTAGCATGCGGGTTCCCCTTCCGTCGCGGGCGCTTCGTTGCGCGGCGAAACAATCGCGCGGTCTTCGGTTGCAAATGTCGTCCGGCGACCGGCGCGCGATCCACCCCGGACGCGGATCATCGGGCGGCCGCGACCGGATCCGCGCCCCGGTCGAGGAAGCCGCCGGGCGCAGCGCCCATCGCGGCCAGCGCCTGCGCGCAGGCCGGATCGCAGAGCGCCGCCAGCTCCTCGCGGTAGCGATAGCCGGGCGCCGCGCCGTCGAAGCGGTCGGCGGTCGCAGGATGGGTGTAGATCTCGACGCGGCCGTCCGGGCAGTGCCGCAGGAGCCCTTCGAGGCGCGCCGGCGTCATCGCCCCCGACCATGCGAGGCCGAAGACCGCGTCCGGCACGATCAGCCCGGCCTCCGAGGCCTGCCGGCGCAGACGCCGCCCCATCAGCGCCTCGATCCGGCCGCCCTTGCCGGCACCGGGCTCGACCCGCTCCAGCACGCCCTTCAGCTCCACCGGCACGCGCAGCGCGCGCATGCCGAAGTCGCGGCCGATCGCCAGCACGAGCCGGGAGATCAGCGGGTGCAGGTGGAAATGCTTGTGCGCGTTGACGTGGTCGAGCCGCAGGCCGGTCTGCCGGAACGCGTCGAACTGCGCCGCGATCTCGGCTTCGACCTGCCGCCGGACCCTTGCCGACGCGCCCATCTCGAAGCTCATCCGCACCATGTCGTCACGAAACCGGCCATCCGTTCCGACGAGGTCCGGAATCTCCCCCGGCGGCGACACCGGCCGGCCCTCGACCAGCACCAGATGCAGGCCGACGGCGAGACCCGGCAGGCGCCGCGCGCGCTGCAAGGCGTCCGCCACCGCCGCGCCGCCCACCATGAGGCTCGCTGCGGAAAGGATGCCGTCGCTGTGCGCGGTCTCGACGGCCGCGTTCACCTCCGGCGCGAGGCCGAAATCGTCGGCGGTGACGACCAGCTTGCGCACCGTCGCCGTGCGCCTCAGGCCACTTCCTTGCGCTCGCGCAGGAAGCGGAAGAATTCGACGCCCTCGCGCAGGCGGCGCTTCAGCATTTCCGGGCTGCGGGCCATCTCGCCGCAGATCGCCGCGATCTTCGGCGCGCGGAAATAGAAGGCGCGATAGAAGTCCTCGACCGAGTGGAAGATCTCGGAATGGCTGAGTTCGGGATAGTGCAGCGGCGCGATCTGGACGCCGCGCTCGTCGACGAGTTCGGCATTCTCTGCGTCGAGCCAGCCGTTCTTCAGCGCCTGATCATACAGGAAGGTGCCGGGATAGGGCGCGGCGAGCGAGACCTGGATGGTGTGCGGGTTCACCTCCTTGGCGAAGCGGATGGTCTCCTGGATCGTCTCCTTCGTCTCTCCCGGCAGGCCGAGGATGAAGGTGCCGTGGATGGTGATGCCGAGCTCCGCGCAGTCCCTGGAGAAGCGCTTGGCGACGTCGATCAGCATGCCCTTCTTGATGTTGTGCAGGATCTGCTGGTTGCCGGACTCGTAGCCGACGAGGAGCAGGCGCAGCCCGTTGTCGCGCATCACCTTCAGCGTCTCGCGCGGCACGTTGGCCTTGGCATTGCAGGACCAGGTGACGCCGAGCTTGCCGAGCTCGCGGGCGATCTCCTCGGCGCGCTGGGTGTCGTCGGTGAAGGTGTCGTCGTCGAAGAAGAACTCCTTCACCTCGGGGAAGGCCGCCTTCGCCCAGCGGATCTCGTCGATCACGTGGCCGACCGAGCGGGTGCGGTAGCGATGGCCGCCGACCGTCTGCGGCCAGAGGCAGAAGGTGCAGCGCGACTTGCAGCCGCGGCCGGTATAGAACGAGATGTAGGGGTGCTTCAGATAGCCGATGAAGTAGTTCTTGATGTCGAGGTCGCGCTTGTAGACCGGCGTGACGAAGGGCAGCTGGTCCATGTCGTGCAGGACCGGCCGTTCCTGGTTGTGGACGATCTGCCCGTCCTTGTTGCGGTAGGAGATGCCGTCCACGGCCGTGAAGTCGCGGCCCTCCGAGATTTCCTTGATCGCGAAGTCGAACTCGTTGCGCGCGACGAAGTCGATCAGCGGCGAGCCCTCCAGGCTCTCCTGCGGCTGCACCGCCACCTTCGCGCCGACGAGGCCGACCTTCAGATGGGGCTTGGCCGCCTTCATCGCCTCGATGGTCTTCACGTCCGAGGCGAAGGAGGGCGTCGAGGTATGGAGGACCACGAGATCGCTGTCCTTCGCCGCCTCGACGACTTCCCCGATGCCGGTCTTGTGCGGCGGCGCGTCGATCAGCCGGGAGTTCTCGACGAGGGCGGCCGGCTGGGCGAGCCAGGTCGGGTACCAGAAGGACTGGATCTCGCGCTTCGCCTGGTAGCGCGAGCCGGCGCCGCCATCGAACCCGTCGAAGGAGGGGGCCTGCAGGAAAAGCGTCTTCATCGTATGCCTCATTCTTGTTGCAGCGTCAGGCGGCCGTCGGCCGCGACGCTGTAGGCGAGATTGTTCCAGGTGACGCCGCGCCCGAAGAAGCTGGCGACCAGGATTGCGGGGGACAATATTTCCCGGATCGGCAGGAGCCACCCGTTCGTTCTTTCGCCGGCAAAGCGTCTTTCGACCGTGCGGCACAGCATCAGCCGCAGGACGAGCGCCAGAGCAGCCAGAGCGAGGCAGGTCCAGCTGCCGGCCGCGGCGCCGATCAGCGCCAGCGGAAACGGGTGCGTGACGATCGAGCCGGCAGCGCCGGCCGGGTCGAGCAGGCGCACCGTCCGGGCCCAGCGCAGTTCGTGCCGCATCAGCTCGGCGAAGCTCCCTTCGGAAAAGACGTGGCCGATCGCCGCCGGCGGAACGGCGACGGTCAGCCCTCTGGCACGCACGAGATCACCGATCGCGTAGTCGTCGGCGAGCCGGTCGGCGACCGCGGGAAAGCCGCCGATGGCTTCCAGCGTCTCGCGCGTCAGAACAATGGTGGAGCCGAAGCACGGCCGGGCAAGCCCGGTCGCCAGGCCGACGAGCACGCTCGGCAGGAAATGCGCCGAGATCGCCAGCGAGCCGAGCCGGCTCCAGACGCCGGCGGCGGCAATGCCGGTATAGAGGAAGGTGACCGCGCCGACGCCGGGACGGGAAAGTTCGGCGACCGCGGTGGCGAGGTAGTCGGGCCCGACGACCATGTCCGCGTCCGACAGGACCAGGACATGGTGGCGGGCGTGGCGCATCATGTTCGCAAGGTTCGAGACCTTGCGGTTGGCGCCGTGCAGGCGCCGGTCGACCACCAGCGCAATGTCGACCGCGTCCGCCTCGGCCCGCAGCCGTTCGACGACGGCGATCGCCGGATCGGCGGCGTCCTGCACGCCGAAGACGATTTGCACCGGCGCGGCATAGGTCTGGCGGCAGAAGCCGCGCAGCCGGTCGGCGAGGCCGGGATCTGTCCCGTGCAGCGGCTTCAGCAGGGTGACCGGCGGCAGCGGCTCCGGTGCGACGGCACGCGCTGTCGGCCAACGGCGCGCGAGGCCGGTCGCGACCGCCAGATAGAGGCAGCCGACGCCGGCGAGCCCGCCGAAGACGATCTGGACGAGGTCCGCGATCACGCCCCGTGCGCCTCCTGCGGTCGTTCCGCCGGCTCCTGCCCGTCCGGCACCGTTCCTGCGGCCGCCTGCGCGCCCTGCGGATAGCGCCGCTCCAGCTCGGCGCGTGTCAGCACCACCTCCGTCCGGCTGCGCAGCAGGCTGTCGAGGCGGAAGGCGCCGGAATTGCGCCCGATGATCATCAGGCCGATCAGGATGTTCTCGCCGAAGATGTGCAGCCGCTCAGCCCGTGACGGGACCTTGACGTTCTTCACCGCCGTGAACCCGTAGCGGCCGCAGATGCGCAGCGACTGGGCGGCTTCGGCGGGCGTCGCGAAGGCCATGTTGGCGCGCACGGCGACGACGTCGTCGAAGCGGCGCTCGCGCGCGAGAAAGCCGGCGAGTTCCTGCAGCGAGCCGTCAAGGGCCGCCGCCATCTGCCGCGCCCAGGAGAGCTTGGCGCCGCCGGGCGGAAAAACCGGCACCTGCTCGCTCCACAGATGCAGCTCGAGGATCGGCGCGCCTTGCTCGACGACGGTGCCGTCCACGAGTTCGAGCCGGCGCTCGAGCCGCGACGGCTGGATGCGGAAGATGCAGTCCGGCCGGTCGGTGTATTCGATGACGTTGTTGGCCTTCCTGAGGTATCGGTCTAGCCCGAACACCGCCCGGGCGAGCCAGGGATGGCTGTCGCGGGCCTCGGCCTCGGGAACGGTTGCGGCATTCGACATCGAAACCTTCCGATCCATCAGAATTCGGACCAGTCGAGCCCTGTCGCGAGCTGCTCGGGCCCTTCGGCATACTGGTAGTCGCGCGACCAGGGCCGCGTCGCCCATCGGTCGTCCGCCTGCGGCTTGTAGGCGAGCACCTGGCCGACCGAGAGCCAGCCCTTGTCGAAGGCGACGGCCATGCCGGGCATGTAGATCCGCCAGATCCGGTAGCGCTCCGGACCGGCCTCGGCGATCGCCTCCGCCTCATGCGCTTCCAGCCGCCGCACCCAATGCTGCAGCGTGCGGGCATAATGCGGCCTCAGATCCTCCATGTCGACCGGTTCGAGGCCGGCAGACGCCATCTCCGTCAAGACCTTCGAGACATGCGGCAGCTCGCCGCCGGGAAAGACGTAGCGGTCGATGAAGTCGCCGCCGGCCGGCCCCTGCGCCTTGCCGCCGGGATCGGTGACCGTGATGCCGTGGTTGAGCAGCGCGCCGCCGGGCTTCAGCAGACGCGCGATCGTGCCGAAATAGACGGGATAGTTGGCGAGCCCGACATGCTCGATCATGCCGACCGAGGAGATCTTGTCGAAGACGCCCTCGCCCGGCACGTCGCGATAGTCCTGGAGCCGGATCTCGATCTTGTCCGACAGGCCCGCCGCTTCCACGCGCTCCAGGGCCAGCGTCTGCTGCGACGGCGACAGCGTCACCCCGACAACGTTCGCCCCGTAGTGCTTCGCGGCGTGGATCGCGAGCGCCCCCCAGCCGCAGCCGATGTCGAGCAGGCGCTCGCCTTTGCGGAGCCTCAGCTTGCGGCAGATGTGATCGAGCTTCTGCGCCTGCGCCTGGTCGATCGTCTCGTCGCCGGTGCGGAAATAGGCGCAGGAATAGACCATGCGCTCGTCCAGCCAGAGCCGGTAGAAGTCGTTGGAGACGTCGTAGTGGCTGACGATGTCGGCGGCGTCCTTCTTCCGGCTGTGCGGCCGCGGCACCTTCGACACGACGGCGCCGATCCGCTGGACCAGCGGCGAGCGGCCGATGCGGTCGGCGAGTTCCATGCCGACGCCGAGGATGTCCTCGACCTTGCCCTCCACGGTCAGGCGCCCGTCGACATAGGCGTCGCCGAGCCGGCTGATATTGCCGGTCAGCATCAGCCGCAGGAGCCGCCGGTCGGTGAGGTTGATGGTCAGCTTCGGCTCGGGTCCGAAGTCGAAGCTCTCGCCGTCCCAGAAGCCGATGCGCAGCGGCAGCGGCGGATCGCCGAGCCGGCTCTTCAAGAGCGTGAGCAGTCGCTCGCGGCCGGAGAGCCGCACTTTCTCGCCGCCGCTGAATGCTTCGGGTCTCATTCGCTCTCCTTTCCGCTGTCATGCGCGTCGGAATCGTGGTCGTCGTTCTCCGTCATCGGGGTCTCGTTTTCCTCGCCGTAGAGCGTCGCGGCGACGACCCGGATGGTCAGCGCCGCCGGAACGGCGAGGATCACGCCGGGGATCGAGAACAAGAGGCCGCCGGCGAGGAAGCAGAAGATCACCAGCACCGGCGGGATGCGCGCGGCGCGCCCGAGGACGATCGGACCGACGAACTGGTCGATCGAGATCCGCAGTGCGGCGGCATAGATGATGTAGGCGCCGATGGCCCAGAAGCTGGTCGCATGCTGGAGCGCCACGAGCCCGGCGAGGACCGCCGAGGCGCCCGGCCCGACCACCGGGATGAGTTCGAGGAAGCCCGTCAGGATCGACAGGAGCACGGCATGCGGCAGCCCCAGCCCGATGCCGAGGCCGAGATAGGCCGCGACGCTCGCATAGGCGACGACGATGCCGAGCCCCATGAAGTAGCGGCTGAGGACCGGATGGATCTCCGACCAGACATAGGCGACCGTCGGGCGCTGGGCGGGCGGCACCATCTTCAAGAGGCCGCGGCCGACGCTCGGCAGGCCGATCAGGAAATAGGCGAGCAGCACCAGCGTCAGGAAGAAGCCGAAGATGGCGCTGACGCCGATCGTGGCGATCGACATGACGCGGCCGATCTGCGTCGCCCAGTCGCGCACGGCCTGGGCGGCCTGCACGGAAAGCTGGTGGGCGTTCATGTCGAGCCCGAGCAGCTCGATCTTGCCGTTGCCGACGAACCCCGAAATGGCCCGCTCGATCGTGCCCTGGACGTCGGTGAGGAAAGCCTGCCCCTCGGAAATTAGGCCGGGCGCCCCCAGCCAGCCGACGAGGGCCATCAGCCCGACGATCAGAAAGAACACGATCATCGCCGGCGCGGCGCGTGGCCAGCCGGTCCGGGCGGTCATCCAGTCGACGCCCGGGGTCGCGGCATAGGCCACGGCGATCGAGATGACGAACGGCAGCAGGACCAGCTGCACGGCGTAGAGGAACAGGCCGATGATGACGACGACGGCGAGCGCGCCGCCGGGGGGGATGCGTCGGACGTGCTTGAGCGGTGGGTGACCCTTGGCCCTCATTCGCCGAGGCTCGCCCGCTGCTGCGGCAGGCGATAGGTCCGACCCTTCCAGCTGACTTCGCCGGCGAGCCGGCGCCGGACGCTGTCGAGCGCCAGGATCGAGCCGACCGTATAGCCGAGGGGATAGAGCAGCCCGTACCAGAACGGGACGCGGAAGTGCCGGGCGCCGGCGATGTGAAAGCCGAGAACCGCGAGGAAGGCGGCGACAGAGAGGCCGAGCGCGATCTGTGCGTCGAGGCCGACGCCGCCGGCAAGCCTCAGACCGTCGAGGATCGGCAGGCCGATGCTGGCCCAGATGATGACGTTGGCGGCGATCACCGTCGCCACCGTCTGGAGCGGCCCGCCGAGCATGTCGACGAGGTTCTTGCCGACGCCCTCCCAGATGCTGGCGAGGCCGTCATACATGCGCGTCTCGAGCAGCGTGTCGCCGCCCCACATCGCCACGCGGCCGCCGCTCGCCTTCACCCGCCGCGCGAGTTCGACGTCCTCGCAGACCGCCGCGCGCACCCCGGCATGGCCGCCCGCGGCCTCGTAGGCGCTCCGGCGGACGAGGATGAAGAGTCCGGCGGCAGTGGCGTCCGGATTGGCGGGGTCCTGCAGCTTGACGAGGTCCTGGCGGAAGCTGAGGAGGTAGAAGCCCATCGGCATGATCAGCCGCTCGGCGAAGCTGCCCAGCACCTGGCGTGGCGCCAGCGAGAGAAGGTCGAGCTGTTCGCGCTCGGCCGCGGCGAGTGCGCTCGCAAGAAGCTGCGGCTCGATCCGCACGTCCGCGTCGATGAAGCACAGCCAGTCGCTCGCCTTGCCGGCAGCGCTGTAACCGGCCCAGCAGGCATGCGGCTTGCCGAGCCAGTCCGGCGGCAGCGCGGCAGCGCTGACCGGGGTCAGGCGCGGGTCGCGCGCAGCGAACCCTTCCAGAATGGCGGCCGTGGCGTCGGTGGAATGATCGTCGACGGCGATCAGGTCGATGCGCCGGCCGAGGCCCTCCTGCGCGAGGATCCGGGAGACGCAGGGGCCGATATTTTCGGCCTCGTCGCGGGCCGGCACGATCACCGTCACCGACGGCGCCGCCTCCTGCGGAGAACCGCCTTCCGCGTGGAGCTGTCTGAGCGCCTTTGCCTGCCGGATTGCGTGGATGACGAGAAGGGCGATGGTCAGGACCAACAGGAACGAGGCAAGGCTGAGCAAGGCGAATCTCCACGCGGCGCCATCCGGATACGCGAGGACGGCCCCATGGCTGGAGAATTGGCGCCTGGCTCCCATAGTTCCAATCCGCAACCGCGCATTTGATTGGCAGGCTCACCATTCCCCGCCAGGCGCCGAGAAGGAGCGGGCATCGATGAAACACAGAAACCGAAGCTTCGCCGTGATCGGCCTCGGTTCCTTCGGCTCGACCGTCGCGACGGCCTTGGCGGCGAGCGGCGACGACGTCGTCGGGATCGACATCGACGAGAATCAGGTGCGCCGGCATGCCGACGAGCTGACGCATGCGCTGATCCTCGACGGGCGGGACGAGGACGCGCTGCAGGAGGCCGGCCTCGGCGACCACGACGTGGTCCTCGTCGCGATCGGCGAGGATCTCGAGGCGAGCGTCATCTGCACGATGAACCTGAAGCTGATCGGCGCCAAATGCATCTGGGTGAAGGCATTTTCCAAGACCCACCACCGCATCCTGTCGCGGCTCGGGGCCGACCGGGTCATCGAGCCGGAGCGCGACACCGGCCTCCACATCGCCGAGACGCTGCACTCGCCCTTCGTCTCGGACTTCATGTCCCTCGGCAACGGCTTTCATGTCGTCAACATAGTCGTGGACGAGGAGATCGCCGGCAAGCGCATCGCCGATCTCGGCAGGCTGGACTGCGAAAGCCTGCGCATCCTCGGCACGATGCGCGGCGGGCGCTACTTCGACTGTTCGGAGAACATCGAGCTCGAGGAGAACGACCGCATCCTCCTGCTCGGCCGCCGGGGCGATCTGCGCAGCTTCACCGGACAGTTCTGACGTGCCGCCGCTTCTTCTCCTGCGCAAGCGGCGGGCGCCGATCCTGGAACTGTCGCCGCCGGCCGTCCTCGTCCTCAGCTACGCGGCCCTAGTCCTCGTCGGAACGCTGCTTCTTCGCCTGCCGCTCGCCTATCACGGCGGCGCGGAGTGGATGACGGCGCTGTTCACCGCCGCCTCGGCCGTCACCGTCACGGGACTTTCCGTCGCCGACACCGGCACGCACTTCACCCTGTTCGGCCAGATCGTGATCCTGATCCTGATCCAGCTCGGCGGCCTCGGATTCATGACGGTCGCGGCCTTCCTCCTGTCGCTTCTCGGCATGCGCATGCCGGTCCGCCAGCAGATCGTGCTCGGCGAGGACCTGAACCGGACCGATCTCGGCGGACTTCTCGGGCTCGTCGGGATGATCTTCCGGGTGGTGGCGCTGTTCGAACTCGCCGGCGCCGCCTGTCTCGCCGTCAGCTTCGTGCCGCGGGAAGGCTGGGCCGCCGGCCTCTGGAGCAGCCTCTTCCACGCGGTCTCGGCCTTCAACAATGCCGGGTTCTCGCTCTATCCCGACAGCCTCGCGCGCTTTGCCGGCGATCCGGTGGTCAACGTCACCGTCCCGGCGCTGCTGATCATCGGCGGCCTCGGCTTCTCCGTCCTCGCCGATCTGTGGGAGGAGCGGCGGTGGCGGACGCTCACCATCCACTCCAAGCTCATGCTGACGGGAACGGCCGGGCTGATCGTCGCCTCCGTGGCACTCTTCGCGCTGCTCGAATGGACCAACCCGGACACGCTCGGGCAGCTCGCGCCGGGCGCCCGCATCTGGGCATCCTGGTTCCAGGGCGTGACGACGCGCACCGCCGGCTTTTCGACCGTCGACATCGCCAGGCTTCGCGATCCGACCGCCCTGACGATGATCGTCGAGATGCTCATCGGCGCCGGCTCGACCTCGACCGGCGGCGGCGTCAAGGTGACCACCTTCATGGTGCTGGCGCTGGCGACCATCGCCTTTCTCAAGGGCCGCGAGACCATCGTCATCTTCGGCCGCAGCCTCGGGCCGGAGGAGGTGCTGAAGGCACTGGCGCTGGCGATGCTCTTCGTCGCCGTCTTCACCGGGGCGCTGTTCGTCCTGCTCGTCGCCGACAAGATCCCCTTCCTCGACCTCGCCTTCGAGACGGCGTCGGCGCTCGGCACGGTCGGCCTGTCCCGCGGCGCGACCGGCGACTTCCACATGACCGGCCGCATCGTCATCATCCTGGTGATGTTCATCGGCCGCGTCGGTCCGCTGTCGCTCGGCTTCTTCCTCGGCCGGCGCGTCGTCCCGCGCATCGGCTATCCATCCGCCAAGGTCTATCTCGGCTAGACTTCGATCGTTACCGCGGAACCGAAGTCAAAGATCCGCCGTTGTTGGGCATCCAAACAATCGGAGTGACTTCGATGAAGCTTTTGCGCACAGCCATGGCTGCGGCAGCAGTCGCGAGCCTGTCCGTTCCCTTCGTCGCCGGCAGCCTGACCGCCGCCTCGGCCCAGACGTCGACGACGACGATCGTCACCCAGCCGGCCGAGCCCGCGCCGCCCCCGCCGCCCCCGGTCGACGATTCGACCTCGTCGGTCACCGTAACCACCGATCCGGCGAGCCCGCCGCCCGTCACCGACTGCACCACCACGACCAAGACGAAGTCCGACCTTCTGTCGACGGAAAAGACGACCAAGACCACCTGCAACTGACCGCTCGCCCCTCGACGGAACCCGGCCTGACAGACGCCGCTCCGTCGGCGGCGGGATCAGAGCGCCGCTTCGGCCGCGGCGAGGCACCATTCGAGGAGGCTTCGCGCCGTCTCCGGGTCGGAGGCCTCCACATAGCAGCGCAGTTCCGGCGCATTGCCGGATGCCCGATAGTGGATGACCGCGCCGGTCTGAAGCACCGTGCGCACGCCGTCGATCCGGTCGACCTCCACCGGACGACCGACCGGCGCGAAAAACGCCGTCCGGAACGCCGCGTCCTCGGCGAGGCGCGACAGGAAGGGGCCGCTGCGATCCGCCGTCACCTCGGGCAGGCGATGGGCGGCGGTATGGCCGGCATCGAGCCCGGCGACGAGATCCGCCAGCGGCTTGCCCGTTCCCGCCATCTCGGCCAGCACCGACAGGATCGGCAGGATCGAATCCCGCGTCGGCAGGGCGGTCAGGCGGCCCCCGTTCCGATCGATGTCCGAGCCGAGAAGAAAGCCGCCATTCGCCTCGAAGCCGGCAATTCTTCCCTGCCCGGCCTTTGCCGCCTCCTCCATGCCGGCGATGACGAACGGGCTGCCGACCCTGGTGCGCACCACTGTCCGGGCAATGCCCGAGCGTTCGATCGCCGAACTGGAGGTCACCGGCGTGACGATCGTCGAGAGGCCGAGATGGCGGGCGGTCATCAGGCCGATGACGTCGCCGCGAAGGACCGCTCCATCCCGATCCGCGACGAGGGGACGGTCGGCATCGCCGTCGGTGGAGACGAAGGCGTCGCAGCGCCCCTCCCCGGCCCAGCCCTTCAGAAGTTCGAGATCCTCCGACCGGTGCGCTTCGGTGTCGACCGGGATGAAGGCCTCGGCGCGCCCATAGGCGGTCGCCGTCGCGCCGAGATCCTGCAGCACCGCCACCAGCATGTCCCGGGCGACCGAGGAATGCTGATAGACGCCGACGGTGAGGCCGGAGAGGGCGCCGGAGCCGAAGAATTCGGCATAGCGCCGGCAGAAAGGCGTCGCGACGTCGAGCGTTTCGGCCGCTTCGCTCCGCTCGGGCGGCTGGCGCTCCGCCTCCGACAGCGCCTCGAAGGCCGACAGGATGCCGGTCTCGTCCGCCTTGGTGATCTCCCCGTCCGGCCGATAAAACTTCAGGCCGTTGCGATCGTCGGGGATGTGGCTGCCGGTCACCATGATCGCCGGCGCCTGCCGGGCGAAAGACGCAAAGGCGAGCGCCGGCGTCGGCACCGCGCCGCAGTCGAGCGGGCGGAACCCCGCGTCGCGGGCCGCGGCGCTGCAGAGCGCGGCGATGTCGGGGCTGCTGGAGCGCAGGTCGCGGCCGATCAGCACACACCGTTCCGCGTCCTGCGGCATCGCGCGATCGACATAGGCGAGGAACGCTTTGGCGTAGGCGTAGCTCGGCTGCCCGAGGAGATCTGTGACGAGGCCGCGCAGGCCGCTCGTGCCGAACTTCAGCGAGGTCATGATCGAGAGGTCTCCGGTTGGCTTTGGCAGTGTCTGCGGCGAATGTCAGCTGCGCGCGTAGACGTCCTCGATGCGCACGATGTCGTCCTCGCCGGTATAACTGCCGACCTGGACCTCGATGAGCTTCAGGTCGATCTTGCCCGGGTTGTGCAGACGATGGACGCAGCCGATCGGGAGGTATGCGGCCTCGTTCTCGTGGTAGAACTTCACCGTGTCGTCGATCGTCACCTCGGCGGTGCCGTGGACGACCACCCAATGCTCGGCGCGGTGATGGTGGCGCTGCAGGCTGAGCCGGCCGCCCGGCTTGACGCAGATGTGCTTCACCTGCCACCGGTCGCCGATGTCGATGCGCTGGTACCAGCCCCAGGGCCGATAGATCCGCAGATGCTCGCCGGCCTCGCGCCGCCCCTGTCGCTTCAGCTCGGCGACGAGCGTCTTCACGTTCGGCGCCTCGGCCATGGAGGTGACCAGCACCGCGTCATGGGTGGTGACGACGACGACGCCGTCGAGGCCGACGACGGTCGTCAGCGCCTCTTCCGAGCGCAGGAAGCTGTTGGTGGTGTTGAGCGCGACGACATCGCCTTCGAGCACGTTTCCCTCGGCGTCCTTGTCCTTGACCTGATGCAGGGAATCCCAGGAGCCGATGTCCGACCAGCCGAAATCGGCTGCGAGGACGCCGCCCCGCTTGGTCTTCTCCATCACCGCATAGTCGATCGAGATGGTCGGTGAGAGGGAGAAGGCCGCAGCGTCCAGCCGGACGAAGTCGAGGTCGGGTGTGGCCTTGTCGACGGCGGCCCGCGCAGCCTTCAGAACCTGCGGCGCATGCGCTTCCAATTCGCCGAGCATCACCGAGGAGGAGAAGGCGAAATTGCCGCTGTTCCAGACATAGCCTTCGGCGATGTAGCCCTCCGCCGTCGCGCGGTCCGGCTTTTCGACGAAGCGGTCGAGGACATGGGCGCCCGGCCCCAGCGGCTGCTGGCCGGGACGGATATAGCCATAGGCTGTGGACGGATGGTCCGGCCGGATGCCGAGCGTCATGATCCGGCCCTCGGCGGCAAGCGTGGCGGCGGCGCGGATCGCCTCGAGGAAGCCGGCCTCGTCGCCGATGACGTGGTCGGAGGCGAGCACGAGGCAGACGGTGTCCGCCATCCGCTGCTCGGCCATGACCGCACCGACCGCGACCGCCGCTGCACTGTCCCTGCGCTCGGGCTCGAGGACGATGTCGGCCTGGATGCCGAGGCGCGACAGCTGGTCGGCGCAGGTGAAGCGGAACTCGTTGTTGGTGACGACGATCGGGCGGTCGAAGCCGTCGCCGACGACCCGCTTCACCGCCGCCTGGAAGGCCGAGAGGCCGCCGCCCAGAAGCGCGATGAACTGCTTGGGCATGGTGTCGCGCGACACCGGCCATAGCCGCGTGCCGGCCCCGCCGGCCATGATGATCGGAACGATCTGCGGGGAAGACGCCATGAAGCTCGCTCCTTGCTGGTCGTCGCCGGCCGCGGGTCAACAGGCCGACGCAGGTGCCATAGTTCTGCCGCCGAGGCGATCGCGCAAGCGATGCCGCCGGTTTATCTTCATCCGGCGCCGCCCGAAAGCCGTGAAGCCGTCACCGATGCTCCTGCCCCGGGGAGTGTTTCTGATCCTTCGCGTTGGTCTTCGCCGCCGTTCCGAGATCGAGGGCACCGCCGGCGTGCCGTGTGCACCAACTTTATCCTCCCCTGCCGCGCCGCAGCTACCATCGGCTCGTGTTCGAACACGATCTCACCCGGACGAAGGGCAACAGCCCCGCGCCGAGCGTGACCCGAGGCATGAGACGCCGCGAAGGGCGGCGGGGAGACAGAGGCAATGACGAGCGAGACCAGCGCCAATCTGACGCTACCCTTCATCCAGGCGGCGCAGGCGCAGAAGCATGTGACCCACAACGAGGCGATCCGCATGCTGGACACGCTGGTGCATCTCGCCGTGGCCAGCCGATCCCAGGCACAGCCACCGGCAGCGCCGGCAGAGGGAGCACGCTTCATCGTGCCGGCCGGGGCGGCATCGGCATGGGGCGTCGGCGACGGATGCATCGCCGCCTTCGAGGATGGCGCCTTCACCGGATATGCGCCGCAGGCCGGATGGCGCGCCTTTGTCGCCGACGAGGAAAGGCTGCTGGTGTTCGACGGCACGGCCTGGACGACTTCCCTCGACACGGCCGGCCTCGCCGACGGGACGATCCGGAAGCTCGGCGTCAACACCGCAGCGGACGACTTCAACCGCCTGGCGGTGAAGACCTCGGCGGTGCTGATCAGCCATGACGACGTCTCAGGGACCGGCAACGGCAGCGTGCTCGGCACGTTCAACAAGCAGGCGGCGGGCAAGGACGCCGGCTTCAACTTCCAGACCGGCTATTCGACCCGCGCGCTGATGGGGCTCTATGGCGACGACGACTTCCGCCTGAAGGTCTCGCCGGACGGCTCGGCCTTCTTCGACGCGCTGTCCGTCGATCGCGCCAGCGGGCGCGTGACCTTTGCGCAGGCCGGCGCGGTGAAGGACATGGTCACCGGCCTGTTCCGCAAGGCCGATGCCGGCAGCGTCGCCTTCATCCGGACCGGCAGCGCCAGCCTGCAGCTGAAGGCCGGGACGCTGATCGAGGTAGCGGGACTGATCCATTCCTTCACGGCGGCGACGTCCATCACGATGCCGGCGCTCGCGGCCGGAACCGATTATGCGGTCTATGCCTGTTCGGACGGGTCGCTGCGGGCCGACGCGAACTTTTCCGCCCCGTCCGGCTATACCACCGCCAACAGCCGGCAGATCGGCGGTTTCCACTATGCGCCGGGCGGCAACGCGACGGGCTACAACACCGGCGGCGATGCGGTGCCGCAGATCAATCCTTACAGCCTGTGGGACCTGAAGTGGCGGCCGGCCTGCGCCGATCCGCGCGGCATGGCCCTCGTCGCCGGGCGGTTCTGGTGTGACATCTATCTGACCGGCGTCAATGTCGATGCGGACGGGTCGTCGCGCTCCGGCGTCACGATCGCGGATGGGTCGAACCCGCCGAAGGTTCCGGCAATGTTCGGTGGCGACGGGACGACGACTTATGGCAGCTTCACATGGTACGAGGCCGTTGAATTGCTTGGCTCGACCGGAAAGTGCCCGCTCGACTATGCTGATTTCGCTGCTGCGGCGTTCGGAACCAAGGAAGCCGTATCGCGCGGCAATGATCCGGTCACCACGGGGCTCGGCACGACCAATGCCGGCTCGTCGAATGCCGATCAATCCTTCACGTCGAAATGGGGCATCTGCCAATCGTCCGGATGCCTTTGGATATGGGGGAACGAATTTGGCGGGCCAAACGCCGGAGCCGCGTGGGCCGATACCGTCGAAGGGCGTGGCCAAGTCTACAATCAGCCCAATGTCGTGCTCCTGGGGGCGGACTGGACCAACGGCGTGATCGCGGGTTCGCGCGCGTCGGGCTGGGCCACCGCCCCCTCGGACTCGATCTTTAGCGTCGGGGCGCGCGGCCGCTGCGACCATCTTCATCTGCCGTAGGGAGGCACATCATGCCGATCATCAACACGCGGGTGGACCTGGATGCGCTGAAGGGCACGCCGGCCCAAGCCGAAGCGATGCGCGCGCTCGCGGGGACGCTGGTGCAACGCGTCGACGTCGCCGCCTATCCCGCTGGCTACGGCATGCCGGACTATGCCGGTCCGGCGATCGCGCCGCAGTGGCAGGACGTCGAAAGCCTGGCGACGATCCTGCGGATGGGCTTCGCGGATCGGGCGGCGTTCGAGGCGGAGCAGGCCAGCGGGACCGGCGTCGTCGCAGGCAGTTGACGCCGGCGGAGGAATCGGTCGATCTCCTCATCGGCTGCAAAGGCCCGAAGGGCCGGGTCACCCGGAGAATCAGCGATGGACGGTCGCGATCTGACGCGCGATCATCCCCGGTGCCGAGGGACCACGGTCCATCCGCTGGTGGAGTCCCTCGGCGTCCGGGAAGCCGCCCGGTGAACCGACACATTCGGCAGCAACCCCGCCTCTTCGAAGGATCCCGACCATGACCGCTCCGCTTGTCTTCGACGGCCACAATGATTCGCTCCTGCGCCTCTACATGGACGGCACGCAGGAAGCCGTCGACGCGTTCCTCGCCGGCACGGCCCCCGGCCACATCGACCTGAAGAAGGCCGAGGCGGGGGGCCTGCGCGGCGGGCTGTTCGCGATCTTCCCGCCCTCGCCGCGCGACAAGCTCGACCTCGACCGCATGCCGAAGGGCGGGTACCAGTATCCGCTGCCCGTGCCGCTGGAGACCGCCGTCGCGGAGGCCGCGACGATCGGCATGGCGGCGATCCTGTTCCGGCTGGAGCGCGGCTCGGGCGGCCGCTTCAGGGTCTGCCGCTCCGTCGCCGACATCCGCTCGGCCTGGGACGCGGGCGCAATGGCGGCGGTGATGCACATCGAGGGCGCCGAGGCGATCGACGCCGACCTTCGGATGCTCGACGTGCTGCATGCCGCGGGCCTGCGCTCCATCGGCATGGTCTGGAGTCGCAACAACATCTTCGCCCACGGCGTGCCGATGTGCTTCCCCTCCTCGCCGGACATCGGCGACGGCCTGACCGAGGCGGGAACCCGGCTGGTGAAGCGCTGCAACGAGCTCGGCATCCTGCTCGACCTGTCGCATCTGAACGAGAAGGGCTTCTGGGACGTCGCGCGGCTCTCCGCCGCGCCGCTGGTGGCGACGCACTCCAACGTCCACGCGCTCTGCCCTGTCAGCCGCAACCTCACCGACCGCCAGCTCGCCGCGATCGCGGAATCGAAGGGCGTCGTCGGGCTGAACTTCGCCACCGCCTTCCTGCGCGAGGACGGCGCGATGAACGCCGACACGGAGATCGCGGTGATGGTGCGCCATCTCGACGGGCTGGTGGAGCGCCTCGGCGAGGACGGCGTCGCGCTCGGCTCCGACTTCGACGGAGCGGTGGTCCCGAAGCCGATCGGCGATGCCGCCGGCCTGCCGAGACTGTTCGAGGCGCTGGAGCGGCACGGCTACGGTCAGGCGCTGATCCAGAAGATCGCCCACGAGAACTGGCTGAGCGTGCTGGAACGCACCTGGAAGGCGTAAGGGCAGGTCCCCGCTGAGGGACGAGAGGATCCCGGAGCCCTCGCACCGGATTCCGCCGCAACGCCTCCGCTGCTTCTTCTCCCCCGTGGGGAAAAGTCCCGGCAGGGGATGAGGGGCGTCGCGCAGCAAGGACGATGGAGCGCCGGTGGCTCTTCGTCATCCCGCAGCCCTCGGCGCAGGCCCCCTCACCCGGCTGCTTCGCAGCCACCCTCTCCCCATGGGGGAGAGGAAGGGCGGTGCCTCCTTCGCCGCCGCGCCCTGCGCCTCGTCGGCCCGCCTTCCGAACCGACGTCGATGCCGGCGTCAGTCGATCCGCTTGCCCGTCTCGCTGTCGAAGCGGTGGAAGGCGTCCAGCGGCGCCGCCGCGCGCACCTGCGTTCCCGGCTCCAGATGGCTGTAGCCGGGCACCCGCACCGCGATCTCGACCCGCTCCTCGCCGAGCGCGCCGTAGACATAGCTCTCCGCCCCGACCACCTCGACGCCGGTGACGGTCAGGTCGAAGGCGGTTTCTGCCGCCGACGCCGCTTCGCCCTCGCCGAGGAGCCGCACGCTCTCCGGCCGCACGCCGAGCGTGACGCGTCGCGACGAAGGCGAGGCGACGCTCGCAAAGAGCGGCGCGACGCTCTCCGACAGCGGGATCAGGTTCATCGGCGGCGAGCCGATGAAGGTCGCGACGAAGAGGCTCGCCGGCTCCGCATAGACCTCCATGGGCGTGCCGACCTGCTCGATCTGGCCGCCGTTCAGCACGACCAGCGTGTCGGCGAGCGTCATCGCCTCCAGCTGGTCGTGGGTGACGTAGAGGCTGGTGGTCTTCAGCCGCCGCTGCAGCTGGCGGATCTCGGCGCGCATCTGCACGCGCAGCTTGGCGTCGAGGTTCGACAGCGGCTCGTCGAAGAGGAAGGCCGCCGGGTCGCGCACGATGGCCCGGCCCATGGCGACGCGCTGGCGCTGGCCGCCGGAGAGCTCGCGCGGCTTGCGGTCGAGCAGCGTCTCGACCTCCAGGATGCGCGCCGCCTCGGCGATCCGCCGCTGCCGCTCGGCCTTGTCCATCTTGCGGTTCTTCAGGCCGTATTCGAGGTTCTGGCGCACCGACATATGCGGGTAGAGCGCGTAGTTCTGGAACACCATCGCGATGTCGCGTTCGGCGGGCTCCAGCGCATTGACGACGCGCTCGCCGATGGTGACCGTGCCCGACGAGATCGTCTCGAGGCCCGCGACCATCCTGAGGAGGGTCGACTTGCCGCAGCCCGACGGGCCGACGAGGACGACGAAATGGCCGTCGGGGATCGACAGCGAGACGCCCTTCACCGCTTCGACGCGGCCCGGATAGACCTTCCTGACGTCGGTCAGTTCGATGCCGGCCATGATGTCACTTCTCCGTTTCGACGAGGCCGCGCACGAACAGCTTCTGCATGGCGATGACGACGATCACCGGCGGCAAGAGCGCCAGGATCGCCACCGCCATGATCAGGTTCCACAGGGGTTCCTGGTCGGCGGCCTGCGCCACCCGGCGGATGCCCATCACCACCGTGTAGTAGTTCGGATCGGTGGTCACCAGCAGCGGCCACAGATACTGGTTCCAGCCGTAGATGAAGAGGATCACGAACAGCGCCTCGGTCGAGGTGCGCGACAGCGGGATCGCGATGTCCTTGAGAAACTTGAACGGGCCGGCGCCGTCGATGCGGGCGGCCTCGGCGAGTTCGTCCGGGATCGTCAGGAAGAACTGGCGGTAGAGGAAGGTCGCCGTCGCCGAGGCGATCAGCGGGACGGTGAGGCCGGCATAGGAGTTCAGCATGTGGAGGTCGGCGATCACCTGATAGGTCGGCACGATGCGCACCTCGACCGGCAGCATCAGCGTCAGGAAGATGATCCAGAACGCCGCCATGCGGAACGGAAACCGGAAATAGACGATGGCGAAGGCGGACAGCAGCGAGATGATGATCTTGCCGATGGCGATGCCGAGCGCCATCACCAGGCTGTTGAGGAGCATCGGCCCGACCGGCGGCAGGCCGTTCTGCTGCGCGCCGGCCGACAGCACCATGCGATAGTTGTCGATGAGGCTGGAGCCCGGCAGGAGCGGGATGACGCCGGTGACGAAGCGGTCGGCCGGGTGCGTCGAGGCGACGAAGGCGACCCAGACGGGGAACAGCACGATGGCGAGGCCGAGGATCAGGACGACATGCGTCATGACGGTGAGCCAGGGACGGTTTTCGACCATTCTGACGACGATCCTCAGTAGTGGACGCGCCGCTCGACGAAGCGGAACTGGATGACGGTGAGCACCACGACGATGGCCGTCAGGATCACCGACTGGGCGGCGGAGGAGCCGAAGTTCTGGCTGAGGAAGCCGTCGGCGAAGGTCTTGTAGACCAGCGTCGTCGTCGCCTGGCCGGGCCCACCCTGCGTCGTCGCGTCGATGACGGCGAAGGTCTCGAAGAAGGCGTAGACGATGTCGATGACGATCAGGAAGAACATGGTCGGCGAGAGCAGCGGCAGGACGATGGTGAAGAAGCGCTTCACCGGGCTCGCGCCGTCGATCGCCGCCGCTTCGTGCAGCGAGCGCGGAATCGACTGCAGGCCCGCGAGGAAGAAGATGAAGTTGTAGGGGATCTGCCGCCAGGCCGAGGCGATGACGACGAGGATCATCGCGTCGGTGCCGTCGAGGAGGTTGTTCCAGGGAATGCCGGCGACGCGCAGCCAGTATGCGAGGATCCCGATCGAGGGATCGAACATGAACCACCACAGGACGCCCGCGACGGCCGGCGCGATCGCATAGGGCCAGACCAGCATGGCGGTATAGACGCCGCCCGAGCGGATCAGCCGGTCGACGGCCGCGGCGAAGGCCAGCGAGACGACGAGCGTCAGGGCGGTCACGCCGAGCGAGAAGACGACGGTCGTCTCGATCGATGCGAGGTAGTTCGCGGAGGTGAACAGGCTCGCATAGTTGCCGAGGCCGACGAAGTGCTCGCCGAACCCGAAGGCGTCGGCGCGATAGAAGGACTGCCGCACCGCCTGGGCCGCCGGCCAGACGAAGAAGATGAAGGTGATCGCCAACTGCGGCAGGAGGAGCAGGCCGGGGAACCACCAGCCGCGAAAGACGACGCGCTTTTCCGCCATCGAGACCGTTCGTCAGGAGGGAAAGGAAACGGTCCCGCGCGAAGGCGCGCGGGACCGGATGAATCGAAGCCGGGGCGGCTTACTGCTGCTGCGCCTGGAACTCGCGCAGCATCTTGTTGCCGGTCTCCTGGGCGTCCTTGGCCGCCTGTTCGGCCGACTTCTTGCCGCCGAGCGCGGCTTCCAGCTGCTCCTCGAACATCTGGCGGATCTGCACGAAATTGCCGAAGCGCAGGCCCTTCGTGTAGTCCTTCGGCGCGTTCAGGTTGATCTCCTTGATGGCGATCTCCGCGCCCGGGTTCTTCTCGTAATAGCCCTGCTTCTTCGACAGCTCGTAGGCCGCCTTGGTGATCGGCAGGTAGCCGGTGAACTGGTGCCACTCGGCCTGGATCTCGGGCTTCGAGAGGAAGGAGAAGAACTTGGCGATGCCCTTGTAGTGGTCGTCCGGCTTGCCGCGCAGCACCCACAGCGAGGCGCCGCCGATAATCGAGTTCTGCGGCGCGCCCTGAACGTCCTTGTAGTAGGGCATCATGCCGAAGCCGACGTCGAACTTCGACGTCTGGAGGATCGCGGCGCGGCCGGCGGAGGATTCCAGCTCCATGGCGCAGTCGCCGGAGGTGAAGCTCGGCCCGGCATCGGAGGCGCGGCCGCGATACTGGTAGACGCCGGACTTCTGCCACTTCACGAGATTCGCCCAGTGGCGCGGGATCAGGCCCTTGTCGGCAAAGACGAACTTGGCGTCCACGCCGGCCATGCCGTTCTGCTCGGTGGCGAGCGGCGTGTTGTTCCAGGCCGAAAGGTTCTCGACATTGATCCAGGACGGCCAGGTGGTGGTGAGGCCGCACTTGGCGGCGCCGGACGTGACGATCTTCTGCGCGTCGTCGGCGAGCTCGCTCCAGGTCTTCGGCGGCTGCGACGGATCGAGGCCGGCCTTCTTGAAGGCGTCCTTGTTGTAGTAGAGGATCGGCGTCGAGGAGTTGAACGGGAACGACAGGAGTTCGCCGCCGCCGGTCTGGTAGTAGCCGGTCACGGTCGGCAGGTAGTCGCTGGGATCGAACTTCTCGCCCTCGTCCTTCATCAGCTGCTGGACCGGATAGATGGCCTGCTTGGCGGCCATGAAGGTGCCGGTGCCGACCTCGAAGACCTGCAGGATGTCCGGCTGCTGGCCGGCGCGGAAGGCGGCGATCGCCGCGGTCATCGATTCGGAATAGGTGCCCTTGTTGATCGGGACGACCTTGTAGTCGCTCTGCGACTTGTTGAACTTGTCGACGATCTCTTCCAGCTTCTTGCCGTTGGCGCCGCCCATCGAGTGCCACCAGGTGATCTGGGTCTGCGCCTGCGCGGCGGTCGAGAATGCTGCGGCGACAGCGAATGCTGCAGCCAAGCCGAGTTTCGTATGGATCATCAATTTCCTCACCGTTGGAGCGACCCTCTGGCCCTGTTGCCGAGCTGTCCAAGCCGCCTGCTTAAGTCTGCTCCAAAACGGGCAGGTAACACAATCATGAAGGTTCGGTGACAGCCTAAAAAAGCGGCGGACAGCGCAACGCTTGCGCATCCGCCCCCGGAAAAGCACAATCCCGCGGGCGTGCTTCCGGGCAAATCCGACACGCGGAGAGTGACCTCCCACACATGCTATCTCCCCTCCTCGACCTTGCCGGCTTCATCGCGCTCCTCCTCTGGGGGACGCACATGGTGAAGACCGGGATCCAGCGGACCTTCGGCGCCGGCCTGCGCACGGCGCTGGCGCATGCGCTGCGGGACCGGGTGCGGGCGTTCCTGGTGGGTCTCGGCGTCACCGCGGTCCTGCAGAGCAGCACGGCGACCGGCCTGATGACCGCGAGCCTGGCAGCCGGGGAGGTTGTGGCGCTCGTTCCCGCGCTCGCGGTGATGCTCGGCGCCAATGTCGGCACGACCCTCATCGTGCAGGCCTTCTCCTTCGACGCTTCGGCGGCCTCGCCGGCGCTGATCCTCATCGGCGTGATGATGTTCCGGCGCGAATCGAGCCCCGGGGTCCATGATCTCGGCCGGGTCTTCATAGGGCTCGGGCTGATGCTCCTCGCGCTCCACCAGCTGCTCGAACTGATGAAGGGTTTCGAACACGCCCCGTCCCTGCAGCTCCTGCTCGGAGCGGTGTCGACCAAGCCCCTGCTCGACGTCTTCCTGGCGGCGGGCCTCACCTGGGCGGCGCATTCCAGCGTCGCCGTGGTGCTCCTGGTGATGTCGCTCGCGGCGAACGGCGTCGTGCCGCCGGAAGCGGCCTTCGCGCTCGTCCTCGGCGCCAATCTCGGCACGGCGGTCAATCCTGTTTTGGAAGGTCCGTCCGGCGACGATCCGGCGGCCCGGCGGCTGCCGCTCGGCAATCTCGTCACCCGCGGCGTCGGCATCGCCCTGGCGCTCGTCGCCCTCGATCCGCTGAGCCGCCTCGTCCTGCAGCTCGACCCGGATCCCGCCCGTGCGGTGGCGAACTTCCACATGCTGTTCAACGTCGCCGTCGCAGCCCTCTTCCTGCCGCTCCTGACGCCCTATGCGGCGATCCTGCGCCGTCTCCTGCCGCACCGGATCGATCCGGCCGATCCGTCGACGCCGCTCTATCTCGATCCGGCTGCGAAGGAGTCGCCGATCGTCGCGCTCGGCGGCGCCGCCCGCGAGGCCCTGCGGCTCGCCGACGTCCTCGAGGCGATGCTGATCGACGTGCGCGACGCGTTGCTCAAGGGAGACCGCGGCATCATCTCGGAAGCCAAGCGGCGCGACGACGTGCTCGACAGGCTGAACACCGCCATCAAGACCTATCTGACGTCGATCGACCCCGACGATCTCGGGCCGGCCGACCACCGCCGGCTGAACGAGATCCTGACCTTCACCATGCATCTCGAATATGCCGGCGATGTCGTGGATCGCAATCTGCTGGCGCATGCCTCCAAGCGGCTGAAGCGCGGGCTCTCCTTCTCGAAGGGGGAGGAGGCGCGGCTGGGCGCGCTGATCGACCGGCTGATCGTCAACCTCAGGACCGCCGCCTCGCTGTTCATGACGGACGATCCGCGCGCCGCACGGCTTCTCGCCGACGAGAAGGTCGCCTTCCGCGAGGCCGAGACGTCAGCGACGCTCTCGCATTTCGAGCGGCTGCGATCCGGCCGCACGGAAGCCGCACGCACCAGCGCGCTGACGCTGGAACTGCTGCGCGACTTCAAGCTGGTCAACTCGCACATCGTGGCCGCCGCGGCCTATCCCGTGCTGGAGCGAACCGGCGAATTGCTGCAGAGCCGGATCGCGCTCTGACCCGCGCGCGGAAGCCGCGATCGCCGCAAAGGCGCCTGCCTCCGCCGACGCCTCGGGGAGCGCCGCGTCGATCGCGGGGAACATCAGCGCCGCCAAGGGATTAGCCGATGAATGCCCGAACGAAGGAGTGACGCCATGTCGAACATCGACCCAGGCATCATCGATCCCGGCAAGGGCGGGCCGCCGCCGAGGGACATCGTCCCGGAGATCGATCCGGACGACACCGACGACCTCACCGAGCCGGACGACATCAAGGAGCCGGGGACGGGCGGGCCGGCGATCGAGCCGGACCCGGAGGAGCGGCGAAAGGACCTGCCGAACATCCACGAGGCGTAAGCCCGCCTCGTGGCCCGCAGGTCGATGCCGGCCTGTCCGACGACCGACCTCTCCGGCGCCTCAGGCGCCGGGGCGCGATTGCGTCGCCTGCGCGATCAGCTCGCGGATCGGCGGCCATCGAACGGCGCTTGGCCAGTCCAACAGCAGCGCCAGCAGATGCTCCAGGCCGTACCAGGCGCGATCGTCGTGCTGGAGATGATGGGTCAGGAGGCCGAGCGGCTCCGGCTCGCCATCCGACGCCGGCAGCAAGCGACGCTCCAGCTCGGCCGCAAGGCGCGCATCGAGCGCATCCAGCGACAGGCCGCGCATCGCGCTCCAGTTCATGATGTCGAGATGGGTGTTGAGCTTCGCCGGGCTGCCTGCGGCAGCCGGTCCGTAGACGGAGAGCACCGGGAGGCCGAGACCCGACAGGAGACCCTTCGCGTCGCCGCCGATTCGGTTCCAGGGCGGGACGAAGACCGGCAGGAAGCGCTCGCCGAACAGGCTCGCCAGACGGTCCCGGCCGGCCGCGATCTCGTCGGCCATGGCCGACGCGGGCCGATGATCCCCGTATTCGGCCCGCTTCTCCCCTTCCGGCGCGTGGTTGGCGTGGCGCCAGCCGTGCAGCAGCACCGCGATGTCCGGCGCCCCCGCCAGCGCCTCGGCAAGGCTCGGCTCCGCCCCTTCCGGAACGACAGCCAGCGCCAGCGGCAGACCGGTCTCTGCCTGCAACGACAGGAGCCGTGACAGGGGGCGCGTCGGCCAGCGGGCGTCGTCGTCGCGCCACCAGACCCGCACGGAGCGCCCCGAATCCGCCATCGCGGCCAGACGCTCGCGGGAGCGGGAAAAGGCGTTCACGCGGCCTTCGCCCGCGCCGCGCTTCGCAGGAGCGCCGCAACGTGGTCGATCCCCGGTTCCGGCGAAAAGGTCTGTCGGACGCGGCGCTCGCCGGCATCGCCGAGCCGCCGCGCCAGCGCCGGGTCGTCCATCAGCCGGGCGATCGCCGCGGCGAGCGCCTTCGGGTCGCGCTCCTCGACCAGGAGACCGGTCGTCCCGTCCTCGACGAGTTCCGGAATCGCCGAGACGCGGGTCGAGACCACCGGCAGGCGGTGCGCCTGCGCCTCCATCAGGACGTTCGGCAGGCCGTCGCGATCGCCGCTGCGGGCGATCCGCGCCGGCAGGACGAAGAGGTCGCTTTCGGCGAGCAGGCCGAAGATCCCGCGGCGGTCGAGCGTGCCGTGCCAGGTGATGCGGTCGGATATGCCGGCCTTCTCCGCCTGCAGCTTCAGCTGGCCGGTGAGCGGCCCGCCGCCGACATGGTCGAAGCGCCAGTCGCGGTCCTTCAGCCGGGCGAGCGCGCGGACGAGATCGGCAAACCCCTTCTTCTCGACCGTCCGGCCGACCGAGACGATGCGGAAGGGGCTGGCCGCCTCCACCGGCCGTTCGCGCGGCCGCACTTCGGAAAGGTCGAGCCCGTGATAGACCAGCTCGACCTTGCGCGGCTCGTCGCTGAGGGAGCGCAGATAGTCGAGGTTGGACCGCGTGCAGGTGACGCCGAAGGCGGCATCCGCCAGCTTCTCCTCCAGCTCCCATTCCGGGCTCGTCCAGATGTCCTTGGCATGCGCGGAGAACGACCAGGAGAGGCCGAGGATGGTCGCGGCGTAGCGGGCGACCGAGGCCGGGGTGTGCAGATAGTGCGTGTGCAGCCAGGAAATGTCGGCAGGGAGCTCGTGCGCGAGCACGCAGGCCTGGCCGAAGCGGCGGTGCCGGTTGGCCGTCGGGTCGCGCTTCAGATCCGCTTCGAACAGCGCCCGCGCTTTGGCATAGCCCGGCTGGCGCTCGGCGAAGGCGCGTCCGGCGGCGACGCGCTTCGGATCGTCCTTCAGATATTCCGGCAGGTAGAGCACGTCGGCGGTGATCTTGCGGTGCACGGGGTGCACCTTGCCCTCGGTCGGATGGCGCAGCGAGACGATCAGCTGGTCGATGCCGCGATCCTCCAGCCCCGCGATCTCCTGCGCGATGAAGGTCTCCGAGAGCCGCGGATAGCCCTTGACGAGGATGGCGATGCGTCCGGTCACGCGGGTTTCGGCCTCTTCTCTGTCGTCTGCCGCAGGTCTGCGGCCGATCGTCTCTCCCCGGACGTGCACCCCATGTAGGCGCGCCCCCGCCCCTCCCGCAAGGGCCGGGGCGGGGACACTCCGGCACCTGTCATCATTCCGATGGGCGATCTCTGCGACAAGCCATTTGACAGGCGCGGCCGGGCAAAGCTTACTCTCCCGGCCGAAGACGAGGATGCCGGAATGCTTCGACGGTTGGGTGGGGAGAGAATGCGGGCGCGGTGCTGCCGCGTGGCCTTCGCTTTGCTCTTTTCCATGTCCGCCGGCAGCGCGATCGCGGCACCGGCCGCGCCCGCGGCTGCGGCAGCTCCGGCGGCACCGGCCGCCGCGCCCGAGCCGGCGAGCCTTGCGCCGGCCGTCGCGAAGGGCGACCTGCCGCCGCTCGCCGAGCGTCTGCCCCCGGCTCCCCGCGTCATGGCGGCCGACAGCGCCTGCCCCGCCGCCCAACTCGGCGGCACGCTGCGCATGCTCGCCGGCAACGCCAAGGATACCCGGCTCCTGCCGGTCTACGGCTACGCCCGCCTCGTCGGCTATGACGAGCACTACAACATCGTGCCGGACATCGCCGAGAGCTACACCGTGGAGGAAGGGCGGATCTTCACCTTCCACCTGCGGCCGGGCATGAAATGGTCGGACGGCAAGCCGTTCACCTCGGAGGACTTCCGCTATTTCTGGGAGGACATGGCGAAGAACAAGATGATCGCCAAGTTCGGCGTGCCGGCGGAACTTCTGGTCGACGGCGAGGAGCCGCAGGTCTCCTTCCCCGACAAGTACACCGTGCGATACGCCTGGTCGAAGCCGAACCCGAACTTCCTCGCCTCGCTCGCCGCCGCCAATCCCTTCGACATCTATCGCCCCGCCCATTACCTCAAGAAGTATCACGCCAAGTACCAGGACCCGGCCAAGCTGAAGGCGATGGTGGAGAAGTCCGGACAGCGCAACTGGGCGGCGCTGCACTTCAAGAAGGACCGGGCCCAGCGCAACGACAATCCGGATCTGCCGACGCTCGAGCCCTGGATGCTGACGACCGAGATGCCGTCCGAACGGCTGATCTTCAAGCGCAACCCCTACTTCTTCCGGGTCGACCGCGAGGGGCGGCAGCTTCCCTATATCGACGAGGTCGCGCTGACGATCTCCAACCCGGCGCTGATCCCGGCCAAGGTCGCCAACGGCGAATCCGACCTGCAGGCCGCCTACCTGTCCTTCCAGAACTACCCGTTCCTGAAGCGCGGCGAGAAGCGCTCGCACTATCAACTGCGCCGCTGGCGGTCCGGCCGCGGTTCGCATGTCGCGCTCTATCCGAACCTCAACGTGAAGGACCCGGTCTGGCGCAAGGTGATCCGCCAGGCGGACTTCCGCCGCGCGCTGTCGCTCGCGATCAACCGCGGCGACATCAACAAGGCGATCTTCTACGGCCTCGCCGATCCCGGCAACAACACCGTCCTGCCAGGCTCGCCGCTGTTCGAGCCGAAGCTGCGCACGCTCTGGGCGAGCTATGATCCGGACGAGGCCAACCGGCTGCTCGACAAGCTCGGCTACAAGCGCGGCCCGAGCGGCCTGCGCCTCCTGCCGGACGGGCGCGAGATGCGGATCGTGGTCGAGACCGCCGGCGAGGAGCGCGAGCAGGCGGACGTCCTGCAGCTCGTGCGCGACGACTGGCGCAAGATCGGCATCGAACTCCTGATCCGGGAGTCCCAGCGCGAGATCTTCCGGAACCGCATCAAGGCCGGCTCGACGCTGATCTCGGTCTGGACCGGCCTCGACAACGGCCTGCCGAACGCCGAGACGGATCCTGCGGCTCTGGCGCCGTCGACCGCGGAACAGCTGCAGTGGCCGGGCTTCGGCATGTGGGTCGAGACCGGCGGCACCGGAGGCGAAAAGCCCTCCGACAGCGATCCCGAGCTCGCCGCCGTCCGGCGGCTGATCGCCTTGCGCAAACAGTGGCGGCAGACCGTCGACCCGGCCAAGCAGGCGGAAATCTGGAAGGAAATGCTCGAAATCTCCGCCAACCAGGTCTTCACCATCGGCATCGTCTCCGATGTCGATCAGCTGGTCGTCGTCGCCGACCGTCTCCAGGGCGTGCCGAAGCGGGGCGTCTACAATTACGACCCCGGAGCCTTCTTCGGCATCTATCACCCCGACACGTTCTGGTTCGACTGCCCGTCCGTGAACACCGCGGAACGCCGCCCGTGATCCGCTATCTCGCGAGCCGCCTCGTCACCATGATCTTCACGCTGCTGGTGATCAGCGTCCTGATCTTCATCATCATCCAGCTGCCGCCGGGCGACTATCTCACCAGCTACATCGCCGAGATCCAGGCCGAAGGCCAGAAGGTCACCGCCGACCAGATCGCCTTCCTGCGCGAGCAGTACGGCTTGGACAAGCCGATGTGGCAGCAGTATCTCGTCTGGGTCACCGGTCTGCTGCACGGCAATCTCGGCTATTCCTTCGAGTACAACCAGCCGGTCGCGGACGTCGTCGGCGAGCGCATGCCGCTGACGCTGCTGCTCAACGCGGCGACCGTCGCCTTCGTCTACCTCGTCTCCTTCCCGATCGGCATCTATTCGGCGACGCACCAGTATTCCTGGAGCGACTACGGCCTCTCCTTCCTCGGCTTCCTCGGCCTTGCGACGCCGAACTTCCTCCTGGCGCTGATCCTGCTCTACCTCGCCAATGTCTGGTTCGGCACCTCGATCGGCGGGCTGATGGCGCCGGAATACATCGACGCGCCCTGGTCGATGGGCAAGCTCGCCTCGGTCGGCTCGCACCTGTGGGTGCCGGTGCTGGTGATCGGCACGGCCGGCACCGCGGGCATGATCCGGCGGCTGCGGGCCAATCTCCTCGACGAGCTGAACCGGCAATATGTCGTCACCGCCCGGGCCAAGGGTCTCTCCGAGCGGCGGCTGCTGTTCAAATACCCGCTGCGTATGGCGCTGAACCCGTTCATCGCCGATCTCGGCTCGATCCTGCCGCAGATCGTCTCGGGGTCGGTGATCATCTCGGCGGTGATGAGCCTGCCGACCACGGGCCCGATGCTGCTCTCCTCGCTGCGCAGCCAGGACATGTATCTCGCCGGCTCGTTCCTGATGTTCCTTGCGGTGCTGACGGTGGTCGGCATGTTCGTCTCCGACCTCCTGCTGGCGGTCCTCGACCCCCGTATCCGTCTCGGCCTGCGCCCCGCCCGATGAGTCTCACCGAACACTTCGTTTCCACCGAACCCTTCGACCCGGAAGCGACGGTCGCCGCCGGCTCGGTCGTCTCCGAGACCTATGCCAAGGCTTCGCAGGCGAAGCTGATCTGGTGGCGCTTCATCCGGCACCGGATCGCCCTCGTCTCGCTGATCTTTCTCCTCGTCAGCTACGCCTCGATCTTGATCGTCGAGTTCCTCGCGCCCTACGATCTGCACACGCGCCACACCGATTTCATCTTCGCGCCGCCGCAGGCCGTCCATCTGTTCCACGACGGCGCCTTCGTCAGCCCCTTCGTCTATCCGCTGGACTACAAGCTCGACCTCGACACGCTGCGCCGCACCTACACCGAGGACAGGAGCCGGCCGCTGCCGCTCGGCTTCTTCTGCAAGGGCGACGCCTATTCCTTCTGGGGCCTGTTCGCCGCCGACACCCATCTCGTCTGCCCGCCGCAGGGGGGCACGCTGTTCCTGCTCGGCACCGACCGGCTCGGCCGCGACATGCTGTCCCGCATCCTGTACGGCGCCCGGATATCGCTGACCGTCGGCCTCGTCGGCGTCACCTTGAGCTTCATCCTCGGCATCACCATCGGCGGGCTCGCCGGCTATTTCGGCGGCTGGGTCGACGCTGCGGTGCAGCGGATCACCGAAATCCTCCGCTCGATCCCGGAGCTTCCGCTGTGGCTGGCGCTGTCGGCGGCGCTGCCGCTCACCTGGAGCCCGCTGCTGGTCTATTTCGGGATCACGCTGATCCTGGCGCTGCTCGACTGGCCGGGCCTCGCCCGCGCCGTGCGCTCAAAGCTCTTCGCGCTGCGCGAGGAGGATTTCGTCGTCGCGGCGGAGATGCTGGGCGCCAGCCCGCGTCGGATCATCTTCCGGCACCTGCTGCCGAATTTCATGAGCCACCTGATCGCCTCGGCCTCGCTGTCGATCCCGACGATGATCCTCGCCGAGACCGCGCTATCGTTCCTCGGCCTCGGCCTCAGGCCGCCGATCACCTCCTGGGGCGTGCTCCTGTCGGAGGCGCAGAACATCGAGGCGGTGGCGCTCTATCCCTGGCTGCTCCTGCCGATGCTGCCGGTGGTGCTGACGGTGCTCGCCTTCTCCTTCGTTGGCGACGGGCTGCGCGACGCGATCGACCCGCACCAGCATTGAGCAAGGCCGGGCCTGCCGGGAGCGCCCGGTCGGCGCACCTACGGGCCGGCGCCGGGTGTGCGCCAGCGGGTCGTGGTCACTCCGCCGCGTCGAGCATCGCCGCGTCCGTCAGGACGGCCGGCGTGAACAGTTCCACCGGATGCGCGACGCCCTCCAGGGCATGGCGGCCGACCGAGACCCAGCGGCCCGGCATCAGCGCCGCGACCTCGCCGGTCGCCAGAACGTTCGGCTCCAGCGTCTTGGTCAGCTTCTCGATCCGCTCGACCTCGGTCACGGTCGAGCCGATGACGGTGAAGGCGAGCCGCTCCGGCACGCCGATATTGCCGAAGACGACCTCGCCGATGTTGAGGCCGATGCCGAAGTCGATCGGCTCCAGCCCGTTCTCCAGGCGCTCGGCATTGGCGACGTCGCGCATGCGGAAGGATTCGGCGACCGCCTCCAGCATCTTCTGCGACAGCGCGGCGGTGTCGGTGTCCTCGTCGATCGGGAAGATCACCAGCACCGCGTCGCCGATGAAGGCGAGCACCTCGCCGCCGGCGAGGATCGCCGGCCGCGCCGCGCTCTCGAAATAGACGTTGAGGAGTTCGAGGAACTTCTCGCTCGGCAGGCTGCCGGTCAGCCGGGTGGAATTGCGCAGGTCCGAATACCAGACCAGCGCCCGCGTCGTGGCGCCGTCGCCGAGCCGGATGTTGCCCTTCAGGACGCTGCGCCCCGCCTGCCGCCCGAGATAGGTCTCGACGATGTTCGTCGTGATCTGCGCCTGGATGATGGTCTTGCAGACCAGGGCGAAGGTCAGCTGCACCTCCTGCAGGACCGAAATGTCCTCGTCGGTGAAGCCCGTCGGCCGGTCCGTCGCCCAGATGACGAAGATGCCGGTGATCCGGCTGTCGATGAACATGCCGGGCTGGGAGAATTCGGTCTTGAAGGCGACGTAGTCCGTATAGCCCTGCTCGGAGAGTTCCTCGAAGATGGTGAAGTCCAGGAGCTTGCCCTTGCCGGACAGCCGCCGCCGAAGGACGGGCAGGTCGGTCTCCAGCATGTAGCGCAGCGGGCTCCTCTGCCACGCCTCGCTGTTGGTGTCCTGGTGATGGAAATGCTCGAGCTCGGCGACGCCGTTGTCGCGCTGCCACTTCACCATCTCGGCGCGGAACAGCGGATGCAGCGTCGGCCAGTTGAGCCGCGCCCGCGCGATCGGGATGCCGATTCCGGTCAGCCGCGAGCAGAGCTTCTCGAAGATCTTCTCGACGCTCGGCTTGCCGAGCGCTTCGCGCAAGAGCCAGTCGCCGACCTGCTGCGCCAGTCCCGCCATGTCATGCCCCTTTAAGCCGGTTGGTCGCCCTCCCCGATCGAAATCGTGAGACCGGTGCGCGCGACGCTCGCCCCCGCAAACGCGCCCCTGGCGGTCGCCTCCAGGGCTTCCAGCCGGTCGTCGGTCTGTGTGACGTCGTGGTGAAATATGATCAGCCGGGCGACTTGGCCAGCACGGCAGAGGCGAACACCCTGTTGCCAGGTGGAATGCCCGAAGCCGATATAGCGCCCGAAGGTCTCGTCCGTATACATGCTGTCGTAGATCATCGCATCCGCCCCGGCGATCAGGTCGAGAATGCCCGGGTCGAGCGTTCCCGGCACGTGCTCGGTGTCGGTGATGTAGCAGAGCGAGTGCCCGTCATAGTCGATGCGGTAGCCGACGGCGCCGTTCGGATGGGTCAGCCGGACCGTCTTCACGACGATGCCGTCGCCGAGGTCGAGGATGTCGGGCGGGCGGAAGTCGCGGTAGTCGATCTTCGCGGCGAACTGCTTGGGCGTCACCGGGAAATAGGGCGGGCACATGAAGCCCTCGACCATGCTGCGCGTCGTGGTCGCGTCTTCGAAATGACCGGCGAAGATGCGGGCAGAGACGTGATCCTTGTAGAGCGGGATCACGAAGGGCAGGCCCATGATATGGTCGAAATGGCAGTGGGTCAGGAGGATGTCGATCTCCTGGACATGGGTCTCGTAGAGATGGCGCCCGCAGCCGACGATCCCGGTGCCGGCGTCGAGGATCAGCGTGCGCTCGCCGCACCGCACCTCGACGCAGCTGGTATCGCTGCCGAAGACGCAGTTCGGCTGGGCCGGTGCCGAAATGCTGCCCCGCGCACCCCAGATCGTCGCCTCGAAGCGGCTCATCGGCTCCCGCCCTGTCCGCCGGCGGCCAGGTTGCGCGCCCGCGCGAGTTCGTCATTGGTGTGCGACAGACGCACCGCGAGGCCCCGCATCACCTCCGTCGCCACTTCCGGAAACTGCCTGACCAGCTGCAGGAACGCCTCCTTGCGGATCCGCAGCGCGGAGAGGCGGGTGCGGGCGGTCACGGTGGCGGTGCGCGGCACGTCGCAGAGGATGGCGATCTCGCCGACGACGTCGCCGCCCTTCAGATGCGCGACGACATAGTCTCCGGCTTCGGTGGCGATCGAGACGTCCGCCTCCCCTTCGACGAGGACATAGGCCGAGTCGCCCGGCTCGCCCTGCCGGCACAGGATCTGGTCCTGCCGATAGGAGACCGATTCCGAGGTGTAGGCGATGAGCTTCAGCCGGGCCGGCTCGATGCCGGAAAAGAGCGGCACGGATCGTAGGAGATCCATCTCGGATTTCAGCAGCATTACACCATACCTCCCGCCGCTCCTGCCGTTCCTTCGCTCACGCCGCTTGTCCGGTCATGCCGGCTCCCGGACGCGATCCGCCGCCTGCGCGGTCGGGTCGACCAAGCGGCCGTCCCGGAACTCGATGGTTCGCTCGAACAGGTCGCAATGCTCGACATTGCTCAGCACCCAGACGACGATCTGCCGAGGAACGTCCAGCTTGTCGCGCGCTTCGATGACATTTTCGATAATGCGCCGCTGGCTCGGTCCGTCGAGCGCCGAGAGCGGCCGGTTCATGACCAGGAGATCGGGGCGCTTGAGCAGCGCCCGGGCGACGCCGAGCTTCTGCTGCTGGCCCGCCGACAGGCGCTTGGCACCGCTGCCGATATCGAAGCCGAGGCCGATCTCGAAGACCACTTCCGACAGCCCCGTCTCCCGCAGCGTCTCGATCAGCACCGTGTTGATGCGCGCCGCCGCTTCGGCGAAGCGGGTGACGATGCGGCCGAACAGGATGTTGTCCTGGACGCTGGCCGCCGGATTGATCGCATCGGGTCGGTAGACCGCGATGACGTCGCCGAGATCGCCGCCGACGCCGTCGAGGAAGCGCTGCCGGGCCCGAAGGACGCCGGCGCGGACGGCGTCGGTCAGAAGTCCCAGCCGGTGGCGCGGCTCGACATAGCCGAAGGCGAGGCTGTGGAAGGCTCGGCGGTCCTTGGCCGCCACCTCCTTGCCGCCGGCGACGCGCCGCAGCGCCGCGCGGTAGAACTCGACCTCGTCAGGGCTCATCAGGTCCATGTTCTCGAGCAGCGGATTGTCCGGCGAAAGGTCGCCGAAGATCTCGATCAGCGTCTCGGCGATCTGCCGTCCCATCTCGAACAGCGTTGCGTCGAGCCCGGTGTCGCGCAGGAGCGCCACCATTTGCGGCCGGCCGGCCAGCGGCGTCCCGTCCTCCAGCTCCGGCCGGGCGATGCCGAAGACGAGATTTTCCGCGACCGTCGCATAGTGGGAATAGCCGACGGGGTCGAAGCTTTCGAAATACTCCTCGTCGCCCCCGTCCTCGAGCCGCTCGCGAAAGCGCGCCCGCGCCCGCAGGATGCGGTCCGCGACCGCGTCGAACATCGCGTCCGGGACGCGGTCCCGCAGCCCGAGCCGGGCGACGTCGATCCGCATGTCGACGATGTCGAGGACCTCGGAGAGGCGCTTCGTTATAGCCTGCGGTCCGTCGACCCCCGCCGCCTCGTAGTCGATCCAGTCGTCGCGGATGTCGAGGTCGATATTGCCCGACAGCCGCGCCTCCTGGAGCCGCACCTGCTCGTCCCGGCCGATGCGCGTCTCGCGCCGCAGCGGCACGTGCCGCAGGCCATAGACGAGAGCGTCGCGGATCGTCATCTGCGCGAAATAGAGGCCCGAGACCGCATAGGCGGTGCGCCGTCCGACGAAGGCCTCGGGCAGGGTGTCGAGCGGCTGACCGTCGACGGTGATCCGGCCGCCGGAGGTCTCCATCATGCGCACCAGCGCCTCGGCGAGATATTCGCCGCCGCCGCCGACGGGACCGACCAGCGCCACCGTCTCCCCGGGCGTCAGCCTGAGGCTCGTCGGCTGCAGGAGTTCGCCGCCCGCCTCGTCGGTGATCTTGAGGCCCGCAACGGCGATCTCGCGGCCGATCTGCGGCGGCCGCTCGTAGGTGACCTTCTGAACCTCGGAATCGACGAGGTTCGGCATCGTGAACTGCTCGCGGATCTGAGCGTATTTCGACTGCACGTCGACGCGCCCCTGATCCCAGGCGATCAGATCCTTCAGCGGCGAGGGCAGGTCCTTGTAGGCGGCGATCACCGCGACCAGCTGCCCGATGTCCAGCCGGCCGATGATGACGAAATAGCCGCCGACGAGGTAGAAGATGAAGGGAGTGATCTGGGCGAGCAGGTTGTTCAGGAAGTTGACGAAGAACTTCCACTGGAAGAAGGCGTAGCGGATCCAGAGGATCTTGCCGAGCCGGTCGCCGAGTTCCGCCCGCTCCCAGTTCGAGGTGTCGTTGGTGCGGATCGAGGCGATGCTCTCGACCACCTCGCCGATGCGGCCGGACAGGATGCGGGCCGTCAGCTGGCGCGAGCGCGCCAGCACGACGAGCCGGCGGCGCAGGCGCGGGATGAGGAGCAACTGGACGACGACGATGGCGACCGCCACGCCGCCCAGCCAGTAGCTCTGCAGGACGATGAACACCAGCGCCGTGCCGGCCTGGCTGAGCAGCAGCGCCGGATCGGCGAAGGCGCTGCCGCCGAAGCCGCCGACCGGCTCCGTCTCGTCCTTGATCATCGAGGCGATCTCGGGCCCGCGGATCTGCTTGAAGCGCCCCGTCGGAAAGCGCAGCACCCGGTCGACCAGCTGGTAGCGCAGCCGGCGCAGGAGCCGCTCGCCGAGTTGGCCCTTGTAGTTCGACAGGTAGAACTTGAAGAGCCCGTTGACGATCACGAAGAACAGGAAGGTCAGGCTGAGGCCGACCAGCATGCCGACCCGGCCGACCTGGAAGCCGTCGAAGATCTGCCACGAGCCGCCGCCGAGGAACCCCGGCAGCGACAGGTGCCAGGCGAACAGCATGTCGGTCTGGCCCGGCTTCCAGTGCCCCTGGATCGGGCCGTTGACGATCCGCTTCGGCAGGTCGAGCGTCAGATAGTAGAGCGGCAGCGAGACCAGGAGGACGCCGAACAGCCAGAGCTGCTGGCGCCGGGTGTAGCGCCAGACATAGCGAAAGATCGACGCGTCGAGTTCGTCGGGTGCGGCCATCTCAGGCCCCGTCTCCTCGCAGGACGATTGCCTCCGGCTCGAGAGATCCCCGGCCGGGCTCGAAATCGAGGCTCGCGGCGCGCACGAAATGGCCCGGCGCCGCCTCGAGCAGCTGCGGCCTTTCGGTGCCCGCCGTCACGGTGAACGGGGCCGGCCAGTCGCGGCGGCCGATCTTGCCGGCGCGCGGCAGGTGGTCGAAGTCGAGCGGGCGCGACGGATCGGCATGGGGAACGGCACGCATCAGAAGCTGAGTATAGGGGTGCAGCGGCGCGCGAAACAACTCCCGCCGCGGCGCCGCCTCCACGATCGCCCCGTCGCACATCACCACGATCCGGTCGGCGAAGTGGTTCACCACCGCCAGATTGTGCGAGATGAACAGATAGGTGAGCCCCGCGATCGCCTGCAGGTCCTTCAGAAGGTTGAGGATCTGCGCCTGCACGGAGACGTCCAGCGCGGCCACCGGCTCGTCGCAGATGAGGATCTCCGGCTCCAGCGCCAGGGCGCGGGCGATGCCGATGCGCTGGCGCTGGCCGCCGGAGAAGGAGTGGGGATAGCGCGACGCATAGCTCGGCTCGAGCCCGACGGCCTTCAGGAGCCGCTCCACCCGCCCGCGCCGCTCCCCGCCGTCGCCGAGGCCATGCACCTCCAGCGGCTCGGCGAGGATGGCGCCGACGGTCATGCGCGGGTCGAGCGAGGAGAACGGGTCCTGGAAGACGTATTGCATACGCCGACGTACGGAAAACAGTTCGGCCCGGTCGGCGGCGACGATGTCGACCGGCCCGCCGGGGCCGTCCAGGACGATCCTGCCGGAATCCACGTCCACCGCCCGCATGATGGCGCGCGCCAGCGTGGTCTTCCCGGAGCCGGATTCGCCGACCAGCCCGACGCTTTCGCCGCGGCGGATGGTCAGCGACACGTCGTCGAGGGCGTGGATGCGCCGCAGCGGAGCGCGGCCGAACAGGCGCCGGTCGCCGCGCAGCGAGAAGCTCTTGCGAAGGTTCTCGACCGTCAGCAGCGGCTCGCCCGGCACGCCGCAGGACGTCCGTCCCATCAGCGCGGTGGGATCGATCTTGATCTCGCGGATCGGCGTCAGCCGGCGCTGCACGCCGGTGTCGAAGTCCGGCACTGCCTTCATCAGCGAGACGAGATAGGGATGCTGCGGCCGGGTGAAGATCGCCTCGGTCGGACCGGACTCGACGATGCGGCCGTGATGCATGACCACCACGTCCTCGGCAAGGTTCGCCACGACGCCGAGATCGTGGGTGATCAGCAGCACCGCCATCTTCAGCTCGGCCTGGAGATCGCGCATGAGCTTCAGCACCTGCGCCTGGAGCGTGACGTCGAGCGCCGTCGTCGGCTCGTCGGCGATCAGGAGGGCGGGGCGGCAGATCAGCGCCATGGCAATCATCGCGCGCTGGCGCAGGCCGCCGGAGAGCTCGAACGGATACATTCTCAGCGCCCGGTCCGGCTCCGGGAACTGGACGAGACGCAGCGTCTCCTTCACCGTCTCGGCCATCTCGGCCCGCCCCGCACGACGGTGGACGGCCAGCACCTCGCCGATCTGGTCGCCGAGCGTGTGAAGCGGCGAGAAGGCGGTCATCGGCTCTTGGAAGACCATGGAGATCGAGCGGCCGCGGACGGCCCGGAACTGCGGCGAGACGCGCGGCAGGGCGGCGAGATCCAGACGGCCGAGTTCGGGATCGTCGAACAGGATCCGCCCCTCGGTGACAAAAGCGTTGTTCGGCAGGAGGCCGAGGATCGCCTGCGACGTCACGGACTTGCCGGAACCGGATTCGCCGACCAGCGCGACCGTGCGGCCGGGCGCCACGGCCATGGAGACGCGGTTCACCGCCTTGACCGTGCCCGCCATGGAGCGGAACTCCACCGACAGGCCCTCGATCGACAACAGGGATCGGCGGTTCTCCGCCAAGGCCGAGGGGAGCGGTGCCCGTCGCTCCAGAACCGGCGCTTCGCTAGCCACTGACGCTCTTGCCTCCAAGCATGACCTCGCCTCGTCCTCGGAATAGCAGCCGGACGAAAACAAAGCGATGGCTAAAGATGATCGGGCGGGGCAGCCGTGACGATCGCGGCAAGTCTCCCCGGCTCTTTCGGTCTCGCCGCCCCGGTCTTTGCGGCAGCCATACCGGCGCCGGCAGATGTGACCTTTGCAGGTCGGAGCGATTTCAACGCGGCTCGGTTTCGCTGCTTGCCGAGCCCGGCACCTTTCCGCGGATCAACGCCTTGATCAGTTCGGCCGTATGCGCCGCTCCATCGAGATCGATCCGCCGCCGCTCGCCCCCGGTCCGCGCCAGCGTCGCCGCGATCGCCCGCACGAGCGTGTCCGGCGCGAGTTCGGCGCTCCGCAGCACCGTCAGCAGGCCGAGCTCCTGCAGGCGCCGCGCCCGAAACAGCTGCTCGGTCTCCTCCCCGGCATCGTAGGGCACGACCACCGCCGGCGCCTCGGCCCGCAGGAGGTTCATGACGGTGTTGTATCCGGCCTGCGAGATCGACAGCGCACAGCCGTCCAGCCGCGCCTGGAAGTCGCGGGCGAAGCGCTCGACCACGATGCCGTCCCCGGCCCGCGCCGCCAATGCCTCGAACTCGGCGTCGGGAAAGCGCGGCCCGGTGAAGAACCGCCACGTCTGGTCCTTCAGCGGCGACAGCGGCCGCGCCGCCATCGCCACGTCGAGCAGCGGTCCTGCCGCGGCGCCCCCGCCCGCAGAGACGATGACGTCGCCGGTTCGGGGCGCATCGCTGCGCTCGGCGGGTTCGGTCACATAGCCGGTATAGGCGATGCGGTCGGCGAGCGCGTCGGCATGCGGGTAGGTCTCGCCGAAGGTGAAGAGCGCCGGGTCGGAATGGACGAGGATCGCGTCGAGATAGCGCCTGCCGATCTCGATGCCCTTCATCGCCCGCTCCGGGTGCTTCGTCTCGACCAGGATGTCACGCACCGAGGTAGCGCATCTGACCCGCGGCTTGTCCTCGGCGGCCAGCGCGAGCAGCGGCTCCAGCTCGAAGCCGAAGCGCCAGCGGCCGAACGGATACATTTCGAGGAGCACGAGGTCGGGCCGCGTCCGCCGGTAGAGGTCGAGAAGCGCGTCGCGGCGCATCGCCTTCCAGGTCTCGGTCACCGGCTCGCCGCCTGCGTCGTAGAGCGTCTTGAAGTCGGCCCCGCGGATCGAGACCTCCGGCAGCTGCACCACCTCGGCGCGCGCGAACGGGATCTCCGGCACCGGATGGCCGCCGAGCGCGACCACCACCTCGATGCCGCGATCCGCCAGAGCGTTGGTGATCAGTTCGCCGCGCCTCAGATGCCCGACCCCGAGGAGATGCTGGACGTGGAACAGGACGCGCATCAGACCGCCTTCCGCAAGTTCTTCTGCCGCCGGCTCTCGGCCGCGGCGTGGAGCGCCCGGTCGAGATCGGCGGCCGCGACGGGAAGGTCGTGACGTTCGCACGTCCGCCGCCGGGCCGCCGCGCCCATCGTCCGGCGCAGATTCGAGTCATCGATAAGCCGGCTAATCGCGTTTGCCAGGGCCGCGACGTCCCCCTCCGGCACCAGCCGACCGGTGAGCCCCTCGGCAACGACGTTCGCGACGCCGCCGCTGGCGCCGGCAACTACCGGCAGGCCGGCCGCCTGCGCCTCCAGGAACGCCATGCCGAAGGCCTCCTTGATCGCCGGCCAGACATAGAGGTCGGCAGCGGCATAGAGCTGCGGCATCTCGACGGGCGCCGCGGCGCCGAACCAGGAGACCGTCTCCGCAATCGGCGCGAAGGCCGTCCGCACCGCCGCTTCGGCGGGGCCGTCGCCGACGACGATCAGGCGGAACGGCGCCTCCACGCGGGCGAGCGCCGCCGCGAGCGTCTGGTAGGACAAGAGCTTCTGGTCCGCCCGCATCATGCCGACGGTGAGCAACCACGGCCGGTCGAGTGGCAGGCTCAGCCGGCCGGCCAGCCAGACGCGCGCCGCGTCCCGCTGGGCCGGAGCATCGGCGAAAGGCCGGGCATCGAGAAACGGCGCCAGTTCCTGATAGCGCGCGCCGGGTCTCAGCCATGGCGCGACGCCCGGGCGATCGGCCGGATTCAGCCCCAGCACCAGATCGGCCACCTCGAGCGCGGCGATCGCGGCGTCATAACCGCGGCGCCAGCGCCCGCCCCGCTGCTTGCCGGCGACCGAGGCCTCGGCGACGACGTAAGGAATGTCCCAGGCGGCGGTAACGCGCGGGCCGAGCCAGTCCGGCGCCTTGTGATAGAGGTGATAGGTGAGCCAGAGGTCGAAGGGCGGCCGATCGCCGCCGGCAGCGTGGCGCACGAGCCGCTCGGCCAGCCGGATTCCCATGGCCTCCAGCCGCTGCTGACGCCTCTGGTCGCCCTTGTCCCAGCTGCGGAACCGCGAGACCAGCGTCACCTCGTGCCCGGCGAGCCGCAGAGCCTGGATCAGCCCGCGCGCCACGGTGCGATCGCCGGAGGGCCGGGGATCGTCCGGCGGTTTCATCGGCGCGTAGAACGCGATCCTCATCCGTGCCCGGCGCCGGTGGCCGGGCGCACGCCGCCAAGCCGGCGGAGCCCCGTTCCGCGCGCGGCATCCTGTTCCCGCCGGTGCGCGGCGATGGCCTCGTCCGTCAGCCGGCAGATCGCGTCGAGGCCGCCGAGGATGCCCTCCACCGCGACCGAGCGCGGCCGCGCCTGCCGCGGCAGGGCCCGGATCGCCTCGGCCATCGCGCCCGCATCGGCGGACATGTCGGGATCCAGCATGCGCGACAGCCCCAGCACCTCGGCCTGGCGGGCGCGGATCTCCTGCTCCAGCCGCGGCTGCTGGCGCGGCACGATCACCGCCGGCTTGTCGAAGGACAGGATCTCGCAGAACGTGTTGTAGCCGCCCATGGCGACGACCCCGACCGAGTGCTCGAACAGCGGCTCGATCGACGCCGCGAAGGTGATCGCATCCACTTCGGGCAGTTGCGCGACGCGGCGCTGGAAGTCCGACTGGTGGGCGGAATCCATGAACGGCCCGAGCACGATCTTGGCGCGCACGCCGAGATCGGCGCCGCTCTCATAGGCCCTGAGGACCCAGTCGACCAGCATGGCGCCGTCGCCGCCGCCGCCCGTCGTCACCAGCACGAAAGGCGCCTCGCCAGGCGCCACCGCCTCGGCCGGCAGCGCGCCGGACGGATCGTCGGCCCGCTGCAGATAGCCCGTGAACACCGCCTTCTCGCGCACCGCACGGGAGACGCCGACGCCGTCCAGCGGATCGCAGATCTCCGGCAGGCCATAGATCCAGATGTCGTCGTAGAGGTCTTCGATCGCGGAGAAGGCCTCCTTGCGCCGCCATTCCTCGGCGAGGCGGGAGGGTTCGTCCATGATGTCGCGCAGGCCCAGCACCAGCCGCGCCCCGGTGGTCTTGAGATAGTGCAGGCTGGCGCCGACCTCGCCGCGCATGCCGAGCGGCTCCTTGTCGACCAGGAAGACGTCGGGATCGAAGATCTCGGCGGTCTTCTTGATGATCGCCGAGCGGATCTCGGTCAGATCCTCGATCGACAGGCCGGGATTGGACGGCGCATAGGTGTCGGCTCCCAGCTTCACGACGCCCGGCACGCGGATGAAGTCCACCTGCGGCGGGAACGAGAACGATCCCACCACCGGCGAGCCCGCGACGATCAGGACGGAGATTTCGGGACGGTGCGCGACGAGGGCCTGGGCGATCACGCGACAACGGCGTAAATGCCCCAGGCCGAACGTGTCGTGACTGTAGATCAGCACGCGCGGAGGCCTGGCCTGCATGCTCACTCCTGGCGCACGGACCGTTTTCGATACGGCAGACACTGGCCTCTTTCCCTTCAGCGCGCAAGATCGTGATGCAATGCCCGCGGCCCAACAAGCGTCACGGCCCGCCCTATGTGGTGCAGGCGCCGGGGCCTGAAAGCGCCGCAGCGCACACGCTGTGTTTCCATGGTCGGCGCAGGATTTAGTCCGGGCTTCGCGACCAGTGCGGCGCGTCGCACCATTGTGGCGCCCGGCCGGTTCCTGCTCACCCGGCCGGCCGTGTGAGGCTCAGGGGAGCTTCTGGTCGAGCAGGATCACCTCGGAATAGAGGTGATCGACATCCCGCGCTCCCACGCCCGCGGCCGGCCGATGCCAGCGCGGCAGCGGGATCGCCTCGATTGCACCGGCATCGTCTCCTGGCGAAATCCAGCGAGAATCGACCGCCAGCACGCCCCGCTCCCCGCTCACGATCGCTTCGGCGATCCCCTGCGCATGCGCCGAAAGAAAGCCGGGATCGGCGGCGTGCAGAATCTCGTGATAGGCAATGGAATCGCCCTTCAGCTTGCGCTGCCAGACGATCCAGACGCCTGCCTCTCCGACCAGCGCATGGTGGACGTCGAAGTCCCGATGCAGGTCGAAGCTGCGCCGGTCCGGCTCGGAAAGCCGCGCCCTGATCACGTCCGGGTCACGCTCGACCGGGATCGCTGCCGCACCCTGCGGCCGATAGAGGCTGCGCGTCTCGTCCAGGATCGAGAAGCCGAGCGCCCGGATCTTGCGGCCGGTGGCGCGGCGCGCGGTCATCGTCTGGTAGGTCACGCCCGGCTGCGCCATGCCCGCCTGAAGCAGCGCATCGCCGGTGCCGTCGCCGCGGTAGTCGGAGAGAAGATACCAGGAGGAGAGGTCGCAGAAGCGCTTCGGCGCGCCGGCGACCATCCGGTCGCTGTAGACCGTGCCCATGAAGCCGACGATACGGCCGCGATCCTCGACGAGCCAGCCACGCTCGACGCCCTCGGGCCGCCAGGGATAGTCGAGGAGGCGGCGCCAGCGCTCGGGCGGAATCTTTGCGTTCATGCGCTCGTGCAGCAGCGCGACGGCGGCGTCGATGTCGCGCTCCTCGGCCGGCCGGACGAGACCGCTCATGCGGACGGCCGGTCGGTTGCAAGACCTGCCCCGCCCTTCGCGGCCGCGCCGAACAGTTCGCCGGCGCTGCGCCAGCGCACGGCGGGATGCCGCGCGAGCAGCCCGAGCATCGCCCGCAGGAATGTCCAGGTCTCGGCGTCGTGGTCGAGATGATGGGTGAGGATGCCGAAGGGCTCGTCGGGGTCCGTCCGGGCGAGCCGGCGATCGGCCAGCCGCTCGCTCGCCAGCTTGACCAGCTTCTCGCCGCCGGCAAAGCGGGCGCCGCCCTTCCAGGTCAACAGGTCGAGATGGGCGTTGATCTCCGCGAGGCCATCCGGACGGGGCGCGGCCGGGTCGCGCGGACCGAAGACCGAGACGCCGCGATACCCCTCGCCCGGCAGCGCCGAGACGATCTCGGCCGTGATGCGGTTCCAGGGCGGCACCATCACCGGCAGGAAGCGGTCGCCGAAGGCGTCCGCCAGCCGGGATCGCCCGTCCGAGAGTTCGGCGAGGACGGTCTCCACCGGCCGGTCGCCGCCGCATTCGACCGCGCGGCCGCCGGGCGCGGCGTGGTTGCGATGGGCGAAGCCGTGCTGGAGGATGGTGAGAGAAGGGTCGGCGAGCGCGGTCGGAAGGCTGGCGCCGAGCCCTTCGGGGACGACCGCGGCGGCAAGCGGCAGATCGTATTCCGCCGCCGCCCGCACGAGCCGCTCCAGCGCCGGGGAGGACCGCGTCGCGTCGTCGTCGCGCCACCAGACGTCGATGCGCCGGCCGGCTTGCGTCCAACGGTCCAGTTCGCGCGAAAGGTCGTCGAGATCCGCCATACCCTGCGGCTTAGCCGTCTCCGCCCGCCGCGGCAATGGCTGGCGGCCGGCGGCGACCTCGAGGACCGCCTCCGCGAAGCGCCGGCGGGCCGCCAACGCGGCATTCGGCAGCGGCGTGACCTGACGCGCCGGCGGACTATTTGACGGCCGGCAGGATTTTCGGAGGGACCCCATGCTCACGCTTCACCACGCCCGCATCATCATTGCCGAGGCCCTCAAGGCCGGCGCCGCAAAAGGGCTGAAACCGCTCACCGTCGCCGTCCTCGACGCCGGCGGCGCGCTGATCGCGCTGGAGCGCTCCGACGGCTCCTCGCGCATGCGTCCGGACATCGCCATCGGCAAGGCGAACGGGGCGATCGCGCTCGGCATGGGCTCGCGCGCGATCTTCAAGCGGTCCGAGGAGCAGCCGGCCTTCATCCAGGCGATGAACGCGCTGGCGGGCGGCGTGCTCGTGCCGGTGCCGGGCGGCGTCCTCGTCCGCGGCGAGGGCGGTGCGATCATCGGCGCCGTCGGCATCACCGGCGACACCTCCGACAACGACGAGGCGGCGGCGATCGCGGGCATCGAGGCCGCCGGGCTCACGGCGGACGGCGGCTGACGCGCACCAGCAACCCGGCGGCCCGCGGCATCCGCAGGTTCAGCCTGCCGGGCCCGCAGGATCACGGCCGATTGAACACGCCCGCGAAACCTTTCGCCCGCTCTCACCGAAGCTTGTGTCGAGAGCCGGTGCGCCGGTTTGGTAGGTTCGCCGGCCGCAGCGGACCGCCGGCGAACGGCAGGACAAGGAGACAGGCATGAGATCGACAGTCGCATGGGCGGGCGCCGCCCTGTTCGCAGCGGGCCTTGCGTCGACGGCCATTCCCGCCGGCGCGGCCGGCACCAAGACCGCGATTTTCGCCGGCGGCTGCTTCTGGTGCGTCGAGAGCGACTTCGACCATGTGAAGGGCGTGACCGACACCACCTCCGGCTATATCGGCGGCACGATAGAGAACCCGACCTACGAGAACCATCCTGGCTTTCGCGAGGCGGTGCGCGTCACCTTCGATCCTTCCAAGGTGTCCTACGACCAGCTGCTGACCGTCTACTGGCATTCGATCGACCCGACCGATTCCGGCGGCCAGTTCTGCGACCGCGGCCATCCCTACACCACCGCGATCTACGCCACCGACCAGGACGAGCTCGCCAAGGCCAAGGCGTCGGAAGCGGCGGTGAAGAAGGATCTCGGCAAGGTCGCGACGGTGATCGAAATGGCGCCGAAGTTCTGGCCGGCGGAAGGCTACCACCAGGACTACTACCGGAAGAACCCTCTGAAATATAAGTTCTATCGCTATAATTGCGGGCGCAATGCGCGCGTCGAAGCGGTGTGGGGCGACAAGGCCTATATGGGCATCAGGCAGGCGATGGATTGACCGCCGATCCCGCGCTGCCCCGGTGACAGGACCCGCAGGCGGCGGCCGTTGTTCGTCCGGCCGCCGCCTCGCCGTCAGCGGTTCAGCGGCTCCACCCAGATCTCGCCCGCGAGCACATTGGCCGGCTGGGTGATCGCATAGACGACGGCGCGGGCGATGTCGTCCGCCACCAGGGCGTTCGGCTTGCGCTCGTCGAAGAACGGCGTGTCGACCATGCCGGGCTCGATCAGCGTCACCTTGACGCCCTTCTCGCGCATCTCCTCGCGCAGGTTCTGGCCGTAGCCGCTCATCGCCCATTTGGTCGCGCCATAGACCGAACCGGGAATGATCTTGCGCCCGGCCCCGGAGCTGGTGATCAGGACATGCCCCTTGGCGGCGATCACCGCCTCGTGCGTCGCCTTCACCGTGAACATCACGCCGAGAACGTTGGTCATCACCATCGTCCGCCATTCGTCGGGGTCGCCGCCGGCCGTTCCGGAGCCCTTCGCGCCGACGCCGGCATTGGCGAAGACGACGTCGAGCGTGCCGAATCGGTCCAGCACCGCCTTCACCATGGCCTGCTGCGAGGCATAGTCGGTAACGTCGCACTGGACCGCCATGGCCCGGTCGGGGCCGAGGTCCTTCACCAGCCCGTCGAGCTTCTCCTTCGATCGCGCGGCGAGCGCGACGGCGTATCCCGCCTCGACGGCCCGACGCGCGGTGGCCTCTCCGATGCCGCTCGAGGCGCCGGTGATCAGCATGGTCTTCATCATTCTCTCCAGATCGGTTCAGGCCCGCATCTGGAGCCCGCCGGCCGCTCCGCAACCCGGACATGCCGGCAGCGGGCAACACGAGCGCCGGCGGCTGGCGGCGCCATGGTTGAGAATGGAACCGTTAGCCGCACAAGCGATTATCGCGGCGCCGCCCGATGCCGTCCCTCATCACGGAGACGACCCATGGCCAGCAAGACCGGCAAGACCAAGCTGCATTCGACCATGAACCCGCTCTCGGAGAACATCCGGGGCTCGATGGTGGAGCTGCTCCAGACCCACCTCGCGACTGCGGTGGACATCACCTATCAGACCAAGCAGGCGCACTGGAACGTCAAGGGCATGAACTTCATCGCCGTGCACAAGCTGTTCGACGAATTGCACGAGTTGACCGAGGACTATGTCGACACCATCGCCGAGCGTCTGACCGCCCTCGGCGGCCAGGCCCACGGCACGGTGCAGGCGGCCGCGCAGAACACCCTGCTCGACCCCTACCCCTTGGACCTCGTGAGGTCCGAGGATCACCTGAAGCGGCTGACCGAGAGCTACGCCAAATGGAGCGCGGCGGTCGAAAAGGGCATCGAGGAGGCCGAGGAGGCCGGCGATCCGCTGACCTCCGACCTGCTCACCGCGGTCGGGCGCGGGCTCGACAAGTCGATCTATTTCATGGAGAGCCATTTTCAGGGCTGACCGCCCGCTCTCCACAGGCCGTAAAGAAGCGGCCGGGCGCGTCAGCACCCGGCCGCTTGTCATCTGGAAAAGACCTGCGCGACGATCGGGCGCAGCCCCCCGCTCAGAACAGGTCGAGCGAGAAGCGCTTCGAGATGCCGAGGCCGAAGTAATACTGGTTCTTGTCGCCGGCCTTCACGATCGGCGAGTCGGCAGCGTCGCCGACAAGGCGGTCGTAGGTCGCGTCTGCGGTGATGAAGTAGTCCTTGAAGACTTCGTAGCGCGCCGAAGCCGCGAGGCCGACGCTCTTGAAGCCGCCGCTCGGCGAATAGGCGTCGAGCCGCCCGCCGGTATTGGCCGACTCGCGCGGGGTGACGCCGAAATAGGTGTCCATGTAGTCGCTGGAGGCGAGCGAGACGGTCGGGCCGAACTTCAGCGTCAGGGCCTCGGTCGGCCGGGCGATCGCGCTTGCGCCGAACTCGCCGACGAAGCCGTCAGCGCCGCCGAGCGCATAGCGGACATTGCCGGACACCTCGGCATATTCCCACTCGTAGCTCGCCTTGATGCCGAGCTCATAGGAGGCGTCGACGTCGTCGAGGCCGCGCAGGCTGGAATAATCGGAGGAATCGCGCTTCGGCTGATACTTGAACGACGGCCCGATGGAGAAGCCGAGGCCGTCCGGGCCGCCGAAGGAGCCGATGCCGGGCAGGTTGACGTATTCGACGGAGAAGAGCGCCGACGGGGCGATCTGGTAGTCCTTCGAACCGAGATATTCCGGCTGCACGATGCCTTCGACGCCGAGCTCGAAGACGAAGTCCGCGCCGTTGTAGTCGACCTTTGCGGGCGCCGCCGGCTGCGGAGCCGTCTCGTAGGGCGTCACCACATCGGCGGCATGCGCCAAGAGGGTGGAGCCGAGAAGAAGCGCGAAGGCCGCGCCGGCGCTGCGAAGGGTCATGTCCTGATACTCCAGCCTGCCCGCGTCTTCTGCCGCCCGACGGAGCGGGCCGGACGCGGTGTCCATCCGGTCATACGGGAAAATGTCCAGTCGACAATGAACGAAGGGGTTATTCGGCGGTCGATCCGGGGCTTTCCCCGCCGGCCGTTGCCGCATGACAACAGGAGCGTGTTTCGGCAGGCTTTGGACTGACGCGCGTCGTCGCCCGCGGCGACGCCCGACCGGAGGCGTCGGCTCCGCGAAAACGAAAAAGGGGCGCGGCGATCCCCCGATGCCGCGCCCCATGTCCCCCGCCCTCGATCGGACAGGATCATCCCAAGCAGATCGATCGTTAATGCCTGATTATGTCCGAAAACCGGTTGATTTCCGGGCGCAGGAACCGACCGCATCCCCTTCGATCGCTCAGACTAGAGCCAATTCGTTAAGCCGGAGTTAACCTGTGCCGCTTGCCCGAAGCTAGTGAGGGTGGCGTCGCCGCTCCGGCTCGCGCGCGGCCTCCGGCGCGACGAAGCGGACCCAGGCGTCTCCCGCGATCCGCCTTCGGCGGAACCGCTGCGCGCAACGGCTGGTTTGGCCATCATCCGAACCAGCGTCGGCCGAGCGGCCGACGCTTCGAACCGACATCCGATTTCCAACCGTGGAGAGACATCATGGCTTCGGCAGAACCGGTGACCGATCACGACGAAATCCGCCAGTGGGCGGAGAAGCATGGCGGCCGGCCCTCGAAGGTCGAGACCGGCGGCGAAGGCGGCATCCTGCGCCTCGACTTCCAGGACCCCGACGAGAACCTGACGGAGATCTCCTGGGAGGAGTTCTTCCAGATCTTCGAAGACAACAAGCTGGCCCTGCTCCTGCCCGAGGACAACGACAAGAGCCGCTTCAACAAGTTCGTCGCGCGCTGACGCATTGTCGTGGAGGGCTGGAGGCACTGCCTCCGGCCTTTCCGGCAGATCCCGCGCAACGCCGCCGCCGCGCCCCGCGCCTCAGCGGTACGAGATCTCCGGCGGCGGCTCGACCATGAAGCCGCGCTCGCCCCTGCGACAGAGATAGACTTCGTCGTCGGTCGCATCGACGATGGTGAAGCCGGCGCTGCGCAGCATCGCCTCCATGCCGGCGCGGTTGGGGATCCACCAATTGGTGGGATCGCCGGAATAGTTTTGCTCGACGAAGACCATCCGCGGGTAGCCTTCCCGTTCGAAGACGGCTTCCTCTTCGAAGGGATAGTCCGCGGCGACGTCCGGCCGTTGCGTCGACCCCCGCAGCATCGACTGGAACAAGAGATCGCCCCCCACCACGGTCTCGTAGAGCAGATCCAGCGCCAGCAGCGGATGGCGCAGATGATAGAGCACGCCCATGAAGATCACGAAGTCGAAGCGCTCCTTCAGCGCCCCGACCTCGTAGACCGACAGCTGCCGGAACTCGATGTGTGCTCCGGCGATCTCGGCGGCGAGCCGTGCCTGGGCGAGGTAGCGCGGGTCGGAATCGATCCCGACGACACGCTCCGCTCCGCGCCGCTTCATTTCGAGCGAGTAGAAGCCGGCATTGCAGCCGATGTCGAGCACCGTCATCCCGCTCATGTCCTCGGGAACGAGGTGCCGGAAACGCTGCCACTTGAAGTTCGGATAATCGCCGAGGAAGTGCTCCGGCGCAGTCTTGACGCCGGCGAGGTCGAGATTGTGGAACCAGGGGCCGAGCGCCCGGATGCGGCTTTCGATGTCGGACGTCGAGACTGCGTCGTCCATGATGCTCCCCTCTCGCGCGCCGCCCGTCGGGAACGACGGATGCGCGGCATTCATGTGTTTCAGGCGGGCCCGGCGCTAATGCCGCTGGGCGGCGACGGGCTCCGGCAGGCGGCCCGCCGTCTCGCGCGCCAGATGCGCGCCGCTCGGCACCGCACGCCCGCCCTTTCGCGTCTCGCCGGCGAACCAGTCGATCGTCGGCCGCAGCCCTTCGACGAGCGGGATCTCCGGTTGCCACCCGAAGAGCTCGCGGGCGCGGCTGATATCGGGGCGCCGGCGCTGCGGATCGTCGACGGGCAGCGGGTGCAGCGTCAGCTCCGAGGTCGAGCCGGTGATCTTCAGGACGAGTTCGGCAAGCTCGTTGATGGTGAACTCGCCAGGATTGCCGAAATTGACCGGGCCGCCGGGATTGTCCTTCGCTCCCATCATCTGTACCAGGCCCCTGACGAGGTCCGAGACGTAGCAGAAGGACCGCGTCTGCTCCCCGGTGCCGTAGATCGTCAGCGGCTCGCCGGAGAGCGCCTGGCAGACGAGGTTGGAGATGATCCGCCCGTCGTCGGGCCGCATGCGGGGGCCGTAGGTGTTGAAGATCCGCACCACCCGCACGTCGGCGCGCCCGGCTCGCAGATAGTCGAAGCAGAGGGTCTCGGCCGCACGCTTGCCCTCGTCGTAGCAGGCGCGCGGGCCGGTCGGATTGACGTGGCCCCAGTAGTCCTCCCGCTGCGGGTGCTGCTCGGGATCGCCGTAGACCTCGCTGGTCGAGGCCTGCAGGAAGCGCGCGTCGCAACGCTCGGCGAGCGCCAGAAGGTTGTTGGTGCCGACGACGCAGGTCATCATCGTTCCGACCGGATCGGCTTGGTAGTGCGGCGGCGAGGCGGCGCAGGCGAGATTGTAGATCTCGTCCACCATGAACCCTTCCGGCAGCGGATCGCAGATGTCCTGCTTCAGGATCACGAAGCGGTTGCTGCCGGTCAGCGCCTTGACGTTGCGGAGCGAGCCGGTGGCGAGATTGTCGACGCAGGTGACGTGATGCCCCTGGCCGACGAGAAGTTCGCACAGATGGGAGCCGAGAAAGCCCGCCCCGCCGGCGACGAGGATCCGCTTCATGGCGGCACCGTTGGCGAAGTCTTCACGCTTCATGCCGTCACTTCCTTCTTCTGATACGCAAGACACAGGCACATCGCAGACACCGCCCTCCCTACGGGCGACCGGCCGCGGAAAGCCGCGGCGCGTGATGGATCCTGAGCGCGGCGGCAAGTTCCTTGGCCCGGGCCAGACCGGTATGGGCCGACAGCACGATCTCCTGCGCCGCGTCCGCGAGCCGCCGGCGATCCTCCTCGCCCGTCTCACAAAGCGCGGCGACCACGTCCTCGGTTCCCCGGGCGACCACGATCGCCTCGCCCTCGGGCAGGAGCTCGCCGAGGCCGTCCCAGGCGTCGCTGACGATCGGCACGCCGACGGCGGCCGCCTCGAACAGCCGCACGCTCGGCGACCAGCCCGCGGCGATCATGTCGGCCCGGGTGACGTTGAGCGTGAAACGCTGGCGGCTGTAGAAGGCGGCGTGCTCGGCCGGCGGCAGGTGGTCGATCCGCTCGACATTGTCCGGCCAGGCGATGTCCGCGGGATATTGCGGCCCGGCGACGACGAAGCGCTTGTCCGGCAGCTGCCGCGCCGGCTCAAGCAGCAGCCGCTCCAGCGTCGGCTGGCGGTCCGGGCTGTAGGTTCCGAGATAGCCGAGGTCCCAGACCGGCTCGGCGCCGGTGTGGCGGTAGCGCTCGGACTCGACCGAGCAGAACAGCGCCTGCGCGTCCTTGGCCCCGAACTCCTGCTCCAGCCTGTCGAGCGTCGGGCCGCCGGTGAAGGAGAAATAGGTGGCGAAGTCCGGGATCTGCCGGCGGGCGAGATATTCCTCGTCGCCGCGCATGAGCTTGGCGAGCGTCACCGGCGTGTCGATGTCGTAGAAGCTCACCCGGCCGGGCGCGATCGCCGTCAGCCGGTCGATCACCTCGACGCCGTCCGGCACATAGGAGCCGACGATGACCGCATCGGCCTCGGCGATCTCCCGGCGGTAGGTCGTCGCGAGCTCCTCGACCGAATCATAGAGGCGCAGCTCGCAGAAATCCGGCTCCGGCAGATCACGGTTGGCGGCGTACCAGGGCTTGTCGCGCTCCAGGAACAGGACGCGGTGGCCGAGCGCGGCGAGGCCCTTCAGGAGCGAGCGGAAGGTCGTCGCATGGCCGTTGCCCCAGGACGAGGAGAGCGACAGGCCGACGACGACGATGTCGAGCGGTGCGTTCCTCATGCCGCCGCTCCCGCGCGCCGGGCCGCGAGCGTCTTGCGCAGGAGGTCGTCGACGAGGACGGCGCGCTGCTCGTAGGTGTGCTCGGCGAGCACCCGCTTCAGCGCGGCCTCACCGATCGCGGCGGCACGCTCTTCGGAGAGGTCTGCCATGATGTCGAGAACGTCGGCCCCGTCGCGCGCGACGAGCACTTCCTTGCCGGGCTCGAGGAACAGGTCGATGCCCGGCCACTCGTCGGTGATCAGGCAGGCGCCGGCGCCCGCCGCCTCGAAGACGCGGGTCGGCGGCGAGAAGCCGATCTCCGCCATGCTCGCCCGGTTGATGTTGAGGACCGCCGTCGGCGGGACATTGAAGGCGTTGTGGTCGCGCGTGCCGACATGGCCGATGGGCTTGCCGTTCGCCGGCAGCGGCCGGTCGGTCCAGCCGGAACCGCCGAGGAGGAAGGATGCCTCCGGCAGGCGCTCGGCCGGCTCGAGGAAGAACTGCTCGACCCGCGCCTCGCGATCCGGTAGGCGGTTGCCGAGAAAGCCGAGGCTGGCCGCGAAGCGCTCGTCGCGCGGCACCGGATGATGGGTCCGAGGGTCGAGGGCGTTGTAGACGGGAATGCAGGCCCGCGCGCCGAGGGCGCGATAGGCGGAAACGACGGGGTCGCCGCCGCCATAGGTGAGGACGAGGTCGAGCCTTTCGAGCTGGCGATGGCTCGGATGGTCGGGCTTTTCCTTCAGCTCGGCGAGCGTCGCCGGCGCGTCGACGTCCCAGAAGATCCGCACCGCATCCGGCCGCGCCGCGGAAAGCACCGCCTCCAGTAGCGCATCGTCCTCATAGCCGACGCCCGAGGCCTTGACGACGACATCGGCCTTTGCCGCCTCGGAGGCCGCCGCCTTCAGCGCCTCCGGCGTCGCCTGCCAGACGACGACCTTCGCCCAGTCCGGCGGCTCGATGTCGCGGTTCTCCTGCCGGCCATAGGCGTCCGGCTCGTAGAAGGTGATGTCGTGGCCGTGCGCCGCGAGCGCCCGGAGGAGCCCGCGATAATAGGTGGCGGCGCCGTTCCAGTAGGACGAGAGGAGGCTGGAGCCGTAGAAGGCGATCTTCATTACTGTGCGGCCTCCTTCGGCGCGTCCGCATGCTGGCGAAGGGCGTCGACCGTCTGCAGAAGCTCGTCGACGCGGTGGCGGCAGGTGTGCCGGGCGCGGATCGTCTCGAGGCCGGATGCCGCAAGCGACGCGGCAAGATCCGGGTCGTTCAGGACGCGCCGAAGCTGGGTGCGCATCTCTCCGCCGTCCCTTGCCACGAGATAGTCGGTGCCCGTGCGGAACAGCCCTTCGGCGTCGTCCCAGGGCGCCGAGATCAGCGGGATGCCGCAGGCCATCGCCTCGAACGGGCGGATCGTCGGAATGCCCGGCAGGGCCTCGACGTAAGGCCGGCGCGGAACGTGCACGGTCACCCGGTGGCGGGCGAAGGCCTGCGGCACGTCGGCATTGGCGATCCAGCCGCGAAAGGCGAGGCCGGCATCGGTGAGCGCCACCAGCGCCGGCTCGGGATAGCGCACGCCGTGGACGTCGCCGGAGATCCCCAGCGCCTTGACCGGCTCGATCAGGAAGCGGCGAAGCTCCTCGGTGCGCTCGCCGTCGCCCCAGTTGCCGATCCAGACGAGGTCGGCGGTCTTCTCCGCCTGGGATTGGTCCGCCTCGGGCGGGCGGAACAGCCGGTCGTCGGCCGCCTCGTGCCAGGTCACGACCTGTCGGCCCCAGCCGCGGCCCAGATAGCGCTGGCGAAGCGTCTCACCGAAGGCGAGGACGCCGTCATAGTCGGCGAGCGCCATTTCGGCGATCGCCCGCTCGTCCGAGACCGCGCGATGGTGCGTGTCGTGGAAGAGCAGGAGGAAGTCGCCGCCCTTGCGACGGATGTCGCCGATCGCCTTGACCAGCGCCGGCTCCGTCCACTCGTGCACCACCACGACGTCGGCCCCGTCGAGGGCGGCTTCATGGTCGAAATCCGGCCCGTAGGTGCGGCTCGTCAGCTCCGGAAAATCGTCGGAGAAGCGCTCGATCGCGGCCGGACCCTGGGTCTCCAGGAGATTGGTCCGGCTCCATCCGTCCTCCGGCTCCAGCGCCACGGCCTCATGGCCGCGGGCGACGAGATCGCGCATGACGCCGCGCAGGAAATGCGCGTTGCCATGGTTCCAGTCGGAGACGAGGGAGTGGGTGTAGAAGACGAAGCGCATGGTCACTCGGCAGCCTGGGGGAGGCCGAGGGGGAGCCCGGTGCTGCCGGCTGCGGCAGCGCGGTAGACGGCGAACAGCGCCTCCAGCTGGCAGGCCGGGGTGAAGCGGCGGGCCCGCTCCCTGGCCTGCGCGCCGAGCAGCGCCCGTGCGCCGCTGTCGGCCGACAGCGTTTCGACCGCCCGGGCGAAGGCGGCCGGATCGTTCGGATCGGCAAAGCGCGCCGCACCGCCCCAGAGCTCGCGATAGGTCGCGATGTCGGCGAGGACGAGCGCGGCCCCGGCCGTCGCCGCTTCCAGCACCGCGAGGCCGAAGGGCTCGTAGAGCGACGGCGAGACGAAGATGCCGGCTTCGCCCATCAGCCGCTGCGTCTCGGCGAAGGGCAGATTTCCCAGCGCCTCGGCATGGGTGAAGGACACGCTCTGGCCGTTGTCGCCGCGGGTCGCGCCGGCGGCCTTCACCGACCAGGACACCTCGGCGGCCATGGCGTCGAGTAGCCTTGCGTTCTTGCTCTCGTCCCACCAGCGGGCGGCGGCGAAGACGACAGGCCGCTTCGGCGCCTTCTGCGCCTCCAGCGGCGGCGTGATCGCGTTCGGCACGGTTCGCACCGGCCGGATGCCGGCATAGGCGGCGCGCACCGCCTCGGCATGGGCCTTGGCCGGCGCGACGATGGCGTCCGCACGTTCGAAGCCCGCCCGGTTCAGCGCAAACTGCCAGTCCCAGTCGGCCGGCAGCGGCCCTTCCCGCATCGCCGCCCACCAGGTGACGACGCAGGAATGCGAGACGACGACGACGGGCCTCGCCGTTTCGATCCCGGCCGCCTGGGACGGCAGGTTGAGATGCAGGAGGTCGGCGCCGGTCTCCTCGGCGAGCGCGGCGAGCCGCCGCGGCACATCCGCCAGCGCCTCGGGACCCTCCGCCATCCAGTCGAGCGGCAGGTCCAGCGTCACCAGCCGGGTCGATGTCAGAGCATCGGCCTCGCGCCGCTTGTCCTCCGACGGCGCCGGGCCGAGGCAGGCGAGCACCACCTCGATCCCCGCGGCATTCAGCGAGCGGGCGAGGTCGAGGGAGTAGCGCCAGACACCGCCGACGGCGTCGGTGGTCATCAGCACCCGGTTAGGGATCATCGGAACGCCTCCAATACGCGGAAAACAAGGGACGCAGAGATGGTGGATCGCCCGCCGGACAGGCAGGGCGGGGTGGCGCAGCCGGCGCCTTGCCGGCGGGGGCGAGGCCGGCTCATGCCCGCAGCCTCTGCGCCGCGGGCGCGGTCGTCTCCTCGGCCCGGTCGGCGGCCGGTCCGTTCCACGAGGAGAGCCAGGCGTTGAGGTCGCGCACGCCGTCGCGCCAGCCGATCCTGGCGCGCCAGCCGGTGGCTTCGGCGAGCTTGCGCGTATCGGCCACGAAGTAGGCCTGGTCGCCCTGGCGGGTCTCGGAGAAGCGGATCTGGACCTCGCGGCCGAGCATGTCGCCCATCTCGCGCAGGAGGACGCGCAGGCTGATCGCGTTGACCGGTCCGCCGCCGAGATTGAAGGCGTTGCCGCGCACCGTGTCGATGTTCGACAGCAGCGCCCGGTAGGCCGCGACGGCGTCCGACACATGCAGGATGTCGCGCACCTGTTTGCCGTCGCCATAGATCACGATCTCCTCGCCGTTCAGCGCCCGGATGAGGAAATGCGCGACCCAGCCCTGGTCCTCGGTGCCGAACTGGCGCGGGCCGTAGATGCAGCTCATCCGAAGGACGGCGGTCGGCAGGCCGTAGCTCTTGCCGTAATCGAGGACGTACTGGTCGGCGACGCCCTTGGAGCAGCCATAAGGCGTGCAGAAGTCGAGGTTCCGCCACTCGCCGACGCCGTGGGCGGCCACCGCGTTGTCCGTCGGCACGTAGCGGTCGCCGCTGTCGGCGAGGGACAGGTCGGCGAGATTGCCGTAGACCTTGTTGGTCGAGGCGAAGATCACCGGCGTCTTGCGGCCGGAGCGGCGCACCGCCTCGAGCACGTTCAGCGTGCCGCGGCCGTTCACCTCGAAGTCGTCGACCGGCGCGTCCAGGCTCGTGGTCACGGCAACCTGCGCCGCGAAATGGAAGACCGCCTCGGCATCCCGCACGACGTCGCGCAGCGCCATGCCGTCGCGCATGTCGACCGGCGCCCAGCCGGCGCGCGCACCGTGCCGATCCTTCAGCCAGAAAAGGTTCTTCTCGACGCCGGGACGCGAGAGATTGTCGACGAGGAGCACCTCGCGGCCCTCGGCGAGGAAGCTGTCGGCAAGATTGCAGCCGATGAAGCCGGCGCCGCCGGTGATGACGACCGGGTTGGTCTTGCGCGCGACGTTCGGCGCGGCGAGCGCCAGCGTCGCCTCGATCGCCGCGGGTCCGCCCTCCTGCAGCAGACGCGCCAGGAGCTTCGGCCGGCCGTCCTGGTCGACGACGCCCATGTGGTAGTGCCGCTCGTCGAAGCGCAGGCCTTCCTGCACGGCGACGGTGTCGGCGATGTCCTGCCAGCCGTACCAGTAGAGCCGGTCGGCCGAGGCGTTCAGCGCGTCGAGAAAGCTCTGCGCCTGCGTCGCCTCGTCATGGCGCCAGGTCGAATAGCCGGCCTCGGTGATCCAGATCTCGGCGGCCGGGTTGAACTCGTCGAGGATGGCGCGCATCTGCCCGGTCAGCGCTTGCCAGCCGGCCCAGGTGCCGACGTCGCTGTCCCAGGTGCCGGGAAAGCCATGCAGGCCGACCGCCGTCATGACCGAGAGCACGCCGCGCTCGCCCATCAGCCGCAGCCAGTGCGCATCGAAGGGCGACGGGCCGCCGAGCACGGTCTTGAAGCCGCGCTCGCGCGCCCAGTGGCCGGCGGCGCCCACCATCTCGCAGAACAGCGCCCATTCCGGATCTTCGCGCCAGTCCCAGTCGAGCAGGTTGTTCGGCTCGTTCCAGAGCTCCACCGCCTCGAAATGCTCGCCGTAGCGGGTGAGGACGTGGTCGACGAAGTCGGCATAGTCCTGCAGCCGCTCGGGCGCGCCGGCGGACGTGCCGGTGCGCGACAGCGAGGGCGGGGTGTAGTGGATGCAGGGCAGGAGGGCGAAGCGGCGTCCGACCTCGGGCAGCAGCCAGTCGTACCAGGCCTGCCCGCCCTCGCCGTGATACTCGGCCCAGGACAGATGCGTGCGCACATAGCGCGCGCCGGCCCGCTCCATGCCGTCGAGCGCGGCGAGGGTGCGGTCGTATTCGCCGGGCCGGAACCACTCGGCGAAACCGAACGCCTTGCCGCCGCCGGTGTTTCCTGCCCCTGATGACGGCTTCGTCATGCGACGAGGCCTCGCGCTTCGAGATGCCGGCGCATTTCCTCGTTGCGGTCGGTCACCGTCTGCGACGCGACCCAGTCGGCCAGCTCGCCGAGCGAATCCTCGAGGCTGCGCTGCGGCTCGAAGCCGAGAAGGCGCTTCGCCTTGGAGATGTCGGAGAAGCAGTTGCGGATGTCGCCGGTGCGGGCCTTGCCGGTGATCTCCGGCTGGATGTCGCTGCCCATCGCGCGGGCGACCTCTTCGGCCACCTGGGTGACGGAGTAGGAGCGCCCGCTTCCGACATTGATGACCTCGCCCGTCGCCTCGGGCTTCTCCAGCGCCAGACGGAAGGCGCGGGCGACGTCGTTCACATGCACGAAGTCGCGGCGCTGCTTGCCGTCCTCGAAGATCGTCGGTGCCTTCCCCGCAGCGATGCGCGAGGAAAAGTTGGCGAGGACGCCGGTATAAGGGTTCGACAACGCCTGGCCGGGCCCGAACACGTTGAACAGTCGCAGGGCGACCGCGTCGGTCTGGTAGGCGTTGCCGAAGATCAGCACCGCCTGCTCCTGCTGGTATTTCGTCAGCGCGTAGATCGAGGCGAGATCGACCGGCTTGGTCTCGTCCGTCGCCACCGGCTCCAGCGGCTCGCCCTTGTCGGACAGGATCTCGAAGCGGCCCGCCTTGATCTCGCCCGGCCGGCGGCGGGCATTGTCGACGACGCGCCCGTCCGGCGTGCGGTAGCGACCCTCGCCGTAGACGCTCATCGAGGACGCCACGACGATCCGCTCCACCGGCTGGTCGATCATCTCCTGCAGGAGAACCGCGGTGCCGACGTCGTTGGCGCTGACATAGCGCTCGATCTCGTACATGCTCTGGCCGACGCCCACCTCGGCCGCGAGATGCACCACGCCGTCGATCCCGGCGAGCGCCGCGCGCACCTTGTCCGCATCCCTCACGTCGCCGCGGTGGATCTCGACGTCGCCGAGATCGAGCGTCTCGTTCCCGCCGTGCACCTGTTCGATCATCGCATCGAGGACGCGAACGTCGTGGCCATGGTCGAGAAGCTCGCGGCACACCTGGCGGCCGATGAACCCGGCGCCGCCGGTCACGAGATAACGAGACAATCAGACCTCCTTGCAGTCAGGACTGTTGATGATGAGAACGCATGAGGGGTTCAACCGATCCAAGCCCTGCGCAGGCCGTCGCGCAGTCCGGGCCGGTTGTCGGAAGACAATTTTGCGGATGCCGGCGGAAGGAGCACCGCCACCGCGGCATCCGGCAGAGGGGCGACTGTCGAACGGGCGGCCACGAAAGATTGTGACGCGCTGGACGGTCGATTGGTGGCGGCTGTCCAGGCATTCGCTCGGCAAGATCTGCAAAACCCGATCGGATGGCGCTGCACCCGCAAGACAAGCCGCGGGCGCAGGGAAGAAAGGACGTCGAACGCGGCCACGTTGCCTTGACGCGTGACCGAGGACGACTTCCAATCATCTGGAGCCTTCACGCGGGCGTGACAGAAGCGCGTCGCAACGATTTCGTTAGGAGTCTACAGACAAAGTCCCTCGCAGGCCCGAACGATCAGCGGCGGCCGGACGAAACCGCCGGCCGCCGAACCGTCGGAAAGGCGCCGCCGCGACCACGGGTCGGCGCCGGCCGTAGTGCTTCCCGTCAGAACGTGACGAGCGCCTTCATGAAGCCCTCCGGCCGGTCGCGCGTCGTGTTCAGCGCCTCGTCCAGCCGCTCCAGCGGAAAGCGGTGGGTGTAGAGCGCGGAGGGATCCAGCCGGCCACTGGCGACGGCGTCGACGGCGTCGCGGATGCCCCGGATGTAGATCGCCGGGTCGCGCTCGTGGGCGTTGATCACGTCGAGCCCGCGCCAGTTCCACAGCTGCATGTTGACCTGCCGCGCCCCGTCCTGGTGATAGCCCGCGACGACGAGCGTGCCGCGCTCGCGCGTCAGCTCGGCGGCGAGATCGAGCGGCCACTGCTTGCCGACCGCCTCGATCACCCGGTCGCAGAAGACGCCGCCGGTCAGTTCGCGCACCTGTTCGATGATCTGCCAGTGGTCCTCCATCGGGATCGTCTCGGCCGCGCCCATGTCCCGTGCGACCTGCAGCGAAAAGGGGCGGCGCGAGATGGCGATGACGCGCGCCCCGGCCTGCGAGGCGAGGCGCGTCAGGATCGCGCCGAGAAAGCCGATGCCGATGATCGCGACGGTCTCGCCGGCCTTGATCCCGGAGCGGGCGAAGATGTTCATGGCGCAGCCGAGCGGCTCGCCCGGGAAGGGCGTCTCCCCGAGCGCCTCCGGCAGCTTCACGACGTTCTCGGCCGGCCCGACATCGTATTCGCCGTAGCTCTTGTAGAACAGCGCCGCGACGCGGTCGCCGACAGAGACGGCATCGACGCCCTCGCCGACGGCATCGACGACGCCCCAGCCCTCATGGCCGAGACCGCCCGCCTCGGTCGGAAACTGCATCCATTCCGGCCCGGCCCAGGGCGTCAGGTTGGAGGCGCAGACGCCGCAGCCTTCGAGCTTCACCCGGACCTCGCCCGGTCCCGGCTGCGGCCGCGCGACCGCCTCCACCTTCAGCTCGCCGGGGCCGGTCACCACCGCCGCCCGCATCGTCTCTCGCCCCTCGCTGACGCTCACGCTCTCACTCCGTCGAAACCCGTTCACTCGATCACTGAAAAGGGGAAAGCGCCGGCCCGGCGCCGGCGCATCGCCCAGCCGGCGCATCTGGCGCGCCGGCCGCCGATGAACAGGCGGAAACACGCGGCAGGGCGTCGAGGTCTGAGGGGAACGCATCATCAGGAAGGCGCCGCGCTGCACCGGGCGGAGCCGGCGCCGGTGCATTTCGTGCCGCCCGTCGCCGCGGTTGGATGGAGGGACGCGGGGATGTCCGACCGGCCGCCCTGGGGAGAGCGATGATCACGCCGCAGTGAAGCGACAGCCAAGTGTTGCGCGAGAGGCGCGCCCTTCCCAATCGGTGCCAGTGAACAAAATGAGGATCGCCGGCCTTGCCGGTTCCCAAAGGAGATGACGTATGGCTTTGGATGCGGCGCTGTTCGTCGCCGGCAGCGCAGTGCTCGTTCTCGGCCTTCTCGGCGGCTATGTGAAGAACCGGCTCTGGATCACCGAGACGGCGATCTGCCTGATCATCGGCGTCGCCATCGGTCCGGCCGTGTTCGGCCTCGTCGACATGGCGAACATGCCCTCCGACCGCTTCCAGGTGATGAAGGAGGTGGCGCGGCTGACGCTCGGCCTCGCGGTGATGGGTGCAGCGCTCCGCCTGCCGCCGCGCTTCGAGATCACCCAGTGGCGCGACCTCTCCCTTTCCCTCGTCGGCGGCATGACGCTGATGTGGGGCGCGGGGTCCGCCCTCGCCTATCTCATCCTCGGCCTGCCGCTCCTGCCCTCGCTGCTCCTCGGCGCGATGCTGGCGCCGACCGATCCCGTGCTCGCCGGCTCGATCGTCAGCGGCCGCTCGGCGATCGATTCCGTCCCGACGCGGGTGCGCAACGTCATGAGCGGCGAGAGCGGCGCCAATGACGGGCTCGGCATGCTGTTCGTGATGCTGCCGATCCTGCTCCTCACCAAGGACCCGCAGGACGCCTGGGTGGAATGGGCGACGCAGGTCTTCCTCTGGGAGATCCTCGCCTCGGTGGCGATCGGCGCCATGATCGGCTGGCTGATCGGCCGGCTGCTCATCTGGGTGTACGACCAGCCCTTCTTCGAGAGTCAATCCACCGTCACGGTCGGCCTGGCGCTGTCGGTTACGGTGCTCGCGGCCGTCAGCCTGATGGGCAGCGACGGGATCCTGGCGGTCTTCGCCGCCGGCCTGATGTTCAACCGCTTCATCTCCACCCGCGAGACCCGCCAGGGCCATGCGCAGGAGGCGATGGGCCGCTTCTTCGACCTGCCGGTCTTCATCCTGATCGGGGTGATGCTGCCCTGGGGCGACTGGTTTACGATCGGCTGGCCGGGCCTCGCCTTCGCCATCGCGCTTCTCTTCCTGCGCCGGCCACCCTTCTTTTTCCTCCTGTCGCGGGGAATGACCTGCATCCGGGGCTGGGCGGAATCCGCCTTCGTCGGCTGGTTCGGGCCGATGGGCGTCGCCTCGGTCTACTATTCGATCCTCGCCGACGAGAAGACCGGGCTGCAAGTCTTCTGGCCGGTCGCGACGCTCGCCGTGACCGTCTCGGCGCTGGCGCACGGGATCAGCGCCACGCCGCTCTCGCATTGGCTCGGCCGGTTCGAGGACGCGGCGGAGCGGCGCCGCGAGGCGGCGGAGGACGGCGGGCAGGACGACGACGCTGCCGCACCCGGCTCCTGCCGGGACGAGGAAGCCGCACCCTCGCCCGACCCGGACGGTTCGCCTTCGGCTAAGGAAAGCAGGGGCCGCGCGCCGGAACGGGCCCTTTCGCCCAGCGGTTCTGGCTGACGAGACCAGCGGCCGCCTCGAGCCTTGCAGCCATGTCGGCGTAACCGGCGCGATCCCGCCACGGCGGAAGCGCGCCGGGCGGCCCTGCACCGCGAATGCGCCCCGAGGCGCCGCATCCCGACCTGTCCTTCCCGGAGATACCCCATGGCCGATCAACGCCCACTCGCCGTCGTCACCGGCGCCTCGACCGGTATCGGCTTCGAACTCGCGCGACTCTGCGCCGAGAACGGCTTCGACCTCGTCGTTGCCGCCGACGAGCCCAAGATTGCAGACGCGGCCAGCACCTTTCGGCAGCTCGGCGCGGACGTCACCGCGGTCGAGGCCGACCTCTCGACCACCGAGGGCGTCGACAAGCTCTATGCCGCCGTCGCCGACCGGAAGGTCGACGCGCTGCTCGCCAATGCCGGCCGCGGGCTCGGCAAGGGCTTCCTCGACCAGGACCTCGAGCGCGCCCTCAAGGTGGTCGACACCAACGTCACCGGCACGATCTCGCTGATCCACAAGATCGGCAACGACATGCGCCGGCGCGGCGAAGGCAAGATCCTGATCACCGGCTCGATCGCCGGCTTCATCCCCGGCAGCTTCCAGGCCGTCTACAACGGCACCAAGGCCTTCCTCGACAACTTCGCCTTCGGCCTGCGCGACGAGCTGAAGGATACCGGCGTCACCGTCTCCTGCCTGATGCCGGGGCCGACGGACACGCAGTTCTTCGAGCGCGCCGACATGATGGATACCAGCATCGGCCAGGCGAGGAAGGACGATCCCGCCAAGGTCGCCAAGGACGGCTTCGACGCCATGATGAGCGGCGAAGGCGACCTCGTCAGCGGCTGGAAGAACAAGCTGCAGGCAACGCTCGCCGATATCACGCCGCCGGGCCTCCTCGCCGGCCAGCACCGCGGCATGGCGGAGCCCGGCAGCGGGACGTCGTAAGGCGGGCGGCAAACCCTGACGGAGGAAACCGTGGCTCCCGCGATCGGGCCGGGCCGGCTGTCCTACTGCGCCGGTCCCAGATCGTTGCGACCGCTTGCCTCGGCCTCCGGGCTGCCGGCTTCATCCTCCTCGACCTGTTCGACGCCGCGCGGTGCGACCTGCGCGGCGCGCTGGCGCGCCGGCCCCTGCGCCTTGACGAGGTTGTGCGCGGTGTTGATCAGCCCGATATGCGAGAAGGCCTGCGGGAAATTCCCGACCAGGCGCTTTGCCTGCGGATCGTATTCCTCGGCCAGCAGCCCGAGGTCGTTCGGCAGGCGCAGGAGCCGGTCGAACAGCGCCTGCGCGTCCCCGGTGCGGCCGCAAAGGATGTAGGCGTCGGCGAGCCAGAAGCTGCAGGCGAGGAAGGCGCCCTCCTCGCCGCCGACCCCGTCGTCGGAGGCGTCGGTCGAGTAGCGCAACACGAAGCCGTCGCGCATCAGCTCGCGCTCCACCGCCTCGATCGTCCCGACGACCCGCGGGTCGTCCGGCGGCAGGAAGCCGAGCTGCGGCATCAGGAGCAGGCTGGCATCCAGCGTTTCGCCGCCATAGTACTGGACGAAGCTGTTCTTCGTCTCGTTGAAGCCGTGGGTGCAGATTTCCTCGTGGATCTGCGCGCGGATCTCGCGCCAGCGCTCGACGGGCCCGTCCATGCCGAAGCGCTCGACGCTCAGCACGGCGCGGTCGAAGGCGACCCAGCACATCATGCGCGAATGGGTGAAGGCCTTCGGGTCGCCGCGCACCTCCCAGATGCCGCGGTCGAGCGTCTGCCAGGCCGTCTCCAGATGCTTCAGGAGCACCTTCTGCATGCGCCAGGCTTCCGACTGCGGCTGCAGCTCGGCCTCGCGGGCGGCGTGCAGCATGTCGATCAGCTCGCCATAGACGTCGAGCTGGGTCTGCCCGGCGGCGCCGTTGCCGATGCGCACCGGCCGGCTCTCCTCGTAGCCGGACAGCCAGGGGATCTCGAATTCGGGCAGCGAGCGCTCGCCGGCGAGGCCGTACATGATCTGCAGCTGCTCGGGCTGGCCGGCGACGGCGCGCAGCAGCCATTGCCGCCAGGCCTCCGCCTCCTGCCGGTAGCCGGCATTGAGCAGCGCATAGAGCGTCAGGGCGGAGTCGCGCAGCCAGCAGTAGCGGTAGTCCCAGTTGCGCGAGCCGCCGATCGCCTCGGGAAGCGAGGAGGTCGGGGCCGCAACGATGCCGCCGGTGGGTGAGAAGATCAGCGTCTTCAGCGTGATCAGCGACCGGACCACCGGCTCGCGCCATTCCTCTGGCATCTGCTCGAAGCTGCCGCGCTTCACCCATTCGCGCCACCAGATCACCGTCCGCTCCAGGCTTTCGCGCCGGTCGGGGATGAAATGCGGGTTCTGGTGCGAGGGGTGATAGGACAGCGTCATCGGCACGCTGTCGCCCTTGCCGACAGTGAAGGAGGCGACGGTCTTCATGTCGCGGCCCTCGAGCGGCAGGTGGGTGTGGAGTTCCACCGCATCGGGTCCCGCGACGGCGCTGAGGCCGTAGTCGCGCCGGCGCACCCAGGGCACGTCCCGCCCATAGCCGAAGCGCAGCACCAGCCCCATCTCCATCTCGACCGTGCCTTCGACCCCGGTGACGATGCGCACGAGATCGAGCTTCTTCTCGTTGTCGGTCAGCGGCATGAAGTCGGTCAGCGTCACCGCGCCCGTCGCCGTCTCGAAGCGCGTCTCCAGAACCGCCGTGTCCGGAAGGTAGCGCCGGCTGACCCCGGTGACGGGATCGCTCGGCGCGATCTTCCAGAAGCCGTTCTCGGGACCGCCGACCAGCGCGGCGAAGCAGGCGGGGGAATCGAAACGCGGCAGGCAGAGCCAGTCGATCGAGCCGTCCTTGGCCACCAGCGCCGCGGACAGCATGTTGCCGATCAGCCCGTAGTCCTCGATGCGTTTGCTCATCCTGCCTGTCTCCATGACGAAAAAGGCCGCGCGCTCGAAGCTGCGGTCCCCGCTCTGGGCCGGTTGCGGCGGGCGGCCTCAGCCGCCATGCGCGAAGTCGGGATAATCGGTCATTCCGCCGTCGATGAAAATCGTCGTTCCGGTGATGTATCCGGCGACGTTGGAGGCGAGGACCACGGCCATGCCGGCGATGTCTTCCGGCTTGCCCACCCGGCCGAGCGGGATTTTCGACAGGAGGTCCTTGTAGCCTTCGGGGTCCTCCCAGACGGACTGGTTGATCGGCGTCTGGATCGCGCCGGGCGCGATGTTCAGCACCCGGACCCCGTGCGGCGCCGCCTCCTGCGCCAGCGTCTTCGCCATCATGGAGAGGCCGGCCTTGCTGGCGGTGTAGGCGCTGTAGCCGGTCCAGGCGATCACCTCGTGGACGCTCGACGTGTTGATGATGACCCCGCCCTTCTCCGGCACCATCCGCTTCAGCGCCTCGCGCGCGCAGTGATGTGCGCCCTTCAGATTGACGTCGATCACCTTCGACCAGGCCTCGACGTCGCTCTTCCAGCCGAGCATGGCCTCGCCGTCGATCCCGGCATTGTTGATGAGGACGTCGACGCCGCCGAAACGCTCGTCGATCTCGGCGAACATCGCCTCGACGGCTGCGAAGTCGGAGATGTCGGCGTGGACTCCGATCGCCTCGCCGCCCGCTGCCGTGATCTCGGCGATCAGCTTCTCGGTCTCGTCCGGATGCGCCACATAGTTGATGGCGAGCCTGGCGCCCTCATCCGCGAAGGCACGGACCATCGCGGCGCCGAGCCCCGAATTGCCGCCGGTGACGAGCACGCGCTTGTCCGCAAGATCGAGCTTCATCGTCTTCATCTCCCATGACCTGTCGCTTCGGGCCGCGAAGCGACCGTCCTTAGCCGAGAACCGATGGGTCAGGCCCCCGTTCCCTTAAACACCCGTAAGGTCGGCCAGCGCCGGAGAGGCTCCAGCTCATGGAGGCTCCTGCCGAGCGTCCGCCGCTGTGGATAGATGCCTACCGAAAGACCTTGAACGCATCGGCCCTTCGCAACGTTTTCAAGGAAATAGCGGCGTTGCCATCCGCCCGGGCGACCGGCACCCGCAGTCTTTCCCACCACAGACCAGGAGGTTCGCCATGCCGACATGTGCGACCGTTTCCGCCGCAGGCTTTACCCTGCTTCTTTCGATCGGCGCGGCTCAGGCCCAGAGCCAGGGCGCCGCGGCGAACCCGGCCGGGACCGCCTCCGGCGACCAGACATCGCAGTCGCTGCGCCAGCTGCACGGCACCGAAGCGAACGGCCAGGTCAACGGCCTGATGCCCGGCAGCCGCGCGATGACCGGCGCACAGGCGCTGGAGGCGGCGCGCCGGCAGGTGAACAAGAGCAATCTGGCCGAGCCGTCGAGCCCGGTCGCGGCGCAGCGCCAGAAGCAGCAGCTCGACTCTCCGGCCGCGCCGCCATCCACCACCGGCGGCACGGCACCTGTCCCGGCGACCGGTCGCTGATCCCTCGCAGGCAGCCGGACGAGTCCGGCAGCCGCTTCCCCCCTCGATGATTGCTCCGGCAACCTGGCGCCGCGTGCTGCCGGATCAAACGGCTGCGCCCGACGACCAGACGCCGGCGAGCGCCCCGATCGTCGCGCCGGCTGGCCGCCTCGGTCGGGCGCGGCGGATGATTTGCCAACCACACGTCATTGGTGCAATTCCCGCGACCATTCTTGGGCGGCGAACGTTAGGCGCCTAGCGCACGAAGATTAGATATCAACACAAACATCGTTGAACCCGCTGTGGAATTCGGCGTTCCTTTGTCGACGACGCGGCAAGGGGTCGCATCCGTAATGGTTGCATCCGGCATTGTCGCGTTTTCCCGAGACTCACGACAATCATCTTGAAAGGAGTGACACCATGAGGGCAACCCAGCTTGCTGTCACCACCGCGCTTGCAACTGCTCTGGCAATGGGCACGGCCTATGCGCAGACCTCCACCCGGAGCGGCCAGACGACTGCCGGGGTCGCCAGGTCCAACGGCAGCCAGACCCGCGCCACGCAGTCCGGTTCGCAGAATGCCTCCGGCAACAGCAACATGCGGATCAAGAACGAGGTCGCGCGCTACCAGGGCAGCGAATTGTATGTCAGCCCCGCCGGCACGCGTCAGATCCAGCAGGCCCTGAACAAGAAGGGCTACGATGTCGGCAATGTCAGCGGCAAGTGGAACAAGGCCACCGGCCGCGCCGCCGCGAACTTCATGCAGGCGCAGGGCCTCGAGCCGACGACCGGCCTCACGGTCAGCCTGATCCGCACGCTCGGCCTCAACAAGCTTCTGTCCGGCCAGGGCGTCGGCAGCGCGCGGGGCAACCGCAGCAACCAGCGTCTGGCGCAGGAGCGCGGCCTGAAGGGCACGCCGCTGCGCATCAGCCCGGCCGGCGTTCGCGTCATCAAGCAGGCGATCAACCAGCAGGGCTATGACGTCGGCAACATCAACGGCACCTGGGACGACCAGACGACCAAGGCGGTCAAGACCTATCAGCAGGTCCACGGCCTGGAGCCGGTCGGCATCCTCGACGTCAGCCTGATCAAGGCGCTCGGCGTCGGCAACCGGGTCTATGCGAGCGGCCAGGCGCGCAACAACGGCGCCCAGGGCGGCCGGCAGGCGGCTGGTGCCAAGGGTTCCAAGGGCAGCAGCCAGCGGATCGCGCAGGAGAGCACCGGGACCGGCAACAATGGTGGCAGCCGCGGGGCTGCGGGCCACACGAGCCCCGGCACGCCGCTCTACATCAGCAGCGCCGGCGTCCGCGACGTCACCCAGGCGCTCAACAAGGTCGGCTACGACGCCGGACCGGTGAACGGGCAGTGGTCGAAGGGCCTCAGCAAGGCCGTCGCCAACTATGAGCAGGCCAAGGGGCTGGAGCCGAGCGGAACGCTGACGACCGCTTTCCTCGCCAATATCGGCCTGAACCAGTGGCTGCCGCTCCAGGGTGCCGGGGGCCGGAACGGCGCTTCGGCGGCGAACGGCGCGAACCAGAACATGGCGACCGCCAACGGTGTCCGGGGACGGGGCTCGAGCAACCAGCGGATCTCCAACGAGACCACCACCGGCAGCATCTCCGGCGGCGCCAATGCCGGAGCCAGCGGCGCCAACGGCACTGCCGGCACCGCCGCGGGCAACAACCAGTAAGTCGACAGTCGCCTGTTCTGCGGATGCCAGCCATCCGCAGACAGACGGGAGCCGCGCCCGCGCGGCTCCCCGGGCGCTGGCCTCGCCGCCCGCGGCGGCCGGCGCTCCCGCCTCGCCCGTACTTCGGTTGTTGTTCCGCTTTTTCCGTCGCGTCGCCAACGCCTGAAGCAGCCCGTGATCCGATCTCAGAAAAAGAGGAACATCATGCGACACACCAGTCTCGCTCTTTCGACAGCGCTCGCCGCTGTCCTCGCCGTGGGGACCGCCCAGGCGCAGAGCACCCAGCAGAATCCCACCGCCGGTACCGCCGGACGGAACGCCCCGCAGGTCAGCAATCAGCGGCTGGCGCAGGAAGTCGCCCGCTACAAGGGCAGCGAAATCTACCTCAGCACGGCCGGGACGCGGCAGATCCAGCAGGCCCTGAACAAGAAGGGCTACGACGTCGGCAGCGTCGACGGGCAGTGGAACAAGCAGACCGCCCGGGCCGCCGCGAATTTCGAGCAGGCTCAGGGTCTGGAGCCCACCGGCTCCCTCACGGTTTCGCTCGTCGAGGCGCTCGGCCTCACCAACATTCTCAACGGCCAGGGCATCACCGGCCAGGGCGCCTCGAACCAGCGCCTCGCCCAGGAGACCGCGAACGGCAAGGGCGCGATCCTGAAGGTCAGCCCGGCCGGCGTGCGCGTCGTGCAGCAGACGCTGAACGCGCAGGGCTATGATCCCGGCCGGGTCAACGGCCTCTGGACCAAGGCGACCTCCCGGGCCGCCGCCAACTTCCAGCAGGCGAACGGCCTGGAGCCCACCGGCGTCCTCGACGTCAGCCTCCTGAAGGCGCTCGGCGACTGCCAGCGCGTCTTCTCCGCCGGGAATGCGAGCGCCAGCGCGAACGGCAACAATGCCGGCAACGGGTCCGGCAACGGCGGCTCGAGCCAGCGCATCGCCCAGGAGACCACCGTCGGCGGCACGCCGCAGAAGGGCAATACCGTCGGCAACAGCGGCTCCAGCGGCCAGCAGCAGGCCGGCACCCCGCTCTACATCAGCCCGGCCGGCGTCCGGCAGCTGACGCAGAAGCTCAACGCACTCGGCTATGACGCCGGCAGCGTCGATGGTCAGTGGGACAAGCAGACGGCCACCGCGACCGCCAACTTCCAGCAGGCCAAGGGTCTCGAGCCGACCGGCACGCTGACCACCGAATTCCTCGCCGCCGCGGGACTGAACCAGTGGCTGCCGACGCAGGCCTGCAGCGCCAGCACGGCGAGCCAGGGCTCGGGCTCCCAGGGTCTGGGCAACCAGGCTTCGGGCGGAGCGAATTCGGGCGGAGCGAACCGGCAGGCTGCCGCCGGTGCCGGCGGGATCCAGGGCATGGCGAGCGCCAACGGATCGGCCACGCAGGCCGCGACGGGCGCCAACGGCTCCGCCCAGCAGGGCGGGGGCAACAACGGCCTCGCCACCGCCTCGGTCGGCGCCGGCAATGCCGGCACGGGTGCCGGGACGGCGAACACCGCGTCGCAGTCGGCCGCGAACGCCGGCATGGCGAACGGCAGCAATGGCACGAACGCCGGCGCCCCGACCGGGGCGGCCACCGGGAACGGCAATGCCGGCCTCCAGGCCTCGAACGGATCCGCGCAGGTGAACGGCGCCGGTGCGAGCGGCAACGGGATCAACGGCGAGGCGAAGATCAACCCGAACCAGCAGCAGGCGAGCATCAACACCCTCTCGCAGTCGTCCGGTGCTGGCGGGGCCGCGAATTCGGGTGGCGCGAACGGCGCTTCCGGCGCTGCGGCGCAGACCGGAAACGGTGGCGGCCAGAACGGCGCTGCCGGGTCCGGCCAGACCGCGGCAACCGGTGCGCAGGCTGGCGCTTCGGCCGGTGCGGCTACCGGCGCCGGCACAGCGAACGGCCAGCAGACGGCGTCGCTCGGTCAGAACGGTCAGGCCGGCGCGTCGCAGCAGCCTCGCGAAGGTGCGACGGTCGCGGTCAGCCAGTCGGCCACCGGCCGCCAGAAGGTCAGCGTCCGCAACCTTCTCCAGTACGACGTCGTCGGAGCCAACGGGAAGAAGGTCGGCAATATCGAGCGGATCATCAACATGAAGAACCGTCTCTATGCCGTGGCCGGTCATGGCGGCTTCCTCGGCATCGGCGAACAGAAGACGGCGATCCCGCTCTCGTCCCTAGTGCTGCAGAACCAGGCGCTCGTCGCGCCGAAGCTGACGAAGAACCAGGCGCAGTCGCTCCAGGGCGTTCCTCAGAACGGCTACAGCGAACTGAACCCGAACACCCAGGTGACGATCGGCACGATGTAAGCCAGCGTCAGCGGATGCCGAGGCATCCGCCGCGATCATGACCTGACAAGCAAGGAGAGGCGGTTCCGACCGCCTCTCGTCGTATCTCCCCCTCATCAGCCGGCGCGAAGTCCTGTCCGGGAGCCTAGCCTCAGACACCGGCGCTGTTCAGCGCCGTCGCTCCGGCGCTGCCGGCCACCGATTTTCCAGGAACACCGGGCATGGATGCCTCTGCCCGCCGCCCATTTTGGGGTCCCCCCTGCGCACGCGCTGACGCGGAACCCCGCCGAGCAGCGAGATCGAGCGGAGCGCATTGAGGCGCTGCGGCCGCGCCCGCCGAGCCGGCATCCGCCGCTCCACGCGAACGGGCGATAGCCGCGACCGGGCAGGAGAGTCGCGGGGCGTAGCGGGAAGGATCCTCGCGTGCCCGCAGGACGCCCAGGCGACGACCGCGCTGCCGCTCATCCAGCCGTGGTACGCCGCACATATCATCCGCTAAGCAGTAAATATTTCGCCGCTTTATTTTCATTCGGCAACATCTTCTTTTTGACCCGGGTCGATGAACGGTCGTCATTCGCCTGTTCAAAGTACGTTAACTTCCTGGATCGTATGACCAAGCAGAGAAATTGCGGTCATATTCGATGAAATAAAAACGATCCCTGATTATCCCGTTTCCTTCCTATCATGAATACTGACAGCGGCCGCGACGGCCGCCGGTCCTTCTTCGCACAAAGTGCTCCGGTCCCTCATCGAAGGGTGTCTTATGAGCACCATCCCCATCCTCGACGACTGCCCGGCCCCATCATCGGCGCGAGGTCGACGCAAAATCTCCTGCCCGCCCCGCGTGCAATTCAACAAATGTTAATCTGCACTGGAATACCCCTTAGCAGCAAGAGCAGAAAACGCCTTCAACCTCTTGGACTTACAAGAGCTCACTAACCTTACCTGACGTTCTCCACGGGCGCCCCCGGCTGTCCCCGCGGAAACGCCGAGTGCTTCGGCTGTCGATCTCTTCCCGTCCCTCATCGAAAGGGTCTCGCATGACCAAGACAATCCTGATGGTCGACGACTCGCCGTCGGTGCGGCAGGTCGTCGGGCTGACGCTGAAGAGCGCCGGCTACCACGTGCTCGAGGCGGCAGATGGTGCCGAGGCCTTGAGCAAAGCGCTGGCGAACAAGGTGCATGCCGTCGTCACCGACCTGAACATGCCGGTCATGGATGGCTTGACCTTCATCCGGAAGTATCGCGCCGCGCCGGCCAGCAGCGGCGTCCCGATCGTCTTCCTGACGACGGAGTCGAACGCCGCGATCAAGGAGCAGGCCAAGCAGGCCGGCGCGACGGGCTGGATGGTGAAGCCGTTCCAGCCGGAGCAGCTTCTGGCGGTCGTGCGCAAGGTGGCGGGCGCATGATCACGCTCGATCCGGCCGAGACGTTCCGCCAGGAGGCGGCGGACCTTCTGGACGTCCTCGAGCAGTCGCTGCTCGATCTTGAGAAGCGTCCCGGCGATGCGGACCTCGTCTCCTCCGCCTTTCGCGCCCTGCATACGCTGAAGGGCTCCGGCGCGATGTTCGGCTTCACGGCCGTTTCCGCCTTCATCCATGATTTCGAGACCGCGTTCGACCAGGTCCGCAAGGGCGAGGCGGCCGCGAGCCCCGCTTTGATCGCGGCCGCGCTGCAGGCCAAGGATCACGTGGCCGCGCTGATCGCCGACGAGGCGTCGGCCGATCCGGACGCGGGTACCGCGATCCTCGCCGCCCTTGCCAGGGCCATTGCCGCTCCGGCCGCGGCCGACTGGCTGGTGACCTTCCGGCTGCCGGACAACGCGCTGGAGCTCGGGACCAATCCGAAGCTTCTCCTCGACGAGATGCATTCGCTCGGCGCCTGCGAGATCCTGGAGCGGTCCGAACCGGCGGCTCCGGTCGGCGACATCGATCCGGACTTCCTCCATCTGGCCTGGGTCGTCCGGCTCGACGGTGCGGTGGACCAGGCGGCGATCGAGGACGTTTTCCTGTTCATCCGCGACGACATGAGCCTCGCGATCGAGCGCACGGGCGGCGCGGCGAAGTCCGGCGGCGGCGAGGAGACCGCCCCTGCTGTCGCCGCACCGGCCGCGGCCGCCCGCCGCGAGCCCGAGGCGGAATCCGCGGCGGCAGCGCCGAAGGACAAGGCCGCCACCCTCCGCGTGCCGGCCGAACGGCTGGACGAACTGATGGACCGGGTCGGCGAACTCGTCATCGCCCAGGCCCGCCTCAGCCAGATCGCGGCGAGCCGCCACGACCCGGCGCTGGTCGGCGTCGCCGAGGACATCGAGCGGCTGACGGCCAGCCTGCGCGACACCACCATGGGGACGCGCATGGTGCCGATCGGGACGCTGTTCGGCCGCTTCCGCCGTCTCGTCCACGATCTTTCCGACGGTCTCAGCAAGGAAGTGGTGCTGGTCACGGCCGGCGAGGAGACCGAACTCGACAAGACCGTGATCGAACAATTGGCCGATCCCCTCGTCCACCTCATCCGCAACGCGATGGACCACGGCATCGAGCGGAGCGAGGCGCGCGAGGCGTGCGGCAAGGCCGGCAAGGCGACCCTCCGGCTCTCGGCCGCGCACCGCGGCGCGGAGGTCGCTATCACCATCGCCGACGACGGCGCCGGGCTCGACACCGCCCGCATCCGTGCCAAGGCCGAGGCCAACGGGCTGATCGCGCCGGGCACGCCGCTTTCCGAGAGCGAGATCCATCGCCTGATCTTCGAGCCCGGCTTCTCCACCGCCCAGGCGGTCACCTCCCTCTCCGGGCGCGGCGTCGGCATGGACGTCGTCAAGCGAACGATCGAGGGCCTGCGCGGCTCGATCGACCTTGCCAGCGAGCCCGGCCACGGCACCGAGGTCACGCTGCGCCTGCCGCTGACGCTCGCGATCATCGACGGCCTGCTCGTCCGGGTCGGCTCCGGCCGCTACACCATCCCGCTCGCCGCGGTCGAGGAATGCATCGAACTGCCGCGGAACGCCGACGCCATGCGCGGACGCTCCTTCCTCGACGTGCGCGGCGACCTCGTCCCGTTCATGCGGCTGCGCGATCTCTTCCACGCCGACGGCGAGGCCGACGCCTACCAGAAGGTCGTGGTCGTCTCGTCCGGCCAGATGCGGGTCGGGCTCGTCGTCGACCAGATCATCGGCAACAACCAGACCGTCATCAAGCAGCTCTCGCGCCTGCACTCCGGGATCAAGACCTTCTCCGGTGCGACGATCCTTGGCGACGGCACTGTCGCCCTCATCCTCGACGTCATGAACCTCGTCGGCTTCGGCCAGAAGCTGGAAGAGCGCCGGCGCGAGACGGCGCTCGGACGGGCCGCATGAGCGGGACACAGGGAGTTTCCACCATGGGAGTTTCCACCATGCAGGCGCTGACCATCCGGCTGCAGGACGAGATCTTCGCCCTCGAAGCGACGAGCGTGCGCGAGATCCTCGATCCCGTCCCGATCACGCGCGTGCCGAACGCGGCCGACTTCGTCGGTGGCCTGATCAATGTCCGCGGCACGGTGGTGCCGCTCGCCGACCTGCGCGTCGTGTTCGGCATGGACCGGCCGCCGATGGACAAGGACACGCGGATCGTCGTCGTCGAATTCGACCTCGACGGCGAGCCGATGACCGCGGGCATCCTGGCCGACCGGGTCCACGAGGTCACCGAGATCGAGGCGGACGCGCGCGAGGCCGTTCCCGCGGTCGGCATGCGCTGGCCGCCCGCCTTCGTCCGCAGCATCGGCAAGCGGGACGACGGCTTCATCATCATCCCCGACATGCAACGCATCTTCCGCGACGAGGGTGTCGTCGCGGCTACCACCGAAAGGCAAAATCCGTGAGCAACACCTCCAGCAGCAGGAAGGGCGTCCTGAAGAGCGTCGGCGCCAAGGTCCTGTCCATCCAGGCGATCTCCTTCGTGGCCATGATCACCGTCGGCGGCATGGGCTTCTACGGCATGAATGCGATCGCCGGGAAGATGCGGTCGATCTACGACGACCGGCTCGTCCCGGTGAATCAGATGGCGAGCATCTCGCGGGCCTACGGGGTGAAGATCGCCCGCGCCGCAGCCAACGTTCGCAACGGGACCGAAGCGGACCAGTCCGCGCTGAAGACGATCCAGGCGGCTTCGGATACGGCCGCGAAGGACTGGCAGGACTACCTCGCCACCCAGCTGACGCCCGAGGAGAGGGTCATCGTCGACCGCGTCACGCCGCTGTTGGCGGCGGAAAACGCGGCGGTGGCGGACCTTGAGAAGACGGTGGCGGCAGGCGACCGCGCGGCTCTGGGCTCGCTTATCGACACGCGGCTTCAGCCGGCGACCGCTTCGCTGCTCGACGAAGTGGAGAACCTGCGGAACTATCAGCAGACGGAAGCGACCAAGCTCCTCGCGGCGAGCGAAAGTCTGTTCAGCTTCCTGACCTGGCTGATCACGGGCATGAGTCTCGCCGCCTTCGCGCTGGCCGGAGCATTCGTCCTGGTCTTTGCAAAGCGCACCAAGCAGAACCTTGCCTCGGCAGTCGCACTCGCATCGGCCGTGGCCGGCGGCGATCTCCGCCAGACCGTCGACGTGCGCTCCAGCGACGAGATCGGCGATCTTCTCGCCACGCTGAACCGCATGGTCGAAAAGCTTCGCGACGTCGTCGGCGACGTCTCCGGCGCCGCCCGCAACGTCGCTGCCGGCTCGGAGGAGATGTCGGCGACGGCCGAGCAGCTGTCGCAGGGCGCGACCGAACAGGCCGCCTCAACTGAAGAGGCCTCCGCCTCGATGGAGCAGATGGCCGCCAACATCAAGCAGAGCGCCGACAACGCCACCCAGACCGAGGACATCGCCAAGAAGTCCGCCGAGGACGCCATCGCCTCGGGCGACGCCGTGGCCGGCGCCGTGAACGCGATGCAGACCATCGCCGAGAAGATCCTGGTCGTCCAGGAGATCGCCCGCCAGACCGACCTTCTCGCCCTCAACGCGGCGGTGGAAGCGGCCCGCGCCGGCGAGCATGGCCGCGGCTTCGCGGTGGTCGCCTCCGAGGTGCGCAAGCTGGCCGAGCGCAGCCAGGCGGCCGCCACCGAGATCTCCGGCCTCTCCGGCAACACGCTGAAGACCGCCCAGCAGGCCGGCGACATGCTCGCCAAGCTCGTGCCGGACATCCAGAAGACGGCGAAGCTCGTCGAGGAGATCTCCTCCGCCAGCCGCGAGCAGACGACCGGCGCCAGCCAGGTGAACATGGCGATCCAGCAGCTCGACAAGGTGACGCAGCAGAACACCGCGGCCGCCGAGGAGATGTCCTCGACCGCCGAGGAACTGGCGAGCCAGGCCGAGCATCTCGCCGCCGCGATCAGCTACTTCAAGCTCGAGGACGGCAACAGCCAGGCCCACCAGCCTGCCCGGACCGCGCCGAAGAGCAAGCCGGCTGCGCGCGGAACGTCCAAGGTGACGCCGGAGGCCGAGCGGGCGCTGCGCAAGATGTCGGACCGCATGCACGGCAAGGGCGGCGGCTTCGACCTCGACATGGGCGAGGCCGGCGACGACCTCGACCGGGAATTCTCGCACCGCTCGGCCGCCTGAGGCAGGGTCATGAACCAGATCGTCCAGTATCTGACCTTCGGTGTGGCGGAGAATCTCTTCGCCGCGCCGGTCGGCCGGGTCCGAGAGATCCTCGATCTCTCGCCGATCTCGCGGCTCCCGCGCAGCCCGGCCGAGCTCCTCGGCATGATCGACGTCCGGGGCGCGAGCGTACCGGTGGTCGATGCGAGGCGGCTCCTCGGGTTCGGCGAGGCGAACGACACGGCGAACACCCGCATCGTCGTCCTGACGATGATGCGGGGCGGCCGCGAGACGGTGATCGGCCTGAAGGCCGACCGCGTCTTCGAGGTGACGAGCCTCGACGACGAGACGCTCGAGGCGCCGCCGGAGATCGGCAGCTGCGACTGGAACGCCGGCGCGATCACCGGGATCGGCCGGCGCAACGGCGCCTTCGTCACCGTCATCGACGTCGACAGCCTCTTCGCGGACATCGACGTCGCGCACCGTGCGGCCGCCTGACGGCGCCCGCTCCCCTTCCCGCGGTCCCGAAAGCGATCACCCATGGACGCCATCGCGACACCCACCGGTCATGACCATCTTCCGGCCGCCGATTTCGAGCGGATATCGGCGCTCGTCGGCGAGACCGTCGGCATCCGGCTGACGCCGCAGAAGCGCCTGATGGTGGAGAGCCGGCTGCGCAAACGGTTCCGGCAGATCGGCGAGAACAGCTTCTCGGCCTATTGCCGTCACCTCTTCGACGAGGGCGGTCTCGAGGCCGAGATGGTCCATCTCATCGACGCCATCACCACGAACAAGACCGACTTCTTCCGCGAGCCGGAACACCTCGCCCTCATGGAACGGCAGATGGTTCCCGAGCTGCTGCAGCGCCGGCGCGAGGAGCGCCCGGTGCTGAAGGTCTGGAGCGCGGCGAGTTCGAACGGCGCGGAAGCCTACTCGATCGCCATGATCCTCCAGGGCATGATCGATGACGGTCGGTCGTTCCGCTACGCGGTGCTGGGCACCGACATCTCGACGTCGGTGCTTCATACGGCGCGGCAGGCGATCTATCCGGCCGAGGCAATCGCTCCGGTTCCGAAGCGCCTCGCCGAGCGCTACGTGCTGAGGGGCCGCAGCCCCGAGCGCGGCGATCAGGTCCGGATCGCTCCGGCCGTCCGCAGGCGCGTGCTCTTCGAGCGCATGAACCTGATGGACGCGACCTATCCCTACGACCGCGACGTCGACATCGTCTTCCTTCGCAACGTGCTGATCTACTTCGACAAGCCCGACCAGGACGCTGTCATCGACCGCCTGCTGGGACATCTCCGGCCGGGCGGCTTCCTGATCGTCGGGCATTCCGAATCGATGATCGTGCGGGACGGCCCGGTCCGCCAGATCGGCGCCAGCGTCTTCCAGAAGCTGTGAGGGGAGGAACGACCATGGCGAACGGCCAAACCCAGGGGAAGATCCGCGCCCTGATCGTCGACGACTCCGCCTCCGTCCGATCGGTCCTCGCCGGCATCCTGACCGGGGACCCCGAGATCGCGGTGATGGGGGCGGCAGCCGACGCCTATGCCGCCGCCGAGATGATCCGCGGCGAGATCCCGGACGTGATGTTCCTCGACATCGAGATGCCGAGGATGGACGGGCTGACCTTCCTGAAGAAGATCATGGCGCAGCGGCCGATCCCGGTGGTTATCTGTTCCGGCCTGACCGAAGAGGGCTCGGACATGATGATGCAGGCGCTCGCCGCCGGCGCCGTCGACGTCATCACCAAGCCGAAGGTCCACACCGCGCAGCACCTGCGCGAATCGGCGATGACCATCTGCGACGTCGCCAAGGCCGCCGCGCACGCCCGCGTGCGTTCGCGCAAGCCGCGGCCGGTGGCGGCGACGGTGGAGGCGAAGAACCTCGCCGACGTCCTGATCCCCGAAATCTCGGCCGAGCGTGCGGAGAAGCTGCGGCTCTCGATCCCGGCGACCGAGCCGGTCGTCTGCCTCGGCGCCTCGACCGGGGGCACCGAGGCGCTGGCGGCGGTGCTGACGGCGCTGCCGGCCGACTGCCCGGCGACGCTCGTCGTGCAGCACATGCCCGAGGGCTTCACCGCCGCCTTCGCCCGCCGGCTCGACGGGATGTGCGCGCCGAAGGTCGCCGAGGCCCGCGACGGCGACCTCGTGCGGCCCGGCCAGGTGCTGATCGCGCCGGGCAACCACCACATGATGCTGCGCCGGGCCGGAAGCCGCTATACCGTCGCCATCGCCGAGGGGCCGCCGGTCTGCCGGCACCGACCCTCGGTCGACGTCCTGTTCCGCTCGGCGGCGCAGGGCGCGGGGCCGAACGCCATCGCCGCCATCCTGACCGGCATGGGCGACGACGGCGCCCGCGGCCTCCTGGAGATCCGCCAGACGGGCGGGCGCACGATCGCCCAGAACGAGGAGACCTGCGTCGTCTTCGGCATGCCGAAGGAGGCGATCGAGCGCGGCGGCGCGCAGAGCGTCCTGCCGCTCGGCCGGATCAGAGCCGAGCTTCTGTCGCTGGCCGGCCCGGCACGCACGAAGGTCGCCTGATGGGTGCCGCCTACGCGCTGACAGCGGCGGAGGACGCGGCGCCTCCGAAAGCCCTCGGGCAGGTCGCGGAGGAGATCGGCGCGGTCGCGGCCGACATCGAGAAGGACTTCCTGGCGGTCGGCGACTGCCTCATCGGCGCGATCGGCCTGTTCGACGACATGCGCCGGACCATCGAAGGCTCGGCCGAACGGCTGGCCGGTGACGAGTTGGCCGGCGCGATCGCGGTCCTGTCGTCGCTGCCGGGCCGCATGCGCGAGGTATCCTCGCACCTGGAGAACGAGGATGCGGCGATCGCGGCCGTCTCCCGCGCGGTCAGGGTTCTCGATCGGCCCTTTTCGGCGCTCGCCGCCTCGACTCAGATCATCGAGGCCGTCGCGATGAACGCCCGCATCGTGTCGGCGGGCGTCCCCGATCTCGGTGCGACGGATCTCGCCGTGTTCTCGGACGACGTCCTCGAACTGGCGCGGCAGGCCGTCGCGACGGTGAAGTCGCTGCGCGGCGAGGAGGAGACGCTCGGCGGCCTCGTCCGCGACGCGCTGGAGCGCTCGCAACGGTTCCGGCAGACCTTCGGCGTCTTGCGCGAGACGACGTCGGCCTCCTTGCGCGCCGCGCTCGAACGGTTCGAACGTCACGCCGCCGCCGAACGCCAGCGCGCCGAAGAGGCCGGCGGCGCGATCAGCGCGCAGTCGGCCACCTTCGCCGGGATCGTTCCCGCCCTACAGGTCGGGGATGCGACCCGTCAGCGGCTCGAGCACGTCGTCTCGGCGATCGAGCGCGACCCTGCGTCGCCAACCCTTCTCGCTCTTCAGCAGCATCAGGTGGAGGCGGCCCGGGCAGATCTCTTCGAGAGCGTCGAAGGCATCGCCAGTCGCTTGACGGCGGCGCTCGAACAGGCGGCCGCGACCTTCCGGCTGTTCGTGAAGACGGACGAGAACGATGCCGTCCGCGCGCTCGCCGCGCTCGTCGGGGATCTCGTCGCGAGCCTGCGCGACGCGGCGCACGAACATCAGCAGAACCGCATCCTGAAGGAGGCGATCGAAGCCGCTGTCGCGCGCATCGGTGTCCATACCGCCACCATGCGGGACCTGGAATTCTCGATGCGGATGGTCAGCCTGAACACCGCGATCAGCTGTTCGAAGCTCGCAGCCCGCGGCCGGGCGTTGAGCGTCATATCGCTGCAACTGCGCGAACTGGTGGGCGAAATGCTCGCCCGTTCGGACGATGCGACCGAACTCTCCGAGGCGCTCGGCTCCACCTGTGCCGGGATCGGCAGCAATCTTCGGGACGCGAATGCGGTCGCGGCCATCGGCAGCGAGGCGACCGGAAGCCTGGACCGGCTCGAGCAGGCTCTCGAGAATCACCGCAGCGGCTTCTCCCGGGCGCGTCAGGTTTCCGGCGAGGTGGACGGATTGCTGCAGGACGCCGACGCCGCCCTCGGGCGGCAGGGAGCGCTGGGAAGCCGGGTGGAAGCCTGCGCAGCCGCCCTGAGGGCGCAGATCCCGCAGACGGCCGACGGGGCCGGCGGCGATCTGACGCCGGAGATCGAGGCGCTGCTGCAGGCGGCCTACACGATGGACTGTGAGCGCGCCGTCCACCGCCGCTTCCTCTCGCCCTCGTCCCCCGCCGCCAGCCAGGATGAGGCTTCCGCACCGCCGGACCTTGCCGGCATCCTCTTCTGATTCGGCGCGAGCCGAACCGCTGCGGCGCCCGGCCCGGCCGGCGAAGGTGCGAACAGAGCCTTCGCCCTGTCGAACCCGGCCAGCCGGCCTAAGTCAGGCGAAACGCGCATGGGCTTGGCGGCGGCTCGACCGCCGGCGGGCCCGAAGAAGGAGAACAGCATGCCGACGAGCATCAATCCGGCGACCGGCGAAACCATCGAGGAATTCGCCGAGCACACCGACGGCGAGATCGAGCGGGCGCTCGAAAATGCCGACGCAGCCTTTGCGGACTGGCGGCGCACTCCCCTGCGGCAGCGCTCCGACCTCCTGAACCGCATCGCCGACGAGCTCGAGCGGCGCAAGGAGGAGCTCGGGCGCATCGCGACGCGCGAGATGGGCAAGCGCTTCAAGGAGGCGGTGTCCGAGGTCGAGAAATGCGCCACCGGCTGCCGCTACTATGCCGAGCACGGTCCGGCGATGATCGCCGACGAGACGCGCGAAGGCCCGGCCTCGAAGAACTTCGTCGCCTATCGGCCGATCGGTCCGGTGCTGGCGGTGATGCCCTGGAACTTCCCCTACTGGCAGTGCTTCCGCTTCATCGCGCCGGCGATCATGGCCGGCAATGTCGGCCTCCTGAAGCACGCCTCCAATGTCAGCCAGTGCGCGCTCGAGATCGAGAAGGTGATCCTGGAGGCCGGTGCGCCGCAGGGCGTGTTCCAGACGCTGCTGATCTCCTCGAAGAAGGTCGAGGGCATCCTGCGCGACCGCCGCATCCGCGCCGCGACGCTGACCGGCAGCGAGGGCGCCGGTGCCGCCGTGGCCTCCACCGCGGGTTCGGAAATCAAGACCACGGTGCTCGAACTCGGTGGCTCGGACCCGTTCATCGTCATGCCGTCGGCCGACCTCGACAAGGCCGTCTCGGTTGGCCTCACGGCCCGCATGCAGAACAACGGCCAGAGCTGCATCGCGGCGAAGCGCTTCATCGTCCATGCCGACGTCTATGACGACTATCTCGGCCGCTACCGCGAGGCCGTGGAGGCGATGACGGTCGGCGATCCGATGGACGAAGCCACCGACATGGGCCCGCTCGCCATGCGCTCCTCGGTCGAGGATCTCGGCGACCAGATCGAGCGCTCGGTCAAGGCCGGCGCGAAGCTCGTCACCGGCGGCACCCCGATCGACGGGCCGGGCTTCTACTTCAAGCCGTCCATCCTCGCGGATGTCACGCCGAAGGCGCCCGCCTATCGCGAGGAGTTGTTCGGCCCCTGCGCCATCTTCTTCCGGGTCGATTCGATCGACGCGGCGATCGACCTCGCCAATGATTCCGACTTCGGCCTCGGCGGCGCGGTGTTCACCAATGATGCGGCCGAGCAGGAGCGCTTCATCCGCGACCTTGACCAGGGCGGCACGCACATCAACCGCATGACCGCCTCGGACCCGCGCCTGCCCTTCGGCGGCGTCAAGCGCTCCGGCTACGGGCGCGAACTCTCGCGCGAGGGCATCCACGCCTTCATGAACATCAAGACTGTGACAATCGCTTAGGATAGATGGGCGCCTAGGGATAGACGGGCGCCGGAGGCGGCGGCGCATTCGGCTCCGATCGATCGGCTGGCGGATGATCCGGCTGGCGATCAAAAGTCGGGCAGACTTGCCGCCTGCCTCCGGAAGCGGCATACACGGCCGGCGGAGCCCTGGCTGCCGGCATCGGTTCAACCTTTCGCATCGGACCGTGCCGACGGGCGCGATCCGGCCTCAGCTAGCGGATGACAGCCATGAGCGAGACCACCACCATCACCGGCGCCGCTGCCGACCTTCAGGCCGCGGCGGCGAACGCGAAGGAGCGTGGCATCCGGCCGCTCTTCGCCGAGGACCCGCAGCGCTTCGAGCGGTTTTCCGCGCGGCTCGACGAGGTCCTCCTCGACTATTCCAAGACCGCGATCGACGAGGTGACCCGCGCCGCGCTCTTCGCCCTCGCCCAGGAGCGGCAGGTCGAGCAGAAGCGCGACGCGATGTTTTCCGGCGCGCGGATCAACGAGACCGAGAACCGCTCGGTGCTGCATGTGGCGCTGCGCGGGCAGCCGGCCGACGCCTACCGCGCCGACGGCGAGCCCGTCTCGGGCGACGTCAATGACGTCCTGACCGCCATGGGCGCCTTCTCGTCCCGCGTCCGCTCGGGCGAGATCACCGGAGCGACCGGCGCCGCCTTCACCGACGTCGTCAATATCGGCATCGGTGGCTCCGATCTCGGCCCGGCCATGGCGACGCTGGCGCTGGAGCCCTATCACGACGGCCCGCGCACGCATTTCGTCTCCAATGTCGACGGCGCGCATATCTCGGACACCCTCGCCAAGCTGAAGCCCGAGACGACGCTGATCATCGTCGCGTCGAAGACCTTCACCACCATCGAGACGATGACCAACGCCGCCACCGCCCGGCGCTGGGTGGCGGACGCCCTCGGCGAGGACGCCGTCGGCCAGCATTTCGCGGCGGTCTCCACCGCGCTCGACAAGGTCGATGCCTTCGGCATTCCGCAGGACCGGATCTTCGGCTTCTGGGACTGGGTCGGCGGGCGCTACTCCATCTGGTCGGCGATCGGCCTGCCGCTGATGCTCGCCATCGGCTCGGATGGCTTCTCCGACTTCCTCGCCGGCGCGCGCGAGATCGACCAGCATTTCAAGTCCGCGCCGATGGAGAAGAACCTGCCGATGCTGCTCGGCCTCGTCGGCTATTGGCACCGGGTCTTCTGTCACTATCCGACGCGGGCGATCATTCCCTACGACCAGCGCCTCGCGCGCTTTCCGGCCTATCTCCAGCAGCTCGACATGGAATCGAACGGCAAGCGCGTCGGTCTCGACGGCCGGCCGGTGCCGATCAGCGGGCCCGTCGTCTGGGGCGAGCCGGGCACCAACGGCCAGCACGCCTTCTTCCAGCTGCTGCACCAGGGCACCGACACCGTGCCGGTGGAGTTCCTCGTCGGCGCCATCGCGCACGAGCCGGCCGAGATGAAGGTGCATCAGGATCTGCTGCTCGCCAACTGCCTCGCCCAGAGCGAGGCCCTGATGAAGGGCCGCACGCTGGAGGAGGCGCGCCAGCAGCTCCTCGACGCCGGCCGCTCCAAGGCCGATGCCGAGCGGATCGCGCCGCACCGCGTCTTCACCGGCAACCGGCCGTCGATCACGATCCTCTACCGCACGCTGGATCCGGCGACGCTCGGACGGCTGATCGCGCTCTACGAGCACCGCGTCTTCGTCGAAGCCCAGCTGTTCGGCATCAACGCCTTCGACCAGTGGGGCGTCGAGCTCGGCAAGGAACTCGCGACCGGGCTGTTGCCGGTCGTCACCGGCGAGGCTTCGGCCGAGCGCCGCGACACCTCGACCCGCGGCCTGGTCGAGGCAATCCGCAAGATGAGGGGTAGCTGATGTCCGCCACGCACATGTCGGAAGCCGCCGTCGAGGGAAACGGCGCCCACCTGCCGGAGCCGCGCAAGAACGATCCGGACACGCTGGCGCGGCAGATCGTCGAGAAGCTGACCTATTCGATCGGCCGCAGCCCGGCGCGGGCGCGCAAATACGACTGGCTGCGCGCGACCACGCTGGTGGTGCGCGACCGGATCATGGACCACTGGTTCGCCTCGCTCGACCAGGCGGAGGCGAGCGGCGACAAGCGGGTCTACTACCTGTCGATGGAGTTCCTGATCGGCCGCCTGCTGCGCGATGCGATCAACAATCTGCAGCTGACCCAGCCGATCCGCGAGGCGCTGAAGCGCTACGACGTCGAACTCGACATGATCGAGCTGCTGGAGCCCGACGCCGCGCTCGGCAATGGCGGCCTGGGGCGCCTCGCCGCCTGCTTCATGGAGTCGATGGCCTCCACCGGCGTTCCCGGCTACGGCTACGGCATCCGCTATGTCCACGGCTTCTTCCGCCAGGAAATCGCCGACGGGGCGCAGGTCGAGCTGCCGGAAAGCTGGCTCGCCCACGGCAATCCCTGGGAGTTCGAGCGGCGCGACGCGACCTATGAGATCGGCTTCGGCGGCAAGGTAACGCTGCAGGAGGACGGGAGCGGCGAGCCGCGCCAGGTCTGGCGCCCGGCCGAGCGCGTCCTCGCCCTCGCCTTCGACACCCCGATCACCGGCTGGCGCGGCCGTCAGGTCAACACGCTGCGGCTCTGGAGCGCCCAGGCGCTCGACCCGATCCTGCTTGATGCGTTCAACTCCGGCGACCACATCGGCGCGCTGGTGGAATCGAACAAGGCCGAGGCGATCACCCGCGTCCTCTACCCCGCCGATTCGCATCAGGCGGGCCAGGAACTGCGGCTTCGCCAGGAATACTTCTTCTCCTCCGCCTCGCTGCAGGACATCATCCGCCGGCACCTGTCGGAGAACGACAGCCTGCACAACCTGGCGGACAAGGTCGCGATCCAGCTGAACGACACCCATCCCGCGGTGTCGGTCGCCGAGCTGATGCGCCTCCTCGTCGACGTCCACGGCTTCGACTGGGACGAGGCCTGGACGATCACCCGCAACACCTTCGGCTACACCAACCACACGCTCCTGCCCGAAGCGCTGGAGCACTGGCCGATCCACCTGTTCGAGCGGCTGCTGCCGCGCCAGATGCAGATCATCTACGCCATCAACGCCGACATCATCCGTCAGGCGGCCCAGGAGCACGGCTTCGACGGCGGCAAGGTGGCGGCGATCTCGCTGATCGACGAGGGCAACGGGCGGCGCGTGCGCATGGGCCAGCTCGCCTTCGTCGGCAGCCATGCGGTGAACGGGGTTTCGGCGCTGCACACCGAGCTGATGAAGGAGACGGTGTTCCGCAACCTTCACGAACTCTATCCCGACCGCATCCAGAACAAAACCAACGGCGTCACCCCGCGGCGCTGGCTGATGGAAGCCAATCCCGGCCTGACCCGGCTGCTGATCGACGCGATCGGCCCGGCCTTCCTCGACGACATCGAGAAGATCCGCGACGCCGACAAGCTTGCCGGCGATGCCGCCTTCCGCGAGCGCTTCGCGGCGGTGAAGCGCGAGAACAAGGTGCGGCTCACCCAGACCATCGCCGACCGCATGGCGATCCGGGTGGACCCGGACGCGATCTTCGACATCCAGGTCAAGCGCATCCACGAATACAAGCGCCAGTTCCTCAACATCATCGAGGCGATCGCGCTCTACGACCAGATGCGCGCCCATCCCGAGCTCGACTGGGTGCCGCGGGTGAAGATCTTCGCCGGCAAGGCGGCGCCGAGCTACCTGCAGGCCAAGGAGATCATCCACCTGGCCAACGACGTCGCGCGGCTGATCAATTCCGACCCGGCGGTGCGCAACCTTCTGAAGGTCGTCTTCATCCCGAACTACAATGTCAGCCTGGCCGAGATCATCATGCCGGCGGCCGACATCTCGGAGCAGATCTCGACCGCGGGCCTGGAGGCGTCCGGCACCGGCAACATGAAGTTCGCGCTGAACGGCGCGCTGACCATCGGCACGCTCGACGGCGCCAATGTCGAAATGCTGGAGCATGTCGGCGAGGAGAACATCTTCATCTTCGGGCTGAGGGCGGACGAGGTGGCCCAGCGCCGGCGCGAGGCGCATTCCGGCCGCTCGATCATCGAGAGCCTGCCGATGCTGCGCGAGGCGCTGGCGGCGATCTCGTCCGGCCTGTTCTCCCCGGACAACCCGTCGCGCTACCACTCGCTGGTCTCCAATCTCTACAACAACGACTGGTGGATGATCTGCGCCGACTTCCAGGCATACTGGGACACCCAGCGCCAGCTCGACGCGCTGTGGGGCGAGGCCGGCGAATGGACGGGCAAGGCGATCCACAACACCGCCCGCATGGGCTGGTTCTCCTCCGACCGCTCGATCCGCGAATATGCCAGCGACATCTGGCATGCCGGGCCCGCGGCCCGCGGCTGAGGCGAGGATCTCGGCGGCCGCGGGAAACTTTACAGCCCGGTGGAAGCTTGACTTCCGCCGCCTAGATCAGCCTCCTTGAAGCGGGCGCGGAGGGAGAAGTCACTCCAAGGCCGGGCGATGCCATCAGCGCGTCGCCACGGCGAATGGTCCGCACGCCCGTGGGAGGACTTCATGGCTGACAAGAGACCCGTCGCACCGCTCGCCCGCGACACGATGGCCTATGTGCTGGCCGGCGGGCGCGGCAGCCGCCTGATGGAACTGACCGATGCGCGCGCCAAGCCGGCGGTGTATTTCGGCGGCAAGACGCGCATCATCGACTTCGCGCTGTCGAACGCGATCAATTCCGGCATCCGCCGCCTCGGCGTCGCGACGCAGTACAAGGCGCACAGCCTGATCCGGCACCTGCAGAACGGCTGGAACTTCCTGCGCCCCGGCCGCAACGAAAGCTTCGACATCCTGCCGGCCAGCCAGCGCGTCTCCGAGGACCAGTGGTATGCCGGCACCGCCGACGCGGTGTACCAGAACATCGACATCATCGAGTCCTACGCGCCCCGCTACATCGTCATCCTGGCGGGCGACCACGTCTACAAGATGGACTACGAGATCATGCTGCAGCAGCATGTCGACACCGGCGCGGACGTGACCGTCGGCTGTCTCGAAGTCCCGCGCATGGAGGCGGTCGCCTTCGGCGTGATGCATGTCGACGAGAACTACCAGATCACCGATTTCGTCGAGAAGCCGAAGGATCCGCCGGCGATCCCCGGCCGCCCGGACACCGCGCTGGCCTCGATGGGCATCTACGTCTTCGACACGCACTTCCTGATGGACCAGCTGCGGCGCGACGCCGCCGATCCCGGCTCGCAGCGCGACTTCGGCAAGGACATCATCCCCCACATCGTGCAGCACGGAAAGGCCTTCGCCCACCGCTTCTCCCGCTCGGTGGTGCGCTCGGCGATGGAGCCGACGGGCGAGGCCTACTGGCGCGACGTCGGAACCGTCGACGCCTACTGGCAGGCCAATATCGACCTCACCGACGTCGTCCCGCCGCTCGACATCTACGACCGCGACTGGCCGATCTGGACCTATGCCGAGATCAACCCGCCGGCGAAGTTCGTGCATGACGAGGAGGGCCGGCGCGGCATGGCGATCTCGTCGCTGGTCTCGGGCGACTGCATCATCTCCGGCGGCTCGCTGCGCCGCTCGCTGCTGTTCACCGGCGTCAGGATGCGCTCCTACTCGATGCTCGACCACACCGTAGCGCTCCCCTACACCCATATCGGCCGGCACGCGCGCATCTCGCGGGCGGTCATCGACCGCGGCGTGCAGATCCCCGACGGCCTCGTCATCGGCGAGGATCCCGAACTCGACGCCAAGCGCTTCCGGCGGACCGCCGGCGGCGTCTGCCTTGTGACCAAGCCGATGATCGACAGGCTCACCTACTGATGACGATCAGGGCGCTGGCGGTCGCCTCGGAAGTCTTTCCCCTGATCAAGACGGGCGGCCTCGCCGATGTCGCGGGCGCGCTTCCGGGCGCACTCGCGGAACACGGCATCGAGGTCGCGACCCTCGTGCCCGGCTATCCCGCCGTCATGCGGCAGCTGGGCGAGACCCGCCTGGCGCACCGCTTCGACGACCTGCTCGGCGCTCCCGCCGACGTTCTCGCGGCCAGGGTCGGCGGCCTCGACCTCTTCGTTCTCGACGTGCCGGAACTCTACGACCGGCTGGGCGGCCCCTATACCGACGCGGGCGGCCTCGACCATCCCGACAACTGGCGCCGCTTCGCGGCGCTCGCCAAGGCCGGAGCGGCGATCGGCCAGGGCGCGATCGCAGGCTTCCAGCCGGATATCGTGCATTCGCACGACTGGCAGGCGGCGCTCGCGCCGGTCTATCTCGCCGCCTCCAACCGGCCGCGGCCGAAGACGATCCTGACCATCCACAACCTCGCCTTCCAGGGGAACTACCCCTACAACATCTTCCCACAGCTCGGCCTGCCGCCGACCAACTGGTCGATCGAGGGCGTCGAGTATTACGGCAATGTCGGCTTCCTGAAGGGCGGGCTGCATGCCTGCGACATCGCCACCACCGTCAGCCCGACTTATGCCGACGAGATCGTCACGCCGGAGGGCGGCATGGGTCTCGACGGGCTCCTGCAGGGCCGCGGCGAGCGCCTCGTCGGCATCGTCAACGGGATCGACACCGCCGTCTGGGATCCGCAGACCGATGCGGCGATCGCCAAGCCCTATGCCGCCCGATCGCTGCGCGAGCGCGCGCACAACAAGCGGGCGCTGGAGGGGGAGTTCGGCCTGCGGCGCGAGGACGGTCCGATCTTCGCGGTAGTAAGCCGGCTCACCTGGCAGAAGGGTCTCGATCTCGTCGCCGACATCTGCGACGATCTGGTGGCCCGCGGCGTCCGCCTGGTGGTCGTCGGCTCGGGCGAGGCGATGATCGAGGGCGCCTTCCTCGCCGCCCATGCCCGCCATCCCGACCTGATCGGCGTCAGGATCGGCTATGACGAGACGCTGTCGCACCGCGTCCAGGCCGGCGCCGACGCCATCCTCATCCCCTCGCGCTTCGAGCCCTGCGGCCTCACCCAGCTCTACGGCCTGCGCTATGGCTGCATTCCGGTGGTGGCCAAGGTCGGCGGCCTTGCCGACACGGTGATCGACGCAAATTATGCCGCCGTCAGCGCCGATGCGGCGACGGGCGTCATCTTCTCGCCCCCGTCCGCAGGCGCGCTGCTCAAGGCGGTCGACCGGACGCTGCGGCTCTACCAGGACCAGAAGACCTGGCGGAAGATGCAGAATGCGGCGATGAAGGCCGACGTATCGTGGCGCAAGAGCGCCAAGCTTTATGCCGATCTCTACCGGGATCTTCTGAGAGAACAGCCATGATCGAGACGATCGCCACCACGCCCTATGACGACCAGAAGCCCGGAACGTCGGGCCTGCGCAAGAAGGTGCCGCATTTCCAGCAGCCGAACTATGCGGCGAACTTCATCCAGTCGATCTTCGACGCGGCGGGGCTCTCCGGCGGCGAGACGCTGGTGATCGGCGGCGACGGGCGCTTCTACAACCGCGAGGTCATCCTCACCGCCATCCGGATGGCGGCGGCGAACGGCTACGGCCGGGTGATCGTCGGGCAAGGCGGCCTGCTCTCGACGCCCGCCGCCTCCAACCTCATCCGCAAGCGCGGCGCTTCGGGCGGCATCATTCTGTCGGCGAGCCACAATCCGGGCGGCCCGAACGGCGACTTCGGCATCAAGTACAACATCGCCAATGGCGGCCCGGCACCGGAGAAGATCACCGAGGCGATCTTCGAGAAGACCAAGACGATCAGCCGCTACCGCATCTGGACCGAGACGCCGCCGGACATCTCCAGGCTCGGCGAGGCGAAGCTCGGCGACATGGTGGTCGAGGTGATCGACCCCGTCGCCGACTACGCGGCGCTGATGGAGCAGCTCTTCGACTTCGGCAAGATCCGCGACCTCATCGCCTCCGGCTTCACCCTCGCCTTCGACGCCATGCACGCCGTCACCGGGCCCTATGCCAGGGAGATCCTGGAGAACCGTCTCGGGGCGCCACAGGGGACCGTGCGCAACGGCGTGCCGAAGGAGGATTTCGGCGGCGGCCATCCCGATCCCAACGCCGTCCACGCCGCGGAGCTGATCGGAACCATGATGGGCGATGACGCGCCCGACTTCGGCGCGGCGTCCGACGGCGACGGCGACCGCAACCTGATCATGGGCCGCGGCATCGTCGTCTCGCCCTCCGATTCGCTCGCCGTGCTCGCCGCCAACGCGCATCTGGCGCCCGGCTATGCCGGCGGCATCGCCGGCGTCGCGCGCTCCATGCCGACCAGCCAGGCTGCCGACCGGGTGGCAGAGGCGCGCGGCATCGGCATCTACGAGACGCCGACCGGCTGGAAGTTCTTCGGCAATCTGCTCGACGCCGGCAAGGTGACGATCTGCGGCGAGGAAAGCGCCGGCACCGGTTCCAACCATGTGCGCGAGAAGGACGGTCTGTGGGCCGTGCTGCTCTGGCTCAACATCCTGGCGGAACGGCGCGAGAGCGTGAAGGCGATCATGGAGAGCCACTGGGCCGAATTCGGCCGCACCTTCTACCAGCGCCACGACTACGAGGAGATCGACAAGCGCGCCGCCGACGGGCTGATGGGCTCGCTCCACGACAGGCTGGCCTCGATGGCGGGGCAACGCTTCGGCACGCTGGTCGTCTCGGAGGCCGACGACTTCTCCTACAAGGACCCCGTCGACGGCTCGGTCGCCACCGGCCAGGGCATCCGCATCGTCTTCTCCGGCGGCTCGCGCATCGTCTACCGCCTCTCCGGCACCGGCACCAAGGGCGCGACGCTCCGCGTCTATATCGAGCGCTACGAGAAGGACGTCAGCCGGCACGGCCAGGATCCGGCCGAGGCGCTGAAGGAACTGATCGAGACCGCCGACGCCATCGGCGAGATCCGCAAGCGCACCGGGCGGAGCGAGCCGGACGTGGTGACGTGAGAGCGGATCAGGCGTCAATCGCTTGGGCGCCGTGAGGAAAATCCTCTGCACCAGGGCCTGGACCCGAGCGTGAGCTCTCTTCGAAGTACACGCCGTTGACGTGCTACGTCATCGACGTATGATGCCCGGATGAGGATCGTTCGGCTGCGTCCTTACTTGCGAGCGATGGAGCGGATGGGCCTCGACGATGCGGCAATGCGCCGGGTCGAGGCTGATGTCGCGGCCGCGCCGGCCGCGCATCCGGTCATGACCGGGCTCCGGGGCGTCCGGAAGGCGCGGTTCCGGTTGCCGGGGCGCGGCAAGAGCGGCGGTGGTCGCGTCATCTACTTTCTTGCAGTCGGCGAGGCGATTTACATGATGACCGCCTATCCGAAGAATGAGCGGGACGATCTCTCTGCGGAGCAGCGCAAGGCGATCTTGGCAACGATCGAAAGCATCAAGGGAGGTATCCGATGAGCGACGTAGGCAATGATCTCGTGGAAGCCTTTGCGGAGATCGCGGCGGATCTGCGCGGTGAAACCCGTGCGCAAAGCTATGAAATCCCCTCCGACCTCATGACTCCGGAACGCATTCGCGCCATTCGGCGGCGGGTGGCCTCCTCTACGCGCGCCTTCGAGCGAGAATTCCATGTTCCCGCCCGCACGATGGAGGCTTACGAGCAGGGCCGTCGGCGGCCGGACAAGGCGACCGAGGCCTTGCTTCGCATCATCGACAAGGAGCCCGATGCCGCCCGCAGGGCTCTCGTATCCTAGGCACCGCGCTCAATAAAGTCTTCAGCCAACCCTCGCTCATGACCTTCCAGATCACCGCCGAGCGCGGCATCCCCGAGCGCCCGGGCGCGACCCTGGCCCCTGACGGCACCCACTTCGCCGTCGTCTCGGAGAACGCCGAGGCGATCGAGCTCTGCCTGTTCGATACGGCTGGGACGAAGGAGGTCCAGCGCCTCGCGCTGCCCGGCCGCACGGACGGCGTCTTCTTCGGCTTCGTGCCGGGGCTCAAGGCCGGCACGCGCTACGGCCTGAGGGCGCACGGCGCTTATGCGCCCGACGATGGCTACCGCTTCGACGCGTCGAAGCTGCTCGTCGATCCTTACGCGCTGCAGATCGACCGGCCGTTCCTCTACCACCCGGTGCTCGCCGCGCCGCCGGGCCAGGGCCTCGACAGCGCGCCCTATATGCCGAAGGCGATCGTCGCCGACCCTGCGCGCGATGCGCAGCCCCTGCCCTTTTCGCCGCCCGGCTTCACCTACGAGGTGCTGGTGCGGGCGTTCTCGCAGCGCCATCCGGACATCCCGACCGCGATCCGCGGCACCATCGCCGCGCTCGCCGAGCCGGTGCTCCTCGACCATCTCGAGCGGATCGGCGTCGAGACGGTCGAGCTGATGCCGCTGGCCGCCTGGATCGACGAGGCGCATCTGACACGGCTCGGCCTCACCAACGCCTGGGGCTACAACCCGATCACCCACATGGCGCCGGACCCGCGGCTGGCGCCCGGCGGCCTCGCCGACGTCCGGCGGACGGTCGAGGCGCTGCACGCCCGCGGCATCCGGGTTCTCCTCGACGTCGTGCTCAACCATTCCGGCGAGGGCGACGAGGCCGGGCCGACGCTCTCCTATCGCGGCCTCGACAACTTCCTCTACTACCGCCATGCCGAGGCCGAGCCCGGCATGCTGGTCAACGACACCGGCTGCGGCAACACCTTCGCCGCGCACAGGCCCCCGGTGGCGCGCCTCCTCGTCGACACGCTGCGGAGCTGGGTCGAGACGACCGGCATGGACGGCTTCCGCTACGACCTCGCCACCGTGCTCGGCCGCATGCCGGACGGCTTCTCGCCGCAAGCACCGGTCTTCCGGATGATCGCCGCCGACCCTGTGCTGAAGCACCGCATCCATGTCGCCGAACCCTGGGACATCGGCCCCGGCGGCTATCAGGTTGGGCGCTTCCCGCCGCCCTGGTTCGAATGGCAGGACAAGTTCCGCGACGACGTCCGCCGCTTCTGGCGCGGCGAGGACGGCATGGTCGGCGCGCTGGCGACGCGTCTCGCGGGCTCGGCGGACCTCTACGCGACAAGCGGGCGCCGCCCCTCTTCCGGCGTCAACATGATCGCCGTCCATGACGGCTTCTCGCTCGCCGACCTCGTGGCCTACGAGGAGAAGCACAACGAAGCGAACGGCGAGCAGAACCGCGACGGCCACAACGACAACCATTCCTGGAACCACGGCGTCGAGGGCGAGACAGGCGATCCGGCCGTCATAGAGGCCCGCCGGCGCGATATCCGCGCGCTGCTCGCGACCCTCTTCGTTTCACGCGGGAGCCTGATGCTGGTCGCCGGCGACGAGTTCGCCCGCACGCAGGGCGGCAACAACAACGCCTATTGCCAGGACAACGAGGTCACCTGGCTCGACTGGAGCCGGGCCGACGAGACGCTGACCGCCTTCGTCGCAAGGCTCGCAGCGCTGCGGCGGGCGCATCCGGCGCTGTCCGCCGACCGCTTCCTCACCGGCCAGCCGGCGAAGGGCGGCGACATCCCGGATGTCGTCTGGCTGCGCGAGGACGGCGCGGCGATGACCGAGGCCGACTGGGAACAGCCGGGGCGGCGCCTCCTCGGCATGAGCGTCTTCGTGCCGCAGGCGACCGGTGACACCGGTGCCGAGAGGGCGATCGTCTATCTCAACGCCGCCGAGGACGAGGCGGGGGTCGCACTACCGGCCGCTCGCCCGGGCCGCGTCTTTTCGCTGCAGGTCCGGTCGGACCGGCCGGAGGCTCTGCCACGGCGGCTTGCCGAGGGCGCGCTGCTCGTCGCTGCGCGGTCGGTCGCCATCCTGGTCGAGGAGCGTCTCTGAGGGAGCCGCGGCCCCATCACCAGTCGTCCGACTTCGCCGCCTCCTGCCTCAGCAGTTCCTCGGTGTCTCGCCCGGCATAGAAAACTCGCAGGATCGTGACCCGATCCGGCTCGACGCGATAGGCGACCAGTCAGGTTCGGACCAGGGTGAGGGTCCGGACCTCTGCAGAAAATTCCGGGCGCCGGCGGCCAAGGGGCGGAAAAGCCGAAAGCCGGTTGCACGACTGTCTGACCCTGCGTACGACCCCGATTGCGGCCATCGGGCTGTCTTGCGAAATGAAGTCGTAGATGTGGTCGAGGTCTTCGGCCGCCCTCCGATGGTAGACGACCTCACGCGCCACGCCCGCTGGCCTTCATCCGCTCAGCATGTCGTTCTTCCAGGCGAGAGAAGACGTCGGTGGCCTTGAGGACGGGGCTTTGATCGTCGAGCGCATCCTGGATCCCGGCGCGCATTTCCTCGCCGAGCGGCCAATCTTCCCGCTCGAGCGCCAAGAGGCCGGCCCTCAGCACCTCACTGGCGTCGGCGTAGTCTCCGGAAGCGAGCTGCTCGTCCAGGAGGCGTTGCTCCTCGCCCAGCGTTACCGTGATGCGTCGTTCGGCCGTCATCGTGTATCTCCGCCATTGCCTTCAAGCTAATGACCTTCGAACGACCGCGCCAGCATTCTCAAGCCGTCGTCTCAGCCTCGACGCCCAGCTCTCCCATCATCGTCTCGCGCATGACGAACTTCTGGATCTTGCCGGTCACGGTCATCGGAAAGGCATCGACAAAGCGGATCACCCGCGGCACCTTGTAATGGGCGATCCTGTCGGCGCAGAAGGCGGCGATCTCGTCCTCGTCCAGCGCCGCGCCCTCGGCCGGAATGATCCAGGCGCAGAGCTGCTCGCCGTAGCGCGGGTCGGGCACGCCGAAGACCTGCACGTCGCGGATCTTCGGATGGGTGTAGAGGAACTCCTCGACCTCGCGCGGATAGATGTTCTCGCCGCCGCGGATCACCATGTCCTTGATCCGGCCGACGATGTTGCAATAGCCGGCGGCGTCGATCTCGGCGAGGTCGCCGGTGTGCATCCAGCGCGCCCGGTCGATCGCCGCCGCCGTCATCTCCGCGTCGTCCCAATAGCCGGACATGACGGAATAGCCGCGGGTGAGCAGCTCGCCCCGGACCCCGCGCGGCACCATCCGGCCTTCCGCGTCGACGATCTTCACCTCGACATGCGGATGCACCCGCCCGATGGTCGACACGCGCCGCTCCAGCGGATCGTCGACGGCGCTCTGGAAGCTGACCGGGCTCGTCTCAGTCATGCCGTAGGCGATCGTCACCTCCGGCATGTGCATCTGGCCGAGCACCTTGCGCATCACCTCCACCGGGCAGGGCGATCCCGCCATGATCCCGGTGCGCAGCGAGGTGAGGTCGAAGGCGGAAAAGTCCGGATGATTCAGTTCGGCGATGAACATCGTCGGCACGCCGTAGAGCGCCGTGCAGCGCTCCGCCGCGACCGTCTCCAGGACCGCACGCGGATCGAAGCTCTCGCCGGGGATGACCATCGCCGCGCCGTGGGTGACGGCGCCGAGATTGCCCATCACCATGCCGAAGCAGTGGTAGAAGGGGACCGGAATGCAGATCCGGTCCACCTCGCTCAGCTTCATCGCCTCGCCGACGAAATAGCCGTTGTTGAGGATGTTGTGGTGCGACAGGGTCGCGCCCTTCGGCCGGCCGGTCGTCCCGGAGGTGAACTGGATGTTGATCGGATCGTCGGGCTGCAGCGCCGCCCCGATTTCCGCCAGCCGCGCGCGATGCGCATCGTCCGCCAGCCCCGGAATGTCGGCGAAGTTGAACATGCCGGCCGTCTTGTCGGCCCCCATGCGGATCACGGTCCTGAGGGACGGCAGCCGCGCCGCTGCAAGTTCTCCCGGTCGGCAGTCGGCGAGCTCGGGCGCCAGCGACTGCAGCATGGCGATGTAGTCGCTGGACTTCAGCGCCGGCGACAGGATCAGCGCGGCGCAGCCGACCTTGTTCAGGGCGTATTCCAGCTCGTGCACCCGGTAGGCCGGGTTGATGGTGACGAGGATCAGGCCCAGCTTCGCGGTGGCGAACTGCGCGACCACCCATTCGGTGTTGTTCGCCGACCAGATGCCGATCCGCTCGCCGGGCCTCAGGCCGAGCGCCAGCAGCCCCGCGGCGAAGGCGTCGGCCTCGTCGCGCAACCTCGCCCAGGTCCAGCGCGTGCCCTGATGCGGGACGACCAGCGCCTCGCGCTCGGGAAAACGCGCTGCCGTCTCGTCGAGACAGGCCCCGATGGTGAGGCAGAGGAGCGGCGTCGCGCTCGCTCCGTGCACATAGCTCAAGTCCTGCGTCATCTCCGACCGTCCTCCCGTCTCGTCGCGACCCGCTGGTCAGGCAATGCCCTTTTCGTCGCGCGGCCGGAGCCTCCCGCCTCGGGTCGCGCGTCTCTGCCTCCGGCGTCGGCCCGCCGCGCCGACGTCCGGCCTCAGCTGCCGGGCTCGGTCTCGCCGCCGGCCTCGGCCCAGTCCTTGAAGCCGCCGAGATTGTAGACCTTCTCGTAGCCCATCTCCCGCAGCGTCTTGCCGGCGAGCGCTGCCCGTGCGCCGGCGGCGCAGTAGATCACCACCGGCCGGTCTCTCGCAAAGGCCGGATCCGCCGAGGCGGCGCCGGGATCGGCCTTGAACTCCAGCATGCCGCGCGGCACGTTCAGCGCGCCCTTGGCCTTGCCGGTGGCCGCCACCTCGGCCGGCTCGCGCACGTCGAGGATCAGCGCGTTCTCCTCGGCCGCGAGGCGCTGCGCCTCCTCAGCCGAAATCTTCGGCACGGCGGCATTCGCCGCATCCATCATGTCCTTCATCGATGTCATCGTGGGTCTCCCACCGCGGTTCCGTTCGTCGTCACGGGAGAGGATAGGCGCTTGCGGCCCTCTTGGCGATGCGCGGATGCCGCTCCGGAATCTCTGAACGCCCGGGGCATGCTCCAGCAGAAAGAGCTTGCGGCCGATGTCTGAGGGAGGCGGGACCGGTTCACGCGCGCCCGCCGGCCTCCGCTCCTAAACATTTCTTCGCACATTTAGGCAAAGCTCGCGCGCGTCGCATCTCATTCTCCAGCAACCGGCTCCATTCGATGAAGTTCTCCATAACACGTAAGCTCGCCCTACTAATCGCGTCCGCCGCCTTCCTCAGCATCGTGGCGATGTCGGTCCAGCTTTACTCGCTCCACCAGTCGATGTGGGCGGACCGCAAAGAACTTCTGAAATCGGAAGTTGAGACCGCCCTGACGATCGTCAAGGGCTTTGCCGCACAGGCGGAGAAGGGCGAAATTTCGCAAGCCGATGCCCAGCGGCTGGCGGCATCGGCCGTCCGGTCGATCCGCTACGGCAACAACAACTATTTCTTCATCCACAAATACGACGGCGACGTGGTCGTTCATCCGAATCCGAAGCTGGAGGGGCGGAACGATTGGGACACGGTCGACGCGAATGGCTTTCACCAGACGCGCGATCTGATCGGCCATGCGAAGGAGGGGGGCGGCTTCACCGCTTATGTCTGGCCCCGGCTGAACGAAAAGCAGCCGTCGCCCAAGCTCGCCTATGCCGAGAGCTTCGGGCCCTGGCAGTGGTCGATCGCGACCGGCGTCTATGTCGACGATCTCGACGCGCAATTCCTCGGCCAAGCGAAATTGACGGCGCTCTGGTCCGGCCTCCTGCTGCTCGTGCTCGTCGCCTGCGCCTGGCCGCTGGCCCGGTCGATCTCGCGGCCGATCAACGCCATGACCGCGGCGATGCGGCGCCTCGCCTCGGGCGACAAGAGCGTGGAAGTGCCGGCGGTCGGCCGCGGCGACGAGATCGGCGAGATGGCCGGCGCGGTGCAGGTGTTCAAGGAGCAGGCGATCGAGCGTGACCGCCTCGCCGAGGAGGCCGAGGCGGCGCGGATTTCGCAGGACCAGGCCAAGCAGCGCCAGGCGGCGCTGGACAATGCCAAGGCCGAGGACCTCCGGGCCTTCGTCGGCATGGTCGAGGTGGGCTTCGACCGGCTGTCGGCCGGCGACCTCACCGTGCGCATGGCCGGCCAGGTGGCGCCGGAATTCGAGCCGATCCGGGCCAAGTTCAACGCCTCGGTCGAGGCGCTCGAGGGCGCGATCGGCCAGGTGCTCACCTCGGTCGGCTCGATCCGCACCGGGCTTTCCGAGATCACCATCGCCTCCGGCGACCTCGCCCAGCGCACCGAGCAGCAGGCGGCGAGCCTGGAGGAGACGGTGGCGGCGCTCGGCGAGGTGACCGGGGCGGTGAACCAGACCGCCGACGGCGCCGGCAATGCCCAGAAGGTGGCGAGCGCGGCCCGCGAGAAGGCCGCAAAGGGCGGCGCCATCGTCGCCCGGGCGGTCGAGGCGATGAGCGAGATCGAGGCCTCGTCCAACCAGATCGGCCAGATCATCTCGGTGATCGACGAGATCGCCTTCCAGACCAACCTCCTCGCCCTGAACGCTGGCGTCGAGGCGGCGCGCGCGGGCGAGGCCGGCAAGGGCTTCGCGGTGGTCGCGCAGGAGGTGCGGGGCCTTGCCCAGCGCTCGGCGGAGGCGGCCAAGGAGATCAAGGGGCTGATCCAGGCATCCGGCGAACAGGTCGGGCGGGGCGTCGAGCTGGTGACGGCGTCGGGCCAGTCGCTGGAGGAGATCGTCGCGGAGGTCTCCTCGATGACCGAGGTGATCGCGACGATCGCCGCCTCGGCGCGCGAGCAGGCGGTGAGCCTGCGGGAAGTCTCGACGGCTGCCGACCAGATGGACAAGGTGACCCAGCAGAACGCCGCGATGGTGGAAGAGTCCACCGCGGCGGCGCAGACGCTGGCGGCCGAGACCGACGAGCTGGCAGCGGCGATCACGAAGTTCAAGACCAAGAGCGCAACGGCTTCGGCAAAGCGCGCCCAGCCGGCCACCCAGGCGCCGGCGCCTCGCCCTGCCGCCGCGCGCGCCGTGCCGCAGCTGCGCGCCTCGGGATCGGGCGGCGCCGCCCGCAAGCCCGCGGCCGCAACAGCCGAGGAGAGCTGGGAGGAGTTCTGAGCCCTCGCCGCCGCTGCGAGACTCGCGATCGCAATCGAAGGGCCGGCCGCAACGCCGGCCCTTTTCGTATCGCCGCCCAGCGCTGGCGGAGATCGCGCGGGCCCGGCCGGATCCGCCGCCACAGCAGCCCGGCGGGCCGTCTTTGGTCGGCCGCTTGTCCACACGCCATGCTCCCATGGCGTTTGAAGCCGCTCGACGGCTGCCGTAAAAGGGGCGCTCAGTCGCCGATGCGATTCCGGCCGGAGCCGTCCCTTGCCCATCGTCCAGCTCGACGAACACCTGATCGACCAGATCGCCGCCGGCGAGGTGGTCGAGCGGCCGGCGAGCGTCGTCAAGGAGTTGGTCGAGAACGCCCTCGACGCCGGCGCCAAGCGGATCGAGATCGCGACCGCCGGCGGCGGCAAGACGCTTCTCAGGGTCACCGACGACGGCACCGGCATCGCGAAGGGCGAGCTCGCTCTCGCGGTGCGCCGCCACTGCACCTCCAAGCTCGCCGGCGGGCTGGAGCAGATCGCGACGCTCGGCTTTCGCGGCGAGGCGCTGCCCTCGATCGGTTCGGTCGCGCGGCTGACGCTGAAGTCGCGGGCGTCCGGCGCGCCGGACGCCTTCGAGATCGCGGTCGACAACGGCCGCTGCGACGGCCCGCGCCCGGCGGCGCTGTCCAGAGGCACGGTCGTCGAGGTGCGCGACCTCTTCCACGCCGTCCCGGCGCGGCTGAAATTCCTGAAGAGCGACCGGGCCGAGAGCGCCGCGATCACCGACGTCGTCCGGCGGCTGGCGATCGCCGCGCCCGCCGTGCGCTTCGAGATCGCCGGGCCGGACCGCTCGACAACGATCTTCGAGTCCGCCGCGCTCGATCCGCTGTCGCGCATCGCCGACGTCCTGTCGGGCGAATTCGCCGAGAATTCCGTGCCGATCGATGCGCTGCGCGAGGGCGTCGCGCTCGCCGGCCATGCCGGCCTGCCGACCTACAACCGCGGCAACGGCCTCGCGCAGTATTTCTACGTCAACGGCCGGCCGGTGCGCGACAAGATGCTGATCTCGGCGCTGCGCGGCGCCTATGCCGACGTCATCGCCAAGGACCGCCATCCCGTCGCCGTCCTGTTCCTGACGCTCGATCCGGCGCTGGTCGACGTCAACGTCCACCCGGCCAAGGCCGATGTCCGGTTTCGCGATCCGGGCCTGGTGCGCGGCCTCGTCGTCGGCGCCATCCGCCAGGCCTTTGCCGAAGCGGGCCTGCGGTCCTCCACCGCCGGCGCGAACGGGCTGATGGCCCGCATGCGGCCGGCGGCGCCCCCGAGCGTCACGCCGGCGCCGCGGCGCTTCGACGGCTTTGCCCCCGGCGGCTTCTCGGCGCCGCGGCAGGCGGAGTACGATGCGGGCGCGTCGCCCTTCCGGCCGTTGGACGCGCAGGCAGCGGATCGCGCCGATGCGCCCGTGCTCCACCGGACAGCTGCCGAGGCCCAACCTGCGGCAGCGTCCAACGGCGCCTTCAATCCTTCGGCCGCTCCCGACACCGGGGGCGCACCATCGCCGGGTCCCTTCGCCGAGGCTGCGGTCTCGGGGCAGCCGGAGCAGGCCGATCACGGCGAACGCTATCCGCTCGGCGCGGCGCGGGCGCAGCTGCACGGCAACTTCATCGTCGCCGAAACGCGGGACGGCCTCGTCATCGTCGACGCCCATGCCGCACACGAACGCCTGACCTATGAGGCGCTGAAGGCGGCGCTCTACGGCAAGACGATCGCCTCGCAGCTCCTGCTCATCCCGGAGATCGTCGATCTGCCGGAGGACGACGCCGACCGGCTGGCGGAGAGCGCCGAGACCCTCGCCGCCCTCGGTCTTTCGCTGGAGCGCTTCGGTCCGGGCGCTGTCGCGGTGCGCGAGACGCCGGCGATCCTCGGCCAGGTGGACGTTGGCCGCCTGATCCGGGACCTCGCCGACGAACTCGCCGATTTCGGCACCGCCGACACGGTGAGGAGCCGCATCGACCACGTCGCCGCGACCATCGCCTGCCACGGCTCGGTGCGGACGGGCCGGCAGCTGCGCCCGGACGAGATGAACGCGCTGTTGCGCGAGATGGAGGTGACGCCCGGTGCCGGCCAGTGCAATCACGGCCGCCCGACCTTCATCGAGCTGAAGCTTTCCGACATCGAGACGATGTTCGGGCGGAGGTAGACGCCGGAGCGCTTTGCCGGGAATTTGATTTTCGCGGAAAAACGCCATACCTCCCGGCGACGTCCTTCCGCCTGCAGCCGCGCCTTGCCGTGGCTGCCGCGGCCAGTCGAGAAGCTTCATGAACCGCATCGACAACACCGGCGAAGCCAAGCTTCGCTATGCCACTCCCGACTTCCAGATCGTGCGTCCCGGCGCCTATGTGCGCTGCGCCGTCACCGGCGAGGCGATCCCGCTGGACCTTCTGAAATACTGGAGCGTCGAGCGCCAGGAAGCCTATGTCGACGCCGCGGCATCCTTCCGCCGCGAGATCGAGAGCCGCAACTCCCGGGCGCGCTGACGTCAGCCGAGCTTGCGCCGCCGAAAGGCGGCAAGCGCCTCGCGGATCACCCGTTCGCCGATGCTCTGCGGCATGAAGACGAGTTCGACGTCGAGGATGTCGCACTCCTTCAGGAAAAGCCGGGCGGCTTCTCCGCCGGTCGCGAGCCGCACCGCATCCTTGCGCGTGGTGACGAGCTGCAGGCCCGACCGCCAGGCGTTCGCGGACAGGCCATCCATGTCGTCGCGGGTGAACATGTGATGGTCGGGAAAGTCCTGCGTCTCGGCCACTTCGGCGCCGACGCTGCGCAGCGAGGCGTAGAACTTCTCCGGATCGGCGATCCCCGCGAAGGCGAGCACGCGCATGCCGGCGAAGCGCTGCGGCTCCAGCGGCTCGAGCCGCGCCTCGAAGATCGGCTTGTTCGCCCGCGCCGTCTGCCGGATCGCCGCGTCGCCGCCCGACCCCTCGCCGATCACCAGCAGCGCGTCGGCATGGCGGATCTGGTCGATCAGCGGTGCGCGCACCGGCCCCGCCGGGATGACGGCGCCGTTGCCGAGGCCGCGCCGGGCATCGAGCGCGATCAGCGCATAGTCGATCCTGAGGCGCATCGACTGGAAGCCGTCGTCCATGATGACGAGGTCGCAGCCCCGCTCGCGCTTCAACAGTTCGGCCGCCTGCCGCCGGTCGGTGGCGACGGCGGTCGGCGCGACCGCAGCGAGCAGCAGCGGCTCGTCGCCGACGGCCGAGACGCCGTGGTGGTCCGGGTCGATGAGCATCGCGTCGGAGCGCGAGCGGCCATGGCCGCGCGAGACGAAACCGGGCGTCAGGCCCATCCGCACCGCCGCGCGCCCGAGCGCCAGCGCCGTCGGCGTCTTGCCGCCGCCGCCGACGGTGAAGTTGCCGACGCAGACGACGGGAACGCCGACATCGGCGCGCCGGCCGCGCTCGAGATTTCGCCGCGCGACGCGGCCGTAGACGAAGGCCGCCGGTGCGAGCAGGCGCCGCGACAGCGAGCGCTCGTCCCACCAGAAGGGCGGCGTCTCGCGGTCCATCATCGAACGAGCGCGCCCCGGCCCTGCTTCTCGAGATTCACCGAGAGCTTCAGGGGATGCAGGAAGGGATGGAGCGCCTGCAGGCTCCGCTCCAGCGCGCCGCGCATCTCCTCCACCGTCCCGGAGGCCGCGCGGGCCATCTTCAGCCGCGTCGCCGGCTCCTGCAGAAGCTGGTCCACCGCCGCCGTCAGGCCGTCGCCATCGCGCACCAAGCGCGCACCGCCGTTCCTCAGCAGACGCTGATACGCGTCGCGGAAGTTCTGGACGTAGCGCCCGGACAGGATCACCGTCGCCAGCATCGCCGCCTCCAGCGGGTTCTGGCCGCCCTCCGCCGCGATCGACTTGCCGAGAAAGGCGATCTCGGTGAGGCGCAGATAAAGACCCATCTCGCCCATCGTGTCGCCAAGGAAGATGTCGGTCCCCGGCTCCGGCACCTCGCCGCGGCTGCGCCGCGCGACCTTCAGGCCCATGCCGAACAGCGTCTTCTCGATCTCGTCCGCCCGGGTCGGATGGCGCGGCACCACGATCGTGCAGAGCCCGGGATGATGCGGCGACAGCGCCCGGTGCGCTGCGCCGACGATCGCTTCCTCGCCGGCATGGGTCGAGAGCGCGGCCCAGCGCGGCCGGTCGCCCAGCGCGTCGGCCAGTTCCGTCAGCGCCGCCGCATCGGCGGGCAGCGGCCCGGCATCCGCCTTCAGATTGCCGGCGACCGACACGGCATGCGCGCCGAGCAGGTGAAAACGCTCGGCGTCGATCTCCGACTGGGCGACGACATGGGCGAGGCCCTCGAACAGCGTCTCGGCGAGCCGCGGGGCGTTCTTCCAGCGCTGGAACGAGCGGTCGGACAGGCGGGCATTGACCAGCACCTGCGGGATCCGCCGCCGGCGCAGCTCCACCATGGTCATCGGCCAGATCTCGCTCTCCGCGACGATCGCGACGTCCGGCCGCCAATGGTTCAGGAAGCGCGCGATGCAGGGCTTCAGGTCGAGCGGGACATATTGATGGATGACGCTGTCCGACAGTCGCTCGGCGACGAGGTCGGCGGAGGTCGTGGTGCCGGTGGTCATCAGCACGGTGACACCGTCGGCGGCGATGCGGCGGGCGAGTGGCGCCACGGCCGCACTCTCGCCGACGCTCGCCGCGTGCAGCCAGACCAGCGGCCCGTCCTGCGGCCGCGCCATGCCGGCATAGCCGTAGCGCTCGCGCCGGCGGCGGCGGTCTTCCTTGCCGCGGGAGACGCGGTAGCCGACATAGGGGCCGATCATCGGATAGGCGAGCACGCCCGCAAGTCCGTAGGCGGCGAGCGCGAGGCGGGTCATGGCGTCGCTCACGCCGGCTCCTCGGCAGTGCTGCGCCGGACGAGGCGCTCGGCTTCGACGTTCGCCGCCTCGATGGCACGGGTGACCTCGCGGCGCTTCTCCTCCAGAAGCGCGTCGTCGGCATCGGCGGGCACGGTGATCGACGGCCCCATCACGACTGCGATGCGGCCGAAGGGCAGCGGCACGCGGGTCTTGTCCCAGGACCGCTCCACCACGTGATGGCGGCTGGTCACGGCGGCGGAGGGCACGATCGGCCGGCCGGAGATCTTGGCGAGGGTGACGATGCCGAGGCCGGCCTCGCGCGGCGTCCCCTTCGGCACATCGGCGATCATGCAGACACCGGTCCCGGCGGCCAGCGCCCGGCGCAGGGCGACGAGCGCCCGCGCGCCGCCCTTCTCGCGCAGCCGACGGCCGACGACGTCCGCCCGTCCGCCCGAGCCGCGCACCGTCGCGATGCCGAAGCGCTCGACCACGGCGGCGTTCACCGCGGCGTCGCCGCTGCGCGACAGGAGCGCCACGTAAGGCAGCGAGCGCGGCCGGAAGAAGGGGGCAAGGAGGTGCTGGCCGTGCCAGAGGCCGACGATCGCCGGATGCTCCACCGTCAGCCGCGCGACATAGTCCGCCGAGCCGGGGACGGGCGTCTGGGTGCGGTGGACGAAATGCAGGAGATGGTAGAGCGAGGCGCCGAAGATCGACACTGCCGGAGCCGACCGGCTGAACTCGCGCAGGAGCCGCCGCCGCTTGCGCCGGGGGCGCGCCGGAGCGCCGGCGAACGCCGCAGCCTCGCCCGGGCCGCCCGCATGCGAATCATCCGCCATCTCTCGGTCCACCGTGATCGTCGCGGCCTTTCCTCAGGACGCCTGCGGATCCAGCAGACGGTGCATGTGGACGATGAAGTAGCGCATATGCGCGTTGTCCACGGTCTGCTGCGCCTTGCCGCGCCATGCCGCCAGGGCCGACGCGTAGTCGGGGTAAATTCCGACGATATCAAGGCTGTCGAGGTCCTTGAACTCGGTCTTGCCGAGCTCCTTCAGCTCGCCGCCGAAGACGAGGTGGAGAAGCTGCTTGGGCTGTTGTTCCTGCACGGATGGGCTCCTTTTTTCGCGCCTGGACGAGGCAGGGCGTCAGTCGGGAATCGTCTCGACCAGTCTGCGCAGCCGCCGGGTGGCGTCGTGCGAGCCGGCCATCAGCAGGCCATGCCGCCTGCCTTCGCGTCTGTAAAGGGTGGCGTTGCCGCCGCGGTCGCAGAGCAGGCCGCCGGCCCGCTCGATCAGAAGGTCCGCCGCAGCGATGTCCCAGTCGTTGGCGCGCGAGCGGATCAGCGTCGCGTCGAGATCGCCGCAGGCGACCAGCGCCAGGCGATAGGCGAGCGACGGGATCGGATGTTCCGGCCGGATCGCCCCCGCAGGCTCGCTGCCGAGCTTCTTGCGCAGACTGCCGGGCACCGCGACCGACATCGTCGCCGTCTCGCCGGGCTGCGTCACCCGGCAGACGGCGCCGTTGCGGGTCGGCTCTCCGCCGGCCGTCGCCTCGAAGCGGTCGCCGAGCGCCGGGGCGACGAGGACGCCTGCGACCGGACGGCCGGCTTCGACGACGGCGATCGAGACGCACCAGGTGTCCTCGCCGCGCAGATAGGCCCTCGTGCCGTCGATCGGATCGACCACGAAGAAGCGGCCCGCGGTGTCGTCCCGCTCCGGCCGCTCAGTCTCCTCCGAAACCCAGCCGTAATCCGGCCGGGCGCCGATCAGCGCGTCCTTCAGGAAGCGGTCGACGGCATAGTCGGCCTCCGAAACCGGCGAGTCGCCCTCCTTGTACCAGACCTGCGGATCGCGGCGGAAGAAGCCCATGGCGATGGCGCCGGCCTCCTCGGCGGCCTGCCGGATCAAGCGAAGGTCGTCGGCATGCTCCGTCAACTCAGCGGCCCGCCACCGTCATCTTCTCGATCCTGAGCGTCGGCGCGACGATCGAGAAGCGCTCGTCGAGATCGTTCGCGGCGGTCAGCGACAGGAGCATGTCGCGGACATTGCCGGCGATCGTCAGCTCGGAGACCGGCGTCGTCAGCTCGCCGTTCTCGATCAGGAATCCGGTCGCGCCGCGCGAATAGTCGCCGGTGACCATGTTGACGCCCTGGCCGATCAGCTCGTGGACATAGATGCCGTTGCCGGTCTCGCGGATCAGGTCCTCCGGCGACTGGCTCCCGGCCGACAGGATGACGTTCGAGGAGGATGGCGAAACGCCGCCCGACGAGCGCGAGGCGCGGCCGTTGGTCGAAAGGCCCAGTTCGCGGGCGGTGGCCGTGTCGAGCACCCAGCTCTTCAGGATGCCGTCCTCGACCAGCGCCATCCGCTCGCCACGCACGCCCTCGCCGTCGAAGGCGCGCGAGCCGGCGCGGCGCGGCAGCAACGGATCGTCGATCAGCGTCATCGACGTCGGCAGCACCTGCTCCCCCATCCGGTCCTTGAGGAAGCTGGTGCCGCGGGCGATCGCCGCGCCGTTGATCGCGCCGACGAGGCTGCCGATCAGGCCGCGGGCGATGCGCGGATCGAAGACGATGGGATAGCTGCCGGTCTTTGGCAGCTTCGGATCGAGACGGCGCACCGTGCGCTCGCCGGCGCGCCGGCCGATCGTCTCCGGCGCTTCGAGATCGCCGTAGTGGATGCGCGAGTCGAAGTCGTAGTCGCGCTCCATCTTCACGCCTTCGCCGGCGATGACGCTGACCGAGCGCGAGAAGCCCGAGCGCATGCGGTGGCCGGAGAAGCCGGACGAGGTCGCGAGCACGAGGCCGGAAGCGCCGGCCGAGACCGACGCGCCGCCGGAATTGGTCACGCCGGACACGGCGCGCGCGGCGTCTTCCAGCGCCAGGGCCTGCTCGACCATTTCCTCGCTGGAGAGGCTCGTCGGATCGTAGAGGTCGAGATCGATGTCGCCCTCCGCCAGCCGGTCCGCATCCGCGAGGCCGGCATAGGCGTCCTCCGGCGAGACCCTGGCCATGGCGACGGCGCGTTCGGCGAGGCGGCCGACGTCGGCGTCGATATTGGCCGAGACGGTGGAAACGCGCTGTCCGACGAAGACGCGCAGCGCCAGATCCTCGCTCTCGGCGCTCTCGGTATCCTCGACCTTGCCGAGCCGAACCGACACGGAGCGGCCGAACGAACGCACCACCGCAGCGTCGGCAGCGTCCGCCCCGGCGCGCTTGGCGGCATCGATCAGTCGTTCGGCGACGGCGACGAGCCGTCTCGTATCTTCGTCCATGAGCCTGCCTGCTGGTTTTCGTGCGGGAACCATCTATCCTTGCGGCGCAATGCCCATCAAGCCGCTTGTGCTGCGCTGCAAAGGCTCCGCCAGGGCCTTCAGATAGGATCGAGACGAGGCAATTGGAACACGGCGCGACGGCCATTTTCCTGGAAGTGGTGCTGCTTCTCGGCGGCGGCATCGTCGCCGCGACGCTGTTCAAGCGGATCGGGCTCGGCACGGTGCTCGGCTATCTCTTCGCCGGCATCCTGCTCGGACCGGTGTTCCGGCTGATCGGCCAGGGCGAGGAGCTGCTGTCGATCGGCGAGCTCGGCGTCGTCTTCCTCCTGTTCATCATCGGCCTCGAACTGAAGCTCAGCCGGCTCTGGGCGCTGCGGCGCCAGATCTTCGGCGTCGGCGCGGCGCAGGTGATCCTGACCGGCGCGGTGCTGGCGGGCACCGCCTACGGACTCGGCGTCGGCGCCAGCGCCGCGATCGTCATCGGCTTCGGCCTCGCTTTGTCCTCCACGGCCTTCGGTCTGCAGCTCCTCGACGAAGCCGGCGAGACGAACACGCGGCATGGCCAGACCGCCTTCTCGGTGCTCCTGTTCCAGGACCTCGCGGTCGTCCCGCTGCTCGCCGCGCTGCCGTTCCTCGCGCCGTTCTCCGGCGGTGTCTCGATCGAACTGCGCCAGGTCGCGATCTCGGCCGGCGCCTTCCTCGTGCTCGTCGTCGGCGGGCGCTATCTCCTCAACCCGTTGTTCCGGCTGATGGCGAGCGCCGGCGCGCGCGAGGTCATGCTGGGCACGGCGCTGTTCGTGGTGCTGGGCTCGGCGATGCTGATGGCGGCGGCCGGCTTCTCCATGGCGATGGGCGCCTTCATCGCCGGCGTGCTGCTGGCCGAATCCACCTATCGGCACGAGCTGGAAGCCAATATCGAGCCGTTCCGCGGCCTGCTGCTCGGCCTGTTCTTCATCGGCGTCGGCCTGTCGCTGAACCTGGCCGTCATCCGCGAGCACTGGCTGGCGATCCTCCTCGTCGCCCCGGTGCTGATGGTGGTGAAGGCGGCGCTGCTTTACGGTCTCGGCCGCGCCTTCGGCGAGGGCCATGCGCGGGCGGTGCGGGTCGCCGCGCTGCTGTCGCAGGCCGGCGAGTTCGGCTTCGTACTGTTCAGCGCGGCGGCGGCGGAACGGATCTTCGCGGAAGAGACGTCCTCGCTGCTCGTCGCCATCGTCACCCTGTCCATGGCGCTGACGCCGCTCGCGACCTATCTCGGCCGCCGCTTCATCCGGGCGGACGAGGAGGAACAGATCGACGAGGATTTCGACGGCGCAGGCTCCGACGTCCTGATGATCGGCTTCTCGCGCTTCGGCCAGATCGTCGCGCAGGTTCTGCTGTCGAGCGGCATCGACGTGACCATTCTCGACTCCTCGGCCGACCGGATCCGCACCGCCGAGCGCTTCGGCTTCCGCATCTATTTCGGCTCGGGCATGCGCAAGGACGTGCTGGAGGCCGCCGGCATCCGCCGCGCCAAGCTCGTCGCGGTCTGCACCAACAAGCGCGAGACGACCGACCGCGTGGTCGACCTCATCCGCTCCGAATTCCCGAATGTCAGCCTTTATGTCCGCTCCTACGACCGGGCACACGCGCTGTCGCTTCGGGCCCGCGGCGTCGACTACGAGATCCGCGAGACGGTCGAATCGGCGCTCGCCTTCGGCGGCGCGACGATCGAGGCGCTGGGGGTCGAGGATCAGCTGGCCGCCCGCATCGTCGCCGACGTGCGCCAGCGCGACACCGCGCGGCTGAAGCTGCAGGAGGCGGAAGGCATCTACGCCGGCAACGACATGATGACGACGCATGTGGTCACGCCCGAGCCGCTGGTGAAGCCGCGCCCGTCGCTGCATGCCGTCGAAAAGATGCCGGAGGCGGAAGACACGGGGCCGCTGATCGAGGATGATGCGCCCCTCAAGCGCAGGCGCGGCCGGCCCTTTGCCGGCCGCCGCAGAACCCCAGACAAGGTCACGTCCCGATGAGCATCACGCCCTTCCACCTCGCCTTCCCCGTCCGCGATCTCGAGGAGACGCGGGCCTTCTATCAGGACGTGCTCGGCGCCAGGATCGGCCGCCCCTCGGACACCTGGGTGGACTTCGATCTCTTCGGCCACCAGCTCTCCGCCCACCGGCGGCCGGACGCCGGTGCGGCGGCGGCGGACGCGTCCGGCCAGGTGGACGGCCATGCCGTGCCGATCCCGCATTTCGGCGTGGTGCTGGCGATGCCCGACTGGCAGGCGCTCGCCGACCGGCTGACGGCGCGCGACGATGTCGCCTGGGTGGAAAAGCCGATGGTGCGCTTCAAGGGCGAGCCCGGCGAACAGGCGACGCTGTTCCTCAAGGACCCTTCCGGCAACGCGCTGGAGTTCAAGGGATTTTCCGACATGGCGGCCGTCTTCGCCCATTGAGGCTTCGGGGGGCGGCGCGCGCCGGCGCGGCGCGCCGTCACCCCGCCTTCTTCAGCTCCGATTCCGACTTCAGCACGCGGTCGCCGTCCTCCTGCTCGATGAGATAGGCCGGGTTCTCCTTGTCGGCGTTGCGGGTGATCTCCTTGCCGGAGATCGTGCGCGTCACGCGGTCGGTAAACTTCTCGGAGACCTTGCCGGTCCCGGTGCCGTTGCCCCAGTTCCAGGCGACCGTGTCGCCGACATTGTACTTCGTCATCGCGTCGCATCCTCATGACTGGACGAACGTCCAACCCGGCGGTCGGCGCGAGCGTTCCGCGCCGGCCACTCGCGAGCCGCGACCAAATCGTCGCAGCCCGGCTTCGGAACGGCGGCGGGGAGGCTGCGTTTCGGCTCGTCAGTTCTGTAGCCGAGTTTCGAACACCTCCATGGATCAGCAACATGCCGCACATGCCGAGCGCTTCGGCCTCGTCATGGTCGACCCCGAGTGCTTCCCGATCGAGCGCCACAAGCACGGCAAGGGCTTCCGCATCTGCTTCTCCGGCGGCGACCCGATCACCGACAAGCGGATCCGCACGCGGGTGAAGCAGCTGGTGCTGCCGCCCGCCTGGAAGGACGTGAAGATCTGCGTCGAGGAGAAGGGCCACATCCAGGCGGTCGGCCGCGACGAGAAGGGCCGGCTGCAATACCGCTATCACGACGACTGGGTGAACGTGCGCAATGCGGTGAAGACCGAGCGGCTGCTGCGCTTCGGCCGCGCCCTGCCGACGCTGCGCCGCCAGATCGACAAGGACATGCGCCGCCGCAAGGCCGACCGGCGCCGCACCTCGGCGGTGGCGACGCGCCTCATCGACGTCGCGGTGATGCGGCCGGGACACGAGAAATACGCCGCCGACGGCGGCCGCGGCGTCGCCTCGCTGCGCAAGCAGAACCTTCGCCTGATCAAGAAGATCGCGGTGCTGAAGTTCGTCGGCAAGTCCAACAAGGAGCATCGCATCGAGATCGCCGACCGGGGGCTCGTCTCGGCCCTGAAGGCGATGCGCCAGGGCAAGGGCAAGCGCCTGTTCCGCTTCCCCGGCAAGGTGAAGAAGGAGCGTGAGCTGACCGCGAACCTTCTCAACGACTACCTGCACGAGGCCGCCGGGGCACCGGTCTCGGCGAAGGACTTCCGCACCTTTCACGGCTCGGCGGAAGCGCTGCGCTTCCTCGTCGAGGAGGAGCCGGCGGTGAAGGCGAACACTAGGCCGAAGCGCAAGCGGGCGGTGTCGAAGGCGATGAAGTCGGTGTCGCAGCTCCTGCGCAATACGCCGACCGTCGCCCGCTCATCCTATGTCCATCCCGAGATCATCGAGGCGTATGAGGAAGAGCGTCTGACGCCGGATCTTCTGAAAGGTCGCAAGCGCGACGGGCTGACGCGGGTCGAAACCGGGCTGATGCGCTTTCTGGAAGAGGTGGCGCGCCAGCCGTCCTGAGCGGCGGCGAGCTTCGCACCGTTCGCGGCGCCGGCCCTCGCCGTCACGACGCCGGCTGGATGATCCGCGGCTCCGGCAGATGGGACGCGGCGGCCTCGCGGCTCTCGACCATATGCGCGATCGCCCGCTTCGCCTCCTCCTTGAAGGCCGCCGTCTCGCCCAGGATCTGCCGGGTCCGCAGGAAGTCGAGCACGCCGTAGCGCGAGACCGGCGGGCGCAGGAGCACGTCCGGCGGCGCGAGCTTCAGCTTGGTCTCGATGATCGACTGCATCATCAGCTGCGAGGCGCCGAACATCGCCTCCAGCGGCGTCGGCATCCTCTCGCCGTCGCCTTCCGGGCCGCCATTGACGTCGACGGCGATGACGCAGTCGGCCTTGCCGGCCAGGCGATCGAAGGGCAGCGGGTTGAAGATGCCGCCGTCGATCAGCACGCGGCCGTCGCGCCGGACCGGGCGGAACAGCGCCGGCAGCGCCGAGGAGGCGGCGAGCGCCGAGCGGATGTCACCCTCGTCGATCTCACAGCCGACGCGGGCGTAGAAGTCCGTCGCCATCACCCCGAGCGGGATCTGCAGCCGGTCGAAGGTCAGCGGCACCTCGTGCGGCAGGAAGGCGGTCATCACCCGCTTGGCGTTGACCTGGCCGAGACGAAAGCCGCCCTCGGCGAAGAAGTCCTGGAAGGTCGCCGGCCGCGTCTCCCACAGCCGGCCGAGGACAAGCCGCTTCGTCGCGAAGCAGTCGACCATGTAGGCACGGATGTCGGCGCCGCGCATGCCGGCAGCGTAGCCCGCGCCGACGATCGCGCCGATCGACGAGCCGACGATGCGGCAGGGGGCAAGGCCGAGTTCGTCCAGCGCCTCGAGGACGTGGATATGGGCAATGCCCCGCGCCCCGCCGCCGCCGAGCGCCAGCCCGATCCGCACCGGCGCGCCCCGGTTCAGGCGCCGGCGCTGCCGACGGTGATCACCGTCGGCTGGACCGAGAGGAGCTTCTTCGCGGCGGCTTTCACCTGGTCCAAGGTCACCTCGTCGATCAGCTTCTGCCGACGATCGATATAATCCTTGCCGAGATCGTCAAGCTGGATGCCGACCAGCGTGTCGGCGACGGCGAGCGAGGAATCGAGATTGCGCACGACATAGGCGCCCTTGACGTAGTCCTTCGCCTTGCGAAGCTCCTCCGCCGTCGGTCCGTCCTTCGCCATCCGCTCGATCTCGGCGCGGATCAGCTTCACCGTCTCCGCCGCCTTGTCGGAGCGGGTCGCCGTGGAAATGCCGATGACCGCGGCGTGGTCGTAGGTCGCCAGCCAGGACGAGGCGCCATAGGCGAGGCCGCGCTTCTCGCGGATCTCGTGGAACAGCCGCGAGGTGAAGGACCCGCCGCCGAGGATGTGGTTCATCAGATAGGCCGCGAAGAAGTCGTCCGACTTGCGCGGGACGCCCGGCAGGGCGAACTGGATCACCGTCTGCGGCACCTGCAGGTCCACCGAGACCGTCTTGCCCATCACCGGCGTCGCCGGAGGGATCGTCCGCAGGTCCGGCGTCTGCGGCAAGGCACCGAAGACCTCGTCGAGCCGCCGGCCGAGCGCCTTCGGCGTGATGTCGCCGACGACGCCGACGATGAGGTTGCCCCGGGCGAAGGCGCGCTTGCGGAAGGCGTGAAGGTCGTCGGCGGTGACCTTTTCCAGGCTCTCCACCGTCCCCTCGACCGGCCGCGCATAGGGATGGCCGGCAAAGACCGTCTCGCGGAAGGCGCGCGAGGCGACCTCGTTCGGATCGTTCTTGTCGGCGCGGATGCCGGTCTCGATCTGGCCGCGAATGCGGTTCACGGGCTCCTCGTCGAAGCGCGGATCGGTGAGGGCCAGCCGCAGGAGGTCGAAGCCCTGGTCCTCGAACTTGGTGATGGTGCGGAACGAGCCGGTGAAGTTGTCGAGGCTGGCGTCGAAGCCCATCGAGACGCCGGTCTCGTCGAGACGCTTCTGGAACGCGGCGCTCTTGATGTCGCCGGCGCCCTCGTCGAGGAGGCCGGACATGAGGTTCGCAAGGCCGGCCTTGCCCTCCGGATCCTGCGTCGAGCCGGCCCCCTTGAAGGCGAACTTCATCGAGATCAGCGGGTTCGTGTGGTCCTCGACGAGCAGCGCGGTGATGCCGCCGGGGCTCGTCACCTCCTGGATGTCGACGGCCGCGGCCGGCAGCGTCGCGGCGAGCGTGCCGACCAGCGAGAAGCCGAGAGCAGCGACGGCGCCGCCGAGGGCTTTGAGATTGAAGAGATGCAAGGTCGTCATTCCTTCCGCATTGCGGGGATCGGGAGGAGCCGGGCGCCGGCGCGGGCGCGCGGGCGAGGCGCAGGGGCGATCAGGAGCGGGTCGCGGCGGCGGCCTCGGTCGCCGCGGCAGGCGCGGTCGCGGCGGCGGGCTCGGCGGCGGTCGGCTCCGGCTCGAGATAGCCGGTCACCGCGCGCTCGGGCTTCAGATACTGCTTGGCGACACGGTCGACGTCGGCGACGGTCACGGCCTCCAGCCGCTCCGGCCAGGTCTCGACGTCGTTGATCGTCTGGCCGGTCGACAGCGCCGCGCCGAAGCGGCGGGCCATCGCGGTCTGGCTGTCCCTCAGATAGATGAGGTTCTTGCGCACCCGGTTCTTGGCACGGTCGAGCTCGTCCTCGGTGATCCCGCCCTTGACGATCCTGCCGATCTCGGCGTCGATCGCATGTTCGACGTCCGCGAGCGTCGCGGTGCCGCGCGGCGTGCCGTAGACGGCGAAGCGCCCGTCATCGAGCGCGGTGCCGTCGTAATAGGCGCCGGCGCCGGCGGCGATGCCCTCCTTGACGACCAGCTGGCGGTAGAGGCGGCTGGTCGTGCCGCCGCCGAGGATGTCGGCGAGAACGTCCAGCGCCTCGGCATCGTCGGACTTGGCGGTATTGTCTGACGGCACCAGCCACACCCGCTGCATCGCCGGCTGCGTGACCTTCGGATCGGTCAGCGTCACGGTGCGCGCCGCCAGCGGCTGCGGCTCCTGCGGACGGATGCGCGGACCCGCATCGGCACGCTTCGGCACCTTGCCGTAGGTCTTCTCGGCGAGGCGCTTCACCTCGGCCTCGGTGACGTCGCCGGCGACGAGCAGCGTCGCATTGTTCGGCGTGTAGTACTTGTCGTAGAAGTCGATCGCATCCTTGCGGCTGAGCTTATCCATCTCGTTCCGCCAGCCGATCACCGGCGTGCCGTAGGGGCTGTTCTGGAACAGCGCCGCCTGCACCGCTTCGGAGAGCTGGGCGCTCGGATCGTTGTCGATCCGCATGCGGCGCTCTTCCAGGATGACGTCGCGCTCGGGCAGCACGACCTGGTCGGTCAGGACGAGGTTCTCCATCCGGTCCGCCTCGTAGGACATCACCGTCTCCAGCGCGTCGGCCGGCACCTGCTGATAGAAGCCGGTATAGTCCTGCGTGGTGAAGGCGTTCTCCTGGCCGCCGATCTCCGCGACCTTGCGGGAAAACTCGCCGGCGGGATGGTGGGTCGTGCCCTTGAACATCAAGTGTTCGAGGAAGTGGGCGACGCCGCTGACCCCCGGCGCCTCGTCGGCCGCCCCGGCGTGATAGTAGATCATCTGGGTGACGACGGGCGCGCGATGGTCGGGCAGCACGACGACCTGCAGCCCGTTGTCGAGCGTGAAGCTCGACACCGCCGCATCCGCCTCGGCGATCTTGCTCTTGTCGCTCGCCGCCGGCTGCCGCGAATCAGTCGCCGTCGCCGCAACGGAAGCGGTCGGCGGCTTCGCGCCGGCGCTTGCCTCCTGCGCAAAGGCGAAGGGCGCGGCAGTGAGCGACAGCGACAGAGCGAGCGCCGCGAGAGAGGCGGTGCGTGAAAATGAGGTCATGGTCCGTCCCGTTCCCGATCGTTCCCACATGCTTTTGCTTGGAACTATGGGGAAATCGAGATGGCGGCCACTTACGCTTTCGTTAGAGGGGCTTGACCGGGCGCTGCGTCAGGTGGCCCGGAGCAGCCGCAGGATCGTCCCGCCCATCGCCCGTTCGTCGTCGAGCACGAAGCCCTCCGGCAGATCGAAGGGCGCATCCGCCGCCTCTTCCAGGATGGCGATGGCGTCCGGCTTCAGCCAGCCGCCGGCCAGCGCCGAGGCGAGCGCGGCCTCGCCGAGCCGGCGCCCATAGGGCGGATCGGCGAACAGGCAGTCGAACGGCTCGATCGTCCCGACCGACCCCAGCCGCGTCGCGTCGCGCCGGAAGATCTTCGAGCGCCCCTGCAGGCCGAGGCTCTCGACGCTCTGCCGGATCAGGCCGCGGCCCTCGACGCCTTCCTCCACGAACAGGCAGAAACGTGCCCCGCGCGACAGCGCCTCGAAACCGAGCGCGCCGGTGCCGGAGAAGAGGTCGAGCACCCGCACGCCGTCGAGCGAGAAGCCCGGCCGGTGCGCAAGGATGTTGAACAGGCTCTCGCGCGTGCGGTCCGTTGTCGGACGGATCGCGTCCGACTTCGGCTCGAACAGCTTGCGGCCGCGGAACTCCCCGCCGACGATGCGCATCGGCGGTCAGTCCTGCCGCGGCTTGCGGGGGCCGCGCGGCCGATCGCCGCCCGGGCCGCCGGGTTTGCCGCCGCGCCCGCCGCCGCCCGGCTTCTTGCCGCGGGACCCCGGCTTCGCCATGCGCTGCAGCGGCGTGCGCCCGGCCGCACGCTCGGCGGCTTCCTCGGCCTTCTTCGGCCCCTGCGGGCGAGCCCCGGGCGCGATCCAGACATTGGCAGAACGGCGGCCTCCGAAGGGCGGCCGCTTCGCCGCCGCCGGCCGGTCGCCCTCGCCCGCAGCGTCGCGGGCGCCATAAGGCTTCTTCTGGCCGCCGAACGGCTTGTCGCCGCGCGGAGCATCCTGCGTCCGGCTGCGCGGCGCACCGCCCCTGTCGGTCCGCGCGTCCGGCCGCTCGCCATGGGGCTTGCGCGGCTTGTCGAAGCTCCTTGCCGGCCGCGGGTCGCCCTCGCCCCGGTCCGGCCGCTCGCCGCGCGGCTTGAACGGCCGGCGCTCGCCAGCCTCGCGCCGGTCCGGGCGATCGTTCCGCACGGAGCGTCCCGGACGGGTGTCGAGCCGGCCGAGCGCATCGTCACGCTTGGCCTCGCGCGCCCGCTTGGCGTTCGGCGCGGTGTCGCGAGCCGGGCCCCGCTCGCTCTGGGTCCGGCCCTTCGGCCCCTTCGCGCCAGCCGGCCGGTCGCCCTCGGCGCGGCGCGCCCCCTCCACCGCCTTGTTCGAGAAGGCGTTGACGATCGGCGCGTCGAAATCGGCGCCGGACTCCTCGATCAGCCGCGGCCCCAGCTGGTCGCGCAGCGTCTTGCCATGGATCTCGCGCACCGAGCCCTCGGCGAGGTCGGCGAGCTGGAACGGCCCGTAGGACAGGCGAATCAGCCGGTTCACGTCGAGGCCGAGATGGCCGAGCACGCGCTTGACCTCGCGGTTCTTGCCCTCGCGCAGGCCGAGCGTCAGCCAGACATTGGCGCCCTGCACCCGGTCGAGCGTCGCCTCGATGGCGCCGTAGAAGACGCCGTCGATGGCCACCCCTTCGCGCAGCTCGTCGAGCTTGGCCTGATCGATCGAGCCGTGGGCGCGCACGCGGTAGCGGCGCAGCCAGCCGGTCGAGGGCAGTTCCAGAACGCGGGCGAGGCCGCCGTCATTGGTGAGGAGCAGCAGCCCCTCGGTGGTGATGTCGAGCCGGCCGACCGACAGGACGCGGGGCATCTCCTTCGGCAGATGCTCGAACACCGTCGGGCGACCTTCCGGATCGCGATTGGTCGTCACCAGGCCCGCCGGCTTGTGGAACAGCCAGAGCCGGGTGCGCTCCATCGCCGGCAGCGGCTCGCCATCGACGGTGATCCTGTCGTTCGGCGAGACGTCGAGCGCCGGCGTGTCCAGCACCTTGCCGTTCACCGCGATCCGCCCCTCGGCGATCATCGCCTCGGCGTCGCGGCGCGAGGCGACGCCGGCGCGCGCCAGTCGGCGGGCAATGCGCATCGGCTCCAGCGTCGCGGCCGTCTCGGCCTCGGCGGGCTTTTCAGCCTCGCGCTCGGTACGGGCGGGGCGATCGCCGCGCGATCCGCCCTGCGGCCGCTCGCGGCGCGGCTTGGCGCCGTCGGCGCCGTCATGGCTCAGCCGGCCGTAGCTCTTCGGCCGCGCGCCATCGCCGCGACGGGCGCCGGCGGACTCCGCGCCGGCATGCGAACGCATGCCGCGGCTCTTCGGCGTGAACGGCTTCTTCGCGCGCGCCGTGTCGTCGCCGGAGGACGCGTCGGACGGACGCCGGTCGAAGCCGCCGGTGCGGCGCTGCCCGCTCTCCGATCGCTCCGCCGATGCCGCATGGTCGCGCTTGCGGAACGGCTTGCCGTCCCGCCGTGCCGCGCCGCCGGCCTCGGCCGCTCCGGCCTCGCGCGGCGGTCCCCGTCGCTGGAACCGCGGCGCATCGCCCCGCTCGCGCGGCGCGCGATCACCCTCGCCGCCCTCGCCCCGGCTCTGCCCGGGCCGCGGACCCCGCCGGTCGCCTCCGGCTCCGCCCGGCCGGCCGCCCTTGCCGCCGCCGCGCGCGCCGGAACCGCCCGGCCGTCCGCCACGGCCCTTTCCGCCGCCTTTCGTCGTATCGCTCATGCCAATGCCCTTGCTGCAGCCGCCGTCCGGCGCTGCCTGTCGCTGAAATGTCGAATGCGGATCGTCGCCACGATGGGTCGCGCGGCAAAGGCCGCCTGTCGGGGCAACGCATCGCCGGCCGGCTGGTGCCGCCGCGTTCGCCTCCCGTTGCGATAACCGCCTAGCAGGTCGGAAGGCCCTGTGCGAGAGAAGCAGGGATGACCGGCCGAAATTTCATGGATATCGCCCTCGACGAGGCGAGAAAAGCCGCAGCCCGCGACGAGACTCCGGTGGGCGCGGTCCTCGTACGCGACGGACGGTTGCTCGCCGCCGCCGGCAACGAGACGCGGCTGCGTCACGATCCGACGGCGCATGCCGAAGTCCTCGTGATCCGGGCCGCCTGTGCGCAGCTGTCGTCCGAGCGGCTCGCCGGCGCCGATCTCTATGTCACGCTGGAGCCCTGCGCGATGTGCGCCGCGGCCATCTCGTTCGCCCGGATCCGGCGGCTCTATTTCGGTGCGTCGGACCCCAAGGGTGGCGCCGTCGAGAGCGGCCCGCGCTTCTTCGGCCAGCCCACCTGCCACCACGCGCCGGACGTCTATTCCGGCATCGGCGAGACGGCGAGCGCCGCGCTCTTGAAGGCGTTCTTCAAGGCCAGGCGCTGACTGGCGTTCGTCGCACCGCCAGTCGCCGGTTCGCTCAGAGCGAGGGCAGGAGGTTGCCGAGCTTGTCGAAGAAGCCCTGCTTGCCGCCGTTCTTCAGCCGCCGTGCCTTGGTCTCCTCGTCCTCGCCCTGCACGCCGATCGGCGCAGTCGCGGCCGGCGTGCGGTAGGCGACGGGCGGCTCGCTCAGATATTTCCGTTGGGTGGGGCTGCCCTGCTTCTGATCGCGCAGGCGCTTGGCGACCTCGTCCTTGTGGCTCTCCAGTTCGGCCTGCGTCAGGAAACCGGCGCTGTGATCGTTCTTGAAGGTGTAGCCGCCGCCGCTGGTGCGGTCGAGATATTCCTGGGTGACGCCTTCCTTGCGCGCGCTCGCCACATCGGCCGGCAGGATGCCGTCGCCCTGCTGCGCCGACGCCTGCAGCCGCTTGCTGCGAGCCTCGGGCGATTCCGGAAAGTTCGGATCGTTCGCCGTGGTCCGGCTCGCCTGCGGTGGCGGCAGGACCTTGGTGTTCTGCGGCTTCACCAGCGGCGGCCGCGGATTGTAGGCGATCTGGGCCTGGTCGGTGTTGCCGAGCGCGACGAAGTTGTTGAGATCGTCGAACAGCGTCTCGCCTTGCGACTTGCCGGTGCCATAGGTCGGGCCGAGGCAGCCGCCGAGCGACAGGCATCCCGCGACGATGGCCGCGGCGCCGAGCGCCTTGCGGACAGACTTCGAGGTCATTCCGATACGTCCCCCTGCGGCATGACCCGGGCAGCCCGCATCGGCTGCCACGGCGGATCACGCAGTGCTTTCCTGTTCTGCAGCCCGCGGCCCCGTCGATACGGCCTGCAACTCACCGCCTGCCCCCAGGCGGGTCGCCCTTCACGGACACCCGCAGCCAGTCGCACGACATTCTGGCGAATTCCAGGCATGTTCTTAAGATGTCACGGCCCCGCCCGCAAGCGAGCGGGAGGCCGCAACGAGCCGACACCCGGCGGACAGGTCCGCTCAGGCGGCGTTCCTCTCGGCCGCCCGCAGTTCGCGCAGCGCCTGCGCGTCGCGTGCCGAGACGTCCGGGAAGTCCGGGTCGGAGCCGACGTCGCCGGTGATCTTCCAGGACCGGGCGCACTTTCGGCCCTCGGCCCTGTGGAAGGCGACGGCGACGTCCGGCGTGTCCGGCAGCGCAAAGGCGCCCTGCGGCGCCGGATCGCCCGACACCGTCAGCCCCGAGGTGATGGCGATCTCGGCGAAGTCGACCGACGCCGCGAGCTCGCGCAGTTCCGGATCGGCGATGTGCACCGTCGGCCAGGCTTCCAGCGACGAGCCGATGACCTTCTCCCGGCGCTTCTCCTCCAGCGCACCCATGACGACGCGGCGGACGCGGCGAAGCTTCTGCCAGCGAGCCGCAAGCTCGGCATTCCGCCAGGCCGGATCGACGGGGCGGAACTGCTCCAGATGCACCGACTCCGCCTCGCCATAGCGCGACAGCCATGCCTCCTCCATGGTGAAGGGCAGGAGCGGCGCGAGCCAGGTGACGAGGTGGTCGAACAGCTCGCGCACCACCTGCAGCGCCGCCTTCCGGCGCACGCTCGAGATCGGGTCGCAGTAGAGCGCGTCCTTGCGGATGTCGAAGTAGAAGGCCGACAGCTCGACCACGACGAAATCGAGCAGCGCCCGGGAGATGCGCTTGAAGTCGAAGGCGTCGTAGCCGGCGCGCACCAGCTGGTCGAGTTCGGCGATCCGGTGCAGCATCAGCCGCTCCAGCTCCGGCATCTGGTCCAGCGGGACGGTCTCGCCCTTGTCGTGGGCGAGCGTGCCGAGCATCCAGCGGATGGTGTTCCGGAGCTTGCGATAGCTGTCGATGTTGGTCTGCAGGATCGTCTTGCCGAGCCTGAGGTCCTCCGAATAGTCGGAGGAGACCACCCAGAGCCGCAGGATGTCGGCGCCGGACTGCTTGATCACCTCCTGCGGGGTGACGACGTTGCCGAGCGACTTCGACATCTTACGCCCCTCCTCGTCCATGACGAAGCCATGGGTGAGGACCGCGTCGTAGGGCGCCCGGCCCCGCGTGCCGCAGGACTCCAGGAGCGAAGAGTGGAACCAGCCGCGATGCTGGTCGGAGCCCTCGAGGTAGAGGTCGGCAGGCCATTTCAGGTCCGGCCGCTTCTCCAGGCAGAAGGCGTGGGTCGAGCCGGAATCGAACCAGACGTCGAGGATGTCGCGGACCATCGTCCACTTGTCGCCGTCATGCTCGTTGCCGAGGAAGCGCTCCTTGGCGCCCGCGGCGAACCAGGCATCGGCGCCCTCGTTGGCAAAGGCTTCGAGGATGCGCGTGTTCACCGCCTCGTCCTTCAGCACCTCGCCATCCTCGTCGACGAAGACGCAGATCGGCACGCCCCAGGCGCGCTGGCGGGAGAGCACCCAGTCCGGCCGGTCGGCGATCATGCCGCGCAGCCGGTTCTGCCCGGAAGCCGGGACGAAGCGGGTGTCGTCGATGGCGCGGAGGGCGCGGGCGCGCAGGGTGTCTTCGGCGGCCGGCTCGCGCTCCAGCCCATACCCGCCGAGTTCCTTGTCCATATGGACGAACCACTGCGGCGTGTTGCGGAAGATCACCGGCTTCTTGGAGCGCCAGGAATGCGGGTAGGAATGCTTCAGCCGGCCGCGGGCGAGGAGATTGCCGGATCCGATCAGCGCCTCCATGACGCGCTTGTTGGCATCGCCCTTCTTACCCTTGTCGTCGATGACCCGGGCCGGCCCCTCCGGCGCGTCCGGGCCGAAGACCGGTACGTCCTTGGTGTAGAAGCCGTCGTCGTCGACGGTGAAGGGGATCGTGGTGTCGATGCCGCGCGCCGCCAGGGCCCGGCGGTTCTCCATCCAGACGTCGAAGTCCTCGCGGCCGTGGCTCGGCGCGGTGTGGACGAAGCCGGTGCCGGCGTCGTCGGTGACGTGGTCACCGGGGATCAGGGGAACGGGGAAGCCGTAGCCGAGGTCCTTGAGCGGGTGGTCGACGACCACGCTCTCCAGATCGGCCGGCTGCACATCGGCGACCTTCCGCCAGCCGCCCTCCGGCACGCGCGCCTTGGCGAAGACGTCGGCGGCCAGCGCGTCGGCGAGCACGTAGCGCTCGCCCTCCTTCGCCCAGCGCGGAGCCTCGGCGTCCTCGGGCGCCGTCACTTCGTAGAGGCCGTAGGCGATGCGGTCGGAAAAGGCGATGGCGCGGTTGCCGGGGATGGTCCAGGGCGTGGTCGTCCAGATGACGACGAAGGCGCCGCCGAGCAAGCCCTCACCCTGCGTCGGAAACTTCACCCAGACCGTGTCGCTCTCGTAATCCTCGTATTCGATTTCGGCTTCGGCGAGGGCGGTCTTCTCGACCACCGACCACATCACCGGCTTGGAGCCGCGATAGAGCTGGCCGGACATGGCGAACTTCAGGAGCTCGCCGGCGATCACCGACTCCGCCTTGAAGTTCATCGTCAGATACGGGTCCTTGAAGTCGCCCTCGACGCCCAGCCGGCGGAATTCCGCGGTCTGAACGCCGACCCAATGGGTGGCGAAGTCGCGGCATTCCTGGCGGAATTCGTTGACCGGCACCTCGTCCTTGTTCTTGCCCTTGGCGCGGTACTGCTCCTCGATCTTCCACTCGATCGGCAGGCCGTGGCAGTCCCAGCCGGGCACGTAGTTCGCGTCGTAGCCGCGCATCTGGAAGGAGCGGTTGATGACGTCCTTCAGGATCTTGTTCAGCGCGTGGCCGATATGGAGGTTGCCGTTGGCATAGGGCGGGCCGTCGTGGAGGACGTATTTCGGCCGGCCCTTCGACGCCTGCCGAAGCTTGCCGTAGAGGTCCATCCGGTCCCACTTCTCGATCCACTCCGGCTCGGCCTTGGGCAGGCCGGCACGCATCGGAAAGTCGGTCTCGGGCAGGAACAACGTCTTGGAATAGTCCACCACGCCGGTCTCGGCGTCGGGCGTCGGAACGTCGGTCTTGGGATCGGTCATGACGAGGGCAACCGTGTCGTTCGCCGCACATCGTCCGGGCGGCGCTGAAGGGAACTGTCAGGCGCGGAAAAGCAAAGCGTCCCGGTCCTTCTGCGGCTCGCGAGGGAGCCGGTCAGAAGGCCGGGCGGCTAATTCGCCGAGATATGTGACGTGCGCGCGGACCCAACATGGAGGCCCGCTTTAGCAAGCGACGGCGCGGATGGGAAGAACGGGCGCGCTTGCGGTCATGCGACAGATGTTGGATCATTGAAGTTATGGTCGGTGGCCGGCACCAGCGCACGCTCGAAGCGATCTTCGCAGAGCCGGTTCAGGCAGGCATTGCCTGGCGTGATGTGGAAGCGATGTTCTTGGCATTCAGCGCCGAGGTGAGCGAAGGCCATGGGTCCCGGGTTCGGGTGGCATTGAACGGTGTGCGGGCCGTCTTCCACCGACCGCATCCGCGCAAGGAAATCGACAAGGGCGCGGTCATTTCGGTCCGACGGTTCCTGAAGGCAGCGGGAGTTTCACCGTGAACAGGATGCACTGCAAGGGCTACGAGGCGAGCGTCGCGTTCGATGAGGATGCCGACATCTTCCACGGCGAGATACTCGGCATCCGGGACGTCATCACCTTTCAGGGCACGTCGGTCGCCGAGTTGCGGCAGGCGATGGCGGATTCGATCGACGACTACCTGGCCTTCTGTGCCGAGCGGGGCGAGGCGCCGCTGCGGCCGAAAGAGAGCAGCCGCGTCGCATAGCTGTAAGAATGCCGCAGGATCCGACCAGAGCTCGCGTCACGAGAGATAGCCGAGCGCGGCGGCGAGGGCGACGGCGTGGGTGCGGTTCGAGGCGTTCATCTTGCGCTGGGCAGCGGTGAGGTACTGCGACACGGTATATTCGGACAGCGACAGGATCATGCCGATCTCGGACGAGGTCTTGCCGAGCATTGCGAGCTTCAGGCAGTCGCGCTCGCGCGGCGAGAGCGGGTTGTTCTTCTGGTTCTCCTCGAAGCGCGCCGCGGCGAGAAGGCCGAAGAAGCAGAAGGCGAAGAGCTGCAGCTCGCGCACCGCGCCCGCCGAAAGGTCCGGCGCCTTCCCGGCAAAGGACAGCGCGCCGTTGAAGGCGGTCAGCCCGTGCACCGGGCAGATCACCCCGGCCCGGTAGTCCTCGGCGAGCAGGAGCTTCGCCGCCGGGGTCGGCTCCGGCTCGTCGGCGCCGTAGAGCGTGTCGATGTCCCAGACGAAGGGCAGCGGGTCCGAGCGCAGCGTGCCGACAACGATCTTGAAGCGGTGGAGGCCGAGCTGGTCGTAGGCGCGCACGAAGGCCGGCGACCAGTTGGAGACGAGGAGCCGCGTCGCGAGGCCGGTGTCGTCGGTGGACGGCAGGGCGAAGGCGGCGGCGTGCGAAAAGCCGTAATCCTTGCCCGTCTGGTCCAGCATTTCGGCCAGAGCCTCTTCACCCGAGGGTTCGGCAAGGGCGCGAAGCCGTTCCATGCAGCGGCTCACGATCGGCGCTCCTTCGCCCGCGCCGCGGGTGCGGCATCCGGCAGCCAGACCGGCGCGCAGCGGGTCCGGGCTTGCCGCCGCTGCGGCTGCCGCGCGGCCGCTCTGTCTGCCGAACCGTTGCAAGAAGGCATGTTCACCGCCTGTCCGCCCTGATCGTCGGCCAATCCGGCTTGCGAATCGGGCTCTGCAGTTTGACCGCATCCGTCCCTCATTTGAAGCCTTGACAACCAGAATGGCTCCGCAACCGCGCCGAGAGCGGGTCCGCGGTCGCCACGCGACCCGGCCCCGCCGGAAGCCGGCGCGCGCGGGGCTGGTCCACGCTTTCCGCCGGGCGGGCTGGCAGAGGCCGCAGGGCGCCCCCATCTAGGCCGGGAATGACGAACGGCAGTTTTCGACACGTGGCGGTGTGCCGCGAAGGCGAGTGCCGGAACCGGCTTTCCACCTGGATCATCCCGGCCGATCGGCCGGGATGCGGTGGATTGCCGGCCCGGCCGATGCCTTGGCAACCGCTCTCGCCGGCCGCATGAGCGGCGGCGAAATCTCGTTCAACCGCCTTTCGCCTGATCCCGCCGGGCCGGATGCGGCCGGTATCCATCGAAGAAGACACAGATGACCAATTTCTCCCCCCGCGAAATCGTCTCCGAGCTCGACCGCCACATCATCGGCCAGAAGGACGCCAAGCGCGCCGTGGCCGTGGCGCTGAGAAACCGCTGGCGTCGACAGCAGCTCGACGGGTCGCTGCGCGACGAGGTGATGCCGAAGAACATCCTGATGATCGGCCCGACCGGCGTCGGCAAGACCGAGATCTCGCGCCGCCTCGCCAAGCTCGCGGGCGCGCCCTTCATCAAGGTCGAGGCGACCAAGTTCACCGAGGTCGGCTATGTCGGCCGCGACGTCGAGCAGATCATCCGCGACCTCGTCGAGATCGGCATCGGCCTCGTGCGCGAGAAGAAGCGCGAGGAGGTCAAGGCCAAGGCGCATCAGGGCGCCGAGGACCGCGTGCTGGACGCCCTCGTCGGCAAGTCGGCCTCGCCGGCGACCCGCGACTCGTTCCGCAAGAAGCTGCGGGCCGGCGAGCTCGACGACAAGGAGATCGACATCGAGATCGCCGACACGTCGAACCCGATGGGCGGGATGGAGATCCCCGGCATGCCCGGCGCCAATATCGGCGTCCTCAACCTCTCCGAGATGTTCGGCAAGATGGGCGGCGGGCGCACCAAGCAGCGCCGCACGACGGTGCGCGACAGCTACGGCCTCCTGATCGGCGAGGAGTCCGACAAGCTGCTCGACCAGGAACAGGTGGTGCGCGAGGCGGTCGCGGCGGTGGAGAACAACGGCATCGTCTTCCTCGACGAGATCGACAAGGTGGCGAACAAGGACGGCTATGGCGGCGCCGGCGTCTCCCGCGAGGGCGTGCAGCGCGACCTCCTGCCGCTGGTGGAAGGCACGACCGTCGCGACCAAGCACGGGCCGGTGAAGACCGACCACATCCTGTTCATCGCGTCGGGCGCCTTCCACGTCTCCAAGCCCTCGGACCTCCTGCCGGAGCTGCAGGGCCGCCTGCCGATCCGCGTCGAGCTGAGGGCGCTTACCAAGGACGACTTCCGCCGCATCCTCACCGAGACCGAGGCGTCGCTGATCAAGCAGTACATCGCGCTGATGCGGACCGAGGAGGTCGATCTGAAGATCACCGACGACGCGATCGACGCGATCGCCGACACCGCCGTCTCGCTCAACGGCTCGATCGAGAACATCGGCGCCAGGCGGCTGCAGACGGTGATGGAGCGCGTCCTCGACGACATCTCCTTCGAGGCGCCGGACAAGGCCGGCCAGAGCTACAGGGTGGACGCCGCCTACGTCCACAAGGCGCTCGACGGCATCGCCGGCGACACGGACCTGTCCCGCTACATCCTCTGAGCGAGCCGGGCGGCCCCGGCCTCCGCTGCCCTGCAGGGGAGGCCATCCGGCGGCCGCCCGCTTCGCCGCGAGATTTGTTGCGCCAGCCAACCAATCGGCTAGAACCTTCGCTCCGTGGCCCGGATCGTCCGGGCCCGGAGTCCGAAAGGCCGGCGCCATGTCCTCTGCAGCGACCACTCCCTCGGCTCTCACCTATGATGCCGCGCTGAGCGAAGCCGGGATCGGCCCATTCCAGAAACGGCTGTTTGCGACCTTCGCTCTGGTCTGGGCGGCGGACGCCATGCAGGTGCTCGCGATCGGCTTCACGGCCGCCGGCATCGCCGCCACCTTCAGGGTCTCCGTGCCCGAGGCGCTGCAGACCGGCACCAGCTTCTTCGCCGGCATGCTCATCGGCGCCTTCGTCTTCGGGCGGCTCGCCGACCGCTACGGCCGCCGCGCCGTCCTGATCGCCACCGTCCTCATCGATGCGGCCTTCGGCATCGCCTCGGCCTTCGCGCCGGACCTCGCCTGGCTGCTCGCGCTGCGCTTCCTCACCGGCCTCGGCGTCGGCGGAACGCTTCCGATCGACTACACGATGATGGCCGAGTTCCTGCCAGCCAACCGGCGCGGGCGCTGGCTGGTGGCGATGGAGGGCTTCTGGGCGGTCGGCACCCTGGTCGTCGCGCTCGTCGCCGTCGTCGCGCCGGCCCTTGCGCCGGACGCGCCCTGGCGGGCGATCTTCGCGATCACCGGCATCCCCGCGCTGATCGGCCTCGTCATCCGCTTCTGGATTCCGGAGTCGCCGCTCTTCCTGCTGTCGCAGGGCCGGACGGAAGCGGCGAAGGCCGTCGTCGCCGACGTCGCGCGCATCAACGGCCGGACGCCCCCGTCCGCCGAGCTGCGGCCGGCGAAGGTGACGAAGCGGCCGCTGTCGGACCTGCTGGCGCCGGCCTTCCGGCGCCGCACGGTGCTCCTGCTTCTCGCCTGGCTGCTGGTCTCGGCGGCCTATTACGGCGTCTTCGTCTGGCTGCCGATCCGCTTCGCCGCACAGGGCTTCACCTTCATCCGCGGCAATCTCTTCCTCGTCCTCGTCGCGCTGGCGCAGATCCCCGGCTATGCCCTCGCGGCCTATGGCGTCGAAGTCTGGGGCCGGCGCCCGACCCTCATCGGCTTCCTGATCCTCAGCGCGGCGGGCTGCCTGCTCTACGGCTTCGGGGCCTCGGCGGGACTGATCGCGGCGGCGACGCTGCTGATGAGCTTTGCCCTTCTCGGCACCTGGGGCGCGCTCTACGCCTTCACCCCTGAAGTCTATCCGACCGATCTGCGGGCGACCGGCATGGGCACGGCGGGCGCGATGGCGCGGCTCGGCGGCCTGCTCGCTCCCTCCGTCATGGCGCCGATCATGGCGACGAGCTTCACGGCGGCGCTGGTGCTGTTCAGCATCCTCCTGCTGATCGCGGCGGTCGCGGCCTTCGGGATCGACATCGAGACCCGCAAGCGCGCCCTCGACTGACCTCGTTTTCCAGGGCGGCAGTTGCCGTTCTCAGGCGGCCGAGGCGGCGGCCTCGGCGGTCGAGCGCTTCGTCGGTTTTACGACCGGCGTCACGTCGAACGCCGACAGGCGCATGCCTCCATGGAAGTCAGCCGTCAGCACCGCGCCCGGCGGGACGATATGCCAGTCCTCGGCGGCGCAGCCGCAGGGCTCGGAGGCGACGACTACGCCGGTGCCCGTGCTGCGCCAGTAGAGCGACGGCGGCTCGCCGTCGCTCGCCCAGCGGAAGGCGGAGAGCCGCTCGCCGTCGGCATGGACGGCGGCAAAGCGCACCGCGACGGCGCGCCCGGTCACCGCCATGATTTCAGCCAACGTCTCGGCCATCGCCGCTGCGGGATCCGCATCGAGCCCGCGGCCGAGCGCGGCGAGGAAGATCGCCTCGGAGTCCGACGTTCCGCGTCTCAGGTGGTAGACCTCGTCGGGGATCAGCGCGTCGACCTGGCGACGCAGGGTCTCGTACTGGCCAATCTGGCCGTTGTGCATGAAGAGGTGCCGCCCGGCGGCGAAGGGATGGCAGTTCGCGGTCGAGACCTCGCCCGACGTCGCCGCGCGCACATGGGCGAGGAACAGCGGCGAGCGGATCTGGCGGCAGAGCGAGACGAGGTTTGCGTCCGACCAGGCCGGCAGGATGCCGCGATAGAGCCCCGGCTCGTCGCGCTCGCCATACCAGCCGACGCCGCAGCCGTCGCCGTTCACGACCGTGCGCGCCTGCCGCGCCGCCTGGCTCTGCGCGATCAGCGAGGCTTCGGGCTCGACCAGCAGCGTATCGAGGAAGACCGGCTGCCCGGCATAGGCGAGATGGCGGCACATGGGCGGGCAGAGCGTTCCTGATCGCGCTGAACGGCGCCCCCCGATAAGCAGACGGTGCCTGACCCGCGGGCCGATCTTTCCTGCGAGCACGAAGCCCAATCTTCTCCGGCAAGATGGAGCGGGGCTTGCGGGCGGGAAGGCGAACGGCCCGGCGTTTCACGTGAAATGGGCCTCGCGGCTATTTTGCCGGCACCTCTGCGCCGCCCTCGCCTTCCTGCCCCTCGCGCAGGCGCGGCGCCACGTTCCGCCGGCCGCCCTTCTGCCAGGGGAAGGCGATCGAGGGCTTGTCGCCGCGCTCGATCGGGCCCTCGGCGGAGCGGTCCTGCTCGCGGCCCCAGAACTTGCCGCGCCGCCCCTCGGCGATGCGCTCGAAGAAGGCGAAGAGCGAGGGAACGATCAGGATGCCGATGAAGGTCGCGGCGACCATGCCGCCGATGGCGGCCCAGCCGATGGCATTGCGCGAGGCGGCGCCCGCGCCGGACGCCGTGACCAGCGGGATCAGGCCGAGGACGAAGGCGAGCGCCGTCATCATCACCGCCCGGTAACGCTGCCGGCCACCCAGCACCGCCGCCTCGGTGATCTCCATGCCGTCCCGTTCGCGCCGTTCCTTGGCGAATTCGACGATCAGGATGGCGTTCTTGGCCGCGAGCCCGATCAGCATCACCATGCCGATCTGCGAGTAGACGTTGGAGGACTGGCCGAAGATCAGGAGCGCCGTGGTCGCGCCGGCGGCGGCGACCCCGATCGACAGCATCACCGCGAGCGGCTGCAGCCAGCTCTCGTACTGGCCGACGAGGAAGAGATAGGCGAAGACGAAGGCCAGCATGAAGACGAGATAGGTGACCGAGCCCGCCTGCCTCTCCTGATAGGACGTGCCGGAGAAGGCATAGGAATAGCCGGGCGGCAGCGTCTGCTGCGCCACCTCCTGCAGGGCCGTCAGCGCGGCGCCGGACGAATAGCCCTCGGCCGCGTTGCCGGTCACCTCCGGCGCGGTGAAGAGGTTGTAGCGCGGCAGCGTGTAGGGGCCGAAGGTGGTCTTGACGTTCACCACCGTGCGCAGCGGCACCATCTGACCCTGGTTGTTCTTGACGTAGAGGTTGGCGATGTCGCTGGGCGCGGCGCGGTCGGGCGCGTCCGCCTGGATGAGGACCTGGTAGACCCGCCCCTGGTAGAGGAACTGGTTGACGTAGTTCGTGCCCATCGCCGAGCCGATGGTGGAGTAGATGTCGGCGATCGAGACGCCCAGCGTCTCGGCCCGGTCGCGGTCGATGGTGACGTAGAGCTGCGGCACGTCGGCGGAGAAGGAGGTGCGGGCCCCGGAAATCTCCGGCCGCTGGTTGGCGGCGTTGACGAAGGAGCGCGCTACCGCGGCGACGTCCGTCGGACTCTGGCCCTGCTGCGCCAGGAGTTCGAAGGTGAAGCCGCCGACCGAGCCGAGCCCCGGGATCGGCGGCGGCGGAAATGCGGCGACGGTGACGCCCGGGATCTGCGAGAACTTCGCGTTCAGCTGTCCGAGGATCTGGAACAGGTTGCGCCGCTCTCCCCAGGGCTTCAGCGTGATGATGCCGAGGCCGCCGGACGAGATCTGCGCGGAGGTGAGGATCGAGAAGCCCGGCACCAGCACATAGGCGTTCACGCCGTCGGTCTTCTTGATGATGTCGCCGATCTGCAGCATCGCTTCGGTCGTGCGCTGCAGCGAGGCGCCGGAGGGCAGCGACACGTCGAACAGGATGGCGCCCTGGTCCTCGCTCGGCAGCAGCGTCGAGGACAGGTTGGAAAAGCTGAAGGCGGCGATGCAGAAGGCGACGACGAGGCCGAGCAGCGCCAGGGCGACGCGCCGCACCAGGAAGCCGACCGTGCGGGCATAGCCGTTGCGGGCTTTCGTCAGGCCCCAGTTGAAGGCGCGCAGCGGCGCCCAGGCGCGCTGCGGCGGGCGCATGAGGATCGCGCAGAGTGCCGGCGTCAGCGTCAGCGCGACGAGCGCGGAGAGCACGATCGAGGCCGACAGCGCGATGCCGAACTGGCGGTAGAGCTGGCCGGTCAGGCCCGGCAGGAAGGTCGTCGGCACGAAGACCGCGAGCAGCACCAGCGTCGTCGAGACGATCGGCCCGGTGATTTCGCCCATGGCGATGTGCGTCGCCTCGACCCGGCCGATGCCGCGCTCGGTCATGTTGCGCTGGACGTTCTCGACCACCAGGATCGCGTCGTCGACGACGAGGCCGATCGCCAGGATCAAGGCGAGCAGGGTGATGACGTTGATGCTGAAGCCGATGACCAGCAGGATGGCGAAGGTGCCGATCAGCGAGACCGGGATCGCCATGGCGGGGATCAGCGTCGAGCGCCAGTCCTGCAGGAACACGAACACCACGATAACGATGATCAGCGCGGTGATGGCGAGGGTGAAGACGATCTCCTCGATCGTCGCCGAGACGAAGGTCGTGGAATCGTAGATGACCTTGTACTGCAGCCCCTGCGGGAAGGTCGACTTCATCTGGTCGAGCGCGGCCTTCACGGCGGCGACGGTCTGGATGGCGTTGGCGCCCGGCGCCTGGTTCACCTGGATCGTCTGGCCGGGATGGTCGCCGACGAAGGTGTTGACGGCATAGCTCTGGGCGCCGAGTTCCACCCGCGCGACGTCGCGGAGGCGCACGATGGCGCCGTTGGCGCCGGTCTTGACCACGATGTTGGCGAACTGCCCGGGCGTCGAGAGCTGTCCCTGCGAGGTGATCGTGTAGACCGTCGCCTGCCCGTCCGGCGCCGGTGCGGCCCCGACCTGGCCGGTCGAGGCCGGCAGGTTCTCGGCCTGGATGGCGCTGGAGATGTCCGACGCCGAGACGTCGAGTGCCGCCATCTTCTTCGGATCCGTCCAGATCCGCATGGCATAGTCGGAAGGCCCGAGCACCTGCGCGTCGCCGACGCCGTCGATGCGCTGGATCGCGGGGACGACGTTGGTCGACAGGTAGGCGCCGGAATCGATCGGGTCGAGATCGGGATTGGTGGAGTAGAAGGCGACCGCCAGCAGGAAGTTCGGCGAGCGCGTGCGAACCGTGACGCCTTGCCGCGTCACCGCCTCCGGCAGCTGCGACGTCGCAAGCTGCACGCGGTTCGAGACGTTCACCTGGGCGATGTCCGGATCGGTGCCGATCGCGAAGGTGATCGACAGGGAATAGTTGCCGGAGTCCGTCGAGGTCGAGGACATGTAGGTCATGCCCTCGACGCCGTTGATCGCGCGCTCCAGCGGCGCGCCCACGGCCTGCGCCAGCACGGTGGAACTCGCGCCGGGATAGCTCGCCGAGACGCTGACGGTCGGCGGCGTGATGTTCGGATATTGCTGGATCGGCAGCGTGAAGATCGACAGCAGGCCGGCGACGACGATGACGACCGAGACCACGGCGGCGAGCCGCGGCCGGCGGATGAAGAGGTCGGAAATCACCCGGCCGATCCTCCGCGATCCGTGCGGCCGCCGCCTGCGCCCATCGTATCGCCCGCACCGGTCGCACCGCCTGGCGCGCCGCCCTCGCCTCCGCCCTGACCGGCGCCCGCACCGGCATCGGCCGAGCCGGCGGCGGGGCCGCCCGCGCCATGGCCCGCGGCGGCGCTGGCAGGGCGCGGCGAGACCTTCTGGCCCTCCTTGAGCGTCATCGCGCCCCGCACGACCACATCCTCGCCGCCCTTCAGGCCGCTGGTCACGGCGACTTCGCCGGGGTCGAGCGTCCCGCTCGAGCCGCCCGCGACCGTGATCATCCGGCGCGCGATCGTGTCGTCGGCCTTCACGATCAGCACCGAGCGGCCCTTGCGCGAGAGCTGCACCGCCGCCTGCGGGATCACCGGCAGCCGCGGCGGGTCCTTCTGGGTCGCGACCAGGGTGACGTTCTCGTTCGGCAGGAGGTAGCCGCCCGGGTTCGGGAAACTGATGCGCGTCTCGATCGTGCCGGTCGTGGCGCTGACCGTGTTGTCGACGAAGTCGAACGTCCCGTTCGGCCGGTATTTCGAGCCGTTCGGCAGGACCAGCGACAGGACGAAGTCCTCCGCGTCCTTGCCGTTGGAGCTGCCGCTGTCGCCGGCGCCGCCGACTTCCGCGGCGCCCGGCGGCGGACCCGCCGGACCTTGCGCGGCCGAGCCGCCGGCCGCGGACGCGCCGCCGCCATCATTCTGCGCCCCGCTTCCACCGGCCTGATCGCCCGACCCACCGGAATTTCCGCCGGCCTGATTCACGGCAGCGCTCGATCCGGAGCGGCCGACGCCGAGCTTCTTCCAGTTGATCAGCTGGCCCTCGCCGATCGGGAAGACGCCCCAGATTGGATCCATCTGGATGAGGTTGGCGAGCGTGCCGCTGGAGGCGGTGACGTAGTTGCCGACGGTGATCAGCGGCGCCGAGATCTCGCCGTCGATCGGCGCCACGATCTTGGTGTAGCCAAGATTCAGCTGCGCCTGCTGCACGGCCGCCTCGGCCTGGAGCCTGGTCGCCTGTGCGGATTCGAACTGCGCCTGTGCCTGGTCGAGATTGGCCTGCGCAACGGTGCCGGACTGGGCGAGCTGCTTGTTGCGGGCGAGCGAGCGCTGCGCCTCGTTCAGCTGTGCCTGCGCGCCGGAGAGCTGCGCCTTGGCGGCGGCGAGCGCCGCCTGGTACTGGTCCGTCTCGATCTGGAAGAGCAGGTCGCCCTTGTGGACGGTCTGGCCGCCCTTGAACGCCACCTTTTCGAGATAGCCCGCCACCCGCGCCTGGATCGCCACCTTCTGGATCGGCGCGATTCGGCCGATGAATTCGAACCGGTCCCCCACCGGCTTCACAGTCGCGGTCTCGGTGATCACCGCGGGCGGCGGCTGGTCTGCCGCTTGCGCGGCCGCGCCGCCCTTGCCACCGCTTCCCGATCCGCCGTCGCGCGAGCCGAGGAAGGACAGGAAACCGGGAAGCTCGATCTTGCCGATCAGCGGCAGGTCCAGCGTCGCCCCGCCCTCGCCCTGACCGCTGCCGCCGCCGCCGGATTGAGAGTCGCCCTGCGCCTGTCCGTCGGCGGCGGTCTGGCCGGTCGACCCGCCCCCGCCGGACTGCTGCTGAGCTTGTCCCGGTCCGGCCAAGAGGCACAGGACGCAAAAACAGGCGGCCGCGCGAGACAGGAGCCTGCGGCCAACAACGTCGTCTCGCATCATCGGAAACCTTGCCGCCGTCGGGATTCGGGAGCCAACTAGTCGGCAGACAGGGGCTGTCGAGATCGGCGGGGCGGGCGCTGGCATCACCAAGATGTCATCCCGGGTTGACGGGTGCGGTGACAAGGCTGCTCGAAGAAGCGCCCGATGACCGCCCCGTCCCGGCCCTGCCGGATCGATCAGCCGGCGGCAGGCGACAGGGCGCGGATGATCGTCACGACCGCGGCCCGCGCCGCCTCCAGCCCGTTTGCGGTGTCGATGACATAGTCGGCGCGGGCGCGCTTCTCGGCGTCCGGCACCTGCTTGCGACGGATCGCCGCGAACTTCTCCGCCGTCATGCCGGGGCGCGCCAGCACGCGGCTCGCCTGGACGTCCGCCGGCGCGGAGACCACCGCCACCTTGTCGCAGCGCGCCTCGGCGCCGGTCTCGTAGAGCAGCGGGATGTCGAGAACGGCGAGCGGCGCGCCCGACGCCCGGGCGGCGTCGAGGAAGGCCGCCTCCTCCTCGCGCACCAGCGGATGGACGAACGCCTCGAGCCGCTTCAGCGCGTCCGCGTCACCGAGAACTTGCCCGGCCAGCGCCTGACGGTCGACGACCCCGTCGATGACCGTCCCCGGGAACGCCGCCTCGATCAGCGGCGCCGCGCGGCCGGCATAGAGCCGGTGCACGGCCGCATCGGCCGAATGCACCGGCACGCCCTCGGCCTCGAACATGGCCGCGGTGGTCGACTTGCCCATGCCGATCGAGCCGGTGAGGCCGAGGACGATCATGGCGCCAAGCCCGCCCCGGTCATTCGTTGATCGCAAGGACGATCCGCCAGTCGCCGGGCTCCTCGGTGTCCCAGTGCTCGCGGTGCAGGGTGTAGTGGCAGGTGAACTCCAGCGCCGCCTCGCCGTCCTCGCGCTCCTGACGCCAGGCAAGCGTCACGAAGGCTGCCGGTCCCGACAGCACGGCCTGAAGGACGTCATAGCTCGACCGCACGATCTCCTCCCGCTCGAAGACGTCGAGCAGCGCGTCGACGTTTTCGGCGAGATCCTCGGCGTCGGTGAAGACGTTACCCCGCCCCGCCTGCCAGATCGTCGCAGGGAAGGCGAAGCAGTCGACGATGCGGTCGGTGTCGAAGTCGTCGAAGCCCTCGGCATAGGACCGGAAGACCGCATCGACCGCAGGATCGAGCGCGATTGTGAAGCCGCCGCCATCCTCCGCCACGTCAGACCCCGCTGTTGATGTCGGCGACGAGCCGCGCCCGCAGCGCCTCGGTTACGGCCGGCCGGCCGCCGAACCAGCGCTCGAACCCCGGCACCGCCTGATGCAGGAGCATTCCGAGACCGTCGGCGAAGCGCAGGCCGCGCTTCTCGGCCGCCAGCAGCGTCGGCGTCATCAGCGGCGTGTAGACGATGTCGGTCACCAGCGCATGGTCGGGCAGAGTGGACAGGTCCGGCAGCGTCTGCGGGAACCAGGCAGGCGTCTCGTCGTCGGGATCCTTCGGCGGGATCGGCGTCGTGTTCACCAGGAGATCGGCCCCGGCGAGGACCGATGCCCGTGCGCCCTCGCCATGCGCCGCGACCTTCGCGCCGAAGCGGCCGGCCAGCGCCTGCGCCCGCGCCTCGGTGCGGTTGACGATGTCGACGCGCCTGACGCCGCGCTCGAGGAGCGCGTGGACGACCGCCCGCGCCGCGCCGCCAGCGCCGAGCACCACCGCCGTCTCGGCATCGGCCCAGCCGGACAGGCGTTCGTCGAGATTGGCCGCAAATCCATACGCATCCGTGTTGCCGCCGGTGAGGACGCCGTCCTCGAACCAGAGCGTATTGACCGCGCCCGTCGCCTCGGCGGCGGCGTCCCGCCGCTCCACCGCCTCGAAGGCTGCGACCTTGTGGGGGATCGTGACGTTGCCGCCGACGAAGCCGGCGTCCGTCAGCCCGCCGAGGAAGTCGCCGATCTCTTCCGGCGGCACGCCCATGCGGACATAGGAGCCGGCGAGGCCGAGCTCGGCGAGCCAGGTGCCGTGGATCATCGGCGAGCGCGAATGCCAGACCGGCCATCCCGTGACGAAGGCCTTCGGACCCTCGCTCTGCGCCCGGCCGCGGTTCGGATCGAAGATCGATCCCTCCCCGCGCGGGCGCTCGGCGCCGCTCACATACGGCGTCGGCACCCAGTCGGCATCCGCATCAGCCATCGATCTCCCCCCGCGCCCGCAATTCCTTCATCAAGGGCAGGATCGGCAGGCCGATGATGGTGAAGAAGTCGCCCTCGATCCTCTCCATCAGCTGGATCCCTTCCTTCTCGATCTGGTAGGCGCCGACGCTGGTCAGCACCTTCTGCCCGACCGAGGCGAGATAGCGGCCGATGAAGCCGGGGTCGAGGGTGCGGAGGGTGATCTGCGCGGTGGAGACATGGCGCCAGGTGACCTGCCCGTCCTCGACCAGCACGACCGCCGAGTTGAGGCTGTGGGTCCGGCCGGAGAGCTTCAGCAGCGTCCGGCGCGCCTCCTCCATATTGGCCGGCTTGTGGAAGATCTCCTCGCCGAGCGAGAGCGTCTGGTCGGCGCCGATGACGATCTCGCCGGGATGACGCTCGGAGACGTCGCTCGCCTTCGCCTCGGCGAGGATCTGCGCCACGTCGTCCGGCCCGACGCCGGTCCCCGTCAGCGGCGCCTCGATCGCCCGCTCGTCGAGCGTCGCGCTCTCGCAGGTGAAGTCGACGCCGGCGTTCTTCAGAAGTTCGCGGCGGTGGATGCTGCCGGAAGCGAGAACAATGCCCTTCGCCATGCCGGATTTCCTCCAATTTTAGGAAAATCTTTACGTCCGGGGTGCTCCATAGCGTCGTGGCCGCGGAAAGGCCACCGCAAGCGGCGGGACTCGATTCGGGGGTCCGTGGCAAGCCACGGATTTCGCAACTCCCGGGATTCTCGGGCGCCTGTGGGTTAAGGACGGGTAAACTGGGAGAACCGCGAGGCGCTTCCTCGTTCCTGTTCATGAAACCGTCGTCATCCACATTCGCATCCGCGCGGCGCTTGTGAGCGGCGGGCCTGGGAACTGTGGAGAAGTGCGGCGGCAAGCGGGGCGAAGTCCTTCCTCCATTCCTCAGGCTGATCGATCCGGACGCCGGCCAGACGGCTGACTCCGCTCGCCTATTCCGAGTCCTGCCCGATCTTCACACGCGCCCGCCGGATCGGCTGCCGGACCGTGCTCTTATGCCTGCGGCGATGGACCGATTTGCCGGCCTCTGTGGATTCCGGCTATCCACCGACTCATAGAATCAAAAATCCTTCTCTAAAGGATTCTTTTCTGATGGGAGCCGGACACCGATGGCGCGCAACCTGATCCGTGTCCTCGAGGGCGAGAGCCTCTCGCCGCCTCCGGTCTGGCTGATGCGGCAGGCCGGGCGCTATCTCCCGGAGTACCGGGAAACCCGGGCGAAGGCGGGCGGGTTCCTCGACCTGTGCTACGATCCTGACTTTGCGACGGAGGTGACGCTCCAGCCGATCCGCCGCTTCGGCTTCGACGCCGCGATCCTGTTCTCCGACATCCTGGTCATCCCGGACGCGCTCGGCCGCGACCTCGCCTTCGTGGCGGGCGAAGGCCCGAAGCTGCGGCCGCTGCAGGTCGAGGAGATCGAGCGGCTGGATCCGAGCCTTGCCGAGACGCATCTCGCCCCGGTCATCGCGACGGTCGGCCGGCTGCGCTCCGAACTGCCGGACGAGACGACGCTGATCGGCTTCTGCGGCGCGCCCTGGACGGTCGCGACCTACATGATCGCCGGTCACGGGACACCGGACCAGGCGCCGGCCCGGCTGTTCGGCTATCGCCATCCGCAAGCGATGGAGAAGCTGCTCTTCCTCCTCGCCGAGATGAGCGCCGACTATCTCATCCGCCAGCTCCAGGCCGGCGCGGACTGCGTCCAGATCTTCGACAGCTGGGCCGGCGTCCTCGACGAGGCGTCCTTCGAGGCCTTTGCCGTCGCACCGGTGCGGCGCATGGTCGAGAAGGTCCGCGCCGCCATCCCCGGCGCCAAGATCATCGGCTTCCCCAAGGGGGCGGGCGCGCTCCTGTCGACCTATCGGCAGAAGACCGGGGTCGATGCCGTCGGGCTCGACTGGTCGGTGCCGTGGAGCCAGGCGAAGGCGATGCAGACGGACGGCGCCGTCCAGGGCAATCTCGACCCGCTGCGGCTGATCGCCGGCGGGCGGGCGCTGGAGGAAGGCGTCGACCGGATCCTGGAGGCGCTCGGCGACGGCCCCTTGATCTTCAACCTCGGCCACGGCATCACCCCGGACGCGCCGATCGCGCATGTCGAGGCGCTTCTGAAGCGGATCCGGGGATGATCCGCCCGAACTGACGGCGACCCCTTCGGGCGCCGGAGCGGGATCGCGAAGGGGAAGACACCATGAAGAACGCCGTCATCGCCCTCGCCGTCACGATCGTCATCGCCGCGCTCCTCTTCTGGCTGGTGCCGGGCGACTACAATTCGACGGGCTATCTCTGGATCAAGTCCGTCCACATCTTCTCGGTGATCGCGTGGATGGCCGGCATGCTCTATCTGCCGCGGCTGTTCGTCTACCACGCCGAGGCGGGGCCGAAGACGCCGCAGTCCGAGACCTTCAAGGTCATGGAGAAGCGGCTGCTCAAGGGCATCGTCAATCCGGCAATGATCGGCACCTGGGTCGCCGGCGTCTGGCTCGCGGTGAAGGGCGACTGGTTCACGCCCGGCAATGGCTGGCTGCACGCCAAGATCGCGCTGGTGGTCGTGATGTCGGGGATCCACGGCATGCTGTCGGCGGCCGTGCGCCGCTTCGCCGAGGACCGCAACACCCGCTCTTCGCGCTACTGGCGCATCATGAACGAGGTGCCGGCGGTTCTCCTGATCGCGATCATCATCCTCGTCGTCGTCAAGCCGTTCTGACCATGCGCCTCGTCCGCCGCCTCGGGCGCGGCGGGCGCGTCGACGGGTATCTTTTTGGCGACAGGCGCTAGATCCTGGCGCCTGACATGAAGCCAGGGAGGATGCACGAGATGACGGGAGAGGACAGGCCGACGGCTCTGGTGGTGATGGGACCCTCCGGCGTCGGCAAGACCACGACGGCCGAAGGCCTGGCGGAACGCCTCTCCTGGCCCTTTGCCGAAGCCGACCAGTTCCACCCCGCCGCCAATATCGAGAAGATGACCAGCGGCATTCCGCTGAACGACGACGACCGGGCTCCCTGGCTGGCGGCGATCCGCGACTGGATTTCGGCGCAGGCGGATCAGGGCATCTCCACCGTCCTCACCTGCTCGGCGCTGAAGCGACGCTATCGCGACGTGCTGCGCCAGGCGCATGCGCGGGTCCGCTTCGTCTCGCTCGTCGCCGATCCCGAGCTCGTCGCGGGCCGGCTCGCCCACCGCAAGGGGCATTTCATGCCGGCCTCGCTGCTGACCTCGCAATATGCCGATCTCGAGCCGCTGCAGCCGGACGAAGACGGGGTGAACGTCACCGTCTCCATGCCGCCGGAAGAGGTGGTCGACGCGGTGCTGAAGGATCTCGGCATCGGCTGACGCAGAGCTTCGCACCCTGCCGGTCGGGCCACGGCTGGTCCAGCCGGTCCTGCCAGTACAGGCTTCAGCGCCAACGTCGGCTCGTCGCTGATCGCGCTCGACGTCTGGCATTCACGCTTTGCGCCTTCGTTTCCTTTGCCGGCGGTCGACCTTCGGCCCCGTCCTGGTGGGATTCAGGCCGAAATCCGCGTCAGCCTCTTGCGCCGCGGCCAGGACGCGGCTATCTCTTAGGGAGCATCCCGCCTCCAAGGGCGCAGCACGGCCCGGTCCGTCGCGCCCGACTTGTCGAGACCCATCGCAAGTTTTCCGGCTGAAGCGTTCCCTTAAGACCTTCCCTGCCTCGTCCGACCTTTCGAGTTTCGGACCACAGCCCAAGAGCCCATCACCCGCATGAAACTTCAGGACCTGAAGAACAAGAGCGCCCCCGAACTGATCGCGTTCGCCGAAGAGAACGAGGTCGAGAACGCCTCGGTCCTGCGCAAGCAGGAACTGCTCTTCGCGATCCTGAAGCAGCTCGCGGCCCAGGAAGTCGAGATCGTCGGCGAGGGCGTCGTCGAAATCCTGCAGGACGGCTTCGGCTTCCTGCGCTCGCCCGAGGCCAATTATCTGCCGGGCCCGGACGACATCTACATCTCGCCGTCGCAGATCCGGAAGTTCCAGCTGAAGACCGGCGACACGGTCGAGGGCCCGATCCGCAGTCCTAAGGAAGGCGAACGATACTTCGCGCTTCTGAAGGTCAACACGATCAACTTCGACGACCCGGAGAAGATCCGCTACAAGAGCCACTTCGACAACTTGACGCCGCTCTATCCGAACGAGCGCTTCAAGATGGAGCTCGAGGACCCGACCTCGAAGAAGGACCTGTCGGCCCGGGTCATCGACCTCGTCGCGCCGCTCGGCAAGGGCCAGCGCGGCCTGATCGTCGCGCCGCCGCGTACCGGCAAGACGGTGCTCCTGCAGAACATCGCCCATTCGATCACCGCCAACCATCCGGAATGCTACCTCATCGTGCTGCTCATCGACGAGCGGCCGGAGGAAGTCACCGACATGCAGCGCTCGGTGAAGGGCGAGGTCGTCTCCTCGACCTTCGACGAGCCGGCGACGCGCCACGTCGCCGTGGCCGAGATGGTCATCGAAAAGGCCAAGCGCCTGGTCGAGCACGGCCGCGACGTCGTCATCCTGCTCGATTCGATCACCCGCCTCGGCCGCGCCTACAACACCACCGTCCCCTCCTCCGGCAAGGTGCTGACCGGCGGTGTCGACGCCAACGCCCTGCAGCGCCCGAAGCGCTTCTTCGGCGCGGCGCGCAACATCGAGGAAGGCGGCTCGCTGACGATCATCGCGACGGCGCTGATCGATACCGGCAGCCGCATGGACGAGGTGATCTTCGAAGAGTTCAAGGGCACCGGCAATTCGGAGATCGTGCTCGACCGCAAGGTCGCCGACAAGCGCGTCTACCCCGCGATGGACATCCTGAAGTCGGGTACCCGGAAGGAAGACCTCCTGGTGCCGCGCCAGGAGCTGCAGAAGATCTTCGTCCTGCGCCGCATCCTCGCCCCGATGGGCACCACCGATGCGATCGAATTCCTGAACGACAAGCTGAAGCAGACGAAGTCGAACGCCGAGTTCTTCGATTCGATGAACACCTGAGGCGGCCCCGGCGTCCGGCACGCTTCGACAGAGCATGACAAGCGGCGGTCCTATGGGCCGCCGTTTTTCGTTTCAGGGCCCGCGCGGCGCCCTGGAAGAGCCTTGCGCGGATGCGGGAGGGCCGCCGAGGCTTGATCGGGATCGTCGGCGGCGCATGTGACGGTCGGCGCCGCCCCGCGCTTTGCGCGCGCGCCGCAGTCAGCCGGATCAGCAAGGAGACCGAACATGATGCGCAAACCGGAGGGAGCGCGAGAAGCGCGCGTCGCGGTCGTCACCGGAGGTGGCCGCGGTCTTGGCCGCGCGATGGTGCTGGGGCTCGCTGGAGCCGGTCATGCCGTCGTCGCGACGGCGGCGCGCGAACGGGCGGAGGTGGAGGCCGTGGCCGAGGAAGCGCGCGCGCTCTGCGGCGAGGAGCGGGTCCTGCCGCTCGTCGCGGATGTGACGCGGCCGGATGACTGCGCGGCGGTGGTCGATGCGGCGACGCGCCGCTTCGGGCGCATCGACATTCTCGTCAACAATGCCGGGCGCGGCATGAAATATGTCAGCGAGCGCTTCCTCACCGAACCGACGCGGTTCTGGGAGACCGATCCGGAGACCTGGAAGATGGTCATCGACACCAATGTCAACGGCCCGTTCCTGATGGCGCGCGCCGCCGTGCCGGCCATGGTCGCTGCGGGCTGGGGCCGCATCGTCAACGTTTCGATGAACCGCGAGACCATGCGCCGCCGCGGCTTCTCGCCTTACGGCCCGTCCAAGGCGGCGCTGGAATCGGAGACGATCATCTGGGCGCAGGATCTCGCCGACACCGGAGTGACGGTGAACGCGCTCCTTCCGGGCGGCGCCAGCCTCACCGGCATGATCCCGGAAGGGGTCTCGGAGGAGGCGAAGGCGAAACTGATCGATCCGGCCGTCATGGTGCCGCCGCTGCTCTGGCTCGCTTCCGCCGAGTCCGATGGCGTCACCGGCCGCCGCCTGATCGCGACGAAATGGCAGTCGGAGCTGTCCGGCGCCGCGGCGGCGGAGGCTGCAAGCGAGCCGGCCGGCTGGTGACAAGGGGCGCGGGCGAGTGTCCGGCTTGACGCGCGGCCCGCGAGCGCCGACCAGTAGGAGCGACAGCCGAAGGGGACATGATGAGCGACAAACCCGCAGCCGTGCAGCGCGTCGAGGCCGCGGCCGAGGCGAAGGGCATCCGGATCAAGGTCGTGAAGACCGAGCAGAGCGCACGCACCGCGGAGGAAGCGGCCGCGGCGGTGGGCGCCGAGGTCGGCCAGATCGTCAAGTCGCTGGTGTTCCGGGGCGTCGACAGCGGCAAGGCCTATCTGCTGCTCGTCTCGGGCGCGAACCGCGTCGAATCGTCAAAGGCGATGGAGCTGACCGGGGAAGCGCTGGAGCGGCCGGATGCCGCCTTCGTGCGCGAGGCGACCGGCTTTGCCATCGGCGGCGTCGCTCCGCTCGGCGGCACCGGCGACCTCTCGGTGATCATGGACGAGGACCTCTTCCGCTACGCCACCGTCTGGGCGGCGGCGGGCACGCCTAACCATGTCTTCGAGGTCGTGCCCCTGCAGCTCAGGAGCGCCACCGGCGCGGTCGTCGGCGCGGTGCACTGAGGCTCTTTGCCGCCGCGGTTCGAGAGGAAGCCTTCGAAGGCCCGGCCGGCCGGGCGTCAGTCCCTCAGCCGGCGTGTTCCGCGCGCAGCCAGGCGCTCAGGGCCGACCAGTCCTTCGTCCCCACCGCTTCCGCCACGCGCCGGCCGATCGCCGCGCCGAACTTGTAGGCATGGCCGGAGCAGGCGGAAACCGCCAGCAGCCTATCCGCCACATGGGAATAGAAGCGCTCGTCGCGGGTGAAGGTGTAGGCGCAGGTGACGAGCTCGCGGATGTCGTATTCGTCGAGCCGCGCGAAGGGGACGGCGAAGGCGTCGAGCAGCGGCTGCGCCTCTTCGCGCGTCGCGGTCCGGTTCGCCTCCGGGTCGTCCGCCCGCCGCTTCACGATGCTCGCACCGATCTTCATGCCGGCGCCGCGGACATCGGGCAGCGCATAGCCTTCGGACGGCCCGCCGATCGAGACGATGGCGGGCGCCGCACGCCAGGCGGCGGCGAGATCCTCCGGCGGCGTCAGATAGGCGACGAAGGTGCGGTAGACCGTGAGGTCGTGGGCGAGCTCCGGGAGAAGGCCGGTGGTCCACGCGCCGGCGGTGACGACGACATGGTCGCCGGAGAGCCGCTCGCCGTCGGCCAGCGTCACCGTTCCGGCGGCGCGGTCGAATGCGCCGACCCTGGCGCCGGTGCGAAGCGTCGCGCCGGAGCGCTCGAGCCAGTCGGCGAGGCCGGCGGCAATCTCACGGCACATCAGCGCCCCGCCTTCGCGCGTCAGGAAGCCGTAGCGGATCGCGTCCGGATCGACGAACGGGTAGCGTTCCGCCGTCTCCTGCGCGTTCATGCGCTCGTAGGACGTGCCGGCCGCGTCGAAGCCCTGCCGGAAGACATCCGCCTCGTCGCCCTCCGACTGGCAGAGGCCCATGACGCCGGCCTCGACATAGTGCGAGGCGCCGAGATCGGACCACAGCTCGTCCCAGGCGTCGAAGGCCTCGTCGATCAGCCGGCCATAGCCGCTCCTCGCGCCATAGGCGCGGCGGATCATGCGGTGGCGGTCGCCGGACGCGGCGAGTGGCGACGGGATCGTTTCCGCCTGTTCGAGGAGGGTGACGGCGTGGCCGCGCTTCGTCAGCGCCCAGGCGGTGGAGAGGCCGACGATGCCGGCGCCGACGACGATCACATCCATGCAATGACCCATCTGCGGTGAAGGGGGCTGTCAGCGGCTCGCCAACGCGGTTTCCCGCTGGCAGCCGTTCGAGCCTCTCTTATCCGCCCTTGCGCAGCAATCCGGCAAGAGCGTCCGGATCGGTGACGGGTGCCCGGCAGACGCGGCACTCGCAGACGAAGGCTGCGGGCAGCCGGGTCGGATGAACGGAGGCCAGCGGCAGGTCCTGCGGCAAGTCGCCGGGGCTTGCGGCGGCAAGGTCGAGCCGGTCGAGATCGACGCTCGCGCGGGCGACGGCGCGCATCGCCTGGAAGGGGCCCTCGCCCGCCCGACCGATCAGCCCCAGTTCGCTGCCGCGGCGCAGGCGACCCGTCGCGGCGATGAGGCCGGGAAAGCCGGCAGCGCCCGTTCCGACGCGCCCCGCGGCAAGCTCTGCCGCCGCTTCCGCCTCTTCAGCCACGGCGATCGAGCCGCTCGCCTGCGCGAGCATCGCCAGCCCCTCGACGACCTGCGCGCTGCCGCTCGGGACAGCCTCGTCCTGATCGCCCCGCAGCCGCATGATGACGTCGCCGGAGTCGGAAGCGTTCAGGAAGTGGCCGCCGTCCCCATCGGCGTGCCAGCGCTTTAGTTCTCCGGCTAACCAAAACGCTTTTTGACGGAAAGCATCGTCGAGCGTGGCCGAAAACAGGGCGACGGCCGCCTGGATCAGCGCGCCGTAGTCGGAGGATAGCGCAAGTCCGGCCGTGCGTCCCGCTCGCGCCGCATGCCGCAGCCGCCCATCCACGACCATTTCGTCCATGACGAAGCCGAAGGCCGTCCGCGCCAGATCCAGCGCCTTCGGATGATCCAGCGCGACGGAGACTTCGGCGAGCGCGCGGATCGTCATGCCGTTCCAGTCAGCCAGCACCTTGTCGTCCCGCCCGGGTGCCGCGCGCCGACGCCGCAGCTCGAGCAGCGCGGCCCGCTCGTCTGCAAAGGCGGGATCAGTGGACCGCGCGCCCGGATGGAGGCGATGGAGGATCGACTTTCCCTCCCAATTGCCGCCCGCGGTGACGTCGTAGACGCGCTTGAAGCCCGCCGCCGCATCGCCGAGCGCGGCATCGACCTCTGCCTCCGTCCAGACGTAGTAGGCGCCTTCTTCGGCATGGCCGGAGGCGTCGAGACTGTCGGCGTCGAGCGAAGCCGCGAAGCCGCCGCCCTTCACCAGCATCTCCCGCTCCAGCCAGTCGATGGTCTCTCCGATCCGCGCCTTGAAGAGCGGCTCGCCGGTCATCCGCCAGGCCCAGGTCAGATGCCGCAGGAACTGCGCATTGTCGTAGAGCATCTTCTCGAAATGCGGCACCAGCCACCGGTCGTCGGTGGAGTAGCGGTGCAGGCCGCCGCCGAGATGGTCGTAGATGCCGCCGCAACAGAGCGAGCGCACGGTCTTCAGGAAGGCGTCGCGGGGCTCGGTCGAGCCGGTTTCGAAGGCCGAGCGGGCGAGAATCTCCATATAGGGGGCGTTGGGGAATTTCGGTGCGCCGCGCATGCCGCCGCGCACCGGGTCCATCATCTGGCCGATCCGGGCGGCCGCGGGCGCGACGTCGAAGACGGAGAGCGGCCCGGCTGCTGCGGAGCGCGAGAGGAACTCCGACAGCCTGTCGGCGATCGTGCCGGCGCTTCCGGCGATCTCGTTCCGCCGTTCGGCCCACGCCTTTGCCACCGCCTCCAGCACCTGTACGAAGCCGGGCCGGCCGAAGCGCGGCTCCTTCGGAAAATAGGTGCCGCCGAAGAAGGGCTTGCCCTCCGGCGTCAGGAACATGGTCATCGGCCAGCCGCCCTGCTCGCCGAGCGCGTGGAGGGCGGTCATGTAGAGGTGGTCGACGTCGGGGCGTTCCTCGCGGTCGACCTTCACATTGACGTAGAGCCGGTTCATCACCGCCGCGACGGCCTCGTCCTCGAAGCTCTCATGCGCCATCACATGGCACCAGTGGCAGGCGGCATACCCGACCGAGAGCAGGATCGGGCGATCCAGCGCCTTGGCCTCGGCGAGCGCCGCATCGGACCATTCGCGCCAATGCACCGGATTGTCCCGGTGCTGCTGCAGATACGGGCTGACGGCGTCGCCGAGCCGGTTGCCTTGCGTCTCGCTCATGGGCGGTGTTCCCTCGTCGACGCAGGCAAGGCTAAGGCAGTCTCCAGCGAGGGGAAGAGCCGGGCGGGTTCGCGATCGTCTCGGGGACCGCGAACGCCGGTCGATCTGGACGGCTCGGGAGCCGGATCACGGGGACCCAGATCGCAATGCGGCGCCTGGCCGGTCTCGACGTCTCCGCAGGCCGCTCGAGCTGTCCGAATGACTCGTACGGGCCAGAATGTGACCGCCTCGTCACATCCGTCGCAATTCTGCATCGCATTTAGTGATCTGCTCGTCCGGCGTCGCCAACCGGCTTGACGGCGTGTCGCGTCGCAAGCAAGCACCGAAGCGTCACTTACAAGCCCCCGACGAACCGGCAGCGTTAGACTCCGTTGCTTCAGGGCTTTCCGGAAAGGAATTGGTGCGCATGAAGACGTGGCTCATCGGAGGCGTCTCGCTCCTCGCGCTCGGCCTGGCTCAACCCGCCGCGGCGGGTGACCTTCGGCCGGGTACGGCACCGGCAGCGTGGAGCTGGACGGGTGCTTATGGCGGCTTGAACGCGGGCTTCGCGTCGCAGTCGCAGAACGTCTCCGATCCCTACGGCCCGTCGATCTTTGGTGATGGCGTCCGCACCCCCGGCTTTCTGCTCGGCGGCGTGATCGGCTACGACTGGCAGGTCCCCGGCGCGAGCTGGGTGTTGGGCGTTGCGGCCGACGCGGACTGGCTGGATGCCCGTGGAACCGAAACCTGCTTCGCCTTTGCGGGAGAGGCGACCTCCTCGACCTGCGGGGCGCAACCGGACTTTTCCGGCACGCTCACGGGCCGGCTCGGCTATGCCGCGGGACAGGATGGCCACACTCTGCTCTACGTGAAGGGTGGTGCGGCGGTCCTGCACAACCGGCTGAACGCGACGACCAACAACAATCCGACCGCGATCTCTTCGTCGAACGCGACGAGCCGCGACGCAACGACCTGGGGCTGGACGGCCGGCGCCGGGATCGAGCAGGCCATCGCGCCGGCTTGGTCCGTCAAGTTCGAGTATGACTATCTGGGGATCGGCGATGCCGGGCTGGCGAGCCCCGAAAGCTATCTTACAGCGCCCGACGGTAGCCTATTTCTCGTCCCATCGGCTGGCGCAAAGGTGGATCAGAGCCTCAACCTGTTCAAGGTCGGCCTGAACTACCGGTTCGGGGCCGATCCGCGGGCGCGGTGGGATGCGGCACCGGCAGCACCGGCGGCGACGATCATGCCATCCGGCTGGGAGTTCGAGGGCGGGGTGCGCTACTGGTACAGCTCCGGGCGGTTCCAGAAGGATTTGCCGCTCGATTCCGGTTCGTCGAGCAGCCTCGTCTCTCGCCTCACCTACGACGGGCTGACGGCGCATTCCGGCGAACTCTACGGCCGCGTGGACTCGCCCTGGAACCTGTTCCTCAAGGGGTATGCGGGGCTCGGCAAGATCGTGGACGGCCACCTGAACGACGAGGATTGGGGCCTTGGCTATTCCAACACACGGTCCGATCTGCGCAACACCAATCTCGACTACGCCACCATCGACCTCGGATACAACGTCCTGCAGGGGAGCGGCTTCCAGGCAGGCGCCTTCGTCGGCTACAATCACGTCCACGAGCAATATGCGGCGACGAACTGCGAGCAGATCGCTCTGCAGGCTTCGGGAATCTGTGCTCCCGCCATCTCGAACACGGCGGTCATCACCGAGACGGACGACTGGGACTCGATGCGTGTCGGCTTGTCGACCGCGGTCGCGGTCACGCCGCGGCTGACACTTTCCGGCGACGTCGCCTATCTGCCCTACGTCCACTTCGACGGACGTGACAATCATTGGCTGCGCGACCTCGTCATCGACGAATCCGGAGAGGGTAGGGGCGCGCAGTTCCAGGCGATGGCATCCTACGCCGTGACCCCGCACTTCAACCTCGGCGTCGGGGGCCGCTACTGGTCGATGTGGACCACGCGGGGATCGGACGTCTTCGGCGGGACGCCCATCGCGCGGAACGACACCTACCGGTACGAGCGCTATGGCCTGATCGCTCAGGCCGGCTACAAGTTCTGATCCGGTCACAGCGCGTCGGTTCCCGACGCGCTGCCAGCCTCGCGCATTTGCAGCGCAATCCCCCTTCGAACACGGGCGCGTCCGCGTCGTGAGAAGCGGGCGGCCGGCAATGCCGGCGTCGTCCCACGCAGCCTCTCCGCGCCGCCCCGGCGGATCGTGGTTGCATGAGGCATCGGAAGCTGGTCTCTTTCGCGAGGTTCCCGCGAACCCCACCGGAGAGATCCCGGCATGCAATCAGACACCATCGCCGCGCTCTCCTCCGGCGCCCTCCCCTCGGGCGTTGCAGTCGTGCGCGTCAGCGGACCGGAGGCGCGCGGCGTGATGGAGGCGGTCGCCGGCTCTGTCGCACCGGATCGGCGCGCCAGCCTGCGGCGGCTGCGGGATGCCGCAGGCGGGACGATTGATCGGGGGATCGCGATCTTCTTCGGCGGTCCGGAGACCGTGACCGGCGAGGACATCGCGGAGTTTCACGTCCATGGCGGACGCGCGGTGGTCGCAGCGCTGCTGGAGGCGGTGACGGCACGGGCCGGCGTGCGGCTGGCAGAGGCGGGAGAGTTTACCCGCCGCGCCTTCGAGAACGGCCGGATCGACCTGACCGAGGCCGAAGGGCTCGCCGATCTCATTGCGGCCGAAACCGAGGGGCAGCGCAGGGCGGCGGTGGCGCAGGCGGGCGGAGCGCTGCGCGCGATCTACGAAGGCTGGATGACGCGGCTGACCGAGATCCGTGCGCGCCTCGAGGCATCCTTCGACTTCGCCGACGAGGGCGATGTCGGGGCCGATATCGGCAGCGACGCTCGAAGCGCGGTCGGGGCGCTGGTCGCGGCGATGCGGGCGCATCTTGCCCGGGCGGACCAGGGCGAGATCCTGCGCTCGGGCTACAAGGTCGCGATCGTCGGCGCGCCGAACGCCGGCAAGTCGAGCCTGCTCAACGCGCTGGTCGACCGCGAGGTGGCGATCGTCACGGAGGTTCCGGGCACGACGCGGGACGTGATCGAGGCAACTTTGAACATCGGCGGCATTCCCGTCCGCTTTTCCGACACGGCCGGCATCCGCGAGACGGCGGACCAGGTGGAAGCGATCGGGATCGAACGGGCCCGGGCGGTCATGGAGGCGGCGGACCTCGTCCTGGCGCTGGTCGACCCGCACTCCTCCGGGCACGGGCCCCTGGCGCGGATCACCGACATCCTGTCACACGTGAAACACCCGATGATGCTCGCCGCAGACGCCGCCATGGAGGACATCGCCAAGGGCACCTCGAAGGGACGCCGGAAGATCCTGACGATCCGGACCAAGATCGACCGGCCGGCACCCAAGGGCATCGGCGCGATGTTCGGGGGCGAGTGGACGAATTTCCGCTTCGACTTCTCCGTCTCCGCCAAGACCGGCCAAGGGCTGCCGGATCTGGTCGCGCGGATCGGCGAGCTGGCCCGGGATGCCGCCGGCGGAGTGGAGGCCGGCATTCCGCTGAGGACGCGGCAGCGCGAGCTGATCGCCGACACGGTGCGGATCCTCGAAGGCTTCCTGGAAGCGGAAGATGCTCCGGCCGAGATCGGTGCGGAGACGCTGCGCCGGGCGTCCAACCGGCTGGGTGCGCTCACCGGTCAGGTCGGCGTCGAGGATCTCCTCGACGTCATCTTCTCCGAATTCTGCATCGGGAAGTGAGAGAGGCCGTGTCGCCCTTCAACCAGCCAGACCTTCTCCTTCGCGCGGCCGAGGCGAGCGATGCGGAAAGCATCAACCGGCTGATCGGCCTGCCCGGTTTCCGGCGCAACACGCTGCGGCTTCCGTTCGAGTCGATCGAGGCGACGCGGCGGCGGATGTTCGAGAACCGGCCGGCCGGACTGACGACGCTGGTTGCCGTGATCGGCGAGGAGGTAGTGGGGCTCGCCAGCCTGAACCGGCTCGCGGGACGCCGGTCTCATGTCGGGCAGGTCAATCTCGGTGTTCACGACGCGTATCTTCGGCGCGGGATCGGTCGTCAGCTGCTGTCGGCGTTGATCGACCTTGCCGACAACTGGCTCGGCCTCGCCCGGCTCGAGCTCGACGTCATGGTCGACAACGAGGCGGCGATCGCGCTCTACGAGAGCGCCGGCTTCGTCGAGGAGGGCGTGGCGCGGGCCGCCGTCCTGCGGGAGGGTCAGCTCGTCGATACGGTCTGGATGGCGCGCTTGCGCGAGCCGCCAACACGGCCGGACTGACAGCCACGGCCGAGCGGTGCGTGCCTTCTTTCCTGCCCAAGTCCTCGAAAGCGTCGCGGCGGTCCGCCGTTCGATCGGAGCCTCGGCAGTCCCCGAACGCGATCCGCTGATAGGCTCAGGCGGCGACGTCGTGGATCTGCCGGATCTCGTCCGCCACCAGCTGCTGCAGCCGCCAAAGGTTGCGGTCGCGAATGCCAAACTGCTCCAGGTGCTGGACCGTGTTGAAGAGGTATTCCGCGCAGGAGCCGGCATGGCCGCACGCGCGCGCCAGGATGTGCGCGACCTCGTCGAGCGGCAGCTTGCTGGCGATGCGGTCCCCGGTCGGGCCGGCCCAGAAGGTCAGCGCCCTGATCTTGCCCTCAGCGGTATGGACAGGCACCCAGCGCGCCATGTCGACTGTCTCGCGGAACCGGATCTCACGGAAGAGCACGCGGCGCAGCTGCCCTGCCCGATCCTCCTCCGACAGGCGGTAGATCACCCCGTCGCAGCGCCCGCCGCGCTCCAGCGCCATCATCAGGCCCGGCTGCTGCGGCGAGCCGCGCCAGCGCGTCATCTTCAGGCAGAAGGACCGGTGCCAGCCATAGGCCGAGGCCCGGCGGTGGTCGATCGCGTCGAAGTCCGGCTTCCAGATCAGCGAGCCATAGGCGAAGACCCACAGCGGCTCGCCGCGACTCTCATCCTCGTAGCGGCGGACGAGGTCGGAGAGTTCGTCTTCGCTGAGCTGAGTCCAGCCGGGCTCGGGATCGCGCTCCGGCTCCGGCCGGATGGTGAGGGCGACGAGTTCGGGCGTGAGGGCGAGGGAGGAGGGAGTGACGTCTCGGGAGGCCGGCTCGTCTGTCACGGAAGGTCCTGACATCTGCTGATGCAATTTCAGCCACTGCCGTCAGCTGCTGACGGAATAGGCCGACGTGGTGCATCGCACCCTACCGCATTGGCGGGACGCGTAAAGCCTTGCGCCGTTGACGTGGCGTTCAGAGGGCGGTTTCGAGTAGGACGCTCGTTGCCGTGCCGGGTCTCGGAAGATGGACTCTTCATGTCAGCCACTTGGCGGCCGACGGTCTGGCTCAGTCACCGAACTCCAGCCGATCGTAGATGTCGGTCATGGGCAGCGTGATGCCGACGGCCGCAAGCTCGACGACACCCTCCAGGCCGGAGACTTCCAGTGCTGCCCAATCGGCGCCCTCCGGGCGCGACCAGATCAGCACCTGCGGGCGCATGGGCTCGACGACAACGACGTGCCGCATCGTCGGCACCGCCTTGTACTCCTCCACCTTGCGGAGACGGTCGAAGTCGCGGGTGGACGGCGAGAGAACTTCGAAGACGACGATCGTCTCGGCCGAGAGATAACCGTCTAATTCGACCCTGCCGCAGTCGATCCCGGCGTCGGGCCGTCGGATCTGGCCGGGAAAAGTCTCGACGGCACCGTCGCCCGTAATCAGACGGCAGGGTTTGCCCTTCAGCCGCGTCTGCAGTTCCCCGTGCAGATTGCCTGTGATGATATCATGCCGGTTCGAAGCGCCCGTCATCATCTTGGCCGGGAAGCCGGCCACGAGCTCGTATCGGTCCTCCTGGCGCTCCTGCCAAGCGAAGAACTCCGCCACCGTCCAGGGCTTCGTCTCCAGAAGGCTCATGCTCGCAGCGTCCTTCCCGCCGCCGGCGTTGTTCGTCCGGTCCGTTTCACCTATAGACACTCTACCGCGAAAGAGCGTGCAGCGAAACGGATCGGCCTTGGAGGGCTGACCCAGCCTGCCCTCGCACCGCCACCCGAACCCTTTGTTGCCGCCATGACCGTTCTCGCCGCCGATCGGCCCCTTCCCTCGTCCTGCGACGTCGTCGTCGTCGGTGGCGGCCATGCCGGCTGCGAGGCGGCGAGCGCGGCGGCGCGGGCCGGCGCCGCGACGCTCCTCGTCACCCACCGCTTCGACACGGTCGGCGCGATGAGCTGCAACCCGGCGATCGGCGGCATCGGCAAGGGCCACCTCGTGCGTGAGATCGATGCGCTTGGCGGGCTGATGGGCCGCGTGGCGGATGCGGCCGGCATCCAGTTCCGCCTCCTCAACCGCAGCAAGGGACCAGCCGTGCGCGGGCCGCGGACGCAGGCGGACCGCAAGCTCTACCGCCAGGCGATGCAGGCAGCGCTCGCCGGGCACGACGATCTCGACGTTCTCGAAGGCGACGTCTTCGATCTTGCGCTCGACGCCGAGAACCGCGTCGCCGGCATCGTCCTCGCGGACGGGCGCAGGATCGCCTGCCGCGCCGTGGTCATCACCACCGGCACCTTCCTCTCCGGCCTCATCCATCTCGGCGACCGGCAGATCCCGGCGGGCCGCATGGGCGAGGATCCGACCGTCGGCCTCTCCGGCACGCTCGCCCGGCTGGGCCTGACCCTCGGACGGCTGAAGACCGGCACGCCCGCCCGGCTCGACGGGCGCACGATCGACTGGGCCGGGCTGGAGATGCAGCGGCCGGACGAAGATCCGGTCCCCTTCTCCTTCCTGACGACGGCGATCGCCAACCCGCAGATCGACTGCGGCATCACCCGGACGACGCCCGCGACGCATCGCATCATCCACGACAATCTTCACCGCTCGGCGCTCTATTCCGGCAGGATCGAAGGCACCGGGCCGCGCTACTGCCCGTCGATCGAGGACAAGATCGTCAAGTTCGGCGATCGCGACGGCCACCAGGTCTTCCTGGAGCCGGAGGGGCTGGACGACGACACCGTCTATCCGAACGGCCTTTCGACCTCGCTGCCCGAGGACGTGCAGGAGGCCTTCCTGCGCTCGATCCCGGGGTTGGAGCACGTCGCGATCCTGAAGCCCGGCTACGCCATCGAATACGACTACGTCGACCCGCGCGAGCTCGATCGATCGCTGGCGGTGGGCAAGGCGGACGGGCTGTTCCTCGCCGGCCAGATCAACGGCACGACCGGGTACGAGGAGGCGGCGGCGCAGGGGCTGGTCGCGGGCCTCAATGCCGCGCGGCTCGCCGGCGGGGCCGAGCCGGTGATCCTCGGCCGGGCCGACGCCTATATCGGCGTGATGATCGACGACCTCACGCGCACCGGCGTCACCGAGCCCTATCGCATGTTCACCTCGCGGGCGGAGTTCCGCCTGTCGCTGAGGGCCGACAATGCCGACCGGCGGCTGACGCCTCTGGCGATCGCGCTCGGGATCGCGGATGCCGAACGGGAGGCGGTCTTCGAAGCCAGTGAGGCAAGGATTGCCGCGGCGCGGTCGCAGCTCGAGGCGCTGACGCTGACGCCGCCGGAGGCCGCGAAGCACGACATCGCGATCAACCAGGACGGCCGCCGCCGTTCGGCCTGGCAGCTGCTGGCGCAGCCCGGGATCGACCTGCCGCGGCTCGCCGCCGTGTGGCCGGAGCTTGCAGCCATCGATCGGGCGACGCGCGAGCGGATCGAGATCGAGGCGAGCTATGACGTCTACCTGGAGCGCCAGCAGCGCGATCAGGACCGGCTGCGCCGCGACGAGGCGCGGGCGATCCCCGACGACCTCGACCTCACCGCCCTCCCCGGCCTGTCGAACGAGTTGCGGCAGAAGCTGGTGGCGCGCCGGCCGCGTTCGATCGCCGAGGCCGAACGGATCGACGGCATGACGCCGGCGGCGCTCGCCCTGATCCTTCTCGCCATCCGCCGGTCGGAGACGTCCCGTGCGGCGTGACCGGGATCCGCACGCCGAATGGACCTCGCCGCCGAAGCGCAAGCCGCCAAGGCCCGCAAGTGCTGGGCCGAAGCCGAAGGCGGCTGATGTCGCGCGGCAGCAGGCGGCAGGACGCGAAGAGTTCATCAGAGGCGTTGACGTTTCACGTGAAACTTTGGAGCGGCTCGACCGCTACGTGGCGCTGCTGACGGAGTGGCAGGCGCGGACGAACCTCGTCGCGGCTTCGACCATCGGCGATGTCTGGACGCGGCACGTCGCCGACTCGCTGTTCCTCGCACGGCGTCTTCCCCGGTTCGATCGGGTGGTGGATCTCGGCTCCGGCGGCGGGCTGCCGGCGCTCGTCATCGCCGCATGCCGGTCCGAAGCGACGGTCGACATGGTGGAAAGCAATGCCAAGAAGGCGGCGTTCCTGCGCGCCGCCCAGCGCGAGATCGGCGCGCGGGGCACCGTCCATGCCGCACGCATCGAGGATTGCGGGCCGGTCCTCGCGCAGGCCGACCTCGTCACCGCCCGGGCCCTCGCCTCGCTGGACCAGCTCTGCCGTCTCGTCGCGCCGCACATCCGGCCCGGCACCCCCTGCTTCTTCCAGAAGGGGCGCGGTCATGAACAGGAAATTGCCGAAGCGTCTGCCCATTGGCGATTCAGCATGGTAAAGCACGAATCAGACCTCGAAGACGGATCGGTCGTGCTCGAGATCTCTGACATCGCGCCACGCTGACGTGGCCTTCGAGCGACGGGGAAAGGCCCTTTGCAGCGGACGGGGCGTTCGGCACAGTCTGGCTTCGCACTAAGCGCCGCCGTTCCTCGTCACGCGGAGACGGGATCGAGCCGATGATGGATGCGGTAGCAGCCGGACAGCCCATGCGTGTCATCACCATTGCCAATCAGAAGGGCGGCGTCGGCAAGACGACGACGGCGATCAACCTCGCAACGGCGCTCGCCGCGATCGACAAGCGCGCGCTCCTGATCGACCTCGACCCGCAAGGCAACGCCTCGACCGGGCTCGGGATCGACAAGGACGACCGCGCGATCTCGTCCTACGACGTGTTGAAGGAGAGCGCGTCGATCTCCGAGGCGGCCATGCAGACGGCGGTGCCGAACCTGTCGGTCATCCCGTCCACGATGGATCTGCTCGGCCTGGAGATGGAGATTTCCGGCGTCACCGGCCGCGCCTACCGGCTGCGCGACGCGCTGCACTTCCATCAGGTCGAGACCCCGCAGTTCGACTTCGTGCTGATCGACTGCCCGCCCTCGTTGAATCTCCTGACGATCAACGCCATGGCGGCGGCGGATTCGATCCTGGTGCCGCTGCAGTGCGAGTTCTTCGCGCTGGAAGGCCTCAGCCAGCTGCTGCAGACGGTGGAGCAGGTCCGCGACAGCCTGAACCCGATGCTCGACCTGCACGGCATCGTGCTGACGATGTATGACGGGCGCAACAACCTCGCGGCCCAGGTCGTGCGGGACGTGCGGGCGTTCATGGGCGAGCATGTCTACGACACGGTCATCCCGCGCAATGTCCGCCTGTCCGAAGCCCCCTCCTTCGGCAAGCCAGCGATTCTCTACGACATGAAGTGCCCGGGCAGCCAGGCCTATATCCAACTGGCCTCCGAGATCATCCAGCGCGAGCGGCGGCTCGCCGCGGCGTGACGGACAAGCCCCTCTCCTGCCGATGCGACCGGCTCGGCGGGCGGAGACGACAGACCCGATCGGGAGTTGAGACATGACCGAAGACAGATCCCGCCAGCGCCTCGGCCGCGGACTCGCCTCGCTGATCGGCTCCGGCGTCGCGGCGCCGGCGCGGCCGGTGCCGGGCTTTGCGCCGCAGCCGAAGGAGGCGAGCATTGCGCCGGAGCGCATGGTGCCGGTCGATCGGATCTCGCCCAACCCGCACAATCCGCGCCGGGCCTTCGATCAGGAGGATCTCCAGGATCTGGCCGCCTCCGTGCGCAGCCACGGCGTCGTCCAGCCGCTGCTGCTGCGGCTGCGGCCAGGACGTACGGATGCGTATGAGATTGTCGCCGGCGAGCGCCGCTGGCGCGCCGCGCAGATCGCCGGACTGACGGAAGTCCCGGCGGTGCTGCGCGACATCAACGACCGCCAGTCCCTCGAAATCGCGATCATCGAGAACGTCCAGCGCGCCGATCTGAATGCCGTCGAGGAGGCGCAGGGCTATCAGACACTGATCGACGAGCACGGCTACACCCAGAACGACCTCGCCGAGATTCTCGGCAAGAGCCGCAGCCACGTCGCCAACACGCTGCGGCTCCTGAAGCTGCCGGAAGAGGTGCGGGCGATGGTCGAGGCGGGGCTGCTGTCGGCCGGGGCCGCGCGCACCGTGGTGACGGCGAGCGACCCGCTGGCGCTGGCCAAGAAGATCGTCGAGGACGGGCTCAGCGTCCGTGAGGCGGAGGCCCTAGCGCGCGATCCGGATGCGCTGGCGGAGCTTCGGGACGCACTGATGAACCCGCGTAGCGAGCGGGCACCGCGCGAGAAGGATGGCGAGCTCGTCGAGCGGGAGCGCTGGCTCTCGGACCGGCTCGGCCTGCCGGTGGCGATCAAGCCGAAGGGCAAGGGCGGCTCGCTGCGGATCGATTTCGCCGATCGCCAGCAGCTCGAGACGATCCTCGCCATGCTGCGCGACATGAAGCGTGACGAAGCCGAGGACCGGCGGCTGCGCGCCGCGGGGTGATGCCGACACGGGCGCGCGGCAGGGCATCCCTGGCGGCCCCCTGCCCCGCCCGAGTTCAGCCGCGGCGGCCGCGCGCCTTCAGCCGGGCCGCCTCGACCGCGATATCGAGCAGCGTCTTCTTTGTGATCGTCAGCTGCAGCGCCGCTTCCTTGCGGCTCGCGAGAATGTCGGCCTCGATCCGCGACAGGGCGGCGGAAATCTCCGCCAACGTCCAGGCCGACAGTGCCGTTTCCATCGCGTGGCGGCGGCGGAAGAACGGCCGGCGGCGCTCGATCGCCCGTGCGACGGTCTCGCCCTTCCGCTCGACGCTCTCCCGCATCGCCAGGAGCTGCTGGAAATAGCGCAGCAGTCCCTGGTGCAGCTGGAAGGTCGCCGTGCCCGCCGAGGTCAGCCGGTCGATCAGATGCGGCAGGCGCTTCACCTCGCCGCTGACCGCCGCATCGATCGCCTCGTCCAGCGCGTCGGCCGAGACGTCGCCGACGATGGCGCGCACGTCCTCCGCCGTCACCGTCGCGGTTCCCAGAGCGTAGAGGCAGAGCTTCTTCACCTCGCCGCGCGAGGCGATGCGGTTGGCGCCGAGGCGCGAGCGCAGCTCGTCGCGCGCCTCCTTGTCCATGGTGAGACCGGCGGCCTTCAGTTCGGTATCGATGATCTGGTCGAGCGCGCGCCCCTCGTCCTGATAGCAGGGCAGCGCCATGGCGAACTTGGCGCGCTCGACATTGGTCCGCAGCGCCGCGCCGCCCTTGAGGTCGCCGGCCTCGATGACGATGGTGGCGTCCTGGAGCTTTTCAGCGCCGAGCGCCGCGGCGGCCTCCGACAATGCCTTGCCCGCCCCTGCCCCGCGCACGCGGATCAGCCGCTTGCCGCCGAACATCGAGACGGTGCGCGCTTCGTCATAAAGCCGGCCGATGTCCTTCTCGAGCTCGTCGGCCGCCAGCGTCACCGCGGCGAACGGGTCGTTGCGGTCGACGCCCGAGGCCTCGGCGATCTTGTCGGCGCGTTCGGAGACGAGGCCGGGATCCGGGCCGTACAAGAGGACGAGCGGAAACGAGAAGTCCGGACGCGACAGGAACGCCTCGACCTCGGATGCCTTCTTCTGCGCCATGCGCGCTCCGCTGCCCTGGAAGTGGTGCTGCTCTTCTGGTGCGGCCAGGTCACCGCGACCTGAAGCCGGACCTTCGCGCCTGCCTCAGGCCGGCGCGCCCTTGAGCGCCGTCACCACCGCCAGTTCGACCTGAGCCGCAAGCTGCTCGCCGGCCTGCTGGCGCGCGTTCAGGAGCGCGCGTTCGCTCGCGTAGAGCTGGTTGGTGCGGTCGAACGGGATGGTCGCGATGCGCGTGCCGGTGGCGATGGTGCGGTGGTCGCTGAGACGTACCAGCTGGTATGTTGCCCGCATCGTGTAGATCGCCGAGGTCGCGACGCCGCCCTCCTCGATCGCGATGCCCTGTTCCGATCCGTCCGCGGAGAGGTTCAGCTGGTAGAGCGGCTCAGCCACTTTCGCGCCGCCGTTCAGCCGGAACAGGAGGGCGTTGCGGACGATCTGATCGCTGCGCGTATTAGCCTGGTTGATGGCGATCCGGCCCTTGAGGCCGGCCACTGTCTGTCCCGGAGCGAGCGCCGTCGTGGCCGGATTGGTCAGGCCGTGATCGCCATACATCGGGCCGGCCGTGCAGCCGGGCAGGATCGCGGCTGCGACGACGGCGGCGAAGGCGGCGCGCGGAGTGCGCGACCGGGCCCGATCAGACGACGACATTGACGATTCTCCCGGGAACGACGATCAGGCGTTTGGGCGGGTTGGCCCCGAGAACCGACCTGACGACGTCGAGCTCCAGCGTGGCCTTTTCGATGTCAGCTTTGCCGGCGTCGGCAGGCACGGTCAAGTCGCCGCGCTTCTTGCCGTTGATCTGGACGGGCAGTGTGACCGTGTCGTCGACGAGGAGGGCCGGATCGACCGCAGGCCAAGGCGTCGCGGCGACGAAGCCGTCTTCGCCGAGCTCGCGCCAGCACGCTTCGGCGAGATGCGGCATCATCGGCGCGATGAGGCGGGTCAGGATCGACAGCGCCTCGGCCGCCGCCGCCTTCTGAGCCGCGCTCGGCGTGGCGGTGAAGCCGGAAAACGCGGAGGAGAGCGTGTTGACCAGCTCGTGGACGCGGGCGATCGCCTTGTTGAAGGCAAGGCGCTCGATGTCGTCTGCGACGCCGGCGGCAGTGCGATGCGCGGCGCGGCGGATGGCCGTCGCCGTCTCGTCGCCCTCGGTGGCGTTGCCCGTCGCGCCGCGGACGAGCGGTGCGGTCTCGCTGACCAGCCGCCACAGGCGCTGGACGAAGCGATGGGCGCCCTCGACGCCGGCTTCCGACCAGATCACATCGCGGTCGGGCGGGGAATCGGAGAGGACGAACCAGCGGGCGGTGTCGGCACCGTAGGAGGCGAGGATGTCGTCCGGATCGACGACGTTCTTCTTCGACTTCGACATCTTCTCGATCGAGCCGATCTCGATCGGCGCGCCGGTGGAGAGGCGGACGGCGCGGCGTGCGCCGTCGACCTCATCGATCCTGACGTCGGCCGGCGGCACCCATTCGCGGCCGTCGCGATAGGTCTCGTGGACCACCATGCCCTGTGTGAACAGGCCCTTGAACGGCTCGTCGATGTCGAGATGCCCGCAGGCCTTCATCGCCCGCATGAAGAAGCGGGAATAGAGCAGGTGCAGGATCGCGTGCTCGATGCCGCCGATATACTGGTCGACCGGGAGCCAGGCGTTGGCCGCCTGCGGATCGGTCGGCTCGTCGGCATGCGGCGCGGTGAAGCGGGCGAAATACCACGAGGAATCGACGAAGGTGTCCATCGTGTCGGTTTCACGTGAAGCAGGACCGCCGCACTGCGGACACGTCGCCTGGCGCCAGGTCGGATGGCGGTCGAGCGGATTGCCCGGCCGGCCGAACTCGATGTCGTCCGGCAGCTTCACCGGCAGGTTCTCGCGCTTCTCCGGCACGACGCCGCAGGCCTCGCAGTGGAGCACCGGGATCGGGCAGCCCCAGTAGCGCTGGCGCGAGATACCCCAGTCGCGCAGGCGGAAGTTCACCCGGCGCTCGGCCTGCGGCCTGCCCTGGAGCTCAGAGGACTCCAGCCGCCGCGCGACCTCGTCGAAAGCTTGCGACGGCGACATTCCGTCGAGGAAGGCGGAGTTGTAGATCGTCCCGTCCTCGACATACGCCTCGTCGTAGACCGAGAAGACGGTCGGGTCCTCCTTCGGCGGCAGGACGACGGGCTTCACCGGCAGCTCGTACTTGCGGGCGAAGTCGAGGTCGCGCTGGTCGTGCGCGGGACAGCCGAAGATCGCGCCGGTGCCGTATTCCATCAGCACGAAGTTCGCGACGTAGACCGGCAGTGTCCAGTTCGGGTCGAACGGATGCACGGCCGTAATGCCCGTCGCCATGCCGCGCTTTTCCGCCGTCTCGATCGCCTCGGCCGAGGTGCCGGTGCGGCGGATCTCGGCGATGAAGTCCTTCAGCGCCGGGTTCGTCTCCGCCGCCTTCAGCGCCAGCGGATGATCGGCGGCGACCGCCAGGAAGGACGCGCCGAACAGCGTGTCCGGCCGGGTGGTGAAGACCGTCAGCTCGCTCTCGCCTGCAGGCGCGGTTTCCGGCGCCAGCGCCCAGCGCACCATCAGGCCTTCCGACTTGCCGATCCAGTTGCGCTGCATCAGCCGGACCTTTTCCGGCCACTCCGGCAGATGGTCGAGCGCTGCGAGCAGATCCTCGGCATAGTCGGTGATCTTGAAGAACCACTGGACCAGCTCGCGCTGCTCGACCAGAGCACCGGAGCGCCAGCCGCGCCCGTCGATCACCTGCTCGTTGGCGAGCACCGTCTGGTCGACCGGGTCCCAGTTGACCTTCGACTTCTTGCGGTAGGCGAGGCCCTTGTCCAGCATGTCGAGGAAGAGCATCTGCTGGCGGTGGTAGTATTCGACGTCGCAGGTCGCGAATTCTCGGCTCCAGTCGAGCGACAGCCCCATCGACTTCAGCTGCTTGCGCATCGTGTCGATGTTCTCGTAGGTCCACTTCGCGGGATGGACCTTGTTCTGCATCGCGGCGTTCTCGGCCGGCATGCCGAAGGCGTCCCAGCCCATCGGATGCAGGACGTTGAAGCCCTTGGCCCGCTTGTAGCGCGCCACCACGTCGCCCATGGCGTAGTTGCGCACATGGCCCATGTGGATGCGGCCCGAGGGGTAGGGGAACATCTCCAGGACGTAGTATTTCTCGCCGGGATCGCTGGTGTTCGTCTCGAACAGCTTCGCTTCGGCCCATCGGGACTGCCAGCGGGGCTCTTCGGCGCGGGGATTGTAGCGTTCGGTGGTCATCCGGGATGTCTCGTCAGCGGTCGGGAAGGGCCTTGCGGCCCAATGCTTCGGCTGACGCAAGGGGTTATCCGCGCGGGCGCGAAAGCGCAATGCCGGCCTTTCCAAGCGGCCGGTGCGTCAGCATAGATAGAGGCGCGAAGGCAGAAGCAGGGGCGCTAAGGCCAGCCGGCGCCGCCGCGGAGGATGAGCCACCGCGGCCGTGGCAACGGCTTTGCCTTCGTTCGGAGTGACAACGATGTGGATGATTCCACTCTGCGTCACGCTTAGAGTGAAACGGACCCGGAGCGGCTGGCTGGTCGAACTCCGGGTCCAGATCATCACCTAAGCGACGGTCGTCGGAGTTTCGGCTCCGGCGGCCACTCCGAAAGATAAATCGGAACTCTCTTTTCGACAAGGAAATGCCGCATGGACGAGACTTCGGCAAAGCGACCCGCGGGATATGAGGATGTCTGCCGGCGGATCGCCGCGGCCGAGGAGGCCGCCGACCGTCCCGCCGGCTCGGTCACGCTCGTCGCCGTCTCCAAGACGCACGAGGCGGACGCCATCCTGCCGGTGATCGAAGCCGGTCAACGCGTCTTCGGCGAGAACAAGGTGCAGGAGAGCCAGGCCAAGTGGCCGGCGCTGAAGGAGCGCTTCCCGGACATCGAGCTTCATCTGATCGGGCCGCTGCAGTCGAACAAGGCCGGCGATGCCGTGGCGCTGTTCGACGTCATCGAGAGCGTCGACCGCGAGAAGATCGCGCGCGAGCTCGCCAAGGAGATGAAGAAGCAGGGCAGGGCGCCGCGGCTCTACGTCCAGGTGAACACCGGAGAGGAGCCGCAGAAGGCGGGGATTGCGCCGCAGGAGGCCGCCGCCTTCGTCGCCCGCTGCAGAGACGAGTACGGCCTGTCGATCGAAGGGCTGATGTGCATCCCGCCGGCCGACGAGAACCCCGGACCCCATTTCGCGCTGCTCGCCAAGATCGCGAAGGAGGCCGGTCTTGAGAAGCTCTCGATGGGCATGTCCGGTGACTTCGAGACGGCGATCGCCTTCGGTGCGACCTCCGTCCGGGTCGGCTCTGCGATCTTCGGCGCGCGCGACTACGGCTGACGTCGCCAAGACCCGGAAGCCCGTCGGTTACCGACGCCGCAGACGGAGGAAGCAGAGCCTGTCGCGCCGATCGAGCTTGGAGGCCACTCCGGGACATGCCGTCCGCCATGAGACCGGGCGCGGCCTTTCCGTGCCCGTCCAGCCTTCTTCATGGCCGGGAGGCGAGCGCTCCGACAAGCGCCGTCCCCGGCGTTTGCGTCACTCGCCGGGGTAGTCCTGCGGACCCTTGGAGAGGAACTTGTCGAGGGCCTTCTGGCCGGCCTCGGTGGTGCCCCATGTTGGGGAACTCTACGTCGGCCGCGCCCTCGGCGTCCGGCATCTCGCATTTCGGCGAAAGCGTCGTGCCCCAGGCGTTGAAGACGACGGAGTGGGGATCGCCGAGGGGTAGGGGAGCTGTTGGGCTTGCAGGTCACCGTCCGGCCGAGGACGGCCTTGACGACGACGGAGTACGGCGTGCCCTGGACCATGCCCGAAACGGGCAGGCCGATGCACCGGGTCTTGCCGATCGGGAAGCTCGACGACCAGGTGGTGCCCTCGCCGACCTTCACGCCCATCCAGGCTGCGTAGCCCGCACCGACGAGCAGGTTGACGCAGACAGCCGTCTGGGCCGAGGCGGTCGTCGCGGCGATTGCAGACAGGCTGGCCAGGGCGGCCGCCGTCATGGCGGTCGGTGCAATGTATCGGAAAGTCATGTGGTTTATCCCTTGGCCAATTAGGCGACTAGAGATTGCATTGAATCGCAGAGGACGACAACTAGTGCTTTATAACATCTCGACGGCACACGCGGGAAACCTGTCGCTCGAGATGTCAGCGAGTTCGGACCGCTTACGCCGTCCGCGCTTCGCCTGCGACTCGGAGAGGCTGCCAGCAATCAAGGCCCCGCCTCCGGTTCCGGATGTCCGGACCATCGGGGTACGATCCGGGCCCTGCGACCGGATCGGGCTCCCCGACCGCCGCTCCCTGCGCGAAAAGTATGAGCCACAAAAACTGGACCCGGACCCGGCAATTCCCCTAAGTTTGCGGCAAGGCCGGCGCTCGAAGCCGGCGGCGGATGGGAGGCGAGTGCATGACCACGATCGCGGTGAAGGATTCCTGGAAAGCCCGTGCGAAGATCGACCAGGCGACCTACGAAGCCTGGTACGCCAGGAGCGTCGAGGATCCCGATGGGTTCTGGGGTGAGCACGGCAGGCGGATCGACTGGATCAGGCCGTTCACCAAGGTCAAGAACACCTCCTACGCCCCCGGCCATGTCGACATCCGCTGGTTCGAGGACGGCACGCTGAACGTGTCGGCCAACTGCATCGACCGGCATCTCACCCAGCGCGGCGATCAGACCGCGATCCTGTGGGAGGGCGACGATCCCTCGGAGTCGCGGGCGACCAGTTACCGCCAGCTCCACGAGGAGGTCTGCCGCATGGCGAACGTCCTCAAGGCGCGCGGCGTCAGACGAGGCGACCGCGTCACGATCTACATGCCGATGATCCCCGAGGCGGCCTTCGCGATGCTCGCCTGCGCCCGCATCGGTGCCGTCCATTCCGTCGTCTTCGGCGGCTTCTCGCCGGATGCGCTGGCGGGGCGCCTGGAGGGGGCGCAGTCGGAAGTGCTGATCACCGCCGACGAGGGCCTGCGGGGCGGCCGGAAGGTGCCGCTGAAGAAGAACGCCGACCGCGCCTGTGAGATCGCCGCGAAGGCGGGACAGGCAGTCACGACGATGCTCGTCGTCCGGCGCACCGGCGGCGATGTCGGCTTCGACGCGTCGCGCGACGTCTGGTGGCACGAGGTGCGCGAGACCGTCTCGGCCGACTGCGCGCCGGAGGAGATGGGCGCCGAGGATCCGCTGTTCATCCTCTACACCTCCGGCTCGACCGGCAAGCCGAAGGGTGTTCTCCACACTTCCGGCGGCTATCTTGTCTACGCGTCGATGACGCACGAATACGTCTTCGACTACCACGAGGGCGACATCTACTGGTGCACGGCGGATGTCGGCTGGGTCACCGGCCACAGCTACATCGTCTACGGCCCGCTCGCCAACGGCGCGACGACGCTGATGTTCGAGGGCGTGCCGACCTATCCGGATGCCGGCCGCATGTGGGAGGTCGTCGACAAGCACAAGGTCAACATCTTCTACACCGCGCCGACGGCGATCCGCGCGCTGATGGGCGCCGGCGACGACAAGGTGACGCGTGCTTCACGTGAAACGCTGAAGGTGCTGGGGTCCGTCGGCGAGCCGATCAACCCGGAAGCCTGGCTCTGGTACTACCGCGTCGTCGGCGAGGAACGCTGCCCGGTCGTCGACACTTGGTGGCAGACCGAGACCGGCGGCATTCTGATTACGCCGCTGCCGGGTGCGACGGCGCTGAAGCCGGGCTCGGCGACGCGGCCGTTCTTCGGCGTGAAGCCGCAGCTGGTCGACAACGAGGGCACGGTGCTGGAGGGCGCCACCGAGGGCAACCTCTGCATCACCGACTCCTGGCCGGGCCAGATGCGCACGGTCTACGGCGACCACGAGCGCTTCGAGCAGACCTATTTTGCGACCTACCAGAACAAGTACTTCACCGGCGACGGCGCCAAGCGCGACGAGGACGGCTACTACTGGATCACCGGCCGGGTCGACGACGTCCTCAACGTCTCCGGCCACCGCATGGGCACGGCAGAAGTCGAATCCGCTTTGGTCTCGCACCCCAAGGTCTCGGAAGCGGCGGTCGTCGGCTATCCCCACGACATGAAGGGGCAGGGGATCTACTGCTACGTCACCCTCATGGAGGGCGAGGAGGAATCGGACGAGCTGCGCAAGGAGCTCGTGGCGCATGTGCGCAACGAGATCGGCCCGATCGCCTCGCCGGACAAGATCCAGTTCGCGCCCGGCCTGCCGAAGACCCGCTCCGGCAAGATCATGCGCCGCATCCTGCGGAAGATCGCCGAGGACGATTTCGGCGCCCTCGGCGACACCTCGACGCTCGCCGATCCGGGCGTCGTCGACGATCTGATCGACAACCGGCAGAACCGGAAGGGGTAGCGGCGGCGGCTGGCGTCGGTGCGCGCTTGAGCCGCCGCCATTCGGGCGCGATGGCCTCGGAGGCTCATCGAAGCTGCGGCAGGCGCCTGCCGCAGCTTTGAGCAGGTCCTGTGCGTACGTCGTCGGGCACAGCTTCCGCCTCTGCCGACTTCTCTCGCGAATCAATGTCTTGCGTGGAGCTGGCGCTTTTTTCGACAAGGGCTTGTCAGACCCGCAGATCCACCCCATACTCCCCCTCGTGTTCAACGAAGCGAAAGGAGGTGATCCAATGTCGAGTGATTATCTGATGCCGGCTGGATCTTTGATTCTCGGTGGTTCGACGGAGCAGCCTCCTCGCTTCGCCTGAGAATGTCGAAGTCCGCTAGACGGTCTTCAAAGACCGCCGGCTGACGGAAATCACGGGGCCGCTTCCGAAAGGGAGCGGCCTTTTGATTTTCGGGGGCGGCCCGCCTGCATCTGGCTCTCGCTCGCCTGTCGTAGAGACGGCGAGCGCGGCGGGCCTCAGATATCATCGTCCTCGCTGAGCCAGCGGATATGCCGCTCCACCGACTGGGCAAGCACCGCGCGCCCGTCCGCCGGCACGACGCGCCCCCAGAACGCACCGTAGACCGCGTCGAAGGTCACCCCGTCCAGCGCCCCCGCGATCCGCCGCACGGCCGTCTCGCCGAGCGGGATGTAGTTGGGGTAGCTGCGCATGAAGCCGAGCCCGTCGCAGCCGGGCGTCACCTGCAGGATGTCGCCGGAGAGCAGCGCGCCCTTGCCGTCATGAGCGTCTGCGACGTGCAGCACGGTGCCGCCGGCAAAATGCCCGCCGCAGCGGATGAGGGTCAGGCCCGGCAGGATCTCCCGCCGCTCTCCGTCCCACAGCGCGACATGGTCGCCCGGCCGCTGGATCCACGCCTTGTCCGCCGCATGGGTGAGGACGGGAATGCCGCCGAAGGCTTCCGACCACTCGGCCATGGTGGTGTAGTAGTGCGGATGCGAGATCGCGATCGCGGCAAGGCCGCCGAGCCCGTCGATGATGTCGACGATCCCCCGGTCGACGAGCGGGATCAGGTCCCAGAGGATGTTGCCGGCCGGTGTGCGCACCAGCAGCGCCCGCTGCCCGATGGCGAAATGCGGCGTCATGCCGAGCCCGAGGAATTTCCCGTCATAGGCGACGACGGCACGGTGCCCGTCCCGCATCGCCCCGAAGGACGTCCAGCCCTGGCCAGGCGGCGGAACGAACTGCCGCTCGTCCTCGCAGATGGGGCAGTGTTTCGGGCGCGCCTCGGCGGGCGGATAGCCGGTGCCGCAGGCGGTGCAGAGGAAGGATGTCGGCAAGGCGGAGGATCCGATCAGAGAATGGGCGTCTGCTGATGCTGCAGGAGGAGGAGCCCGCCGTCGCCCCGGATGTAGGTGGAGGTGCAGAGGGCGCGATAATCCGGCGAGCCAGGCCGCATCCCGCAGGCGCGATAGGCGAGAACGATGGTCGTGTCTCCGACGTTCGCCGTCAAGGTGTCGGTCATCGTCACCGCCCGCCAGCGGGGCGCGCCCTCCAGCGTGGCGATGATCGCGTCGCGGCCCTGCAGAAGACCGACCGGCTCTGCAAACGCCATCACGCAGCCCGGCGCCAGCGTCGCGCGGAAGCAACTGGCGCCCTCCGTCCAAAGCGCCCGTTCGAGCGACCAGATCGCCTCCTCGTCCACCCGTGCCTCCACTCGTCGAATTTTCTCGGATAGCTATGGCTGGAGCTCGCGGCGGAAATGGCGACCGTCAGAAGTGAGTGCGGCGCCGGCTCAGGCGTAGAGGTCCCGCCGCGTCGGCGGCAGCCCGCTCGGGCCCTTCGAGCGCTTCGACGCCAGCGTCTGGTAGATCAAGAGGCCGCCGCGTTCGAAGCCGAGGGAGACGCCGGCGAGGTAGAGCAGCCACAGCCGCGCACGCTCCCGGCCCGCCAGCGCCGAGGCTTCGTCCATGCGCGCCAGCAGCCGGTCGTGCCAGAGCCGGCAGGTGCGGGCGTAGTGCTCGCGCCAGTCCTCGACGTCGTGGACCTCGAACCGGTGCTTCTCGAGGAACTGCGCGGTATGGCCGATGTGGTCGAGTTCGGCGCCGGGGAAGATGTAGCGGATGATCGCCTGGTACTCCCGCGTCCCCTTCCGGAATTTCTTGTCCGTCTGCTTCGCCGGTCGGGTGATCGCATGGTGGAGATAGAGCCCGTTCGGCTTCAGGAGTTTTCGCACCGCCTCGAAATAGGTGTCGTGATTGTCCCAGCCGACATGCTCGAACATGCCGATCGAGGAGACCTTGTCGAAGAGGCCGCTCAGCTCCTGGAACGGCTTCAGCTCGATGGTGATCCTGTCCGACAGGCCCTTCGCCGCGACCCGCTCGCGGGCGAGGTCGAACTGCGCCTGGCTGAGCGTCACGCCGTGGCCGGTGACGCCGTAGTGCTCCGCCGCGTGGATCAGGAGCGCTCCCCAGCCGCAGCCGATGTCGAGCAGCCGCTCGCCGTCCTTCAGGCGCAGCTTGCGGCAGATCATGTCGAGCTTGTCGAACTGCGCCTTGTCGATGTCGTCGTGCCAGCCGTCGAAATAGCCGCAGGAATAGAGCATGCGGCTGTCGAGGAAGAGCCGGTAGAAGTCGTTCGAGACGTCGTAGTGGAACTGGATCGCCGACTTGGAGGAGCCGCTGGCGCCGGCGTCGGACGTCGCCGCGGGACCGGCGCCCCTGGTCTTGCGCGATAAGGCGTAGAGCGCGGGGAGGGCGCGGGCGACCCTCAGCTTGTCGATCCGCTTCAGCGCCGCCTTGGTCTTGACGTCCGAGCGCGCCGCCGCGAGATCGAAGATCGTGCCGTCCGCGATGTCGACCGCGCCGGTCATCCAAAGACCGACCGCCGTGGCGATCGACGGACGGATGGCGAGGCGGGCGATCGCGGCCGGATCGTTCAGGGTGATGGCAGGGCCCGTCGCAGGGCCGATCCGTTCGCCCGTCCACAGGCGCACCGCCACCTTCGGCTCGAAGGCGGCGACGACATGGCGCACCAGCCCCGCGAGTTTGTCTTCGGCGGTGGGCATGGGCGGTCTCCAGTTTCACGTGAAACAGATCGGGTCGTGTGCGCCGAGGCTTAGCGTTTGCGGCGGCATGCGGCAATTGCCGGCCGCGGCGGCTTTCCGCCCGCACATGAATTTTCCGACACGGCCTCGGCATCAACGGTGCGGGCGATATCTTTCGCGGCGCAGCATTCCCGCTGCCCGCAACAACGGAGGCTGTCATGCGCCTGCCCCTGATCCCGCCCGCAGAGCTGTCGGAAGAGCAGAAGCCGCTCTACGACGACATGAAGTCCGGCATCGGCGAGAAGTTCAACGCCTTCGAGGCGATCCGCGCGGACGGCGCCTTGATGGGTCCGTGGAATCCCTGGCTGCACGAGCCGCAGATCGGCGGCGCGATCTGGGACCTCACCAAGGCGATGTCAATGCAGGCGAGCCTCACGGACAATGCGCGGCAGATCGCCATCCTCGTCACCGGCGCGCATTTCAACGCGGCCTACGAGATCTATGCCCATGTGGCCGTCGCCGAAAAGGAGGGGATGAGCGAGGAGCGCCTGTCGACGCTGGTCGCCGGCGTCAAGCCGACCGGCCTCGCCGGCGGGGAGGAGGTCGCCTACGACGTCGCCCATGCGCTCGTGAACGGCGGGGTGCTGCCGCGCCCGACCTATGACATGGCGGTGACGACCTTCGGTCAGCATGGCGCCAACGAGCTGATCTATCTCGTCGGGCTCTATTGCCTCGTCTCGGTGACGCTGAACGGGTTCAACGTGCCGGTGCCCGAGAAGGAATAGGCCGGACCGGCTCAGCCGCGGCCGGGGCCTGCGACGTCGGCCGCGCTGAAGCTGTCCGGCAGCGAGCCGTCGCACCAGTTCCGACGCTTGCCGCCGGAATAGGGCGCGACCAGCCCCTCCTTCAGCAGCGTCTTCGACAGATCCTTGTCGTCCGCCGTGCCGATCCGGGCGAGGACGCGGCCGTAGTACTTGCCGCCCGAGACGTCGAACAGCGAGACCGTGCCGTCGCCGACGAGCGCGGTGAGCCGCGCCGTCGCGACGTCGGCCGCATGCTTCTCCGCCGGGCATTTGCCCCGATGCTCAGGCGCGTCGATGCCCTTGAGGCGCACGGCGACATGCACGGTCTGCATCGGCCACACGAAGGCCTCGACCTCCACCGTATCGCCGTCCCTGACCTTGGTGACGCGAGCCTCGACCGGTCCGGAGATCTGGCGCGAGTAATCCACCTCGGCCTGCGCCGCGGCGCCCATTGGCGCGAGCAGGAGCAGGGCGAAGGAAATACAACCGAAAGAGGAGATGGTGCGGTGCCGCAAGGGTGGATCATTCCGAAAGATGAGGTGGCGATTCGGAGTATATTCCTAGGACGCCGGCAAGGGAAGTCCACACGGCCTTGCCGTGAGGATCCAGCAATCACCGCAGATCCGGATGCTTAACCGAACCCTAACGCCGTCAGGTTCCCTTGGGTGAGGCCGCGCCTCCTCAGGATAGGAGCGACAACCCACAACCATCACGATTGGTCTTGTTTGAGCTATCGCGGTGTAGGCGGTGGCAACTCCGGCGCCGCAGGCAAGCGAGCGGGCGGACCGGCGGTGACGGAAACAAGAGATTCCGGACCGCGACCCGCTCGCCTCCGGCGTTATTTTGCCCGCGGCGCTCGACGCGACGACGATGCGGTTCAGAAATCCGAGATGATGCCGTTCTTCTCCCAGTCGCCGTAGCGGATCGGCTCCGGACCGTCGCGTCCGTTCACCTCCGGCGGCAGATCGGAGGGATGGACGCGTTCGGCCGCGTGGCGGGCGCGCCGCTCTTCGGCTTCGGCGAGTGCGCGCCGGGCTGCGGGCGAGAGGGCACGGGCCTGTCCTGCGGGATCGCGCGGCCCGCTCGCGGCGTCACCGCCATCAGCGGGCAGCAGATCGGCATTCGGCTTGTCGGTCACCGTCGGTCTCCAGGCTTGCTGACGGTGCAGACTAGCATCCGGTCGCAAGGCCGCACCTCTGGCGGACAGATAGGGACTTGTGCCGCCGTGCGAAAGCCGCCCGGCCGCGTGTCGAAGGCGTTTGTGCGCCGGAGCGGCCGAAAGTCACGAAGACGGGCGTCGGCATGATCCGGATCAATGCAGGCACTAGCTTCAGGCGTCATCCTCGCGTGACCATCGAACTGTCAAGTCAGGAGGATAGCGGGCCGTGGAATGGCAACCGATTTCCAGCGCCCCGTTCGACAGGGATCTCGAGCTGGCGGTGCTCGATCACGAAGGGCCGCACGCGCTCGTGTTTCCCTGCCGTCGGACCCTGCACGGCTGGCTTCGGTCCGAGGGTGGATCGAGCGTCGACGTGCGTCCGACGCACTGGCGCGAATGGCGGGAAGCAGACAAGCCGTGAGCCGGCCCGTCACGGCTTCGGGCGCAGGCGCTGCTTGTTCGCGCGGGAGGCCGCGAGCCTTTCCTCCTCCTCGGCGAGAAGGTGGCGAATCGTGGCGCGCTTGGCCGGGTCGGTCTCGCTCTCCAGCAGTTTGCGGAAATGCTGAATGTTGAGCAATGCGATGCTCTCGTCCATCGCCGATCCTCCGCGGGTCTGCGAATATCCATCCGGTCCGTCTCGACACGGACACCCTGAGAGGCGGCCAACGCCCTCGCGCATCGGCTCCGGTACTTTAACAAATTCTATAACTGCTGTGGAGACGGTCCGCACTGACAAAAGTCAGGACGCAAGTCCGACTTTCGCCCGAGAGGGCGGTCGAGCGGCGGGCCGCGGGGAGCCGGCATGAAGGCCAAGGCGATCAAAAGCCAGCACGATCTGAAGATCCGCGCGGTCGGGAGCCTTCCGCCGGCGCCGGGCCAGCGGCGCGCAGTGTTGCCGCTGTCGGGGGCGGAGCGAGCCGAACTTTCCCGGCTGGCCGAGATCGTCGAATACCGCACGCCGGGATCGCAGATCCTGGGAGAGGGGGAGCCGGGGCGATTCCTGTTCCTTCTGGCGGACGGGCTCGTGCGCACGCATGTCACGCTGAACGACGGCGAGCGGCAGATCCTCGCCTTCTACTGGCCCGGCGACCTCTTCGGCCTGGCGGAGGAGGGGACCTATGTCGCGACCGCCGAGGCGGTGACGCCGGCGACCGTCTACCGGTTCCCGTATCACGACCTGCAGCAGTTCCTGACCACCAACCCTTCCCTCCAGTACGGCTTCCTGGTGAAGGCCATGCACGAGTGGCGCAGTGCCCAGCGCCAGCTGATCGTGATGGGGCGCTTCGATGTCGCCAAACGGTTGGCGATCTTCCTCCTCGACTGCTCGGCGCACGAGCAGTTCTTCTCGGGCGAGGATGGTCTTCTGACGCTGCCGATGACCCGCTACGACATCGCCGACTATCTCGGCACCTCGGCCGAATCGGTCACGCGGGCCCTGGCGCGCCTCGAGGACGAGGGGCTGCTCAAGCGGCTTTCGGCGCGGCAGCTTCGGCTCGACCGGGAAAAGCTGCGGGCCTACGCCGATTTCACGTGAAACAGCCGAAGGCCAGGCAGGAAGATCCGGCGCGGCGTCTATTCCGCGAACTCCCCCCAGGCCGGGTTCCAGTCGACGTCGACTTCCTTCTCGACGAGCACTTCGGCGTCGCCGATCGCCTGCCGCTTGTTCTCGACCACGCGGAACGCCTCTTCCGGGTCCATTTCCTCGCTCGGATAGACCGTCGGCTCGGCCGGGTCGCCGGTGTCGTCGAGGCCGATGATGAAGGCCTTCACGCGGTCGCCCTCCTTCACGAGGCGGACGACGAGCTGGCCTTCGCGGCGCTCGCCTTCGAGGCGACGATAGCGTGCCATGGAAGTCTCCTTGGATTGGCAATGTCGGCAGTGGCGGGTGTCGGGGGCGCAGATAAGCCGGACGGGCAGGGGTGGAAGCCGCGCGATCGTCAGCCGGCCACGGATCCCGCGCGGCCGAGCCGCCGCACGCGGCCGCCCTCCAGCCAGACACATTGAACGCAACCGCCCCGATCCCCAGATTTGCGGGCGATCCGGCGGCCTTTCGCCGCCACTGACGGAGGTGCAAGACCATCTCATGAACATGATCAAGACGGCGATGCTGATCGCCTTTTTGACCGCCCTCTTCATGGGCATCGGCTATCTGATCGGCGGCACCGGCGGCATGACGATCGCCTTCGTCCTTGCCGCGGGCATGAACCTCTTTTCCTACTGGAATGCCGACAAGCTCGTCCTGTCCATGCATCACGCGCGGGAGGTGGACGCGGCGAGCGCGCCGGAATACTACCGCATCGTCGAGGGTCTGGCGGCGCGCGCCGGCCTGCCGATGCCGAAAGTCTACGTGATCGACAATCCGCAACCCAACGCCTTCGCGACCGGCCGCAATCCCGAGAACGCCGCCGTGGCAGCTTCGACCGGCCTTCTGGAGCGCCTCACGCCCGAGGAGATCGCGGGCGTCATGGCGCACGAGCTGTCGCATGTAGAGCATCGCGACACGCTGATCATGACGATCACCGCGACGCTGGCCGGCGCCATCTCGATGCTCGCCAATTTCGGCTTCTTCTTCGGCGGCAACCGCGACAACAACAACCCGTTCGGCTTCGTCGGCGTGCTGCTCGCGATCATCGTCGCGCCGCTGGCGGCGATGCTGGTGCAGATGGCGATCAGCCGCACGCGGGAATATTCGGCCGACCGGCGCGGCGCAGAGATCTGCGGCAATCCGCTCTGGCTCGCCTTGGCGCTCGGCAAGATCGCCCGCACGGCGCGCCAGATCCCGAACATCGACGCCGAACGCCATCCGGCGACGGCGCACATGTTCATCGTCAATCCCTTGAGCGGACAGCGCATGGACAATCTCTTCTCCACCCATCCGGACACGGAGAACCGCATCGCGGCGCTGCAGGCGATGGCGAACGACATCGGCGCCGGCACGCTCGGCGGCCTCGGGGCTGCCCGAGCGGACCGCCTGCGCCACGACACGCCCCGTGCGGACGGCTATGATCGCAACGCTGCCGGTCCCTGGGGTGACGGTGGCTATCCGGTGCGGCGGGGTCCGAAGCCCGGCGCGTGGAGCGAGCGCGGTCGGCCGGTTCGGAGCGAGGACACCGATCGACGCTCCAATCCCTGGGGTCGTGGCCCTTGGGGCAGGGGCCGCCAGCGTTGACCGGGCCCGCAGGCAAGAATCGTCCCGCCGCCAAGGGTGAGGGAAGGTCGCGCTCGGCCCGGAGCGGCAAGCCGCGCCGTGCCGCTGCCGGCGTCGGCTCCGGCGCTCCGGCAGGCGAAGCCGGAACGGACCCGGTGGACGCCGCGGATCGCCCGGGCCTTGCCGCGCGGCAGGTGGCGGCGCGGCTGCTCGGCGCCGTCGTCGACGCCCGAACGTCGCTCGACGGGCTGACCGATCCGGCTCACGGTCATCCGCATTTCCGCAAGCTCGAGCCGCGCGACCAGGCGCTGGTGCGGGCGATCCTGCAGACGGCGCTGCGCTTCCGCGGCACGCTGGAGCAGGCGATCGCCTCGCGCATCGAGCGGCCGCTGCCCCCGAACGCCACGTCGCTGCGGCACATCCTCCACGTCGGCGCGGCGCAGATCCTGTTTCTCGACGTGCCGGATTCCGCCGCGGTCGATCTCGCGGTCGCCTCGGCTGCCGCCGATCCGCGCAGCGCCCGTTTCAAGAGTCTCGTTAACGCGGTCCTGCGCCGAATCGGGCGGGAGATGACCGGCGGCGCCCCGGGCGGCGACCCCCGGCTCGACTGCCCGCCCTGGCTGCTGCAGCGGATCGAGGCGCAGTACGGGGACGAACGGGCGAGCGCGATCGCGGCCGCGCATCGCAAGCCGGCGCCGGTCGACATCACGGTGAAATCCGATCCCGCGCTCTGGGCCGAGCGCCTGGAGGGCCGGGTCGTTGCCGGCGGCACAGTGCGGCTGGAGCGGCTCGGTGGCCCGGTCTCCGGGCTTCCCGGTTTTGCCGCGGGGGCTTGGTGGGTCCAGGACCTCGCGGCCTCGATCCCCGCCCGGCTATTCGGCGATGTCGCGGGTCTGCGCGTTGCCGACCTCTGCGCTGCGCCCGGCGGCAAGACCGCGCAGCTCGCCAGTGCCGGCGCGGCGGTGACGGCCCTCGACATCTCGGCGTCGCGGATGAAGCGGCTGCAGGAGAATCTCGCCCGCCTCGAACTCGATGCCGAGACCGTCGTCGGGAGCCTCTCGGAGTTCTCGCCGGCCGCGCCGTTCGACGCCGTGTTGCTCGACGCGCCCTGTTCCTCGACCGGGACGATCCGCCGCCATCCCGATGTCGCCTATACCAAGGACGCGGCCGAAATCGACAAGCTCGCCGACGTGCAGGCGCGGCTTCTGGCCGATGCGGCGCGTCTGGTGAAGCCCGGCGGCATCCTCGTCTTCTCCAACTGTTCGCTCGACCGTGCCGAGGGGGAAGAGGTCGTGGCAAAGTATCTGGCGGCGCATCAAGACTTCAGCCGCGTGCCGGTGACGCCGGACGAGCTGCCGGACTTCGCTTTCGCAATCACCGCCGACGGCGATGTCCGCACGGCGCCGGACATGCTGCCGGCGCAGGACGGTCAACTCGGCGGACTCGACGGGTTTTTCGCGGCGCGGCTGCGGCGAAACTGACACAGACGCCGCGAACGTTTCGGAACGTGTCGCAGCGTCATATTTTTCGACTCCTCGGCTCGGTAGGAAAGCGTTTACCTTATCGGCGGAAACTTGGCGCTGGAAACCTGCCGCTGATCTTCGGCCAATCGGCCCTGACCATGCCTGCGGCAGAGTGAGAGGACCCGAAGGTCCGCTGGCCGCTGGTGGGATCGGACGTGTCGCAGATCGTGATGGACAAGCCGCTTCTGGCGGCCCTGACCTTGCAGGAAGCCTGGCGCCGGGTGCGCCGGCGCCTGCGCACGGGGCCGATCCATCGCTGGCGCTTTGCCGGCGCCGTTCCGGCGCAGCTGTTGGTGATCCCGCCGAGCCTGAGGCACGGCGATCCGCTGATCGCCGAGGCGATCTACGGCGGCCGCTTCTACTTCGCGGGCCGGCTCGTCGAGCTCAGCGAGGGCTCGATCTTCCAGGTGCCGACCCCCTCGGAGGGGTTTGCCGCCAAGCTCCACGGCTTCTCCTGGCTGCGGCACCACGCGGCGGCCGGCGACGCGCTCGCGGCGCACAATGCCCGCGCGCTCCTTGGCGACTGGATGCGGCTCAGCGGCGCCAAGCTGTCCGGCCCGGCCTTCGAGCCGGAGGTCACGGCGCGCCGGCTGATCGCCTGGATGAGCTATGCCGATCTCCTGCTCGGCGATGCCGACCATCGCTTCTACCGGCGCTTCATGAAGAGCCTTTCGGCGCAGGCGCGCTTCCTGCGCCTCGTGGCCGCCGAGGCTCCGGACGGCACGCCGCGGCTGATGGTGCGCATGGCCTTGGCCCTCGCCTCGCTCTGCCTGCCGACGTCGAGTGGCCGCATCAGGGCCGCCGCGCAGAACCTTGCCGACGAACTCGACCGGCAGATCTTTCCCGATGGCGGCCATGTCTCGCGCGATCCGTCGGCGCTCGTCGCCATCCTCGCCGAGCTTCTGCCGCTGCGCGAGACCTATCTCGGCCAGGGCCAGCCGATCCCGAAGGGCATCTATTCGGCGATCGACCGGATGCTTCCGGCCCTGCGCTTCTTCCGCCATGGCGATGGCTCGCTGGCGCTGTTCAATGGCGCCGGCGTCTCCGACCTGCAGCTGATGACGGCGCTCCTGCGCTTCGACGAGACGCTGGGCGAGCCGCTCTCCAACGCGCGGCAGTCCGGCTATCACCGGCTCGCGGCCGGCGGGACCGTGGTGATCGCTGACACCGGCCGGCCGCCGCCGGCGCCGGTCTCCCACAATGCCTGCGCCGGAACGCTGGCCTTCGAACTGTCGAGCGGATCCTGCCGAATCGTCGTCAATTGCGGCCGCCCCGTCGCCGACCGGACCGAATGGCGGCGGCTGTCGCGGGCGACGGCGGCGCATTCGACGGTCGTCCTCGACGACCATTCCTCCTCGCGCTTCGCCCCGTCGAAGAGCCTCGACCGCTTCCTCGGCAATCCGCTGGTCCCCGGACCGACCCGAATCGACATCACCGAGCCGCAGGCGACGGACGGCTCGGCGGGGGAGGGCGAGGGGCCGCAGATCGGCTTTACCGCCACCCATGACGGCTATGAGCGCGAATTCGGCCTGACGCACAGCCGCACGATCGCGCTCTCGCCCGACGGGACATGCGTCAGCGGCGAGGACCGCTTGATCCGCACCAGGCGTGGGCGCCTGCACGGCCATCCGCTGCATGCCGCGGCGCGGTTCCATCTGCATCCCGGCGTCTCCGTCGAGCAGTTCGGGCGCGAGGCGCGGCTGACGATGCGCGGCCAGGTCTGGCGGTTCACCGCCGACCTGCCGTTCAGCGTGGAGGATTCGATCCTGTTTGCCGATTCCGCCGGCGCAAGGCGCACGCTGCAGATCGTCATCCCCTTCGAAGCGTCGGAAGGTGAGGAGATCGCCTGGCGGTTTTCGCGCGAGCGCTGACGAGACCGGCGCTGGACCGGTCGCTCAAGGCGGATAGATGAGCCATGATGCGCCGACTCCTCATCCTCTCCGTCCTCCCGCTCGCCCTCTCCGGCTGCGCCGGCATGAATCGCGCGGTCGGCGTCCTGCCGAACACGGCGGACGACATCGCCGCCACGACGCAAGGCCGGCCCGCGGTGGTCGATGGACAGGATCGGCGCCGGCCGGACCCGCAGGAGTGACGGCCGCCTGCGGGATCGGCGGTCTCGCCGAACGGCCTTCGCCATTGTTCCGGCCGGGATGGGGCTCTATCAGGGCGATGCAACGCGCCATCCCCGCAAGGAGTCCCCGTTCATGTCCGTCAAGGCCAATGCCACGCCCGTTCCCGACCGCGTCAAGGTGCGCCGCGCGCTCCTCTCCGTGTTCGACAAGACCGGCCTGACGGAGTTCGCCGCAGGCCTCGCGAAGCTCGGCGTCGAACTCGTATCGACGGGCGGCACGCTGAAGGCGCTGCAGGCGGCGGACCTGACGGTTCGCGACGTCGCCGAACTGACCGGCTTTCCCGAGATCATGGACGGGCGGGTGAAGACGCTGCATCCCGGCGTCCACGGCGGCCTCCTCGGCATTCGCGACGACGCCGGCCATGCCGCCGCGATGCGCGAGCACGGGATCGCGGGCATCGACCTTCTTGTGTCAAATCTCTACCCGTTCGAGGAGACGCTCGCCTCCGGCGCGGACGAGGCCACCATCGTCGAGAACATCGACATCGGCGGCCCGGCGATGATCCGGGCGGGCGCCAAGAACCACGGCTATGTCACGGTCGTCACCGACCCCGCCGACTACGGGGATGTCCTCGCAGCGCTGCAGGAGGGCGGCGGCGAGACCGCGCTCTCGCTCCGCCGGCGGCTGGCGGCCCGCGCCTTCGCCCGCACCGCCTCCTATGACGCGGCGGTCTCCGGCTGGTTCGCCGGAGCCGTGGGAGACGACATGCCGCGCCGCATCGCGATCGCCGGCGAACTCGCCGAATCCCTGCGCTACGGCGAGAACCCGCACCAGTCGGCGGGCTTCTACCGCACCGGCGAGGCGCGGCCGGGCGTCGCCACCGCGCGCCAGCTGCAGGGCAAGGCGCTCTCCTACAACAACATCAACGACACCGACGCCGCCTTCGAACTGGTCGCAGAATTTGATCCGGGCCGCACGGCTGCCGTCGCGATCATCAAGCACGCCAATCCCTGCGGCGTCGCGGAAGGGACCGACCTCGTCGACGCCTACAAGAAGGCGCTCGCCTGCGACCCGGTCTCGGCCTTCGGCGGCATCGTCGCGCTCAACCGCCGACTCGACGCCGCCGCGGCCGAGGCGATCGTGAAGGTCTTCACCGAGGTGATCATCGCGCCGGAGGCGGACGAGGAGGCCGTTGCGATCGTCGGGGCGAAGAAGAACCTGCGCCTGCTCCTGACCGGCGGCCTGCCCGATCCGCGCGCTGCCGGCCGGTTCGTGAAGTCGGTCGCAGGCGGTCTGCTCGTCCAGTCGCGCGACGCGGGCGTGGTCGACGATCTCGATCTCAAGGTGGTGACGAAGCGGGCTCCGAGCGACGCCGAACTCGCCGACCTTAAGTTCGCCTTCCGGGTCGCCAAGCATGTGAAGTCGAATGCCATCGTCTACGCCAGGGATCTTGCGACCGTCGGTGTCGGCGCCGGCCAGATGAGCCGGGTGGACTCGGCCGTCATCGCCGCGCGCAAGGCTGCCGATGCGGCAAAGGCGGCCGGGCTCTCGGAGCCGTTGACGCGGGGCTCGGTCGTCGCCTCCGACGCCTTCTTCCCCTTCGCCGACGGCCTCCTCTCGGCGATCGAGGCCGGGGCGACGGCGGTGATCCAGCCGGGCGGGTCGGTGCGGGACGACGAGGTGATCGCGGCGGCCGATGCGGCCGGCATCGCCATGGTCTTCACCGGCATGCGGCATTTCCGGCACTGACGCCGACAGGAGGGCGGCCGCAGGGGAGTTCGCGGCTGTTGTCAAGACCACCAAAGTTTTGCAAAAGTACACCAATGTCTTGAATTGGCACAGCGATAGACGGCTTTTCGCTCAATTCCTGCCGAAGGCGTTCAGAGGTGTTACTGAAGTCTTAAGCGCAAAACAGGCCGAGCGCAAATCCTTGCGGTCGGCCTGTTTTTCCTTGCGGTGAGGGTCGAAGGCCCGGCGAGAAATCCTTCTGGTGGACTTCTCCCGACCCCGTTGCATCGGCCGGGCGATCGTCTCGCCGACCGGGTCGCAGTTCGCGACTGATCGTCAACCGTTCGGTGGCTGGCAGTCGCCCGGCGGCTTCGGGATGAGGGTCCACGTTCAACATTCTTGGACGTGGACCCTCATGAAACCCAGACTGAACCCGACCACGATTGCAGCCTACTGCCAGCGCCGCCTGGCGCCGTACTTCTCGCGCAGCGAGATGATGGCGATCGAACGCTACCTCCTCGACCTCCTCGCGACACGGAGCTTCCCGCCATACCGAAGGCAATGGATCGATCACTCGCTCCTGGCTAATGCGACTGGCGTGAAGGCGCAGGCGATCCGGACGAACCGCAATCACCTGCAGCCGATATTCGACGCGTTGTGCCGGGCACTCGCCGCGGAAGATCGAGCGCCTGCCGTCCCCCTGCGATCGCCATCGTCGCCACCGTCGCCGTCGACTCCGCCGGCCGGCCGAGCATCCGGAGAGAAGCCGAAACAAAAGCGGGGTCGGAAGCCTCGTCCGATCCTCGATCGTCCGCCGGCGCTGTGGGAAGCCGCGGTTCCGGACGGAACGTTCGCCGAGGCGCTTCGCCGGGAGATCGAGAGGCATGGCGAGACGATGTACCATCTATCCCGGGCGATCGAGGCTTCCGGCCTTCCGTGCAATCCGAAGACGCTCTCCGACTGGTGCAGCGCGAGCGCCAGTCCGCGGACGATCAGAAGTCTCCGGACCGTCGCCTTCATCGAGAAGCGCTACGGCCTACCGGACGGGGCACTGAAGGCCCTCTTGCCGAAGCAGAACGCGGCGCCGAGGGGGCACCTCCTCGCGGACATCACGCCGTCGGAACGGCGGCGGCTCGTCTGGCATCTGCCGGACGATTTCGCCTCCCGGCCGGCCGCCGAACAGGCCGAGATCCTGGAATGGGTCCGCACGGTGGTGATCAGCGGCTCGACCGACTATCGCCGCTATCAGGCCGCGGCGACGCAGCAGCGCTATGCCCTCCGCTTCCGGCACATCGACGGATCCCGTCGCCGGCCCGGTTCCCGCGCCCTCCCGTCGGGCGACGGAGGCGTCGTGGACGCGCCGCCCCGGCTGCAGAAGGAGATGGACGATCTCCTCCGCTTCAAGACCTCGACGCTGACGGCATACGGCTTCCAGCGGAACGGTGTCTGGAACGCCGAGACGGCCGACCAGAAGATCGAGCATCTGGGGCTGATGTTCGGCGCGCTCGTCTCCTCGCCGGACAGCGAGGTCCAGGGCTTCGGGGCCGATCTCGCCGCTCTCTCCTTCGGCCACCTCGTCTTCCCCGCCGTCTGGGACTGGTACCTTCAGTGGCGCGAGCGCCGGCGCGGCTTCTATACGCAGTGGGAAGTCGACATGCTGGCCATCGTGCTCGCGATGGTCAGGGCGGACACCGGGTGGCTCCGGCAGAACCCGCGGCTCGCTCTGCATCTCGCGCCGATACCCGGCATGGTCTCGGAAGATGACGTGGAGAGGGCTCGAGGAGACTGGGCGGCGGCGTGCGACGCGATGTATCGGCACGGCCGGAACCGGATCAAGGAGATCGACCGGGTGGCCCGCATCCATCGGGATCCCTTCGAGCCGATCCTGCCCATCCTGGAGGCCGACAGCTCGGTCGGGGAGTACCGCAAGATCACCGAGGAGATCCTGCGGCTCATGCCGGACGAGAGGCTCTATCCGAAGTCGGCGGCCGAGGCCGTCCGGTCCTTTCTCCTGCTGCGGTTCGGCCTTCATCTCGGCCTTCGCCAGAAGAACCTGCGCGAACTCCTGCTCTGTCCGCGGGACCGTGTTCCGACCTCCGAGCGGGCTCTCGAGGACGCCCGGCGCGGCGAGATCCGGTGGAGCATCCGCGAAGCCGGGTGGGAGGTCCTGATCCCCGCCATCGCGTTCAAGAACGCCACCTCGACGTTCTTCGCCGACAAGCCCTTCAGGTTGGTGCTGCCCGACATCGGCGGGCTCTACCCGATGATCGACGCCTATGTGAGCCGGCACAGGGCTCGGCTGCTCGGTCCGGCGCGGGATCCCGGCACCTTCTTCGTCAAGACCGCCAAGAGGCCGTCTGCCGACGCCGCCTACAATCAGACGACCTTCTACGAGGCGTGGCGGCTGACCGTGCAGCGGTACGGCATCCACAATCCCTATACGGGACGGGGCGCCATACCCGGGCTCCTGCCTCACGGACCGCACAACGTCCGGGACGTGCTCGCGACGCACATCCTGAAGCAGACCGGATCCTACGAGCAGGCAAGCTACGCGATCCAGGACACCCCGGAGATGGTCGCCCAGCACTACGGCCGGTTTCTCCCGCAGGACAAGGCGACGATCGCGGCGCGGATCCTGAACAAGGTATGGGAAGCGGCCTGACAAAGACGAGGGGCCTCGGCGGACGCATATCCGCCGAGGCCCCTCTGAGAGCGAAGTCGTCGCCTCATCCGGCGCGGCCGAGACCGCGCCGCACGGCGAACTCCGCGAGAAGCGACCGGCCGAGGACCCGCTTCTCGATCGCGAGCGATGCCAGCGCCTCGACTTCGGCACGGTGCCGGCGGACGAGCATGATCGCTTCCGCGTAGAGCCTCGCGAGCCGCGCACGGACGCGCCGCCCGTCGACCTCCAGCCCGTGAGCCAGCGTGTCGCCGAAGCCGTAGACACCCTCTGCAGCAGCGACGAGCCGCGTCGCGTGCCCCAAGTCCGAGTCCCGCGGGCCGCCGGCGCCGGCCGACGCGACACCGAGCATGACTTCCTCGGCCGCCCTGCCGGCGAGCATCGCGATGACGTCTCTAGCGATTTCCGAGCCGAGCCCTTCGACGGTCGCGACGTCGACGTCGTGCGACACGAAGCCACCGAGATCGCCGCTCTCGATGATGGAAAGCGACCTCGGCACCTGACCGAACAGCATCCGAACGACGGCATGTCCCGCCTCGTGGATCGCGACGCGCCTGATGACCGCGGGCGAGCGCCGGTCTTCCGGAACGGCCGCCGAGACCAGATCCTCGGCAGCGAGCGGCCGCTTCGCCAGGCGCGCGATGCGGCGAGCGTCGCGCGCGATCCGCACGACGTCCGCCCCCGACATCGTGCCCGCGAACAGCGTCGCGACCCTCTCGATGACGTTCTGGTCGATCCCGTCGCCGAGATGGTACCGGAAAATTCCCCCCAGCGCCGCCTCGTCCGGGAGGCCGATGAAGAAGCGGCGGTCGAGCCTTCCCGATCGAACGAGCGCAGGATCCAGGCTGCTGTCGTCGTTGCAGGCAGCGATCACGATGACCCCCTCCCGCCGACCGATCCCATCGAGACATTCGAGCAGGCACGTCGTGATCGCGGTGAACCAGCCGTCGTTCCTGTCCGTGCTGCCGCGGCCGCGGACCGTGTCGATCTCGTCGATGAAGACGAGGGCCGGGATGTTCGCCGCCGCCTCGCTGAAGACGGCGCGCATCGCCTTCAAGACATCGCCGAGGTAGCCGCCCCTGTTCGTCTGCCAATCGCTGTAGCTGGTCGGCACGAAATGTACGCACGCGCTGTTGGCGAGCGCCTCGGCAAACGTCGTCTTGCCGGTGCCTGGAGGGCCCACGAGGAGCGCGCCCGCGTCGACGTCGCGCCACTCGATCTCGCCTGCCGCGAACGCCCGCAGGTCCTCGACAAGCCGGAGTCCCCACTCCTTTGCCGTGCCGAAGCCGTCGAGATTCTCGAGCCGCGGACCGTCGTCAGGATCCGGTTGCGGATCCGCACGTTCGCGCTCCGGCGGGTCCCGCCGTGCAAGCGTCACGAGCAGCGAGAAGCGCTCCGCCGGCGTCCGGCCGCGCGACAGCGCGAAGTCGAACTGATCAGGCGCGAAGTCCCGGAAGCCGAGCGGGTGAGGTAGGTCCGATGCGTCCCCGAAGCCGATCTCTTCCGCGAGCATATCCTGCGAGGGCTCCCGCACGTCGATGATCGCGTCGGCGAACGTCCGGAGCAGGTCCGGGATGGCATCGTCCTCGCCGAAGAGGCAGATGAGCGAGTTCTCGGCAAGGAATGCAGGAACGCGATCGATGTCGAACGAGCCGAACGACTGCCCGGAAGCCTTGCTGTTCGGAGCCGCGAGCACGACCGGGTCGTACGTCACGTCGCAATAGGCCTCGCGCGCTGCCACCTTGATCGCAGTCGCAGCCGGGCCGCCCCATCGGCCGTCGAACACGACCGCGGCGATCAGCAGGCTCCGATCCGGTCGCGCTTCCGCGGCGGCAGCGACGCCGGCGCTGACGGCGTCGAAGATCACGCGTTCCGAAGCGCCGAGACGCTCGATCTGCCGCAGCACTTGCTGCCGGGAGAACTCGCGCTCCGCCTCGTCTTCTTCATTCTCCTGTGCCGCTGCGCGCCGCGCAGCCGACGGGATGCCCCGATATTGTCTTCTCATCTCGCCCTCACGGGTGTCTCAGGTCCGATCTGGGCGTCTTCCCAGTCGATGCGGACGATCCTTCTCAGCGCAAGCGCGATGACCGCGCCGACGGGCTCGCTGCTCTCGCGCATCGCCGAGGCGGCCTCGACGAGCGTGATCGGCGACATCTCGGCCAGGTACGCGAGCAGCCGTACCCGGTCGCCGAGCGGCACCACGCGTTTCGCGTAGCGCATTGCGTCGCGAGCGTTCGAAAGGAGCGGTTCCAAGCGGATCTCGTCTTCGGGGACCGCTCGATAAGCGACCGAGGGATCGGCGGGCGTCAGGCCTGTCTCGCCGGCGTCGAGAAAGCGTTCGCGGCCGTCTTCCTCCCGAACGAGGAAGTCGGGCACGCGGTCAAGGACCTCGCCGTCACGGTTCGCGAGTTCCAGCACGGCCGGCAGGCAGGACCACTCGGAAACGTCGGGGTCGAGATCGAGCAGTAGGCCGAGATCGCGCGCCAGTGCCGACCGGAACGCCGGGCGCCCGGTGCAGCGGACCGTTCCCGTCGGGCCGAAGCGGCGGCCTGACGCGCGACGCCGCGTCTCGGTCAGAAGGCGGGAGGCGCCGGCAGCAGAATTGTCGAGAAGAGAATGATCGAGGCGGAGGCTCATGGTCGTCGTCCGGAGATGCCGTGGGCGATCGCCAGTGGACGAGGGAGCTTCGTCAGCCGGCGGTGCGGGAGGTCGGGCGCTTGGCCACGACTACGGTCATCTTCGTGCGCTTGATCATGGATGAGAACGTAATAAGAACATCGGTGGTCGGTCAACCCCGATTCTGCTCGGGGGTTCGCACGGAGGTCGTCATGGCGAAGGCGGAGAAGTCGACGGTCCATCTTCCAAACGTCCCGGACGACGTGGTCGAGGCCGCGATCGCGGAGGCCGGCGGCGACCCGCGCGAGGCGGTCCGCGGCCTGATCCGCGGGCAGCACGAGATCGAGGAGCGGCTGTCACGGCAGATCTCTGCAGGCTACTGCCTCTGTGCGTTACAGTGGAGCGGAGGGGTCAAATTTTGAAGCTGACGGAAAAATGCAACCCGGGCGGTACGACCGCCCGGGTTTTCATCCCAGTGGATCCCTATCTGCGTACGCCGCCGTTGCTGCAGTTTCGACTGTAGATGACCGTTTCAGACTCGGAATGTGGAAACCGGTTCGTCGTCAGATTCCTTGAGTTGGGGAATCGCTTTCCCCATGATCAAGGCTATCGTTTGCCAGGCAGATTCAGCCTCCCGGATATTGAATCGCTCTGTCATCCATATGACGAATGACTCGGTGCTCATGATATCCAGGTCGTGATTGAGTGTCCTCAAGGCGGCTCGCCCTTTGCGGTCGTCCATGATGACGAGGACGGCCTCCCCGTCCTTGAGGACGTTCTCGATGCCATCGAGGACCTGAATTATGCTCTCTTCACCGCGGTCGGCCCAGGAGGGCTTCAGCTCCGGCGGGCTACCAGCCAGTTCCCAGGCCTTCATCGCTTTACGGTATTCGTTTCCCGCCCTTGTTTCCTGAACTCGAATGCGGTCGGCATTGTGTTCGAACCAGTTCCGAAGATCGCGGCGCTGCTCCGTCCGATTATCAGATCCCGGATCCGGATCGCGGACGGCTTCTTCCCGAACCATATCGGTAACCCAGACTTCGACATCCGGTTTGAAAAGCCAGTTCAGCGCATCTTCTCCAAGAAGGGAGAGAACGGACAGCGGAGTGTTGTCTGGAATGAGTAGCCGAGACTTACGGTCGAACATGATCTTTTCGACCGCCCTTTTTCCCGGTGAGCCGCCGTTCTGCCGCAGCAATCTCCTCTGAAATCTCCTCACGGTCCCGTCCCGACAAGGCATGTTCGGCGACATCGACGACGAATGCTTCGAAATCGCTGGTGTCACGACCCAGAGGATCGCGGGGCAAGCGGCGCTGGACGGTGGGGGTTCGCCTCGATAACGCCGCCGGGATCTCTTCACCGGCCGCTGCCTTCAGCCGGCGAAATTCCTGTGCGCTCATCAGGACATAACGAGGATTTCCGTGGTGGGTGATTGCGACCGGACTTGCGGATGCCGTCCGTTGCAGGTCCCCGCTGCGCTGTTGAAGATCGAGTGCCGTGAACAGTTCCAACTTCGCCTCCGCCATTTATTACACGTAATATACGTGTTTTACGTAGGTAGCAATTGAGGCGTCGTCGATTTCGTCAGTCTCCGAATTAAGTGCGCATCGCGCCACGGATCGGTGCATACCGGATCGTCCGACCGGAGGACGGAAGCGATATCAGCGCCTTGGACAAGCCTTCCGCAGGACCTCAGTACCCATAGACAGCAGCTTCGTGCGGCGGAAGCGATGAGCGGGCGCTTCTGAACGAACTTTCTTCGGACCGGACCGGTCGATGCCCAGCAACGATTCCTTCGAACCCGCCGACCATAGGGCCGGACGGAACCCGGAGCGCGCCATTGACCTTCCCGTAGCTGGAAACCCAACTTTCTGCCGAAGCCCGGCTCGCGCAGACAACGTGGAGAGCCACAACGGAGTAATCTAGATGAGCACTACGAGTGTCGTGTCCGAACGGGACAGGAAGGCCGTCCTCTACCGGATGGTCATGGAGAAGCACGTCTGCCCTTATGGCCTGAAATCCAAGGATCTGCTTGAGCGGCAGGGCTTCGAGGTCGAGGACCATCACCTGACGACCCGCGCCAAGACCGACGCGTTCAAGGAAGAGCACGGCGTCGAGACGACGCCGCAGACATTCATCGGCGGCGAGCGCGTCGGAGGCTACACCGAACTGCGCGAGCATTTCGGCAAGCACGTCAAGTCGAAGGACGAGACCACCTACCAGCCGGTGATCGCGATCTTCTCGGTCGCCTTCCTGATGGGCCTCGCGGTGTCATGGGCGGTCTACGACACCGTCTTCACGGTGCGGGCGATCGAGTGGTTCTTCGCGATTTCCATGTGCCTTCTCGGGATCCAGAAGCTTCAGGACGTCGAGAGCTTCTCCACGATGTTCCTCAACTACGATCTCCTCGCCAAGCGCTGGGTCCGGTACGGCAAGATCTATCCCTTCGGCGAGACCATGTCGGGCCTGCTGATGATCGCCGGCACGCTGACCTGGATCTCGGCGCCGATCGCCCTCTTCATCGGCACGGTCGGAGCGATCTCGGTCTTCTACGCGGTCTACGTCCAGAAGCGCGAATTGAAGTGCGCCTGCGTCGGCGGTGGGTCCAACGTGCCGCTCGGCTTCGTCTCGCTGACCGAGAACCTCGTCATGATCGGCATGGGCCTCTGGATGCCGATCCGCATGCTCGTCTGGGGAGCGTAAGCGATGATCCCCGAATGGCTCCACATCGTCGCGATCGCGATGCTGCTTGTCGGCTTCGCCTCTGCCGCGGTGATCCTCACCGACATCGTTCGCCATCCCCAGCACATGTCGATCATGAACGTCGTCTGGCCGGTCACCGGTCTTTATGCCGGGCCGCTCGCGGTCTGGGCATACTGGACCTACGGTCGGCTCGCCCGTCACGAGGTGGCGCATGCGGCGATGCAGCGCGACGAGGAGATGCCGCACAAGAAGCTAACGCCATTTCCGGCCAAGGTCGGCAAGGGCGCAACGCACTGCGGCGCCGGCTGCACGCTTGGCGACATCGTCGCCGAATGGCTGGTCTTCATCGTCCCGGCGATCGCGGTCTGGTTTGGGTACCAGAGCATCTTCCCCGACAAGATCTTCGCCGTGTGGATCGTCGATTACATCCTCGCCTTCCTCCTCGGCGTCGGCTTTCAGTACGCGACCATCGTGCCGATGCGCGGCCTGTCGCCCGGCAAGGGCATCATTGAGGCGGTGAAGGCCGACACGCTGTCCCTCACCTCCTGGCAGATCGGCATGTACGGCTTCATGGCGATCATGCACTTCTGGATCTTCGGCGCGATCCTCGGCGTGAAGCTCGAGGTGAACATGGTCGAGTTCTGGGCGTCCATGCAGATCGCGATGATCTGCGGCTTCCTCACCGCCTATCCGGTCAACTGGTGGCTGATCCGGAAGGGGATCAAGGAGGCGATGTAGTCCGTTCCCCAGCCTGTATCGGCAGACCAAGCCGCGTGACAGGACGAGGCCGGAAAGGCGATCTCCGGCCCCGTCAGTCGCCTCAGGATGCCCGCGGACCGTAGGCCACTTCCGTCATCATGCCGGTCGCCATGTGGTAGAGGTTGTGGCAGTGGAACAGCCAACGCCCCGGATTGACCGCGTCGAAGGCGACTGAGACGGTTCCCCTCGCAGGCACCATGACGGTGTCACGCACGGCGCCCCCCAGAGGCCGACCCTCCAGTTCGACGACCTGGAAATGATGCCCATGCAGATGCATCGGATGCGCCATCGCGGTCCGATTGACGAGCTTCAGCAGGGCGCGGTCTCCCTTCGAAACCTGCAGCGGTTGGTGGTTCGCCCAGGTTCGACCGTCGAGGGCCCAGGCGTAGGGCATCATCGAGCCGTTAAGACTGACCTCGTGCACCACGTCCGGCCGCTTTTCCGAGAGCGGCCGCAATGCCCGCAGGCGATGTTCCAGCGAGAGATCGACGGGACCGGCCATGTCGTCCGCTTCGTCGGGAACGCGGCGAACGGCGGCATCCGGGGTCGCCAGGATGATCCCTGTCCTCGAGCGACCACCCTCGCGCTGGGCGATCACGGGCACGACGCCCTGCTTCGGCATCTGCACGAGGATGTCCAGTCGCTGGGCCTGGGCGAGAGGAAAGCGGCTGCCCCGTACGGGAGTGACGGGATTGCCATCCGCCGCGACGACTTCACCCACCGCGTTGCCGAGGTCGATCCAGAACGCCGTCGACGTCGCGCCGTTGATCAGGCGGAGCCGAACCCGTCCGCCGCCCTCGGTCCGAACGACGAGCGGGTCCCGCAGGGTCCGTTCATTGGCGAGGAAGGCATCGTACTCGACGTCGTTGAGGTCCATCATGCCGGCGCCCTGCATCATCGACATCGCCGACGACGCGCCATTTCCCGGCGCCGCGTGCCGCATCGGCATGCCGGGCATCGACCCGTTCATGCCTTCCATTTCGTGGTCCATGGCCGGCGGCGGAGTCATGACCATGCTGCCATGGTTCATGCCCTGGTGCACGGTCGCGGTATCGGCTGTCTCCCCCGTCAGGCCGGCCAGGATCTCCGTCGGGCCACGGAAGCTGAAGTCCTGCAGAAGGACCGTCACCTCCTGGCGATCGTCCAGCGCCTCCTCCGGCGTTCGGACCACCAGGGGGGCGGCGAGCAGAAGCTGCTCCTGCAGTCCCTGATGGGAATGCATCCAATGCGTTCCCGGCCTGGCAGCGAAGTCGTAGGCGCGGCTCTCTCCAGGAGCGAGAGGCGACACGTAGCCGGTGTCGGCCACGCCGTCCTCGGACGGCGGCGGCGTCTGTCCGTGCCAGTGCACGATCGTCTGTTCGTCGAGCCGGTTCTCCAGCCGGACACGGAACGCCTCCCCCGGGTCGAGGACGAGGCCGGGCGTGCCGTTCGGCTGGCGTACGCCGAGGACGGAGGCCGGCCGGCCGTTCACCTCGATCGTCCGGCGTTCGACGACGAGACGCGTTGATGCGGGCTTCGCCAGAGACGGCATCGGCCGAAATGCGGTGGCGGCAGCAGCGGCTGCCGAGGACGCCAGGAAGCGTCGGCGGGTCAAAAGTGTCATGTCTGGTTCTCGAATGTCTGCGAGCGCGCACGCGGCCGCACCATCTTCGTGGCGGCACCTCTGGGCGGGCTCGTTCCGGTTTGCTCTTCGCGATCTTCCCGATCGCGAACCCTCACGACGGCCGGCACCGGCCGCCTCGCGATCAGGCGCGTGGAGGGCGCTCGACGGCAGGCCCGTTCAGCCCGTCGGCTTCGTCCGCGGTGATCGAGAAGGCGATGTCGCGGCTCAACGGGACGAATCCCATCCGCAGATCCGCGGCGGGGACGGCCGTCAGGCAATGGGCGGCGCAGCTTTGGTCCATCGTTCCATGGCCGGCAAGTCCGGTGTGGCGCCGAGGATGACCGGTCAAATGCCGCATGGCCGCCATCCCGCCATGATCCGCTCCCGTCGTGGCGCAATGCCGGCCGACGTGTCCGGAGCCCGACCCGTCGGCGGTTGCCGTGCCTACCGATGAGATAAAAAGGGCGAGCAGGATCGCGACCGCGGCGAGCGATCGGCATAGGAGCCGAAAATGCTTCCCTGTCGAATCCATAGCGGCCTCAATACCGCTCGCGAGCGGCCCCGTCCAATGCGGGATCGCCTCGCCAGGAGAGAAGTCGCATGGCGTTCGCGGTCACGAGGACGGTGGCCCCGGTATCGGCAAGGATCGCGGGCCAGAGCCCGGTGACCCCTGCAACCGTCGTGACCAGGAACACCGCCTTGAGGCCGAGCGCGATGCCGATATTCTGGCGGATGTTCCCCATCACTGTCCGCGATAGCGCGATCATGTCGGGGATGTCCGTCACCCGCGCATGAAGGGACGCGGCGTCTGCCGTCTCGAGCGCCACGTCGGCTCCGCCCCCCATGGCGATGCCGACATCTGCCGTCGCGAGCGCAGGCGCGTCGTTGATGCCGTCGCCGACCTTGGCCACCCTTCGGCCCTCCGCCTGAAGCTCTCGAACGATCCGCGCCTTGTCCTGCGGCAGGAGTTCCGACCGCGCCTCGACGCCGAGATCGGCGCCGAGCGCCTCGGCCGTCCGCGCGTTGTCGCCTGTCAGCATCAGCGTCCGGAGCCCGCGCTCGCGCAGACGAGAGAGAGCCGCCGCCGCGTCCGGCCGGGGCTGGTCGCGGAGGGCGATCAGCCCCGCGACGGTCCCTCCTGCGACGAGCACCGAGACCGTCTTCCCCTGGGCGTGCAGGCGATCGATCTCGGCCCGCTGCTCATCCAGGCAAGCGAGGCGCTGCGCACCATGCGCCGAGCCGAGGAACAGGTTCTCGCCACCGAGCTTGCCCGAGACCCCTTCGCCGGGAACGACCGTGCCGCCGAGCAGTGGTGGGACCGGCGCTCTCGCGTTCTGCGCAAGCTTCAGGATCGCCCTTGCCAGCGGATGGCTCGATGTCTGCTCGAGGGCGGCCGCCATCGAGATCACTTCGCGCTGTGACCGTCCCACCGCGATGAGGTCTGTCACCTCCGGCTCGCCTGCCGTCAAGGTGCCCGTCTTGTCGAGCGCGACCACGTCCACCCGGCCCAGCATCTCAAGAACGGCACCCCCCCTCATCAGGAGGCCTCGACGGGCGCCGGCGGACAGGCCCGCCGCGATCGCCGCGGGCGTGGAGATCACGAGCGCGCAGGGGCAGCCGATGAGAAGGATCGCAAGCCCCTTGTAGACCCAAGCGCTCCAGGCGAACCCGAATCCGAGAGGCGGAACGACCGCGACGAGAGTCGCCGCGGCGACGACGCATGGCGTGTAGGTTCGCGAAAAGCGCTCGATGAAGCGCTCCGTGGGCGACTTCGCCTCCTGCGCCTCCTCGACCATCCAGACGACCTTGGCGATCGTGTTGTCCTGCGCCGCAGCCGTGACCTCTACCCTAAGCACGCCGTCGTGGTTCACCGTGCCCGCAAAGACCTGATCCCCGACGGCCTTGCTCTTCGGCACGCTCTCCCCCGTGATCGACGACTCGTCGACAGAACTCGCTCCGTCACTGACCCGCCCGTCGGCCGGCAGCCGGTCTCCCGGCCTGACCAACACGACGTCCCCTGGCTGCAGGGCGTCCGCAGAAACCTTCTGCACGACGTCACCCCGCTCCAGGAGCGCCGTCTCCGGGACCAGCGTCACAAGCCCCTCGATGCTCCTGCGGGCACGACCGGCTGCGACTCCCTCCAGCATCTCTCCCACCAGGAAGAGCAGGACGACGATCGCAGCTTCCGACACCGCACCGAGGATGACGGCCCCTACGGCTGCCACTGTCATCAGCATCTCGATGGAAAAGGGCGTGCCGAAGCGGGCGGCCATGACGGCCCGCCGCGAGACCGGGACGAGCCCGACGGCGAGCGCGGCGACGAGCGCCGGAGCCTCGGCTTGCGGCCATACAGCCCCGATCGCGTAGGCGGCGAGAATCGCGATCCCGTAGCCGACCGCCATCCGCACCTTGACGGTGCGCCACCATGCCGGGCCAGAACCCTGCGCCGAATTCGGCGCGTGTCGATGGAGCGCGGCCTCGGCAGCGTCATGACGGTGCTCGATCGTGTCCGCCTCATCGCCGTTGGAATGGCCACAGCACGCCGAACCGCATTGATCGCTGACAACCGGGCCCTCCGCGCCGCCCTGATCCGGCTTTTCGGGGAAAGGCTCGATCCCGTAGCCGAGCTTGCGGACACGCTTCATCAGGGACTCGTCTGAAAACCCGACCCTATGCCCGATTGTCAGGCTGCCGGCTACAACGGAGACCGAAACGTCCTCCACCCCTTTGATGCCCTTCACCGCCGCGTCGATCTTGGCGGCGCAGGAGGGGCAGTCCATCCCGCTTACTCGGTAGCGGCTTTCGAGTTCAGTCTGGCTCATGATGAATTCCTTGCCTCCGATCGGGGGCGACGCTACCTCCTCCAGCGGCTAGAGGAGCAAGAGGCATAGGGCAGAAGATGCAGAGGGCGGTTGCCATCGGCGGCGCATCGAGGGCGAGCGGCATCAAGATTCCGACGATCCGCTACTACGAACAGATCGGGCTGCTGCCGTCGCCGCCTCGCACGGAGGGCAACCGGCGCCTCTACGACGAGGAGGATCTCAGCCGCCTCCGGTTCATACGCCATGCTCGGGAACTCGGCTTCGAGGTGGACGCGATCCGGCAGCTTCTCGACCTCGCAGGTCATCCATCCCGTCCCTGCCGCGACGCGGACGAGATCGCCCGTACGCACCTCGCCGAGATCGATCGGAAGATCGCCAGGCTGAGCGCCCTGCGTGAGGAAGTGGAGCGGATGACCCGCTGCCGAAACGAGACGGTCGCGAACTGCCGCGTCATCGAGGTTCTCGGGGACCACTGTGAGTGCATCCATGATCAGCATTAGAAGCCGCGACCGCGGAAGCGAACGGCGACGAGCGGCCGACATTTGCGATCCCGTCGACATCCCGGGCATGCGCGCAGATCCCCATGGAGTCTGCCGGTCGTCCTCCTTGGGGGCTGAAGGCGTTCCCGTCGCGGCGGTCGCCCTCCTTAGACGACATGAGCGGGCCGGAGCCGGCAGGACCGCGCGACCTCCGGCGTTTCGACCTGCACCGTGCAGTGCTCGATTCCGAACTTGTCGTGCATTTCGCCCGGAAGCCGCGACATCATAGCGTCGGTCGCCTCCCGGTCCGCGCAGACGAGGTGGACGGTCATCGCGGTCTCGGTGGTGCTCATCCCCCAGACATGAAGGTCGTGTACCTCCTCGACGCAATCCGCCGCCGCCAGGTGCTCGCGAACCGCGTCGAGGTCTATCCCCGGCGGGACCGCGTCGACGGCGAGCCTTAGGGAATCCTTCAGGAGGCTCCAGGTGCCGACCAGGATGACCGCCGCGATGACCAGACTGACCACGGGGTCGAGCCAGGTCCAGCCCGTCCACATGATCAGCAGCGCGGCGACGATGACGCCGACCGTCACTGCCGTGTCGGCCGCCATGTGCAGAAAGGCGCCGCGGATGTTGAGGTCGCCCTTTCGGCCGGACATGAACAGCCAGGCCGTGATGCCGTTGACGAACACGCCGACCACCGCCACCCAGAGGACGGTCGAGGTGGCGACCGGCTCGGGCTCGATCAGGCGACGGATCGCCTCCCACCCGATCACGCCGACGGCGACCAGCAGGATCATGGCGTTCGCCAGCGAGGCGAGGATCGGCGTGCGCTTGTACCCGTAGGTCCTGTCGCCGTTCGGCGGCTTGCGGGAAAGCCACGCAGCGGCCCAAGCCAGCACCAGTCCGAGCACGTCGGAGAGGTTATGCCCCGCATCGGAAAGAAGCGCGAGCGAGCCAGAGAACAGGCCGAACGTTGCCTCGAGCGCAACGTAGACGACGTTCAGCGTGATGCCGATGGCGAAGGCCCGGCCGAAGCTTGCAGGCGCGTGGCTGTGCCCGCCTCCTCCGTGGCTTTGTGAATGGTCGTGGTTGGGCGGCATCGGCGAGAACCTCTTGTAGGGCCGGCCGGAGCCTGCCTATTCCTGTTCTTGCGACGCTACGATCTATAGCGGCTAAAGGAGCAAGCCGGGATTTCAGATAAGGCTGTCAAGGACACTGCCCAGGAATCAAAGGCATGGCGAGACGACGGCACCTGATATGCCGCCGGTAGATCTCGCCGGCTGGACCGGGACGAGCGATGTCCGCTAGATCGACTATTCAAGAACGCGGTCGACCGGATAGCCCGCCCCGTCGAGAAGGAACATCACGACCTGCGGGTCGGCGGAATCCGCCACGCGCACTTCCCTGGCGGCCACGTCGGTCTCCATTTCGACCTCCTCGCCCATATGCTGCCTGAGGGCCCGCGTGACCGTCTTCGCGCATCCGCCGCAGTGCAGACCCGGCACCTTGTATCTTCGCATCCAGACATCCTCCGGTTCGCCGCCGACCGGAAATGGTCGAGCCGCGGTGAAACGCATGGTGACGCGATGCGTTCGGAATCCATGCGGAAGAGAGCGGAATGAAGCACGGAAGAACGCGCGACGAACGGCCTGGGTCGGAGACGGAAGAAAACGAGTTCGACCCCGATGCGCCGATCGACACGGCGGCCGACGCCTCGAGCGAGGGGCCGCCGCAACGTCCCGATGTCGGACCGCGCAGGACCTGACATCCCGAGATTGTCAGGGTCTTTGTGGCGGGGAACTCGGGAAATCGTGCTGCTTGCCTCGTAGGATATCCCGCCGGACCTGCGCGCCCGGATCGCGATCGCCCGCCCGCGCGTAGACTGGCAGGCCTACGACGACGCCCGCCGTCTCGTCGCCGAGCATCTCGTCGTGCGGATCCGGGAACTCGTCGAGTGCAGCCGGCGCGGCAGCGCAGCCCGCGGCGGGCATGGATAAGCCTGGTTTCTAGAGGCAGCGGCTGTGGAAGCGCGGATCATGCAGGACTGCATCCCGGCGAGCGCCGCTGCCGTCTTCGGGGCGAGCAGCCTTGTCGGATCAGAACAAGACGTTCGCCAGATCTACGGCGTCACGAGCTACGTCACGAGGTGGCTGGAATGGCGCCCGGCCCAAGAATCGGTCATGCACGTCGCGCTCTGCATCCATGGTGTAGGTCGCCTGCAATAGCGCCTCGATCTCCGGTGACAAATCATGCTGGGCCTCTGCGGATGCGTCCGGGATCCAGACCTGTATGGCGTCCGCGCAATCCTCGATCCGACTGACGAGGACCGCCTGCCGACCGAGCGCCGCATCCGCGTCCTGGAGCAATCCGTCCACCTTGCGGGATACCCGGAGAACCGCAGCGAAGCCGCCGCGATGGTCTTCGAGAGCCTGCTTGAGACGGTCCAGACTTCCGGTCGCCTCGCGGCCGATCGCCGCCACCTCGTTCGCATCCTGAAGGCCGGCGCCGATAGCCGCACATGCCGATCCGAGCGCTTCAGACATATCGCTGGCGTCGTCGGAACGGGTCAGCATCTCGCCGACGAGTTCGCGCAATTGGAGCGAGATGACGCTTAACGCCCGCCCACGGCTGCCCAGGTTCGAGCAGCTTATCGCCGTGTTCAGGCTGACCATCCGCATCGAGAATTCGAGATCCCGCATCGTCGCGGTATGGTTGCCTATCCGGCCGACGGCAGCCTCGATCGCCTCTTTGAGTACGCGATTGCGCTGATGTTCGTGCGCCGCCTCGTGAAGATTTTCGACGAGCCGTCCGACGACATCCGCGAGGAAGCGCACCGCGTCGTCGTCATCCTTCTTCACGAACAGCCGAAAGGTTTCGGCGGCCTGCTCCAGAACAGGCGACAGGCGGCCCTCGATCGCGTGGACGTCGTCGAACAGGTCCGCCCCCGCCGCCTCGACCTGGCGCTGTTGGAGAGCCAGAAGGGCCGGCGTTGCAATGTCCAGGCGAACCGCCGAGGCGACGTGTTCGAGCCGTTGGCGGGTGGCGTCTCCGACCTGAAGCGCGGGAACGATACCTGCGAATGCGGCGGACCGGGAGCCGATCGCATGGCCGGCCTCTTCGGCCCGCTGCCTCTCGGTGACCGCGTGACCTTCGAACCGCTCCAGCGCGGCGTGCAGCGACGTCGCCGCGCCTAGGCTCAGGATGTCGAAGGTCTGTCGGAACCGCTTCGAGCGCTGCTGTGCCTCACGGACGAGACCACCCAGCGCCTCCTCCTCGCCGCGCAGCGATTTCACTGTCGCGACGGCTTTCCGCGCCAGTTCGAGCACGTCATCCGAGAACACGGCGAGATCCGTGGCACCAAGATCCGGGACGCCCGCGGAGACGATGCGGGCATTCATGGCGACCGCCTCGATGATCTGCGTCGAGGAGGCCAGTGACGAGAAGGGTCGGTCAAGAGCTTTGACCGCTTGAGCGACCCTCACGATGACGGCGTCCTCCTCCTCCAGGCGAAGGGAGACGTCGCGCATCCGTTCGGGCAGAGACGCGATGACCGTCGTGGCGACGGCGAGGTCGTCGCCGTCCAATCGCGCGGCCGAGCCTTCGATGGTGCGGCGCATCTCGTCGAACAGGCCGATCGCGCCGATGAGGCAGTCGCCGACCGCCAGGAAATCCTTTTCGATGTCGGCCGCGACAGCGTCGATCTCCTGCGCGATCTCCGGGAGACCGCCGGATGGGTCCGCCTCTTCCGTCAGTGTCAGCGCTTGAACGGCCTTCATCACGCCACCTTCGTCCGTGCCGGCTTCGTCGGCGACAGGAGTTCCCCCCCGATCCTGCCGAGAGGCAGGATCGTCTCCGCCCCGCCGCGGTCGATCGCCTCCTTCGGCATGCCGAAGACGACGCAGGTCTCCTCGTTCTGGGCGATCGTTCGCCCACCCGTCTGGCGGATTTCGAGGAGGCCGCGGGCGCCGTCGTCGCCCATGCCGGTCAGGATCGCGGCGACGACGTTCGGGCCCGCGGCCTGGGCGGCCGATCGGAACAGGACGTCGACCGAGGGACGGTGCCGGCAGACCGGCGGGCCCGCGGCAACGGTGACGGTGTAGCGGCTACCCGCCCGGCGGAGCATCATGTGATGATTACCCGGAGCGATCAGAACCTGCCCCGGCCGGACGAGATCGCCGTCGCGGGCCTCCGCGACCCGCGGCGCGCAGAGGCCGTCGAGGCGGCGGGCGAAGGCCGCGGTGAAGCCTTCCGGCATGTGCTGGACGACGAGCATCGCGGGGCAGTCGGCCGGCAGCGTCGCCAGGACCGCCGCCAGCGCCTCGGTGCCGCCGGTCGAGGCGCCGATGCAGAGGACCGGCTCGGTGGCGGGAATCGAGAGCTTCAGCTTCTCCGCCCGCTCCGGCGAAATCGACGGGATCATCACGTCCGCAAGGTTCTTCGCCTCCACCGTCGCCTTCATCGCCCGCGGTTTGCGGGACCGGACGCGGGCATGGGCGGCGGCCTTTGCGACGTCGCAGATCGTCATCGCGGATTCGCGCAGGTGCTGGGCGGTGTGGACCTTCGGCTTGGTGACGACGTCCACGGCGCCGGCGGCCAGCGCCTGCATCATCATGTCCGATCCCTCCTCGGTCAGGCTCGAGCAGATGACCACCGGGATCGGCCGCTGCGCCATGATCTTCTTCAGGAAGGTCAGGCCGTCCATCCTCGGCATCTCGATGTCGAGAAACATCACGTCGGGGACCTCGCCGCGGATAATCTCGGCGGCGGCGTAGGCATCGGCTGCCGCCCCCATGACCTCGATCTCCGGATCGCCGTTCAGGATGGTGCTGAGGACCGACCGGACCGACGCGGAGTCGTCGACGATCAGGGCGCGGATCTTGGCGTCGCCGTGGCTGTCGGTCATGTCAGTTCCCCCCTTGGACCTTGCGGTAGACGCCTGGTGCGACCTGCTGCACCGGCCCTTCCCGGACGATCATGGATTCGGAGTGTCCGACGATCAGGAACCCGCCCGGCCGGACATGGCCAAGGAGGCGGTCGACGACGGCCTCCTGGTCGGTCTTGTCGAAGTAGATCAAGACGTTGCGCAGGAAGACGATGTCGACGTCGCGGTCGTAGGGATAGGTCGCGTCCATCAGGTTCATGCGCTCGAAGAGCACGCGCCTGCGGATCGCCGGGGCGATCCGGACCTGGTCGCCGCGCTCGGGGCTGCGGCCTCTGAGGACATAGCGCTCGGCGAGGTGCCGCGGGACCGGAGCGATCGCGTCCGCCGGATAGATCGCCTGGCGGGCCGCCTCGAGCACCGCCGTCGAGATGTCGGTGCCAAGGAGCGCATAGCGGAACGGGCGGCCTGCATCGATCATGTCCTGCAGGATCATCGCGATCGAGTAGGCTTCCGCGCCGTTCGAACTCGCCGCGCTCCAGACCTTCACCACAGGACGCGGCTCGCGGCGGCGCTGCAGCAGTTCGGGCACGATCTGCCGCTCCATGAGGTGGAGGTGCTCGGCCTCGCGGAAGAAGTCCGTCTTGTTCGTGGTGATGGCATCGACCAGATGCACCATCTCCGTTTCGAGCCCGCCCTCGTCGAAGAGGAAGCGGCAGTAGTCGGCAAATCCCGCCCGCTCCGTGTGCCGGAACCGCTTGCGCAGCCGGCTCTCGACCATCAGGCGCTTCTGGGGCGTGAGCCGGATGCCGATGGTCTCCCCGACGAGCGCGGAGATCCGCTCGAAGTCGGCGGCCGGAAGGTGGTCATGGCCTGTACGAGACGCGAGGGCGCTCATTGTGTTCGCTTTCGGTGTCGGGGGAAAGAAGCGGCCGCCGTCAGGCGGCGACCGCCCGCTGCGTGAGATCGACGTCGGCGAAGAGGCGGTCGACGTCGATGACGGTGACGAAGGCGCCGTTGCGGCGACCGAGGCCGGTGATCGCGCCGTCGTTCCAGTCGCGAGCGCCGATCTCCGGAGGAGCCTCGAGCGTTTCCTCGTCGAGGTTGGTGACTTCGAGCACGCGGTCGGTCTTCAGGCCAACCACCGTCTCACGACCGCCGCGCATCATGGTCAGGACGACGATGCGGGTGCTGGCCGTGTCGTCCGCGTCGCCGAGGCCGAGGAGCCGCCTCGCGTCGATGACCGGGACGCTCGCGCCCCGGACGTCGATCATGCCGAGGAATTCGGCCGGGCTGCGCGGGAGCCGCGAGACCGGGGCGAGATCCAGGATCTCGCGAACCCGCCCGACCGGTGCGGCGAAGAGGTGCTCCGCCACACCGAAGGTCAGATACTGGACGATCTGGTTCATGACCCTGCCTCAGGCGGCCGAGCGCTGGGAGAATTCCCGGTCGAGATCGTCGCTGGCCTCGTCCATGTCGAGGTCGAAGCCGCCGCCCTTGCCATGCATGCGGTCGGACATCTTGCGCAGCGCCCGCTCGGCTTCCGGCGTGACCTTGGACCTGCCGCGGGCGGCCGGCTTGCTCGCTTGGGCGGTCCGGACGGTCTCGCGACCGGCGCCGTCGTCGAGCTTGAAGTAGCTGATCGCGGAAGCGAGATGCTCGGCCTGGCTCGCCAGTTCCTCGGCGGTCGAGGACATTTCCTCGGCGGCCGCGGTGTTCTGCTGGGTCACCTTGTCGAGTTGCTGGATCGCCGTGTTGACCTGCCCGGCGCCGGCCGTCTGCTCGCGGCTGGCGGTGGAGATCTCCTCGACGAGCTTCGCGGTCCTCTGGATGTCCGGGACAAGCTTGGAGAGCATGTCGCCTGCCTGCTGCGCGGTCTTCAGCGTGTTGCCGGAGAGCCCGGAGATCTCCGTCGCCGCCGCCTGGCTGCGCTCGGCAAGCTTGCGGACCTCCGAAGCGACCACCGCGAAGCCGCGGCCGTGTTCGCCGGCCCGGGCCGCCTCGACCGCCGCGTTGAGAGCAAGAAGATCGGTCTGACGGGCGATCTCCTGGACGACGAGGATCTTCTCCGCGATCGTCTGCATGGCGTTCACCGCACCGGTCACGGCTTCGCCCGAGGCGATGGCGTCCGCCGCCGACTTCTTGGCGATGTCCTCGGTCTGGGTGGCGTTGTCGGCGCTCTGCTTGATGTTGGCCGCCATCTGCTCCATCGAAGCCGAGGCCTCCTCGGTCGAGGCGGCCTGCTCGGTCGCGCCCTGTGAAAGCTGCTCGGCCGTCGCCGACATCTCCTCCGAGCCGGCGGCGACGTTGCGGGCCGCGCCGGAGACGTCGCCGACGACGTCGCGAAGCTTGCCGACCATGCGGTTCAGCGTGTTGAGGACGTCGCCGATCTCGTCGTCGGAACGCACGTCGGCGGTGGTGCGAAGGTCGCCGTCGGCGACCATGTCCGCCAGATGCTGCGCGTTCCTCAGCCCCCGCGAGATCGACATCACGATCCAGAAGGCCGCTGCCGCGGCGACCAGTACCGACGCGATCAGAATGCCGAAGACCAGGTTGCGGGCGAAGAGATAGAGGTCGGTGGTCTCCTGGTTCGCATCGTTAAGCTGGCCGTTGTTGAGGTCGACCACCTTCTGCAGGGTCGCGGCCGCATTCTGGCGGGCCGCGAGAGCATCGCCGCTCGCCACGCGGTAGGCTTCCTCGTTCTGGTTCTGGAGCGCGAGCCGCTGGATGTCGGCATGCTTGCCGAGATAGGCCTCGAAGGCGCTGACGAATTCCTCCACGACCGGCTTGCCCTTGTCGGAAGACATGTCGTGCAGGCGCTTCGCCTTGTCGCGGATGTCCGCGATCTCCTTGTCCATCGTCGCGACGAGATCGGCCATGCCTTGCTGGCTCGTCGTCAGGATGAGATCGTTCTCCTCGCGCCCGAGGCGGGCGTTCTGCAGGTTGATTTCGTCGGCAAGCTGAATGCGGGCGACGTTGCCGTTGACGGCCTGATCGAAGGCGTCGTTCAGGGTCCCCAGCTTCTCGGTCGCGATCAGCATGCCCGCGGCGGACATCGCGATGACGACGACGAAGGTCGTGGCCAGCTTGAGCTTCAGAGTGATGCGCATGTCAGTGTCTTTCCTCGTTCTGGCCCGATGCGGCTTCCATGCCGCCGGTGCGAAAGATGCGTTGCATGTCGGGGATGATGATGAAGCAGTCGTCGCGCTTGCCGATGCCGCGGACGAAGGCCTGCGGCCAGCGCATGCCGACGGTCGGCACGGCCGTGGTCGCGGAAGCCTCGATGTCGGTGACCTCGTCCACCCTGTCGGCGAGAATGCCCGCCACCATCGGCTCGCCGTCGAGGTCGAACTCGACGACGACGATGCGTGTGTCATGGTCGGCCGGTGGCCGGTCCATGCCGAAGACGACCCGAAGGTCGGCGAGCGGCACGATGGTGCCGCGCACGTTGATCAGCCCGCCGACGAAGTCCGGGGCGTTCGGCACCCGCGTGATCGGCACCGGGTCCAGGATCTCGCGGACGCTCGTCGCGTCGAGCGCGAAGATCTCGTCCTGCAGCCGGATGGTCAGCGCCTGCATGGCAGATACTCCCTGAGCCTCGCTCATGCGGCCCTCCCGAGGGTGCTGTCGCGTCGGCGCTCCTCGAGCTTCTGCCCGAAGCCGACGAGGTTCATGACGTCCAGGATGAGGGCGACGGTGCCGTCGCCGAGGATGGTGGCGCCGGAGAAGGTCTTGATCCCGGAGTGAAGCCGCGAAAGCTGCTTGATGACGGTCTGGTTGTTGCCGATGATCTGGTCGACGACGAGCCCGATGCGCATCTGGCCGGACGAGACGACGACCACCTTCTGGTAGGCATCGGCTTCCCCGTCGGCGTGGAAGAGATCGCGCAGCCGCATGAACGGGACGAGGTCGCCGCGCACGTCAAGGAAGGAGCGTCCGCGCATGGCGTCGGCGTCCTTCGGCAGTTCGATGCACTCCTCGACTGCGGCGAGCGGGATCGTGTAGCGGCCGGAGCCGACCCGCACGAGCAGCCCGTCGATGATGGCGAGCGTCAGGGGCAGGCGCAGCGTGACCTCCGTGCCGTGCCCGGGCTCGCTGGCGACGTCGATCGAGCCGCGCAGGCTCTCGATCGTCCGCTTGACGACGTCCATGCCGACGCCGCGCCCGGAGAGCGAGGTCACCGCGTCCGCCGTGGAGAAGCCCGGCTCGAAGATCAGGCGATGGACCTCGCCCTCGGTGAGCGGGGCGCCCTGGGCGATCAGCCCGTTCGCCTCCGCCTTGGCACGGATGCGGGCGGTGTCGAGGCCGGCGCCGTCGTCGGCGATGGTGATGGCGACCTCGGCGCCGCGATGCGCCGCCGAGAGCCGGAGCGTCGCCGTACCGCCCTTTCCCCGGGCCTGCCGCGTCTCGCTGCGCTCGATGCCGTGGTCCATCGAATTCCGGATAAGATGGACGAGCGGGTCGGCCAGTTGCTCGATGACGGTCTTGTCGAGTTCCGTCTCCTCGCCCACCGTGACCAGCGCCACCTCCTTGCCGAGATCGTCGGCGAGGTCATGGACAAGCCGCCGGAAGCGACCGAACAGCGTGCCGATCGGGACCATGCGGGTCCCCATGGTGGTATCGCGCAGGCTGGCGGTCAGCCGCTCGATGTCTTCGGCGACGCCGACGAGCGCCGGATCGTGGCGGCTTGCGGCGATCTGGCTGAGACGGGCCTGGGCGATGACGAGTTCGCCGACCCGGTCCATGAGTTCGTCCAGCCGCTCGGCGGGAACGCGCAGGGTGGCCGCCTTTTCCTTCGGCCCGGCCGGCGCGTTACCCGCCTCCGGAACCGGCCGACCGATGGAAGCGGTGACCTCCTGAGCGTTCGCGACCGGGGCGCCCTCCGGTGCGACCTCAGTGGTGGCCGTCGTCGTGTCATCGCCGATCCGCTCGATCGAGAGCGTCATGTCGTCCCGGATAAACAGGAAGACGTCCTCGATCGCCGCCTGGTCGACCGCACCGCCCAGCCGGACGGTCCAGGCAAGGTAGAGGAACTCAGGATCGATATCGCCGACCCGGGCCGTCGGCTCGGACCGTTCGAGAATCTCGCAGGCGCCGAGGGACTGCATCTCGTCGAGAAGCAGCTTCGGATTGGTGCCGAGAAGCAGCGCGTTCTCCGGCAGCCGGAACGTCACCAGCCAGCCGGCTTCGCCAGACCCGGTAATGGCCTTGGCAAGGGCGTCGAGGATCGCGGCTCCCGCCGCGGCGGCGACGGACGCTTCGTCCGCGATCAGCGCCGCCACATGGTCCTTGGCCTGGAGCGCGGCGGCGATCAGCGCGGGGCTGGCGGTCGCCTCCCCCTTGCGGACCTGATCGAAAGCCGTCTCGAACTCGTGGATGAAGGTGGACACCGCCGTGAAGCCGAACATCGCGCCCGAGCCCTTCAGGGTGTGCAGGGCGCGGAAGGCGGACGAGACGAGGTCGCCGTCCTCGGGGCGCTTCTCCAGATCGAGCAGCGACTGCTCGAGCACCTCCAGGAGGTCCGCCGCCTCCTGGCGGAACATCTCGGCCGGATCGATCGCACTCATGCGCCTGCCACCTTTCGGACCACGGCAAGAAGCTGGTCCGGCTGGAACGGCTTGACCATCCAGCCGGTCGCGCCGGCCTGCTTGGCCTGCTCCTTGATTGCCTGGCTCGACTCGGTCGTCAGGAAGACGATCGGCACGCCGCTGCTCGCCGGCGCGGCCCGGTACTTCCGGATGAAGGTCAGCCCGTCCATCACCGGCATGTTGAGGTCGGTGACGACGGCATGGACCTTGTTCGCCAGCGCCTTGGTCAGCGCCTCGGCGCCGTCGGCCGCCTCGAGGACGTGGTAGCCGGCGCTCTTCAGCGTCAGCCCGACGACCTGCCGGACGGACGGCGAATCGTCGACCATGAGAATGGTCTTGGTCATGCGAGACCTTTCGATGAGGGATCCGGGGATGTCGGGATTGAAGAGCCGACTGCTCGGCGCGGCCGGTCCCTGATGTTCGGAGATGGGAAGCTAGGCGAATAGTCAGTGAGCAGGGATACATCCACCTGAGTGAATTATCGTGTGCCCCGGGGCTATAAGACGTCAAAAGTTAACGCGTCATGAATCTGCGTTAACTCGCCAAGTATGCATGCGGCTTGGAATACGATCCGTCTTCGCGTTACTTATAAAAGTATAAATAAGAGACGCTTGGCATACGGTATGTTTTGCTGACGATGCTGACCCGGCACTCCCATGTCGGAGCATCATTCAGGACGCCTGGCACGATCGGCTCCGGGCAGAGCCGATTCCGCCGCCACGGAAGAAGAACGTGCGGCCGGTTCCGTGGATCGCCCGAACTCGCGGGCTCTGCAGCGGTTCGCGGCGCCCTTCGGTCACGATCGTATCCGTGGCGGCAGTTCCGCGGTCAGGGCGTCCGCGACGGCGGCCGTATTCAGTGCAGCATCGGAGCGGGACGGAACTCGTCGTCCTCGATCACCTCTTCGGTGAATTGCGGCGCGGCCTTGCTGCCCACGAGGTCCTGTCCAAGCGAGACCTCGAGGGCCCGCCGGACCTGTTCGGTCAATTCGTCGACCTCGCCGTGCCGGAGCGCGACCACCGTATCGTCCGGGCCGCGGCCCACGATGAACGCGACACGCGTCACACCGTTCTGGGCGACGAGCGGCACCATGACGAGGCCGGCATCGAGGTAGCGGCGATGGATCTGCAGTGTCTTGGCGTCGACCTTCCCGTAGAACGGGTCATGGAACCATTCCGAGCCGTCCGGCAGCAGGAGGCGGCCCTCGCCGTAGATGGGCGAATAGACGTCGCTGAAATCGAACGTCCGCTCCGGATCGATCCCGCCGGGGACGGAAGCGGCCTGCTCGATGATCTTCTTCGTGTCCTTCATGTACGCTTCGAGCCGGTCTATGAGCCAGTCGTCCCGGAGGCCCGTCAGGGGGCGGAGCATGTCGGCGGGCACGACGCGCTCCTCTCCCTCGGGCAGTCCGTCCTTGTCCACCCGCACGACGGTGACGTCCGATCCCTCGACCTTCCGGCAGAGAAGGCGGGGGATGCCCTTCTCCAAGCCGAAGCCCGTGAAGGAGTTGACGATCGTCAGCGTATCGCCCGGCTTCGGCGCCAGGACCGGCAGGGGGCGTGCCGCCTCGATCCTCTGCCGGCACAGAGCCCGCCATTCGGCCGCGTAGGCGTCATCCGTCTTCGTCAGGCGGTCGAGCAGGTCCTCCGGCATCTCGAACATGTACGGCATCGACCAGTCGGGCATGTGCTTCGCTATCCAGACGTCGGCCCCGGGGTGCCAGTCATAGGGCTCCTCCTTCTGGGCCTTGCAGACCCAGGCCGCGCGCCGGCCGCAATTCTCGGAGACGACATAGATGTGGATCAGGTCGTCGCTCTTGCGCATCAGCCTGTGCGCGACGACCTTGCCGCAGTGGTTCTCGAGATCGTCGATCAGCGACTTCTCGATGTCGTCGGACTTCTCGTAGTCGTAGGCTACCGACATGATCGCAATCTCCCGAGCCGTTTCGTCGGCAGCATCGCGCGGAACATGGAAAGTCGAAAGTCGGGAGGAGGCGGAGCGTGATCTACATCGTCGAGCACAAGGGCAGGGCGAAGCCTCTGGACGAGGTTACGGCGCCGGAATTTCGTAAGGCCTGCGAACCCATCGTCCGGATGATCGAGGACCGGCTCGGAGACGACGCCGACTTCGACGCGCTGCAGGTCGTCTTCTCCGTGGATCCGGAAACCGGTCTTCGCTTCGACCTGCGCGGCGACCCGGTTCTCGTCAACGCCGCGATCGACCGCATCGGCCCGCAGGCCGAGATCTCGCCGCGTCACTCCTAGCTACCGTGAGGAGTCATATATGACCGAAAAGACAGCTAAAGGGTCATATATGGCCCTTTAAGGTGGGACTCGCCACGATCGAGGCGACCGCACCGCCAGTCATCCGCGCCTCTTCATCGTTCAAGCGGGCCTTCCCGTCCATCAGGCGGGGACATGTCCGCCGCCGCGTCGCCCGGCCGTCATCCACGGGATCGCGGCCAGCGGATCTTCCAGGACGCCGGCGCGTCGGGCGAAGTGCTCGAACCCTCGTTCCACAGTCGCGACCGGCTTTCGGCCGCCCTGGACGTCGTAGCAGGCGCGCAGCAGCGTCTCGGCAAGGATGTCGTGCCGGGTCTCGGTCCAGTCGAGCAGGAAATCGATCGCGTCTCCCGTCGACGCGACCTCCTGGACGAGGTTCCTCCCGGTGCGCACGAACAGCGGCGAAGCGAAATCAACGGAGCCCATGGTCCCTCCTCGAATGAACGACATCGATTCCACGGCGACCGGATGCAGGACCGGCCAGCCGCTATGCAATATGATTCCGGCCGGGTGCGGTTCAAGATTCGGGCCGCCGGAGCGGGCTCAGTTCATGGGCGTCGGCGCGAAATTCTCCTCCTGATCCGGCCCGTCGGCGCTGTTCGGCTCCGACGGGCTCATCGGGAAGTCCCATCCTTGCACGAGAGGGCGACGGGCCAGCCAGGCTTCCACCGCGAACCGTACCGCATCACAGTCGGGACCCGCCCGCGTGTCGCCCAAGGCGACGATCTCGCCGTCCGGGGATCTCCCGACCACGAAATCCATGGAATACCTTCCGTCCGGCGACAGCAACGAAACCAGAGCGAACCCCTTCTTTTGCCACCGCGCGACGATCTCGACTTCCCATGGCGTCATATCCGCGCGGATGGGATCCAGCCACCAGATCTCTTCGCCAGCGGTGACGACAACGCCGGCACCGCAGGCCGGCCAGAGAAGGGCATTTTCGTCGAGAGGACCTTTCCGGTTTCCATGGATCGCCTCCAAAGTCTTCCCCGAGTGGGCGAGCAGGTAGTCCAGCCGGTCTGGTCTCGCCTCGTGGCGCGGCCGGCGGACGGAGCGGACCATGTCCGGCTTCAGTCGGAATGTCTGTCCTCCTGGATCTCCTGCCCCGTCCAGCAGCACCATTTCGACCTCGTGGGCATTGGCGGACGTGCAGAGAAGGCGAGGCATGCCGTCGTCGAAGGAGATCGGGTGGTCCACGCAGGAAACCGTCAGCACGTCGCCGCGCTTCGGAGGCTTTCCCGGAACGCGAGCACGGAGGTCCGCCCTCAGGCGGCACAGATCCCGCCATTCGGCCGAGCCCGCACCGCCCGCCTCGCTCAGCATGTCGAGGAGGTGGGTCGGCATGTCGAAGTGATGGGGGACATCCCATTCCGGCAGGACTTCGGCACTTCGCAGGTCGAACCTTGCCCCGCCGCCACCCGACCGGGAGAGGACGCAGACCCAGGCGTCTCTGAAGCCGCCGCGCTCCGCCACCGTATAGATCACCCGCAGATCCTTGCTCTTGCGGACTGCGTGATGGGCGACGAGATCCCCAGCCCCATTCCGTTCGAGGAGCCCTCGAAGGACATCCTGGAGATTCCCGTTCCTCCCGAACTGATCGATGATCGTCATTGCAATGCCCCCGGTGATCTCTCCGAGGATCGCCTTGAGCGGCGAAAGTCAGAAGCGTCGCGCTTCCTGCGGGGCATGAGAAGACCGCCGGCGCCCTCGGCGGTGACGCCGGTCTCCGCCCCCGGCCATCTCATCCGCGCCTCCGCAGGCGCCTTCAGCCTCTGGAGTTGAAGTCCGGCGACCGGCCGTCGAGATGCGCGGCCGGTCAATCTGCCGAGGACTTGCCGGCCTGCGGCAGGGTCAGGGCACTATGGCCGCCCGACGAGCGGCTTGCAGTCCTTCATGCAGGCCGTCGTCTTCGCCAGCGTCTTCGTGTCCATCTGCACGAAGCCGTCGCGGTTAGGCATCTCGACCTTCGGCAGCGTGTTCCTGTCCATCACTGCGTCGTCCGGGACGATCCCGTTGAGGTTTAGGACGTATGCCGAGACCGCGTAGACCTGGTCCGGCGTCAGCGACTGCGGCGCGTTGAACGGCATGGCGCGGTGGACGTAGTCGTAGAGCGTCGTGGCGTAGGGCCAGTAACTTCCGACGGTCTTGACCGGCTTGTCCGTCGCGAGCGTGCCCTTGCCGCCCACGAGGCGGCCGCCGATCATTCCTTCGCCGCCCTGTCCCTTCTCGCCGTGACAGGCTGCGCAGGTGCCCGCGAAGATCTTCTGTCCCTGAGACACCGAGCCGCTTCCGTCGGGCAGGTTCTTGCCGTCCGGCGCGATGTCGATGTTCCACGCCTTCACGAGCGCGTCGGACGGCTTCGTGCCGATCCCGAGTGGTTCGGCGGGAGAGCCCTTGCCGGCCGGCTGAGCAAAGCCGGCGACGGTGGAGGCGGCGAGGAAGACGGCAGCCAGCGCCGCGGCGGTCTTATGCTCCGGCAGCATAGGCATTGGTCACCTCCCCGTTCCGGCCGATCTTCCACGGCGCGATGGCGTTGTAGTGATAGGTGTAGGCGTTGCCGCGCTCGGAGATGAGGTCCTCCCGCGTCGGCTGAACGTAGCCCGTCTCGTCGGTCACCCGGCTCGCGATGACCGTCGGCGAGCCGTCCCAGCGCCATGGCAGCCGGAACCGTGTCAGGGCCTTCGGCAGCGGCTCGCCGTCGAGCGTCGCCTCGGTCCAGGAGCGGCCGCCGTCGACGGAGACGTCGACCTTCTTCACGCGGCCGGCGCCCGACCAGGCGATGCCGGTGATCTGGACGGGGCCGGGGCCGCCCTCGATCATGCCGCCGGCGGCGGGGCTGGTGATCACGGACTTCGCCTGCATCGTCCAGGTGAACTGCCGCGCCTTTCCGTCCGGCATCAGGTCGGTGTACTTCGAGGTCTCCTCGCGGGTCATGAAGGGCTGGTCGCCGACCTTGAGCCGCCGCAGCCACTTGATGCTCATGTTGCCCTCGAAGCCCGGCAGCAGCAGGCGCACCGGATAGCCCTGCTCCGGCCGCAGCGCCTCGCCGTTCTGGCCGAAGGCGATGAGGGCGTCGTCGAGCGCCTTCTCCATCGGGATCGAGCGCGTCATCGCCGCGGCGTCGGCGCCCTCCGCGAGAATCCACTTGCCCTCCGGCTTCACGCCCACCTCGTCGAGCAGCGTCGACAGGCGCACCCCGGTCCACTCGACGCAGGAGAGAAGGCCATGCGTCGTCTGCACCGAGGCGGCCGGCTTGGTGTATTCCGAAAGCGAGTTGCCGGAGCATTCGAGGAAGTGGATCACCGAAACCGCCGGGAACCGCATCAAGTCGTTCATGGTGAAGACCAGCGGGCGTTCGACGAGGCCGTGGATCATCAGCTTGTGCTGGTCCGGGTCGATCGTCGGGACGCCGTTGTGATGGCGCTCGTAGAACAGCCCATTCGGGGTGATGATGCCGTGAAGGTCCTGCAGTGGCGTGAAGCTCCAGGACGAGAGGTCGGTCGGGGTCCCGTCCGTCGGGCGCCGCACCACGTCCTTCTCGAACTTCGAAGGCACGCCGTAGGGCGGCGTAACGATCGGCTGCCCCTGCTCGAGCATCGACCGCGGGACGAGCGGGCCGGCCGCCTGCGCCATCGCCGATCGCGCGCCGAGCATCCCGGCGCCGCCCAGAGCCGCGCCTCCGAGGGCGGCCGTCGTCAGTACGCGCCGCCTCCCGGGATCGAACCTTTCCATGCTGTCCCTGGCCATCTGCTCCTCCCTGATGTTCGATAGAACAACTAGGCAGGGATCACCGGGCGTCACGCGCCTTCGGGCGGTCTTCGGCTGTCGGACGGGAGGAGGTGATGGGCTAGATGAGGCCCAGGTCGCTCAGCACGGGCAACACCTCAGGACGCAGCGTGTAGCGCACGCTCCCCTGACCGCGCTCCTTCTGGATCAGGACGGACGACTGGTCCTCATGGTCTTTCACGAACCGGCGGAAGCAGCCGAACCTGTCGTAGACCAGGTGCCCGATCGCAAGTGAGAGATCGCCCTTCCCGTAGGCTTTCAGTGCATCAGCATAGGAGCCGCCCGGGTTGGCGGCGATCCAGGCGAGGATCCGGCGCTCCTCCTCGGATGCCTGCAGGACCTGCGAGAAGGCGTAGCGGGTCGCCGAAGCGAGGTCGAAGTTCTCGACGACGCCTTCGGCCACGAGCATTCGTGCCGCCGTATCGCCGTCGTACTCGATCGGGCGCTTTGCCAGTTCGGCGTCGCATGCATCGATCAGATCCGGGAGCCGATTGGCCTCGCCCCGGCGACGCATCTCCTTCACGTCCTTCGTAGACTGGACAGGAAGACGCTCGATGGCCTTGCGGACGGCGTCGGGCGAGAACGCGGCTTTGGGCATGACGGTGCTCCGGGGTCGATCGACCCCGGAGCGTCTCATGCGGCGGTTTCGGCCACGTTGAGCGAAACGATCGAATCTGCCCGGAAGGCGCTGTTCTCGCCGGCCCGGCCGAGCGGGTTCGCCAAGACCCGTGTTTCGGCAATCCTGAAGTCGCTGGCGGCGTGGATGTGCCCATGGACCCACAGGGCCGGCCGCCACTCCGCGATCTCCGGCTCGAGGTCGCTGGCGTAGCAGTGGTTCAGGGTGTCGTTCGGCAACGAGAGCGACCGCAGGCTGGGCGCATGGTGCGTGACGACGACCGTGCGGCGCGGATCGCCGCCGTCGAAGGCCTCGGCGAGGAAGCGTCGAGAGGTGCGGTGCCAGGCGAGCGTGTCGTCGGGCGTGATCCGGCGTGACCGGCGCGTCGAGGAGGCGCGGTGGATGCAGTGGTAATCGTTCATCCACCTGTTCGCTTCGGCGAACGCGTGACGCCGGCTCGCATGGATGCGCGAGCGCAGGTCGGTCCAGAGCGTCGCGCCAAGGAAGCGGATTCCCGCAATCTCGAAGGCGTCGTCGGACAGCAGCGTGACGCCGAGCCCCGCAGCCAGATCGCGGCCGGCGGCAAACTCGTCGTCGATCGTGAAGCCGAACGGGCCGCCGTTTCTGTAAAAGTCGTGGTTTCCCGGGACGTAGATGGTCGGCGTGCCGGCGAAGCGCTCGCCCAGCCATGTGATGGAGTCCGTCAGCCGGCCGGCGCAGTCGCCCGCGACGATCGCGACGTCGAATGGCGCAGTGATCTCGGTGGCCGGGTCGAACGGCCGGCCGCCGTCGTTCTGATGGAGATCTGACAGGATGAGAAGGCGCGTCGTGTTCATGGCGCCGGACCTCGAGACTGGCCGGTGCAGGAAGCCCGGCTGAGATGGAAAGCCGCCCCTCTGGGCGCGTGATGGCGATCGCCGGCAGCGTCAGCGCTGCGGCGTCTTCTTCATCACGACGGGCTTCCTCGTCTCGTAGGTCATGGTCTCGCTTCCAACCCCACCGACATAGTCGCTTCTTCGCCGGGAATCCAGAATGGCTCGAGCCCCGCCATCGCTCGGAACGTGTTCGTCAGCCTGAGTTGGTTAATGTCCTCAAGGCTTGGGACCTTGTATTCCCTCGCCCGGCGATCAGAGGCTTCCCGGTCGCGGCCAAGGTTCCCGAAGAGGTGGGTCGCGGCCATAAGATCGTCGTCCGAACCTATCTTCAGCCGGCCCGCTTCGGGAAAATATCGTGAGGAGACGGAGAACGACCCGCGCCGCCCGACGCGCCATTGCAGATCTACCGGATGACCGGTCTGCTCCCGGACAGCGTCCTCCAGCCGACGGTTTAGGCGGCCCAGCGAGATCAGCGTTTCGTCGTCGAGGGCCGCCGCACGCTCGATCGGGATGCTGTCGCAGTAGAGCATCCGATAGACCTCGAAGGACGGCAGGCGTCCCTGCTCGTCGATGTAGCGCTGTAGCTCCTCGCTCAGCATCAGATCGCCCTGCCCGGGATCCTCATGGCTCAGGCCGCGGAAGCTGTCCGGCACGTCGCCGCAGAGGCTCGGCGCAAGAACGAAGGCGGTGCCTCTCAGGATCTCGTCGTGAAGGCCCGTCTCGATGAGGCTGACTGGGGCATGGCCCCATTCGGCACCGAGAAGGCAAAGTTCTTCGCCGGCCAGTCCGCCTCTGATTTTCTTCAGAGACCCGTTCTCCCAATACCGGATTTCGAGCAGGCGCCGCGGATGGTCCTCGTATCCGCACATTTCGAGCGCGCGGATAGGGACGTTTGTCTTGGCGCAGGTGTAGGAGATGATGGACATGAAGCCTCCGACGTTGCCGGGAGAGTAGCCGGCGATTCCGCAAGTCGCGATCTCAGGGCGCCGGCGACGCTTCCGATCTCGAGGCCACCATCTGCTCCAGTTCCGCCACCGGATCGTTCATCCACGACCAGTAGGAGCGGATGTCGTCGTAGAGGCGCCTCTTGTCGGCCGGGTCGAGGTCGCTGTCCGACGGCATGGCAAGGACCTCGTCGGGGCGAAGCCGGTCCAGCCAGTAGGCCATCTTCTCGCGACACAGGTCCGCTTCGGAGCCGACGATCCGCCACTTGAACGGCTCCGCGCCCTCCTCGTCGGCGTACTCGAATTCGTCCGGCGTCACCGATCCGGACCTCTCTCCGCCATCGCCGATGGCGTACATGAAGTCGTCTGAGGCCCAAGAGCAGCGTTCGGACGCCTCGACGATATGATTGGGCGCTCTGTTCAGGCTGTGGGCGTATTCGCCGTTCGTGCAATATCCGCCGTCAAGTTCGATCGGGTAATGTTCGACGTCGCCGTTGGCATAGGTCACCTCGACGTAGAGCGATTCGACCGTGCGGGGATAGCGATCCATGGGCACCTCCGTTGTTATGCTGCCATTCGAGGTGCAAACGGAGAAAGTCGCGAGATCCTTCGGCTACCCTGTCTCCGCGACGTCCGCGAAGACTGCGGCCTCTTCGAGCGCGAGGGCGGCTCGAAGTGCCGCCTCCTTGGTCCTCTGCTTCGAGCGCGGCGACATCCCGAAGAGGTCGGCCTTCCGCAGGATCTTGCGAGAGCGGTTCTGCTCGAACACCTGCTGCCGTCGGAGGTCGACCACGATCTGTTGCTCGGTCACGGGGCATGGCGCCGAGGGATTCTGGATCAGGAAGAACTTCACGCGCTTCCGGGCCGCGTCGATGCGAGCCAGGAACTCGCCTTCCGGCTCGCCGAGGATCGAGGCGCATGACACGTAGGTCCGCAGGTCCGGGGACAGTTCATCCAGCCGCCGGCCGGCGACGATCAGCCTGTTCTCGTCGTCCATGACGCCCAGTCCCGAGGCATTTGCGGCGTTCATGCTTGCAGTCACGGCTTCCGAGTCGGACAGGCCGAAGAGGAAGCTGCGGGTTCGGTCCTCGAAGGCGGTCAGGCTTCCGAAATGACTACGTATATCCCTTCCGATCGAAGATCCCGATGACGCCTCGACCTTGCGCGCCCGCAGCAGCGTCGCCGCGGCATGGACGAGAAGATCCTCCTGCCTGCGTTTGCCGGCCTCTTGCAGTCGCTCCGCTGAAACCACCGTTGAGACCGCGAGGTCGGACGCCCGTTGAAGCGAGACCCTCTCCGATTGCAGTAGCGAACCCGATGCCGGACTTAGCTCGTCGGGATAGGGCAGCCGGCCGCGGGAAAGCAGCAAGTCGGCTATCTCCTGCAGCGCCGGCGCGATGCGTTCGGCGGCCGGGAGGCGCTGGAACGGCTGCTTTCGCTCGCGGCGCGAGACGATGCCGGAAATGTCTCGGCGGCGGCTCGCGTGCCGCTCAAACAGATACTCGTCTTCGGCGGCTTCATCTCGAAACACGAAGACGATGCCTTGAGCGACCGACAGAGGGGTCTCCCCGGTGACCCGGGAAACGAGATCTCTCAGTTCGGCTCGGCCGTAGTATTTCTGGAAAGTGCCTCTGGAGGTAAGCACACCGTCCCCGTAAGGCCGCTGCCCCGCCGTTTGCTGACCCGTGCTCAGCATGACTGAAACGGCCAAGGCGCATCTGGTCAGGCTCCAAGCCTTTGCCAGGGCTTCGGCGCGCTCGGCAGGATCCTCGATCACGTTCAGGACGAAGCCGAGATTCACGACGTCCGCCGCTTGCAGCGGGGCGTCGGCGCGGAAGAACGGATCCCAGCCCGCTACGTCGTACCCCGCGGCCTGAAGACCCGAGACGTCATCGCCTTGGCCGCATCCGTAGTCGAGGATGGTCCTGCCGTGCCGGATCACTCCGTAGGAGGTCAGCAGGGCCATCGGCTGCGAGAGCCGGCTCCTGTTCAGTGCGGTCCTATACCGGAATACCTCGAGGTCCTGGCTGCTGTCCGGTGTTATCGTTGGATCGAAACTAGACATGGCCCCTCCACCCTGAAGCCCATTTCGCGAAGCCGGCCTATCCATTGGTTACGGCGGCCGATGAGGTGAGGTTTCTCGAATGCTCCGGCATCTTCGAGAGCCCTGGTCATTCTTTCCCATTCCGCGACGTCCGGATGAGCCGGGTCCACCAGAAGTTCCTTGCGATGCAGAATGAGGGGATTCCGCGAGTTTGCGAAGCTCCGGCACGTCGCCGTTCCTTTCGACACGTCTACTCGACAGGAATGGAGAAGCGCCGGAAAGGCATGGTTCTCGAATGTTTCGTATGTCAGCAAGGCTATGATCGGGGATGCATCGATCCTCAGAACGTTCCAGTCCGCTATTCCGGCGGCTATCTCCTCGGCTCTCAGCGCCTTTGTGATTTCGCAACCAGTAAGGCTGCCCATCGAAGTTCTATGGACGTATGTGGCACCGCGGATCCGCTTTCCGATTTTCCTCAAGGGACTTCCTCGTTGCAACGCTAGACCCGGCCTTGTGCCTTTCCGATGCACCCGCGAAGACGTATCCTAGATGGAATCGCTTTATCCGGCAGGTAGGTAGGTCAAATGCGTCGATACATTTTGGAATCCCCGAGCGCAAAGGCCGTCAACGCCATCTACGGCGCGACCCCGGAAGAGGCCGTTCGCGAATACTTCGACGAAGTCGACCTGTGGTGTCCGCCGCCTTCTTTTGAGGCCGAGCACACGGCACATCGCATTTTCGACGTCACCGATCTTTTTGACGACGAGCAGTTCGACGAACTCAGGGATCTCGACAGCATCGATCTTGAGGCGCGGCTGCGGGAGATTAGGTCGCGTCATAGCGGGATCGAGATGCTCGACGTGTGCGTTTCGCATCTCGGAGATGGCGGCAAACAGGTGCTACGCGTCAGCCAGCCCATCCAAGAGGGCGGTAGCTGCTGACAATGCTTCGACCGTGGCGTCGATGTCTTCGGCGGTGGTAAATCGCCCGAAGCTGAATCGGATTGACTCATTTGCCTCGCGGGACGTCCTGCCGAGCGCGATCAATACATGCGACGGCTCCGGTATGCCCGATGTGCAGGCCGATCCCGTCGCTGCTGCGACCCGGCCTTCGCACATCGCGAGCATCTGATCGGCTTCGATGCCGGGAAACCTGATGTTCAGGTTGGCGGGATGCCGTCCCGTCAGCGTTCCATTGATTTCGTAGGCGGGGATGCGCTCGCGCAACTTCGACAGAAAGCGATCCCGTAGGCCTACGAGCCTGACGATCTCGTCCGAACGTTCGGATGCAAGGATGTTGCACGCCTCGCCGAATCCAGTGCAAAGGTTCGGCGCCAACGTCCCCGGCCTGAGCCCGTCTTCTTGATCGCCACCGAACATGATCGACCGGATGTGTCGGCGAGCGTCTCGCGCGACGAAAAGAGCACCAATTCCCTTTGGGCCGTACACCTTGTGCGATGACAAGCTGAGGAAGTCCGCTCCCCACTCATAGGCGTCGACCGCGAACGTTCCGAGAGCCTGCGCGGCATCGACGTGGAAGAGGCACCCGGCATTCCTGCAGAGCGCGGCGATAGGTGCGATATCCTGCTCCACGCCGATCTCGTTGTTCGTCGCCATGACTGAGACGAGCCGCGTGCTGCTGCCGATCAGGTCATGCAAGTGGTCCATGTCGACCCTGCCGGCCGCATCCACGTGCGCCTTCCGCACGACGAATCCTTTGCTCTCCAAGTGCCTTGCGGCTGCCAGGACGGACTTGTGCTCGATCGCCGACACGACGATCTCGTTTCTGTCGGTCAGGTCGTGACAGGTGCCTAGGATAGCGAGATTGTTCGCTTCGGTTGCACCTGACGTGAACACGATCTCATCGTCGTCTGCGCCGATCAGGGTCGCAACGCTGCGGCGAGAAGCGGCGACTTCCGCCGCAGCCGATCGCCCGAGGTCGTGGCTGACGGAATGCGGGTTCGCGAACCCCTGTCCACTTTCATGCCCGTCGCGCATCCTTTCGACGACCCGCGGATCCGGGGGTGTGGTCGCCTGATAATCCATGTAGATGGCCGGCATTTCGTTCACCGTCAGTGTTCGGATCGGTCGGTCACTGGTTGTCGGCACCAGCGAGCAGATGCTACGCCTCGTTTTACGAGACGGTTGGAGATTCGTAAATGCGAAGCCTTTTGAGCGACGATCAGTTTCGCCTTCAGTTTGCAGGGCACGAAACCTTCCCGCTTCGCTACGGATGGTTGAAGAAATCTTATGATTCGATCAAGAGGGCAAATGCCCGCGGCGTAGAGGATGCGCGAGCCGTGTTCGCCGACGATGCTGCGATTTCCGCGTTCGGCGTCGGGAAGAACATGGTGACGTCGATGCGTCACTGGATGCAGGCTGTCGGGATCCTCAAGATCGAAGCCGACTCGAACGGAGCGCTGTCGGTGACCGAAGTCGGCGACCTGCTACTGGGCGACGAGGGCGATCCGTATCTCGAACTTCCTTCGAGCCTTTGGCTTCTCCACTGGAACATCGTCTCGAACCCCGCACGCGCGACGACATGGTACTGGGTGTTCAACGAGTGCAACGAGGCGAGTTTCACGCGCGATACGCTCCGGCTTCGCCTTGCGCGACGGTGCGCGGAGCTTGCCGAAGAGTCGGGTGGCAAGGTCGGTCGTGTCAGCGATTCCACCCTCAAGGGCGACGTGCTGTGCTTCATTCGAACCTATGCGCAGAAGGCTGCGAACGGCAGACAGTCGCAGGAAGACAGCCTTGAGTGTCCTCTGACGGAGCTTGGGCTCGTTCAGTCGGTGGATGTGGGCAACGCCTTTCAGCTTCGCCGCGGGCCGAAGCCGTCCCTTCCCGACGAAGTCTTCCTGTATGCGCTGATTCAGTTCTGGCAGCAGCTTTACCCGACCCGTCGCGAGTTCACCGTCGAGGCCATTACGCACGAACCGGGTTCGCCGGGGCGCGCCTTCGTTCTCGACGAGGATTCCGTGGCCGAGCGTCTGGAGCGGTTGGCGCCTTTGACCGGCGGAGCGGTCCGCTGGGACGAGTCGACTGGCATGAGGCAAGTCTATTGCCCTTCGATCGGCGACCTCGAGCCCATCGATTTCATCATCCCTCTCTACGCATCAAAGGAGATGGCGGCGTGACCAAGATGCTCAGCGACGTCGTGGACGTCCGCCGTCGTTTTCAGCGTTCTATCCGGATCGATGCCGACATCCATGCCGGCGCCATCGAAGGGTTCGTCTGTCCTCGCAGCACCGCCGACGCCGTCCGGGGCATGGCGCGGCAGATCGCCGAGACCGGACAGGGGGCTTTTACCTGGACCGGGCCGTACGGATGCGGCAAGTCGAGCCTGGCGGTCGCGCTTGCCGGACTTCTGTCCGGGGGTGACGTGGCCACCGGCGCTCGGAGAGCTATCGGCGACGATCGCTCGGATGAGATCCTGAATCTGCTTGGCTCGAAGTCGAAGCCGTGGGCCGTCTTGCCCGTGGTCGGCCGCCGGGCAGATCCCGCCACGGCGGTCCGCGACGCGATGGCGTCCGCTTTCCCCAAGTCCAAGGCGAAGAGCGGCAAATTCGATCCGGCGGAGGAACTGCTTCGGGTGTCGAAATCGTCGGCTCATGCCGGTGTGTTCGTTTTCATCGACGAAATGGGGAAGTTCCTTGAGGAAGCTGCATCTGGGAAGGACGTCGACGTCTACTTCTTCCAGCAGTTGGCCGAGGCCGCGAATCGGAGCAAGGGACGGCTTGTCGTCGTCGGCATCCTCCATCAGTCCTTCGACGACTATGCGCATCGGCTGAACCGCGAGGCTCGCGATGAATGGCTGAAGATCCAGGGGCGCTTTTCGGACATACCGATCAATGTCGCCGGCGAGGAACAGATCGAACTCGTCGCTAGGGCCATCGAGACGGCTGCGGCTCCGGCTGCCAATCGGCCGCTGGCCGAAACGATCGCGGCCGCGGTCGCGTCGAACAGACCCGGGACAGGAGCGGATCTCGGCGCCCGCCTCCACGAATGCTGGCCGTTGCATCCCATCGTGGCGTGTCTCCTGGGGCCGCTCTCGCGCCGGCGTTTCGGTCAGAACCAGAGGAGCGTCTTCGGCTTCCTCAATTCGGCCGAGCCGTTTGCGTTTCAGCAGTTCCTCGAGGCGACGTCCAAGAAGAGCGGCTCGACCTATGGGGCGCCGCTTCTGTGGGAGTATCTTAGAGCCAATCTCGAGCCGTCGATCCTCGCATCGCCCGATGGGCACAGGTGGTCGCTGGCCGTCGACGCGGTAGAGCGCTGCGACGCCAAGGGCGCGACCGACATCCACCTCGATCTCGTGAAGTCGATCGCCTTGATCGACCTGTTCAAGGATCGCTCCGGGCTGGCTCCGAGTGAAGCCGTCCTTCGAACAGTACTGTCCTCCGTCGATCCGGCGAAGCTGGAGCGTGCTCTTGAGGATCTCAAGGCGTGGTCGACGATCATCTACCGGCGGCACACCAATTCGTTTTCGATCTACGCCGGAAGCGATTTCGACATTGATGCTGCGGTCGACGAGGCTATCGCGCGAATCCCGGCCGTCGATCTGTCCCGACTCCGTACCCTGGCTCCTCTGCAGCCGGTTCTCGCGAAGCGGCACCACCATGAAACCGGGACTCTTCGCTGGTTCGAAGTCGACATCGCGTCGCTGGCGGATGGCGCCGATCGGGTGAAGTCATTCCGTCCCAAGCAGGGTGCCACGGGTCTGTTTCTGCTTCTGATGAACTCGGATGGCGATAACGACGAGCAGGCGCGACGGCTTTGGCGCGGGGCAGCGAAGGCGGCGAGCGATTATCCCGTGGCGGTGGGGCGGATCCGGGAGAATTTTCTCCTGCGAGAGCAGGCGAGGGAACTCATCGCCCTGGAGACCGTGCGCACCGAGCGCTCGGAGCTTCAGGGCGATGCCGTCGCTCGACGGGAGATATCCGCACGTATCGCTCGTCTGACGGGTGAACTCGAAACCCGGCTTATCGAAGTCTTCGGTATGGCCGAATGGACGTGGAAAGATGAAGCACGCCGGAAGGCGACTGCCAATTCGGCAAAGGGGGCCGGCCTCGTTCTGAGCAGGATCGCGTCGGATCTCTGCGACGAGCGCTATGATCAAGCGCCGGTCATTCGCAACGAACTGCTCAATCGCATCAAGCCGTCCAGCAACGCAATGGGAGCCCGCAAGGAACTGCTCCGGGCGATGGTGGACAACCGGCAGAACAAGCGGCTTGGCTTCGTGGGATATCCCGCTGCTGCCGGCCTTTACGACTCGCTCCTTTCCGAGAATCTGCATGTCCGGCGCTCTGGCAAATCGGCAGCCTGGGAGTTCGTCAATCCGGCAGATTCGGACAATCATCCCTATGGTCCGATGTGGCGTCGCGCCGAAAAGATCTTCATGGATGCCGGTCCCTCGGGTGCCGATCTCGGTGTCCTTTACGACGCATGGAAACGAAATCCCTTCGGCGTGCGTGATGGACTTCTGCCAGTCTTCGCTGTGGCTTACCTGCTCTCAAGAGCGGAGCGATTGGCCATATATCTTGATGGCGTGTTCCAAACCCGGATCACTCCGCTTCTCATCGATCGTCTGACGCAGGATCCCACCAGCGTGCGCCTTCGCTGGGTCGAGACCTCGCCGTTCCATGCGAAGGTCCTTTCGGGCGTTGCCGACCTCGTCGATGAATTCGGCGACGCCTGCCGGCCGCTAGAGAGCAAGGAGACGATCGACATCGCGAAGCGCCTCGTCGGGATCGTCCTGGGTCAGCCGGCCTGGGTGCTGCGGACGAACCGCCTGTCTGGCGGCGCCGCCCGCGTTCGCAATCTGGCGAAGCTCGCAAGCGATCCGAACAAGTTCCTGCTCGACGATCTTCCGACCGTCTTCGCCGACGGAGCCGACCTCGGCGAGAAAGATGCGGATCGCATCGTGTCCTCGATCCGGGAGGGCTTGACCGAAATCGTCGGCATCTACCCGGATATGCTCGAAAACCTCGAAGGAATCCTTTTGCGCGAATTGCGGGTCAAAGGACGTTCACGATCGGCCATGAACGCCCTGCACGAGCGTGCGGTCGTGGTGAAAGGCCTTACGGGCAACTTCCGGCTGGACGCTCTCGCCACCCGGCTTGCCGCCTACACCGGCGCAGTCGACGAGATCGAAGGGATCGCAAGCCTGGCAGCGAACAAGCCGCCGAAGGACTGGGTCGATCGTGACGTAGATAACGCCGGAATTGAACTGGCGGCCCTCGCTCAGGAGTTCGTGCGCGCCGAGGCCTTCGCGCACGTGAAGAATCGCGAAGACGGGCGGATCCGAATGGCATTCTTCATCGGCGATCCGGATCGACCAACACCGGTCATGCCCGACTTCGACATCGGCACGGGGGATCGAGCGAAGGTGGGCGAGATCGTCAACCGCCTCAAGGAGACGTTCAATGATGCCGGCGTTGCGACGAATGTCGCGTTGGCCGCTCTGGCCGAATTTGCCTCGTCGCTTGCGGAAGGCGGCGATATCGGATCAGTCGATTTCGATCACGTGCCCGAGAAGGCGAAGGATGTCACAAGGCTGAACGGAGGAGCGGATCGATGAGCAAGGTTGCCGAACGTCATGTGCTTGGCCTCTCAGGCGGGCGCGACAGCGCGGCCCTCGCTGTCTATATGGCGCAGAATCATCCGGAGATCGACCTTGAGTATTTCTTCACCGATACCGGGAAAGAACTGCCGGAGGTCTACAAGTTTCTTGTTCGACTAGAAGGCTTCATTGGCAAGCAGATCCATCGTCTGAACCCGGATCGGACGTTCGACTTCTGGCTCGCCCAGTACAACAACTTCCTCCCTTCGCCGATGACGCGCTGGTGCACCCGGAAGCTGAAGATAGCGCCGTTTGAAGAGTGGATCCGGCCTTCTCTGGACGAGGGTACGAAGGTCTTCTCTTATGTCGCCATCCGGGGAGACGAGGATTATCGCGAGGGGTATTCCTCAAGCCATAAGAACCTGGCGGTCAGGCTTCCATTCCGCGAGCACGGGATCGACAAGGCCGGCGTCATCGAGCTTCTAGAGGCTTCCGGGGTTGGGCTCCCCGACTATTACCGCTGGCGGTCGCGGAGCGGCTGCACGTTCTGCTTCTACCAGCAGAAGATCGAGTGGGTTCGGTTGATGGAGGAGCATCCTGAAGCATTCGAAGATGCCAAGACCTACGAAAAGAACGCTGTCGATCATGGCTCCCCTTTCACCTGGAGTCAGGGGGAGAGCCTCGATGAGCTTTCACGACCCGAGCGGATTGCTCAGATACGCCAGGAACACGCGACGCGGGTGGCTCGGGCTCAAAGCAAGCAGGTGGCAAATCCCCTTCGAGAGACCGATGAGCCGATGGATATCGACGTGATTTACGGGTCCGCCAAAGGCTGCCTAAGTTGTCATAAGTAGCCAAAAAAAAGACGGACTTAAGAAACAACACATCCATAGCACCTTAGCATACGTGCGCGGCTAAAACTCGAAAAGCCGCGCACAAAACCAATTGGACGGATGCTTCTTGCCCCTAAGTCACCGCCTCCAACGTTGAGATTTGAGCGGAGGCGGGAATCCGGCTTCTCCAGTAGTCGATAGCGGCCTTGGCCAAGTCGTTGATCGCTTCGATCTTTGCAAACGGGACTTGGACGATGAAAAATTTCTGGCCCGAAGGCGGTGCCTGGTTGTTGAGGACGCATGCCATATGGCCTCTACCGAGAAGTTTTTCGGCTCCGGCCTCGTTGAGAACCATACGGGATCCCGTCGCGTTCTGAACTTTCAGGCAAAGTCGGTTGCCCATATTGTCGCGCAGCTTGGGAGGAACGGCGTCGGCGTCGGCTCTCTGTGTAATCAGGATGAGGTGAATCCCCGCGGCTCTCGCTTTCATGCCCAAGTTCGATACGCTTGAGAGCACGACCTCCCTGTACTCCTTCAAATCTGCCATCCACGCACCCAGTTCGTCATGGACAAGGAAAATGCGGGAAAGGCGCTCTGATTTTCCGACTTTCGCGTTGTATTGATCTATGTTCTGAGCACCGACCTTCGAGAGAAGGTCGTATCTGTGATCCATAAGTTCCACCATAGACCTCATTTTGTCGGCAGCGACTTCCGGGTCGACGATGATGCTCTCCCGCATATGGGGGGTTCCGCTCAGCCAGCCGAAATCGACCCCCTTTTTTGGATCCACGAGTATCAGTTCCGCATACCGCGGGTCGTTGAATGCAATGATCTGGAGAAGAAGGTTCTGAACCAGAACGCCTTTACCGCTCTTGGTTTCCCCGCCGATGAGAGTGTGCGGTCCATGTTCGTCGTAGCCGGCGAACTCGCCCGCCAGGTTGAGATACAGAAGCCGGTCGTCATCCTCACGCGCACCGAGAAGAAAACTGGTCCTCACCTCGGAGGATCCGTCAGGCCACTCTGCGGCAAGCCAAGTTTTTGCGAGCGGTACCTCCGCACGGTTCTCTCGCTGAATGAAGATCGAGATTTTCCCCTTACCCGGCCTTACGTCGATCGCGTCAATGCCGTAGGTGGTCAGTAGCTCACCCAGCTTTTTCTCGATCTTCTCCACGGTGAGTGTGTGGTGCCCTTTGAAGGATATGAGGACGCCGTTCGGCGTGAGGCGGAATTTGGGCTCCACAAAATGCGCCTGCATGCCGAAGTGGCTTAGTGCCCGTTGCGTATCCTCCGAAATGGCTTCCGCCCATTTGATCGACTTCTCGTCGGACACGGATCGCGTCTCAGTAGCCGCTATGCGCTCCAGAATTCGGTGAAACGCTGGGGACCCGATCATGGTCCTTCCCGGCTCACCCGAGATCGCCTCTTCGGCCTCGATCGCTTGGATCACGGCTTGTGCCGTCTCAGGCGCCGACTCCCTGTCATGTTCCTCTTCAACTTCGGTGGGCGCCGCCGTTCGGGTATTGTCCTCACCATCCCTACTCGATGCGCCGGACGGACTGGGCTGCTCATTTGTTGGGCCGAGGCTGCCTTCACCACGGTCCTGGATAGGCGTCGGATCGTGGGCTTGTTCGTCTGCAGATTCATCCCCCGGGTACCAGTTGCCGGAACTCGGAAATTCGATCGATGTTTTTTGTCCTGCCGCAGCAAGTAGGACATTCTTTATCGTTCCGGATGAAAGGACATGACTGCGCAGGTACGGGCTTTCTTCGTCGACGGTCGACCGGATTGGTTCGCCGTGGTAGTCATGGAGGCAGATGATTGCTTCGCCACTCACCCGGAACTTTACCTTTCCCATTGCGAGATCGCGCAACAGGGCTCTTCTCCTCACCTGGCTCGGGATACGCGTCGCCAGTTGATCGCGATTGACCAGCAGATCAGCCAGTCGCCGGCACCAAGCGACCCGGGATACGCCGTCGCCGTTGTCGATAAAGAGGCTTCTTATCCTAGCGACTGTCTGCCAAACCTGACGGCAAGCATCCTGCTTCTCAGCTTGTTCGCTCGCTGCCGTCACGAGTTTGGCTTCTCCGACGTGGAAGAGGATCTCGAACTCGCGGTCCGCGTCGATGATCGTCAGCCCGACGGCGTCGGCGACCTTGCCCTTTTGGGCGGTGAACCATCCACGATAGTCGTCAAGCGAGATCCATATTGGAGAAGAAGTTCGCCGATTCTCCGACGAATGTTGACCTTCCATGAGATGACGCATCACGCTAAGACCGATCATCTCTTTGGAGGCATTGGGAACCCGTGCAGCGGAGAGGATTTTTTGTCCTGACACCTGCAGCACGTCCTCTAGTACGGATTCCGAGAGGGGGCCCACACACTCGGATTGTACTCCAAGTCCTACAAGATCCTTGCGAACGTTGGCTCTGAGGCGGGCATCAAGACCGCCCGATGAAATCGTGATCCGTTCGCCCAATCCGGGTGCAGTAGCGTCAAGAATGATCTTGATACCGCATTTCTCAAGTATAGCTCTGCTAGAAACGGTGTCATGACAGACGACCCACTCTCCAAGGTCATGGGACCTTTGCACGATATCCTTCAGTCTGGGATCGTCGAACTTGACGGTTCTCAATAGAACGCCGTGCCGATTCTCAGGTAATACCGCCTTCGTGCCGATTTCATAGAGGAGGTCGTAGAACTGCAATAGCGGCCGAGGGCCTTCTGGCAGAGTAAGGTAGAGGGTAGCGCCCGGCGCCTGCACTTCGCTGATTTTCTTGCGTGGGAGATCCATCACGGCGAGATCGTAAGAGCTTCCCATTTCCTCGCTACTACCCGTCTCAAGTTCCCACTCGAGATTGGCTAGGCGACTGATTGAGTCATGGAGACAGACGATGTCTGTTTCCTTGATCGACGACTGGTCGGTCTCCGCAGCCGCGTTCGATCTGACGTCAATTCGAAGTTTGCCGAGAAAGCCTTCGCCTATGTCCGTTGGTTCGTCCTGAGTGAGAATCTGGTTCTGCGAACGGTAGATCGACCTCATCCGGGACTGGTCCCGATGCGTGATGGATAGTTCGCATCGAAGGTCCTCCCTATCCTGCAGTAGCTGCGCTAAGCGATCTGCGAGGCGGGACGGAAGCTCTCGGCTTTCAGCGTCGTATATGGCCATCGAAAGATTGGACGCTTCATGTGGATGCGTATCGAGATAAGCTTCGACGGCATCCATGAACTTCTTGGACGCCCGATCAGCAGACGCTTCGGTAGCCTCTTGACTACGGATCCTGCAGTCCGCGGCCGACAGAAGGCTATAGCCGCCTGCGTTCTCTACGACCGTCATGACCGTCTCGTCCGCGATCACGATCTCCGGCGATATCCATCTCTGATTTCGTGCACGTCGGGCCTCGAAGGCGATCGTCAGATCGGCCCTTCCCTTCAGGCTAGCGGCCAGCGCATCGGTGACAAATACGGAGAGATCCTCGATCCTCGCCTTCATCTCCGCCAAACGAAGCGGATGCCAACCAGCCAATATGGCAAGCGGTTCTGCCCCGGTGGAAACAACGACGCCGATTTCCGCGATACGCGGCCGGATCTCGGCCTTTGCCCGTTCACTGCGTGCGTGGAGTCTACAAGCGCGACAAAGCTGACCAAACGCCTCGACCTGGGCCTCGATGCATCTGCCTCGGAACGCCGCCTCGACGTCGACCGACAGATCGCGCAGCGCCCTACGAGAAGCGGTGTCGAAGCCCTCTAACGCTTCGATTAAGGCCGCGGCGTCTTCATCGCTCAGACTTCCGGTAGAAGCAAGTTCGTCGACAACGGATCTAACCTTCTTCAGTAGGTCTTCATCAGCAGTCTTGGTTGGATCAAATAGCCGACCGTCCTGGCCGCCTGACGCGCCGTTGAAGGAATTTATAGATCCGAGAGTGACTCTTGTCTCTAACCCTTTTTTGCTCTGGGTACGCGGAGAAAAATTCTGTCGCTTGAATAAGGGCTCGTCATCCTTCCGATTGCCTAAGGCAGAAATATCTTCCGGCAGGGCCAACGTGATGGGATCGCCTGCGTATCCATGCGAAGGATCCCAAATTACCTTAATCCGAGGAGTTCCGGGGCCTAGCTTCCTAACGTCGGAAATATCATCGTCAAGAATTCTCTTGTCGATAAGGAAAAATGCTAGCTCAACCTTCTTTTTATCTTTTGCCGTCGCATTTGGCTCTCCGTCTGTTGAGAAGCACTGATCCAAGTCCCAGACGACACTATCGCCGATGCAGCCTTTCATCGAGCGAAGCTCGAACTTGAAGAGGCGCAGCGTCTCGCTGTCCCTGCTTTTCCAATAGGCCATTTTTTCGTGCTGGAAAGCTCGGACAAGAATGCGCGGATCCTCGATTGAGGATGATGAATTAGTGTCTGCTCCTATTAGAAGTGCTTCAAGGCCTTCCTGCAGCGTGTCGCAAAGGCTTGACCCGATCACTTCCTTGTTAAACAGCCATTTCTGCCAGGCCCTGAATATATGGACAGACTCCGGGCTGTTGAGTTGATCCTTCCATTTCTCGAAGAAAGAAACCTCGTCTGCAGACGGCTCACTGCCGACAGCTTCGACCATCTTGTCGAATTTTTTTACCTCGTTGGCATCAAACTTTGCGCCGAAGTTGCCGATCAGGTAGTCGCGTGTATCTTGCCACATGCTCTTCGCCGGAGCCTTGCGCTTGGCTGAGAAGAGCTTGGAGCCGATGGAGTCCCACCGGACCGCTTCGCAAAAGTACCGTTGTGCTTCCGTCCACTCCCCGGGCCGGATGTTCCTTTCGTCCGCTATCAGCCTCTCCACCGCCTCTAGGGCCGTCTTGGCATCGGGCTCGCTATCCACCGGGAAGCTCTCGACCGCTTCCTGGAGGGCTATCAGATCGACCCGCTCCTGCTTCGGCGTGTCCAGCCCTGCGTAGACGCCGACTTCATTTCGCGCCTGTAGAAACGCGCTCTTGAAGACCTGCTTCTTCGCACGCGGATTGCCGCTGGGGTGATAGTTCGGGAGCTTGGTCGCGCCATAGATCGGGATCTGAAGGGCCGGCAGCGCCAGTTGCACCCGCATATGCGCGTCGGAAGAGAAGCCCTGCTTCTTCAGGAGATAGATGAAGTCTACCCACATCTGCAGATCAATGCAGATACCAGAGTCCTGCAACCCGAGAAGCATTTCGCGTGTAAATGCCTCCGCAACGCCACTATCGTCGAGAACTCGCAGCCATAGATCGGTCTGCTCAATAATGAGTGCTTCATCAATTCGAGCTACGGGCCCGAGTCCCGCCCCTACGATTTCGCGGTCCTCGTCGGATGGGGCGAACACGACGATGTCAGCGCCTTGGAAGCCCCGGAAATAAATCGGAGTTTCGTTCGAAAGCAATTCGGGAGGAATATTGAGATCGGGTGCCGCGGCAGGGTTGATCCGGACATGCATGGACCGCCCATGAATGGTGTCAGGCATCTTGCGGATAATTCCTTCAAGGAAGCCTGCTGAAAGACCCGCGAGCATGAAAAGCATGCGGTTGCCGGGTTTGGCAATGTCCGAAGCCGCGGAAATGAAGTCCCAAACGATCCTTCCGACAAGATCCCCTTTCTCTTCGGCGGGGTCCGCCGCAGTTTTTGAACTGGCCTGGGGGAGAAGATCAAGAGGCATGTGGGGCCTGTCTGTAGGGGTTCGTGACGAATGCGCAGTCGTCGGACAGGCGCTGCGTCAGGGACATGCGAGTCATCCGGTGCTCGAGAGCGGCGAGATTTCTCTCGAAACTTGCGACGCCGACCGGCGGGCGTTCGAACTCTTTTCGAGCCTCTTCAGGGCCGATCACGATGCCGTAGCGGTCATGAAGGCGCGAAACAAAGTCGCGAAGTTCCACTGTCCCTGCCACGTTTGAAAGGACCATAGCGAAGATCATGGCATCGCTTGCGGCAAACCAGGTGCCGACCCTTCTACGTGCCGCGACCAGACCAGAATTCTTCGTCAGCGGAAGGATGTAAGTAAAAGCGTTATTCTTGTCTCGAGAGATGGCGTTATCGACGAATTCCCTCTTGACTTTGGAAGGATCGCCGATCGTAGGGTAGTTTATAATATAATCGAAGCATTCTTCAAAAGCCTTCCTGATGGAGCCGCTATCTCCTTTTTTGACGCCGTGAATCCAATGGACGTTCTCAGACAAGCATCGATCAACGTAGGATTGAACCGCACGATTCGCAGCGGCGCGATGCCGATTTAGGTGAGCCCTGCAGCATTGCAGCAATTGTTTGTCACGTCCGTCCGTCATGTCGAGAACGATAGGTTCTCTTGCGGGGTCCCCCGTTTCGGACGCCTCGCGTTCTGAAAGGTAGACTAGCAAATTCAGTGCAGTGATACGAAAGAGGGGTTCGAACAAGTGGCCATTCGGAAGTCGTTCCGTTCCGAGGACTCCGAGCCAGTCTTGCGCCATGCGGTCATAGGATGGTTGCATCAGATACGGCAGGTATCCTAGCTTCGTCCTCGATGAAAAGGTTTCGGATGGATCGCAAAGAGCTTTCGCTACCCGGTTGACCGGGTCGTCCGGGTTCAGGAGCCGAGCATCGACTTTCGCACGGACCTCCGGAGCATGCTTGGATCGGTTGAGCATCAGATATACGAGTTCGCCGCCTCTGCCGAAAAAGCGACGATCTGGAGACCATGACCCGGAAGCATCTTCTTTCAAATCGTTGCATATGAGGTCCGGACCGGTCACCGCCAGGAATCTTGATGTCCAACGACGACTATTGTCGGGGTCGACCTCCATGGACCTGAGAACGCGCACGGCCTGAAGAAGCTTTTCGATCTGACTGCCGAACACGACGTCCAGGTAGTCGAATGCGCCGACGTGCCCATACGCCTTTTCGGCGTGCGACTTCCAGGACCTCCATTTTTCTTCGTCCGCGATCCTTTCGTCCGCGGCGATACGCTCGAGCGCATTATCTTGGAATACGAGATGCCGCATCTTCTTACGGTGCTTCAGTTCGTACTCGATACTCTCGTGAAGGTTTTCGGTTGCGGTGAACGTACCGATCGGAATGCCGGTGCAGATCGACAGCGTCTCGAGGACGATCATGAACGGTTCTTGCTCGGGGATGAAACGGTGACCGTGAATCATCTCCTGTACGCGCATGTCCGTCTTGTCGAGCAAGCCCGGCGGAATCGGCAGCAGATGTTCTTCATTTGCAGTGATCATCACCAATCCCTTTCGGACGCCATGACCTCTATGGAACGCCCTTGCAAGAGGCCGCCATTGAGTTCGATCTGCTGGAGATCAGGAGATGCGCCGCCCATGCTCTCACGCAGCGCGGCGGCGGCCCTCAACTGGAATCGCTCGATCTCAAGCCGGCACTCCGACGAGAAGCTAGCCAGGATGGCACCGTCCGCGATCCTGAGAAGGCACTCAAGGAGCGTCGGGCGCAGCGGCAAATCAACCGCTAATCGCTCGTCGGCGCCCGGAATGAAACGCAGTATGGGGGCTCGAGTCAGGGGAACGGAGCCGGGGAAAGTCAAATAGCCCGCCGGGGTCTTTGACTTCGACCCGGCCTGGATCACAAGCAATGCCATCTCATGACCCTTGAAGACACCCGACGGGGCTGTGAACCAGATCATGTCATCCGTCTTCGTCATCTCGCCGGTCATGACCCGGTTGATGCCTTGGAAGAGCCTTCTACGTATGTCGTCCGGAACGGAGGGCTTCTCCTCCTTCAGAGCGTCGGACATCCGCACGTAGTCCTTACCGTGGTGGAAAACCGATAGAGCCCATGGATCCTTGGGTGTTCCAGCGTGTGCCTCGGGCGAGATGCTGAAGAACAGGCGGCGCCGTTGGTTCACTATGGCGTCGTGAAAATCGGATGCATTTTCGGTCGGGTTCGCAAGGTACCGTTCGCGCACAGAGTCAAAAATACCACTCCCATAGTACTGGTCCCTGGGGAGATCGCTATCGTCGCCGAGGAGGCCGCGATCGAAGTGGTTGTTCGTCTCGTGCCCGATCCCATACCGCCGCATGACGGAGAATGCGCTATACCGGACGCGCTCTCGTTCCTTCAGGTTCTCGCCGAAAGCGTTCAGGTATGGGTTTGTGTACCGATACTCGAATGCTTGGGCTAGTTTGCGCGCTTTGTCGCAGTCTAGCAGGACATTCCCGTCCTTTGATGCGCCGAGTAGAACGTTGACGCAGAGCAGGATCAACTGTCTGATCGATACGTGCTGGCCGTCCGCGGCCGCCATGCGTACGAGATCTTTGAGCCTCCCCCGTAGCGACCCGGCTTCAACCCTGCTCAGAACGTCGAGGTTAACTCTGATCGGGCAGCGGTTATTGATCGAATGCAGTGCAGGGCATCCGTTGCACGCTGCCCATTTCGGATGCTCTGCAATGGCATCGATCGTCCGATCGACGATGGTGAAGACCGTTGTTCTCGACATGTTCAATAGCAGGAGGTTCATGCCCTCGACGGATTCTTCGTCCCTCTGCAGCATCGTCGCGATTCGATCGTGAATAGGCTTTCGTCCGCCTTCCCTCTTCCGAAAGAATTGAAGGAGGTGTCCGTCGTTAACGCAAATCACGAACGTGTCGGCGCCTTCCCCTTTGATCGCCGCGATGACGGCATCGAATAGACCGTCCTTCTCCGTGTCGGTGATTTCGCTGAGATCCTTGATGAACCTTACGCGGCTACCTTCGTGGTCCAGCTTCGGAAAGTCGTAAATCTTGTCGGCATTGCTCCAGGATTTCCCCCCCGACAATCGCTCCAGGACCTGCCGGGCGGTGTAAGTCTTTCCGTCGCCCGCAGTGCCTGTCAGGATAACGCACTTCGCGCCCTTCTTCTGTAACTCGGCCAAAAGCGAGTCGATCAAGGGCTGATCGATCTCAAGGGGCTCGCAGCCCGTTTTCGTGGCCTCAGAGACCACGAACTCGTCGTACAAGCTGTTCGATGATGGCTGGGGACCGTAGGAGGCAAGGAATTCGACTAGAGGATTCTGAACCTGCAATTTTGCCTCTCTCACTCGCGTCCTAGGAGTACGACCACGAATCACTGCCTCCTAATAAACGCCGCATTGGCCCACGCATCAAGGTTGTGACCCGCAGGGGATTGCGGCGCTGTACCTACTTGACCCTGCTTTCTCTTGTTCCTATTCTGTTCCTGCGGCGACAGTAGTGAACTGCCGATGCACGACGCGGGTTCGAGGCCGCGTTAACCCGAAAATCGCCCTCGTTAACGGAATCGCAGCATTCCGGAGGTAGCTTCGGAGCCGTTCCATGCAGACCCCGTGTCAAGGAGCACTTCCTTCAATGACCCGCCTCGGTAGCCATCGACTCCTCAAGCGCATGCGGCTCGTCCGCGTCGCGAAGAGTTACGGCCAGGCGGTCGAAGTGCGCCGGGTCTAAGGACTCTCCCTCAACCGCGACGATGACGGACCGCAGCCGGCGCCGGGCATGACGCCCGACGTGCGCACCGCGTCTCCGCCGTCGTCCTTCATCTCACGCGACGCCCGGATTCCGTCCTGAGGCCACGGCTTATGCCGTGCCCACGACCTTCTACGCGCTCCGCGTCCCGCTCGTGCCGACGCCGGCCTCTCAACCGGCGAACGCCCCCGCTTGCCTGCAACGTCCCTGAAGGAGAGCGCCCATGTGCGCGGACAACATCGGCTTCCACAATACCTCCGATCGCCTGGGGTACCCCGCCGGACTGCCACGCTCGCCGTTCGCGCCTGTCCGCCCGTTCCGCGCCGGTCGTCGCGCCGGCAACGCCGGCGAGGGCGCGGGCGTATCGGCAGGCAAATTGGCCGAGTCGGACATGACGACGTTCATCGCCAACGCGGAGCGGGCCAGATGCCACTGACTTCCGAGGCCCGCCACGCCGCTCCGAGACAGAGCGGCTCCCAGGTCGGTTTCCGCATCGACCACCGGGGGAACGTGCAGATCCGCTTCATGAGCCGGCTCGAATCCGAGCAGATTGTGTCGCTGTCCGTTCGAGCCGAGATCGAACGGCTCAAGGAGCAGGTGCCGTCCGTCTGGTACGATGCCGACGGGCGGAGCCGGACGCACTGGTTCGACCTGGTGACCGAGACGCGCGACGGCATCCGGATCGCGCAGGCGGTGAAGTACGAGGTCGACATCCTCCGGTCCGGTCTCGAGGCCGTGCTGCTTCGGTTGTCCCGTGCGGCGTCGGATCCGGCCAACCTCGGTGCCGCCGGCCGGCCTTTCGCGGACGAGTACCGTATCCTCGACGAGCACTCGGTCTGCGGCGTCGTGGTCGACAACGCGGAACTCATCCAGCGCTTCCTGGGCGACCGGGACCACGAGGCCGTCGCGGCCGTCCGGGCGTGGCTGAGCGAGGCGCCGGCCGAATTTCCGCTGCACGCGGCGAAGAAGGCGGCCGAACTGGGCTTCCGCGGAATGCGGGCTCTCGTGGCGCTTCTGGCGTCGGGGGAGGTCGTCCTGCGCGAGCATGAGCGTATCGAACCGGTCACCATCTTCGTCAATCGCCTGTTCAATCCTCGGTAGATAGCGTGAGGCGTGTCCCGCCTCACGCTCCTCCCTCGGAGATCGTCATGAGTCAGATCGTCCCCGTCCGCCGCTGGCGTTTCGGCCGCGCCGACCGGATCGTCTTCCAGGACAACGCCTATCGCTACGTCGGGAAGAAGAAGGGAACGCACATCCTCCAGCGGGTCGAGGGCGACTTCATGGAGGACGACTACCTGCTCCTGTCCGACCGGCAGGTGTCGGCGGCCATCGAAAGGAACCGTCTGCGCTACGACACCGACCACTTCTCCCGACAGGTGCGCATGCTGCGTGCCCGCTTCGACACGAGCCGGATCGACGATCTCGATACGGCCGCCCGGATTCAGCTTCTCTGGCGCTACGAGTGGGTGCGCGAGGCGCGGAACCTGATCGCCATGAAGGGCAACGGCGCCCCCAAGATCGCGCGCTCCGGCAGAGGGCTCGATCTAGCCGTCGCGCACCTGCACGACCGGATGGAGAACTGGTTCGAAGACGCCTTCCGGGACCTGATTCCCGGTCTGCAGACGAAGGACTATCCTGCCGTGCCCGCGGGCTCGACGCTATACGCGTGGATCCGCCGCTACGAGGAGGCGGGGCTGCGTATCGAGGGCCTGCGCGATGCCCGTGAGCATTGCGGCCGCGGCGGGCAACTCCACGAGGATGTCCTCGAGATCATCAGGCGGCGAGTCGAGGAATATCGCTCGGCGCTGAACCCGCGCAAGGCCGAGATCATCCGCCGTGTGCATGACGACATCTGGGAACTCAACCGGACGACCGGGAGCACCCACGCGATGACCTCGCCGCGGATCGTCCGCGAACACATCGAGCGGCTCGATCCGTTCCTCGTCGATGCGGCGCGCAAGGGATGCGACGCGGCGATCAACCAGCACGCCGGCGTCGGCCGCGGCGTCGTCGTGGACCGGCTGCTCCAGCGCATCGAGATGGACGACTGGGAATTCGATCTGCAGGTCCTTCTCTGCACCGCGGAGGAGTACGAGAACGCCACCCCGGCGGAGCGGCGGCGGATCGGGCGTGTGCGTCCCACCGCGAGCGTGGCCATCGACGCCTATTCGCGCACCATCGTCGGCTTCCATCTGTCGCCCTATCCGCCGTCGAGCGCCGGCAGCATCGCGTGCCTGCGCTCCGTGATGGTCGACAAGACTCCCCTCGCGGAACTGGCCGGCTGTGGGCGCCGCGACGGCCGCGACCCGGTCTGGAGGATGTTCGGTCGTCCGGAGACGATCGTCACCGACGGCGGGCCCGCCTTCGACTCGACCTTCGACGACGTCGCCCGGGCCTGCGGGTCCAACCGCTCCGTTCCGGAGAAGGACCCGCGGATGCGCGGACGGATCGAGCGCTGGTTCCATACTCTCCAGGACGGCCTGCTGCACAATTTCTCGGGGCGGACCTTCGCCAACTCCGTCGAGCGGGGCGACTACGACTCCGAGAAGCAGGCCAGCCTGACCTTCGAGGAACTCTACATCGCCTGCGTCCGCTACATCGTCGACGACTACCATCGCGCCGGCCACTCCGGCCTGATGGGGCGCAGTCCCGCGACCTTCTGGCAGGACGCGCTCGAGAACGACTGGAAGGGCGTCACGGCCTTCGCGACGCCGGAGGAGATGCGCTACGCCTTCACCGTGCGCCATCCCCGTCGCCCGTCGACCGAAGGCGTCCGGATTCTGAACCTGCAGTACTGGTCGGAAGAATTCGACATCGTCCGCCCGGCGTTCGAGGGCGGTCTCGCCGTCTGCCGTGTCGATCCGCATGATCTGACGTCGATCCTGATCGATCTGCCGGATCGGCTGCGGAAGGATCCGCGCTACGAGAAGGGGCCCGGCTTTCTCGTCGTCCCGCACAAGGGTCCGTTGCCGGAGCCGATCCGAGAGAATCCGACGCTCGAGAACTGGGTGGAGGCGAATGCGAGGCTCCGGGAGATCGTCGCCGAGGAAGCCGAGGAGCAGCGACCGATCCGCATCGGCGCCCGCAGGGACCTCTGGAGCACCGGACGGCACGCGATGGAGCGGGCAGGGGTTCTGCGGACCCACGACCTGACCGCCGAGATGCTGAAGCGGTTTCAGGACCGGCTTGACCGCAAGCGCCGGAACGCCGCCCGAAATCCCGCCGACCGGGAGGAGACCGGTGCCTCGCCCGACGGGCGACTGGTCGCGGCAGTCGGGCGGGGCCGGCCGGCATCCGATGCGCCCGGCCCAGCAAAGCCGGCGAAGACTGCCGGTCCGCGCAAGGCGGCCGGCAAGGCCCGTCACCGCCCGATGTTCTCGCCCGACGGCGAGAACGACCCCGACGACATCAAGGTGGAATGATCCATGGCCAGAAGGACCTCTCATCTCGACGACATTCCGGATCAGTTCGCCGGGATCGACGTCGACGCCATCATCTCGCGCCGGCGCGGCGAGCGCCGGCGCGAGATCTCCGAGATCCTGTCCAGGGTGAAGTTCTCCTGCGTCGAGTCGACGCGGGACGTCCGCTTCGCCGAGGCCTTCGACGAGGCGGTTGACGAGATGCTCATCCGCCCGGGGGCGCGGCCGGACGATGCGGACTTCGAGGAGCCTCGCGACGGCCGCCCCGTCTGGGCGAAGCCCGAAGGGTTCATCTTCTTCGTCACCGGGGAGAGCGGCGCCGGGAAGACCTTCATGATCCGCCGGTATCTCGAGCGATCGGAGGTGTTCCAGCCGATCGTCCTGAAGGAGGGCACGATCGACCCGGTGGTCTCCGTCCGGGCGCCGAGCCCGTGTACCCTGCAGCGGCTCGGGCTGCGGATCCTGCGCGCGATGGGCGACAACCCGAAGGTCGACCTTGCCGAGAACCGGGTCTGGGAACGGATCACGCGGCTCGCCCGCGCCCGACGGGTGAAGCTCGTCCACATCGACGAGGCGCAGCATCTCGCCCGGACGCTGAAGAGCGTCAACGAGCAGCAGGCTGTCGCGAACGCGCTGAAGGACCTCGCCGAGCAGGACGGCTGGCCGGTCAGCTTCGTCCTGTCCGGCATCCCGCTGACGAACGTCATCTCGCAGGTGGATCCGCAGATCGAGCGCCGGAGCTTCTACTTCACCATGCCGTCGCTGGTCATGGACAGGCGGGGCGACCGCCGGATCGTCGAGACGGTTCTGCAGGCGCTTGCCGTCGGCAAGGCCGGCCTCGAACTCGACGGCTCGCTCGGAGCCGACTTCGTCGACCGCATCGCGCATGCCGCGAACTACCAGGTCGGCCGCTGCGCGCAGATCGTCCGGTTCGCGATCCACGCCGGGCTCAAGCGCGACCACGGCGTCCTGGCGCGGCAGGATTTCGTGGAAGCCTACCGGCAGCATTCGCAGGCCCGCGGGCTCGACCGGTTCAACGTCTTCGATGCCGAGCACTGGCAGATGCTCGAGCCCGGAACCTTCATCATCCCCGAGGAGGACGAGTGATGGCCAACCGAAGCGCCAGGAACCGCAGGGAGCGCCGTGGCCGGACGTTCGGCATCCGGCCCGACCTGATGCCGCGGGAGACCGCCTCCAGCTATCTCTCGCGGCTGGCCTATCTCACCGGCCGGTCGGTGCCGGACATGAAGACCGAGGTCGGCCTCGACGTCCGCTCGATCGATCTCGGCGACGAGGCGGCGATCAGGCTTCTGGCGGCCAAGGCCGGAATGGGCCATGGCGCTCTCGCCAGGTGGTCGCCGCGCCGGCACGCCGGAAAGAACTGGCGGCTGCACGGCCAGGAACTGGGGACGGAGATGGTGGACCGCACCTTCTTCCGGTTCTGCCCGGCCTGCGTCGCCGCCGATCTCGATCGCGGCGGTCGCGCCGGGTCGTGGATGCGCGCCGAGTGGACCGTGGCGCCGCTGCGGACCTGCCCGGAGCACGGCCTCGTCCTCGTCGCCACGACGCCCGACCGCATCCCGTTCGCGCCATACGACTACTGCCGCACGATCGCGTTCCTCGAGGACGACGTTCACCGCCTCGCCGGCGAGGCGGTCCGGCAGGCCCCGTCGCCCCTCGAGACGTATCTGCGCGATCGCCTGTTCACCGGCACCAAGGACGCGATCTGGCCGGACGGCCTCGCCTTTCATGCTGCCGCCGATCTGGCGGAGGTCTTCGGCGCCGTCGCCTTGCACGGCAAGGCGGTCCGCCTGACGCACCTCACGCCGGCGGAGCGCATCGCCGCCGGCGCCGCCGGCCATGCCGTCCTTGCCGAAGGGCGGGCCGGGATCCGGCGCTTCCTCGAAAGCCTGATCCGGGAGACGCGGGCCGGCAAGGGCGTCTGGGGGCCGCAACTGGCGATCGGGCGCATCAACGACTTCCTCGACGCCCGCCGTGAAGACCCCGGCTACGCGCCGGCGGTGGACTACGTCCGCGAGGTCCTCATGGACGAGGTGCCGCTCGATCCGGACGACGTCGTCCTCGGCGTTCCGGTCGGCGAACGCCGCGTCTGGAACCTGCGGTCGCTCGCCCGCGAGGTCGGGACCACCGTGCCGCTCCTGAAGACGATCCTGCAGCGCAACGGCCTGATGTCGAAGAAGGCGGAGTTCCGCGCCAGCCGCTCGACGCTCGACGTCGACAGGGTCCGTGAACTGGTCGCACTGCTTGACGACGAGATCCTCACCCTGCCGGGCGTCATGCGCCGGACCGGCCTGACGCGGCGCCACATCGAGGCGATCGCCGAGGCTGGCGGCTTCGTCAGCATCACCGGCGCGGGCAAGGTCTACAACGCGCAGCACCGCTTCGGGGCCCGCAACGTCGATGAGACCATGCGCCGGTTACTCGGCGGCGAGCCCGTGGATGAAGTCCCGGCCGGCATGGTGCCGCTCGGCGAGGCCCGGCACGCCGCGATCTGCACGTTCCCCGAGGTCTTGAGACTTGTCCTCGAGGGTCGGCTGTCGCGCGTTGCGCGCCTGGTCGGCACCGAAGGTCTCGATGCCGTTCTGGTTCCGAAGGACGAGGTCGTTCGCCTGACGGTGCCGTCCGCGCCGACGCGGGGGCTGACCCGGATCGAGGTCCAGCACCGCACCCGGCTGACCCAGAGACCCGTTCAGAAGCTCTTCGAGCACCGCATCTTCGACCTCGAGGTCGTCCGGAATCCGGTGAAGCGCAGCGAGCAGGTCGTCGCGACCGAGGAGAGCGTCGAGCGGTTCATGCGCGACGTCGTCGGACTGCACCCGCTCGCGAAGCATCACGGGGTGCATTTCCGGCGGATGAAGGCGATCATGGAGGCCGCCGGAATCGAGCCGCTGCTCGACCCCGTGGAGTTCCACGGGACCTTCTATCCGCGGCAGATCGCCGAGGGGCTGAACCTCGACGACGTCGATCCGGACGATGTCGTCGTGACGCGGCGGACGCGGTCGGAGTCGATCGAGCACGGCAACCAGGTGCGCAAGGCGACGGCGCGGCCGGCGGCGGAGGTGCTGCGGGAGGTCGCGGCCGGGGCCAAGGATGGTGCCGATGAGCAGGCCGGCCGGAAGTGGACGCGGCTCGGTCGCTCGCGGCGGATCAAGGGCACGATCGGGCGGAAGAGGGTGCCGTCGAGGCGGTGGACGGCGGAGCGGCAGGTCTAGAGCCTGTTAGCGTGCGATTTTGTAACCGGTGGGAACTTGAAACGCCATCATGTGCGTCTTTCGACGTGCTTTCTGCGAATCAGCTATCTTCGATTTGGAATGGCTTGCGGCTTTTAAGTCTGTTGGAAAGAGGTGTTATGAGATGCCGATTGATCGAGGGAGATGGAGCGGATGTTACACAACAGATGATCCAATGGAATTCTCATGTGCAAGGTGCAAGCGCGGCACATTGAGGACGAGTAAAGCAGATATTAAGATTAAAGAGCCGAGATATTCAAAAGAAAATCATAACCATAAAGATTTTAGCTTAGAGAACACAATTGAAAGGTTCATTGGATTTTTGGTATGCGATAATTTGGCATGCGGAGAAGTAGTGTCTGTTTCTGGAATCGTAGAAACCGCCATAACTCCGGATTTTGATGATAATGGGCTTTACTTTGAAAGCCCTTACCCTGTTTTTTCGCCAAAAAGTATGTTCCCAGCGCCTCATATATTCGAAATCCGAGACACCTTTCCGCCCTTGGTCCGCGAAGAACTTAAATTGGCTTTTCAGTGTTTTTGGGTTGATTTGTCGATATCGGTTTCGCGACTAAGAACCAGCATTGAGAGGCTTCTTGATCATCAGGGGGTTCCAAGGATAGGATTAGACAAGAAGAAAAATCATCGACGGCTAGATCTATACGCTCGGATTAAATTATATGAAGATACTTCAGGAGATAAGGAAAGCAGCGATACAATGAATGCATTGAGAGTGGTCGGTAACTTAGGGACTCATGGTAAGAGCGTAGAACTTAACGATTACATAATTGCTGTAGAAATTTACGAAATCGCACTTCTAGAAATTTTTGAGAAAACGAGTGAAAAAATAAAAGAAATGAAGCAGCGACTGATGTCGCTTGGGGACGCAAATTAGATTCATATGATTGGTCTATAGTATCTACATCTGCAGGCACCCTGCATCGTCATCTGAGAGTAGTTTCCTCCAAATCCGGCGGCCACGCTGCAGTAGGCATTCACGTCGAACCGGGGAAGGGACTGTGCCATCGACGGTCTAGGGAGGATCGCCGCGGCGATGGCTCCTCCCATTGCCACCGTAAGGAATGCGCGCCGTTTTAACATGCCCATGGAGCACCTCCTGTCGGTCCTTTCAGACTCTACCGAGAGTAAGTGATTCGGATCATGATTGTCTGCGGAGAGGTTTCTCAGTCCTCCTTCTGAGCTAGCCCTACCCGAGTCGACCGAATTCAAATTTTTGGTGTCCGAATTCGCATCTTCAGGTGACCGGCAGAAAGCGTGCCAGAACAGGACGGCCATGGGGCGTACTGAAAGCCTTGTGTCATAAGGTGTGGAGGGTGGTGAGTGCCAAAGCGGGATCGACGGCCGATTTAAGGCTTTGGTGATCTCGACAGCTGTCAGAGACACTCCGCGTCCAGCGTCGCGCGCCTCGGTTTCGAGGCCGCGGCCGGCTGGCGAAAAGGCAAGGCCCGCGCCGCAGGGCGGCCCGGGCCTCGAAGGGGATAGCCGTCAGATCCGGCCGGCGGCGAGCTTTTCCATCGCGTCGTCGAGCGAGCGGTGGGTGTCCTTCACGCCCGTCGCATGCGGGTCGTTCCTCAAGACGTGCGTCAGCGACGACTGCCACTCCTTCAGGATGTCCTGCTTCTCGTCGTCCGACAGCTTGTCGCTCTTCAGGACCGCTTCCGGATTGTCGAACCTGCCGTGCTTAGGATGCGAGAAATCTGCGTACTTCATCGGTTCGGTGACCATGGGTGAATTGCCTCCTTCAATTGCCGCGGGCGTTCTCCGGCCATAGCGGCCGCAAGCGCACCCTCTGCCGGACGCGCGCCATCCCGTTCGAATCGGGCGTGCGGGCGGGCCGGCGTGTGGTCGGGCAACGCCTCAGGAGCGGGAAGGTTCAGCCGAAACCATTGCGGGGCGGGGCCTTGAGCGGGAACGTCCCGACAAAACCAGAGGCCGGGCGCGACGCCTTCGCCGCGGGCAGTTGGACCGGCCGCCCGCCCGCAGCCGCCGTCAGAACTCGCCCTCGTAGAACACGCCGACTTCGCCGCCGCCCTGCGAGGTGACGGCGCCCTTGGCCTTCAGGCCGCCGCCGAGCTTCAGGTCGAGCGACACCCGGCCGGTCGAGTCGACGCCGAGATAGGTGTTCTTGTTGAGGTACTTGCCGACGCCGACCGCGGTCTGCCCGTCGGCGGTCGTCTTGATGTCGATGTCGTCGACGCCGATCTTCGAGCGCAGCGTGTCGAGGATGCTGGTCGAGCCGCCGACGCCGGCGAGCGTTGCGGCCGCGTCGGCGAGCTGGGCGATCTGCAGCGGCGACAGGTCCGACGTGCCCTGGCCGAAGATCAGCCGCGCCAGCACCTCGTCCTGCGGCAGCGGCGGGCTGGACGAGAAGGTGAAGCTCGGATCGGTCGCCGGACCGGTGACGGCGACGGTGATCGTCGTGTCGCCCACCGTCGAGGTCGCGATGAGGTTGAGGGTCGGGATCAGCGCGCCGGTGAAGGACAGCCGGCCGCTGGTGAAGTCGAGCCGCTGGGCGAGGATCTGGAAGCGGCCGCGCAGGAGGTTGAAGCCGCCGACGATGTTCGGCGAGGACGAGGAACCGGTGATCCGGATCCGGCCGCCGAGCTCGATGTCGAGGCCGCGGCCGCGCACGAACACCTGGTTCGGGGCGTTGAAGGTGAGGTCGAGATTGATGCCCGAGGTGGCGGACTTGGCGCCCCCCTGGTTCGGGCTGATCTCACGCTGCTGCTTGAGGACGGCGGGCCGGGCGTGACGATGGGTGACGTCGATCCGCGCCAGCGTGGTCGGCAGGTTTTCCGGTACGATGACGTCGATCTCCTGCGCGTTGATCGCGCCGGCCAGCGTCGGGTTGGCGAGCAGCGGCCCGGTGATCGTCAGGTCGGCGCCGAGCTTCGCGGCGATCAGCTGGCCGTCGTTGTAGCGGCCGTTGACGAGCCGGATCGACAGGTTCGCCGGGAACTGGCCATTGAGCCCGACCGTGCCGCCGACCGTCAGCGTTCCGCCGGAGGAGAGCTTCGCGCTGAAGGCGGTGATCGTCGCCGTCTGGCCGTTCAGCGCGACGGTGGTGGTGATGTCGTTGAGCGCGATGTTGAAGTTGGTGTCGATGAGCTGCGCACCGGCCGTCGAGATGGTGCCGGTCACGTTCGGCTGCGACAGCGGGCCGGTCGCGCGCGCGTCGATCCGCACCGTGCCGTTGATCGAGCGACCGCCCTCGGCGAGGATGCGGTTGGCGATCGAGAGCGGCGCGGTGCCGTTCACCGCGATGTCGAGGGTCGGCGGCGTGCCGGCGAGGTTCACCGAGCCGTTGGCCGTCAGCGCGATGCCGCCGGAGCCGCTGAGCCGCGTGTTCGTCGTCACCCGCTTATTGGCGTACTGGCCGCTGGTGGTGATCGACAGCGGACCGACGCCGGCGTCGCGCGTCTGCTGGATCGAGACGCCGTTCGCGGTCACGTCGTAGGTGACGGACGGATTGCTCGGCGAGCCGGTGGCGCGCACCGTGCCGTTGATCGTGCCTTGCGGCGCGAGGCCGCCGGCCGCCGAGCCGGCGATCGAGGCCGGCAGGCCGTTGATCCTGGCGGTGATGTCGATGGCGTTCGCCCCCGCCGTGCCGGAGGCGACGATCGTGCCGCCGCCGACCGAGACGTTGGCATTGGCGAGCGTCAGTGTCTTGTTCTGGTAGCGCCCGGAGGCCTTGGCATTGATCGGCGGGGCGCCGGCGGCACGGCCCTTGGCGACGGAAACGTTGGACGCCGAGATGTCGAAGCTGGCGTTCGGGTCGGAGAGCGAGCCGGTCGCCTGCGCGGTGCCGGACAGGGTGCCCTGAGCGCCCAGCCCGTCGACGAAGCCGTTCGCGAGACCGACCGGGAGCTGGTTCAGCGCCAGCCTGACGTCCAGCGTCTCACCGACGGTGCCGGACGCCTTCAGCGAGCCCTTGCCGACGGCGGCTTCGGCGTTTGCGATCGTGGCTGTGCCGTTGGCGTAGGAGCCGGCGATGTCGAGCGAGATCGGCGGTGTTCCGGACTGGGCGATCTGCCGCGTGGTGATGCCGGTTCCGCTGAGGGTGAACTCCGCCTGCGGGTCGGACAGCGAGCCGGTGGCGTGGCCGCTGCCGGAGATCGTGCCGGAAGCGTTGAGGTTCGGCACGAAGCCGTTGGCGACGCCGACCGGCAGCTGGTCGAGATGAACGTCGACGTTCAGCGTCTGCCCGACGGTTCCGGAGGCCGAGAGCGAGCCTTTGCCGACCTGGACGTTCGCCTTCCGGATCGTCGCGGTCTGGTTCGCGTAGGACCCCGCGACGTCGAGCGAGAGTGGCGCGATGCCGGACTTTGCGATCGCCTTCGTCGTGATGCCCGAGCCGGTGAGGGTGAAGGTCGCCTGCGGATCGGAGAGCGACCCGGTCGCCTTGCCCTGGCCGGAGATCGTGCCCGTCGCGCCGAGGTTCGGCAGATAGCCGTTGACGAGGCCGACCGGCAGATCCTGCAGCTCGGCCGAGATGTCGAGCGTCTGGCCGACCGTGCCGGACGCCGACAGCGAGCCGTCGCCGACCGTGAGGTTGGCCGTCTGGATCGTCGCGGTCTGATTGGCGTAGGAGCCGGCGACGTCGAGCGACAGAGGTTGGATGCCCGACTGGGCGATCTGCTTCGTCGTGATGCCGGTGCCGGAAAGGGTGAAGGTCGCCTGCGGGTCCGACAGCGAGCCCGTGGCCTTGCCCTTGCCGGAGATCGTGCCTGTGGCGCCGAGGTTCGGCAGGTAGCCGTTGGCAAGGCCGACGGGGAGCTGGTCGAGCGCGACGGTGAGGTCGAGCGTCTGGCCGACCGTGCCCGAGGCCGACAGCGAGCCGTCGCCGACGGTGACCCTGGCGGTCTGCAGCGTCAGCGTCTTGTCGGCGAGGCGGCCATTGGCGGTGAGGTCGAGCGGCTTGACCCCGCTCTTGGCGATGGCCGTCGTGGTGATCCCCGAGCCGGTGAGGTCGAAGCTGGCGTTCGGATTGTCGAGCGTGCCCGTCGCCTTCGCCGTGCCGGAGATCGTTCCGGTGGCGCCGAGGTTCGGGATGAAGCCGTTGGCGAGGCCGACGGGGATGTTGCTCATCCTCGCCGAGACGTCGAGCGTCTTGCCGACTTGTCCCGACGCCGTCAGCGAGCCGTCGCCGACATTGACGACCGCCGTCTGCAGGTTCGCGGTGCCGTTCTGATAGGTGCCCGCCAGCCGCAGATCGACCGGCTTCGTCCCGGACTGGGCGATCTGCCGCGTGGTGATGCCGGTGCCGGAGATGTCGAAGGTGGCGTCGGGGTTGGTCAGCGAGCCGGTGGCGCTGGCCGTGCCGGACAGCGTGCCGGATGCGCTGAGATCCGGCACGAAGCCGTTGGCGAGGCCGACCGGCAGGAGGTTCGCTTTCACGTCGACGTTCAGCGTCCGGCCGATCGTGCCCGAGGCCGAGAGCGAGCCGTCGCCGACGGCTAGGTTGGCCTGGCGGAGCGTGACGGTCTGGTTCGCATAGGAGCCGGCGACGTCGAGGGTCAGCGGCTTGATGCCGGCCTTCCCGATCTTCTGCGCGGTGATCTGGCGCCCCGCGACGTCGAACGTCGCGTTGGGATCGTCGCGCGGACCGGCGACGGTCGCCTTGCCCGAGAGGGTGCCGGAGGCGTCGAGGCCGGAGACGAAGCCGTTGGCGAGCGCCACCGGCACGTCGTTGAGGCTGGCGGTGAGGTCGTAGGTGTCGCCGATCGAGCCGGAAGCGGTCAGCGAGCCCGAGCCGAGGTCGAGCCGCGCCGTCTGGAGCGTCAGCGTCTTGTTCCGGTAGCCGCCGGCGAGCCTGCCGTTGATCGGCGGCACCTTGGCGCTGCGCGACTGCGCGACGGCGAGGCTGTCGGCGGTGATGGCGAAGGTCGCGTCGGGGCTCGATGCGGGGCCTGAGATGCTGGCCGTGCCGCTGACGGTGCCGGTCGCGGCGAGGCTCGGCACGAAGGGATTGGCGACGGCGGCCGGCACCGAGGCGAGCTTCAGGGCGAGATCGAGCGTCTGTCCCGCGCTCCCCGCCAGCTGCACCGAGCCCTTGCCGACCGTCAGCGTCACGCCGGACAGCGTCGTCGTGCCGTTCTTCAGCGTGATCGTCGCCGGGCTCGGCAGGGCGATCGCAGCGTTCGGGATGTCGGCCGTGAGGCGGGAGAGGGTGATCTCCGTCGCCTGGTCCGGGAAGGTGACCGTGCCGGCGAGCGCGGTCGGGACGTTGTTGACGCCGGCGGTCACGGTGATGCCGATGCCCGGCGCGGCGTTCGCGAGCGCGATCTTCAGGTTGCGCACGGCGACGCTGGAGGCGTCGATGGCGGCGGCGGTGATCGTGCCGGTCGGCTGCGGCGTGCCGAGATAGTCGGCAACGGTGACGTCGACCTTCGCGCCGGTCAGCGAGTTGCCCGAGACGCTGATCTGGTGGCCGGTGAGGTTCACCGCGGCATTCGCCGAACCGCTTTGCGCGACGTCGAGCTTGACGGTGCCGTTGACGTCGCCGGACGCCTGCAGCCCGGCAAGGGCCGCGAGCGACTTCAGGTTCGGGATCGCGACGCTCAGCGTTCCCGCCGGCCGGAAGGCCTGCGTGAGCGTCAGATCGCCGGTGATGGCGTTCGGGCCCTGTTTGACCGCGAGATCGGTGATCCGGTGCTCGCCGTTGTCGAGCGTCGTCAGCTTCGCCGTCGCATTCAGCGGCTGGCCGTTCAGCGAGCCGGAGACGTCGAGCGAGCCGGAGGGGGAGGCGGGGTTCAGCGCGCCGCTCGCATGGATCGTCAGGCCGGCGAGCTGCTGGCCGTTTACGGCGAGGCCGTCGCCGTTGACCGTCGCATCGACATTCGGCTGCGCGAGCGGGCCGCTGGCGGTCAGCTTGAAGGTCGCGGCGCCGGTCAGCGAGGAGGTGGCGCGGCTCGCATCGGCGAGGCGGCCGGAGATGTCGGCACTCACCGTCTGGTCCGGCGCGAGCTTGGCGCTGCCCTTGATCGACAGGTTCGGCGCGCTGACGGAGAGCGTCTGCGCGGTGATCGTCCCGTCCTGCGCCCGCGCCACCTGAGCGGACGCCTTCAGGCTGTCGCCGGCGATCGGAACCAGCGCTTGCGACAGGGTCGCGGTCTGCGTCGCGGCGTTCAAGGCGAGGTCGAAGGTCGAGAAGTTCAGCGCGGCGGTGCCGTTGGCGCTCGCCGTCGCGGTGTCCGTCTTCACCTGGCTGGAGTTGATGGTCAGGCCGTTGCCGGTCAGCGCGCCGTCGAGCGCGATCGTCACCGGCCCCGTCAGGACGTTGGCGACGACACCCTGCGGCGCCGAGGCCGAGGCAGCCTTGGCCGAGACCGTGAACGGCCCCTGCAGCGACGAGACGTCGAAGCCGCCGCTCTTTACGGTGGCATCGAGATTGCTGGCGGCATAGGCGCCGAACTGGGCGCTCGGGACGGATGCGGTCAGGTTCAGGTTCGCGTTGGCGAGCGCGCCCTTGAGCGTCGCCTGGAGGCTCGTCAGCGAGACGGAGCCGCCGTTCGGCGCCGCGTCGAAGTCGTACTGGATGGGAGAGCCGTCGCGGGAGGTGAGCTTGACCGAGACGTCGTTGCCGCTGCCATTGGGATCCACCGTCCCCTGCGCGCTGAGCGACAGGACGTCGGAGGTGAGCATGCCCTGCTCGATCTTGTAGGTGCCGTCATTGCCGACCAGCACCTGGGCATCGAGATTGGTGCCGCCGGCGAGGTATTGCCGGTACTGTTCGGGCACGAAGCGCGCCGCCTGAACGCTGAGCGAGGCCGCGACCTGGCGGCCCTGGTCGACCTGGTTGACCCGCGCCGTCAGGCTGGCCGCCTGCTCGCCGCCGACGGTCAGCGCGCCGTTCGCCATGAAGTTCGACAGCGGGCCGGAGCCGTTGACGGTGAGGTTCACCGCCGGCGTTCCCGGCAGCTTCAGCAGGGCCGCGATCAGCCCGCCCTGCGGCTCGTCAACGTTGACGTCCACCTTCAGCTGGTTCTGCGCCGGTGCGAAGGCGAGATTCAGCGCCACCTGGCCCGGCTGGTCCAGCCGGTCGATATTGGCGTTCACCGAGAGGTTGGTCGGCCCGGTGGAGAGATTGAGGCTGGCATTGACCTTCAGCCGCGCGGCAACGCCCGCGACCGCCTGCCGGATCACCGCCTCGTCGATCGCGAAGTTGCCGACATGGGCGGTGAACCCGCCGCCGCTGCTCGAGCTCTTGGACGTCGTCTGGGCGATCGGCATGCGCTCGAAGGTCACCTGGCCGACGGTCAGGCTGTCGATCGACAGGTTCGAGCGCACCAGCTGGAAGGGCGACCAGGACATCGACAGGTTGCTCGCGGTCAGGAAGGTACCCTGCACGTCCGTGACCGTCACCTTGTCGATATGCGTGTTGCCGGTGATCAGCCCCGACAGGCCCTGGATGTGGACCTTGTAGTTGTCGGTCGACAGGATCTTCTCGACCTGCCCGGCCAGGAACTGCTGCGCCTCGGCCGGCTTCGTCGGCAAAAGCCCCGCCAGAAAGACGAGGCTAAGGAGCGCGACGAGGGTCGAGAGGGAGAAGGTCCGTCGCATCAAAAGGCTTGTCCGATTCCGGCGTAGATCTGATAGCCCGCATCGCGCGGACCCGGGTCGAGCGGGATCGCGACATCGAGGCGGATGGGGCCGAAGCTCGTCAGGTACCGCGCGCCGACGCCGGCACCGAGCTTGAAGTTGGAAAAGTCCGGCACGAGCTTGGTCGAGGCCGTACCCGCGTCGAGGAAGGGCACGATCTGGATGTTGTCGGTGATGCCGATCCGGGCCTCGACCGAAGCCTCGAACAGCGACAGGCCGCCCGTCGGCGTGTTTTCGAAGTCGGAATTGTAGCCGGAGCCGGGCGGCACGTTGTCGGGATAATAGGGGCCGATCGACTGGTACTCGTAGCCGCGCACCGAGCCGCCGCCGCCGGCATAGAAGCGCCGGTCGTTCGGAATGTCGTTGAGGTTGGCGCCGAAGATCGTGCCGTAGGCGAGCCGGCCGGCGAGGACGAAGCGGCCGGAATCGGTCAGCGAGAGGTAGCTGCGCCCGTCGAGCCGCGTCTTGACGAAGGGCGTTCCCGTGTTGAAGCCGTAGGTCGGCTCCGCCAGTGCCTGGAAGTAGAAGCCGCTGGTTGGGTTCAACTCCTTGTCGCGACTGTCATAGGTGTAGGTGACCGGCAGCGAGCCCAGCACGTAGTCGCGCTTGCCGAGATAGTCGGTGATCTCCTCGTACTCGCCGCGCAGCGTCGCATCGACCTTCTGCTGCGTATCGATCTGGTATTCGACGCCGCTGGTCGCGGCGTAATATTGGCGGTCGTAGGCGAGCGGCTGTTGCCGACCGACTTCCAGCGAGCCGATATAGACGGAGTCGGGGCCGAGCACTCCCGGCTTCTTGAACACCAGAGAGCCGGAATAGTCCGGCCCGTCGATCGGCCGCGGCGTAGTGGCGAGGCTCGACGCGCCGATGCGCGAGATCGAGGCGTCGAGGCGGATCGATTCCGCCCGGCCGAACAGGTTGCGGTAGCCGACATAGCCGGTCGCGCCGGCGCCTTCGGTGTTGGAGTAGGTCGCGCCGACGCCGTAGAAGCCGAACTTGCGCTCGGCGACCTGGATCTGGACCGGCAGCGTGCCGTCGGGGGCCTGGGCCTTGGCCTCCTGGACGCCGACGGAGGAGAATACGCCGAGCTTCAGCAGTCGCTGGCGGGCCTTGTCGAGTTCCTCCGGCGAGAACACCTCGCCGGCCTTCACCCCTGCCATGTAGGCGACGAAGCCGGGGTCGACGTCCTTCGTGCCGTCGACATAGGTCTGACCGAACGGCACCGGGTCGCCGGGTGCGATATCGGCCGTGTAGTCGAGCCGGTCGGTCCGGGCGTCGGCAACGATGTCGCGGTTGGTGACGGCGACGAAGGGGCGGCCTTCGTTGCGAAGGTCCTGGAACATCTTGCCTTCGGCCTTCAGCACCGCCGCCGAGCCGGCATCGCCGCCGGGCTTCAGCCCGTACGTGTCCGGATGCACCGGCACGCCGCGCGCCGAGACCGCGACGCGGCCGAGCGTGTATTTCGGGCCCGGCGTGATGCGGATCGACACCGGCACCGGCCGGGCCGAGAAGGTCGCGTCGGGCGGCAGGTCGGCAATGTTCTGGCCCTGGATGAAGATCTCGACCAGCCCGTCATAGCGGGCGTTCTCGAACAGCGCCGCGACGAGCCGCTTGCGGTCGTTCTTCGCCTTCGACAGGAGGCCCAGCGAGCCGGACACCGGCTTGTCCTTGTCGGCGACGAGAGTGGAGGCCGACTTCAGCGCCTTGGCGAGGCCCGCGTCGTCCGGCGCCGGCAGGACGGTGACGCTGACGGTGTAGTTCAACGGGTCGATGACGTCGGCGGTCTCGTCGTCCGCCTCGAAGAACTTCATCCCGAACAGTTCGAACGCCGCCGCAGGAACGGCCGGCGCGAGCGCAGAGGCCACCGCGGCGACGAGGACGAGCTTGACGACTGGTCGGGCTCTTAACGGCAAACGCTTCACTTCCCATGGCCGTGCGAACACGCGGGAGGCGGAATGCGCATCGTCTCGGCAGACGGTGCGGCGGGCGATCATCGCGCCCCGTTGGTCCCCCCTCGCAGGTCGGCCGTAGCATGCCGCTAAAAAGCTGAATGACAACTGTACGAGCCATGGATTCCGTGAGCGAATGCCGGCAAGCCGTCACAAAGATTGAACATTGTGCCGATGGGGACACAGGCTTGCGGCCTCGCTGGGACATCCCGTCGCAGGCGGGCAGTGTGACCGTCGGGCTCGTCCGAAGGTCCAATATCCGCGCGGCTGGAAGCTTTCCAATATGCCGGTGGCGGCGACGGCCGGGCGTGTTCAGCCCTCGGCGGATCTGGAAGAATTCTGAAAAGCGCTTGAAGGCCGCCGCGCGGGCGGGCAATCTCGCGCCGGCAACGAGCGTGGGCGGCGACAGGCCCGCGATGGACATTTCGGATCCCGCAGCCAGCGACGGGATCGACAACGGTGACAGTCCGGGAGGATTCGATGAGCGAAGTGACGATCAAGGTGAACGGCCGCGAGATGAAGGGCGAGGTCGAGGACCGCACCCTGCTCGTGCAGTTCCTGCGCGACAATCTCGGCCTGACCGGCACCCATGTCGGCTGCGACACCTCGCAGTGCGGCGCCTGCGTCGTGCATGTCGACGGCAAGGCGGTGAAGTCCTGCACCATGCTCGCCGTCCAGGCCTCGGGGTCCGAGGTCACGACGATCGAGGGTCTCGCGAAGGGGAACGAACTGCATCCGGTGCAGGCGGCCTTCCGCGAGCATCACGGCCTGCAGTGCGGCTACTGCACGCCCGGCATGATCATGACCGCGGTCGACATGATCAACCGGCACGGCTCCTCGCTCGACGAGACCATGGTCCGCGAGCAGCTCGACGGCAACATCTGCCGCTGCACGGGCTACCACAACATCGTCAAGGCGATCCTCGCGGCGGCCGGCGCATCGGCTCCTCTCGGGGTCGCGGCCGAATAGGCCGGTTCCACCGTCACCGAAGCGCTGCCGCAGCCGCGCGGGGAGCAGCAAGACGCGGCAGCCCGATCCGAAAACTGGGAGGTTTCGACTATGGGTGTTGAAGGCATCGGCGCAAAGGTCCTGCGCAAGGAAGATCGACGGTTCATCACCGGCCGCGGCCGCTACGTCGACGACATGAGCGTGCCCGGCATGAAGTATGCGGCCTTCGTCCGCTCGCCGCATGCGCATGCGAAGATCACGAGCATCGACGCCAGCACCGCGGAGGGCATGCCCGGCGTCATCGCGGTCCTGAACGGCAGAGAGCTGCAGGGCGACGGCATCGGCAACCTGATCTGCGGCTGGGCGGTCTCCTCCAAGGACGGCACGCCGATGAAGATGGGCGCCTATCCCGCGCTCGCCTCCGACATCGTGCGCTATGTCGGCCAGCCGCTGGCGGTCGTCGTCGCCGAGACCAAGGCGCAGGCGCGAGACGCGGCCGAGGCCGTGATGGTCGAATACGAGGAGCTGCCGGCCGTCATCCATGCGGTGGACGCGCTCAAGGAGGGCGCGCCGCAGCTGCACCCGGAAGCGCCCGGCAATCTCGTCTTCGACTGGGAGATCGGCGATCGGCAGGCGGTGGACGAGGCCTTCGCCAAGGCCGCCCACGTCACCAAGATCCACATCCACAACAACCGGCTCGTGCCGAACCCGATGGAGCCGCGCGCCGCCCTCGGCCATTACGACCCGGCCGAAGACCACTACACCTGCTGGACGACGTCGCAGAACCCGCATGTCGCCCGGCTGGTGATGAGCGCCTTCTACAACGTCGCGCCGGAGCACAAGCTCCGGGTCATCGCACCCGACGTCGGCGGCGGCTTCGGCTCGAAGATCTACATCTATCCCGAAGAGATCGTCTGTCTCTGGGCATCGAAGCGCGCCGGCGTCCCGGTCAAGTGGACGAGCGACCGCACCGAGGCCTTCCTCACCGACGCGCACGGCCGCGACCATGAGAGCGACGTCGAGCTGGCGCTCGACGCCGACAACAAGATACTTGCCCTGAAGGTCGACACGATCGCCAATCTCGGCGCCTACATGTCGCTCTTCTCGTCCTCGGTGCCGACCTATCTCTACGCGACGCTGCTGTCCGGCCAGTACGACATTCCGGCGATCCACGCGAACGTGCGGACGGTCTACACCAACACCGTGCCGGTCGACGCCTATCGCGGCGCCGGTCGTCCCGAGGCGACCTACGTCCTGGAGCGCACGATGGAGACGGCGGCGCGCGAGCTCGGCATCTCGCCGGCCGAATTCCGCCGCAAGAACTTCATCCGCTCCTTCCCGCACCAGACGCCGGTCATCATGTGCTACGACGCCGGCGACTTCGAGGCCTCGCTGAACGCCGGCATGCAGGCGGCGGACGTCGCCGGCTTCGAGGCGCGCCGCACCGAGGCCAAGGCCCGCGGCAAGCTGCGCGGCCTCGGCATGAGCTGCTACATCGAAGCCTGCGGCATCGCGCCGTCGAAGGCGGTCGGTTCGCTCGGCGCCGGCGTCGGCCTCTGGGAATCCGCCGAAGTGCGGGTCAATCCGGTCGGCACGATCGAGATCCTCACCGGCTCGCACAGCCACGGCCAGGGCCACGAGACGACCTTCGCGCAGCTAGTCGCGGAGCGCTTCGGCCTGCCGGTCGACAACGTCCAGGTCATCCATGGCGACACCGACAAGGTGCAGTTCGGCATGGGCACCTACGGCTCGCGCTCCGGGGCCGTCGGCATGTCGGCGATCTCCCGGGCGCTCGACAAGGTGGAGGCCAAGGCGAAGAAGATCGCCGCACACCTGCTGGAGGCCGACGAAGGCGACATCGTCATCGAGAACGGCGAGGTGAAGGTCGCCGGCACCGACAAGAAGCTCGGCTGGCACGAGGTCTGCCTCGGCGCCTATACCGGCCACAACCTGCCGGACGGCATGGAGCCGGGACTGAAGGAGGGGGCGTTCTACGACCCGACCAACTTCACCTTCCCGGCCGGCTGCTACATCTGCGAAGTCGAGGTCGACCCCGACACCGGCAAGACCGAGATCGTCCAGTTCGTCGCCGCCGACGACTTCGGCCGGGTGATCAACCCGATGATCGTCGAGGGCCAGGTGCATGGCGGGCTGGCGCAGGGCATCGGCCAGGCGATCCTCGAGGGCACCTATTACGACGAGACCGGCCAGCTGGTGACGGCGTCCTACATGGACTACGCCATGCCGCGCGCCTGGGACCTGCCGATGTTCAAGGTCTCGACCACCGAGACCGTGTGCCCCGGCAACCCGCTCGGCATGAAGGGCTGCGGCGAGGCCGGCGCGATCGGCTCGCCGCCGGCCGTGATGAACGCCATCACCGACGCGATCGGCAACAACGACCTGACCATGCCGGCGACCCCGGAAAAGGTCTGGAAGGCGATCCACGCCGTCGCCTGAGGCGCCAGTTCGCACGGCGCTCCGGCCTTACGGCCGGGGCGTCGCCGGCCGTCCGGCCGGCGCAAGACCATGATATCACCCCGCGCGGTTCGGGATCGCTGGCATCAGCCGATCCGGCGCATGAGGAGGCAAGACGAGATGTACCAGACGACCTACCACCGTCCGACCTCGGTCGACGAGGCGGCGCAACTGATGGGCGGCACCGACGGCGAGGGCAAGTTTCTCTCCGGCGGCATGACGCTGATTCCGACGATGAAGCAGCGGCTGGCCGCGCCGACCGACCTGATCGACCTGCGCCACGTCGAGGCCCTGAAGGGCATTTCCGTGAACGGGCGCCAGGTGACCATCGGCGCCGGCACGACCCATGCCGAGGTCGCCCAGAGCGACGCGATCAAGGCGGTGTGCCCGGGGATCACCGAACTCGCCGGCCTGATCGGCGATCCGGCCGTGCGCCACATGGGCACGATCGGCGGCTCGATCGCCAACAACGATCCTGCGGCCGACTATCCCGCGGCGTTGCGCGCGCTCGGCGCGACGATCCACACCAACAAGCGCGAGATTCCCGCCGACGACTTCTTCACCGGCCTCTTCGAGACCGCGCTGGAGGAGGGCGAGATCGTCACCGCAGTGTCCTTCGAGGCGCCGGATTCCAGCGCCTACGAGAAGTTCCGCAACCCGGCCTCGCGCTACGCCATGTGCGGCGTCTATGTCGCCCGTTCGGCAAACGGCGTGAAGATTGCCGTGACCGGCGCAGGGTCGGACGGCGTATTCCGCTGGGAGGCGGCCGAGCAGGCGCTGTCGCAGAACTTCGACCCGTCGGCGGTCGACGGCCTGTCGGTCGACGAAGGCATGATGCTCTCCGACCTCCACGGCTCGTCGGCCTACCGTGCGAACCTCGTGAAGGTCGTCACCAAGCGGGCGGCGAAGAAGGCCGCCGGGCACTGACGCGTCCGGCCTCCTAAGCAAACGAAAACGGCCGGGGCGATCCCGGCCGGTTTCGCCTCTGGCGCTCCCGTGCGACCGGAGCAGCCGGTGAGCCGCCGCGTCAGTAGCGGCAGTAGTGGGCGCGGTGATCGTTGCCGATGAAGGTGTCCGTGCGCGGATTGTAGGTGCGGTAGTGCCGCGCACAGGCGGCGATATGCTCGGCGCTGGCGGAGCGATAGACGCGCACTGCGCGCCGCGCCGGATAGACCCGGTAGAGCGGAACCGGTCGCTCGTAGTAGTAGCCCGGTTCCTCATAGTAGGTCGGACCCGAAGCCAGAGCGCCGCCGACGATGGCGCCAAGCGCCAGTCCGCCTATGCCGGCTGCAATTGCCGCGCCGTTGTCGTGATGGTGCCAGCCACCGCCGTAAGAGCGATTGTGCCAGCCGCCGCCATGATACCAGGGGCCGCCACCGCCCCAGCCGCCGTGATGCCAGCCGCCGCCGTGATGCCAGTAGGTCTGCGCCGAGGCCGAGGCGGTGCTCGCGCCGAAGGCGCCCAGCACGACGGCCGTCGCGAGGGCGCAGGAAGTCAGAAGCTTTCGCATTGGATCGAACTCCAAGAAGGTGCGTCCCTTCTCTTCCTGTCGCCTCGCCTCGTGTCGATTTGGAGGCGGCAGTACCGCGGACGCGATCAAGCTCTCAAACGCGTTCTTCCGCCCGCCGGTTGCACCGTCCGATCAGGAAAGTCCGTTCAGAGCGAGAGACTTACGGAGATTGAGCGATCCCGGACGTCTCAGGCGATCCGTGCGGCCCAGGCTGGGCCCGAAGGCCGCGACGATCCGCCTCAGAAGTGAGGAGCGACCGGCTCTGGCGCGAACAATCCGGGAACGTTATCTCCGCCGCATGGCGAAGCTCTCTCTGCGCGACAAGCTCGCGATCCTGTCGGATGCGGCAAAGTACGATGCATCCTGCGCGTCTTCCGGCGCCGCGGGGCGCGACTCCTCCAAGTCCAGGGGCATCGGCTCCACGGAGGGCTCCGGCATCTGCCATGCCTATGCGCCGGACGGGCGGTGCATCTCGCTGCTCAAGATCCTGATGACGAACTTCTGCGTCTACGACTGCGCCTATTGCGTCAACCGGTCGTCGTCGAACGTTCCGCGCGCCCGCTTCAGCGTCGATGAAGTCGTCGCGCTGACGATGAACTTCTACCGGCGCAACTACATCGAAGGCCTTTTCCTCTCCTCCGGCATCATCCGGAACTCGGACTATACGATGGAGGAGATGGTGCGGATCGCGCGCAAGCTGCGGCTGGAGGAAAACTTCGCCGGCTATATCCATCTGAAGACGATTCCGGACGCCTCGCCGGCGCTGATCGAGGAGGCGGGGCTCTTTGCCGACCGCCTGTCCGTGAATATCGAGCTGCCGACGGACCTGTCGCTGGAGGCGTTCGCGCCGGAGAAGAAGCCGCGCGACATCCGCCGATCGATGGGGCATCTGCGCGCCAAGATCGAGGAGCATCAGGGCGAGAGGCGCGAGCGGGCGAAGCCGAAGCGCTTCGCGCCCGGCGGTCAGTCGACGCAGATGATCGTCGGCGCCGACGGCACGGACGACGACGCCATCCTCGGCCGGTCCGAAAACCTCTACGGGAACTATCGGCTGAAGCGGGTCTACTATTCCGCCTTCTCGCCGATCCCCGACGCCTCGGCCAAACTGCCGCTCTCGAAGCCGCCGCTGATGCGCGAGCACCGGCTCTACCAGGCGGACTGGCTGATGCGCTTCTATGGCTTCGACCGTCAGGAGATCGTGTCGGGCGGGGAGGGCGGCATGCTGGATCTCGCCATCGATCCGAAGCTCGCCTGGGCGCTGAAGCACCGCGAACGCTTCCCCGTCGACGTCAACCGCGCCGACCGCGAGATGCTCCTGCGCGTGCCCGGCCTCGGCACGCGGGCGGTGAAGCGCATCCTGTCGACCCGGATCCACAAGCGCCTGCGGCTGGAGGACGTCGCGCGGCTCTGCCAGTCGATCGACAAGGTGCGGCCGTTCATCACTGCCGAGGGCTGGTCGCCGGGCGCGGCGACCGATGCGGCAGGCCTGCGCCAGGCGCTGTTGCCGAAGGCGCGGCAGCCGGCGCAGCTGGAGCTGTTCTGAGAGATCACGCGGTGCCGCGATCGACGATTGTCAGCGCTCGGTTCCGGCCGGGTCGTTGTTTCTCTGCTCTTGCTTAGGGTGTGCTCGACCCGCCGTCTCACATGATATAGAAAATGATGTGCTTTCTGTACGGGAGTGCGGAGCATGGCGCTGAGCCTGAAAGATCCGGAAACCGATCGTCTCGCGCGGCAGGTCGCGGCGCTGACCGGGGAGACTTTGACCGAGGCAGTCCGTCGTTCGCTCGAAGAGCGGCTGAAGATCGAACGGATCCGACGCGGGCAGCCGGCGATCGACCGTGATGTCGTCAATGCCCTGCTGGCGCGCTTCGATGCGCTGCCTGTGAGCGACGACCGAAGTGCGGACGAGATCATCGGCTACGATGAGAACGGCGCGCCTTCCTAATGGTCGTCGACACATCGGCACTCGTCGCCATTCTACAGCGCGAGCCGGAGCGCGAAGCCTTCCTCTGCGCCATGGCGACGGCGAGCGTGCGGGTCATTTCCACGGCATCCGCCGTCGAGACGTCCATGGTTGTTCTGTCGCGCAGCAAGGAGGAGGGCCTTCATCTCCTCGGGGCTTGTTTCGCGAGCTTCAGATCGAGAAAGTGCCGGTGACGGACGACCATGTGGAACTGGCGGTCGATGCCTTCCGGCGCTTTGGCAAGGGCCGCCACGAGGCCGCCCTCAATTTCGGCGACTGTTTCGCCTACGCTCTCGCCAAGGCCGCTGGCGAACCCCTGCTCTTCAAGGGTGATGACTTCTCGCGAACTGACATCCGGCAGGCGGTATGATTCCGTCCTCTATCCCGAGGCACCACTGCACTCCGATCAAAGAGCGATTGCTATGCGCCAGAACGATCCGCTGACGGAGACCGACCGCATCCATCTCGCCCGCTGCGTCGAGCTGGCACGGCAGGCTGTGGAGGGCGGCAACCGGCCGTTCGGCTCGGTGCTGGTCGGAGCGGACGGCGCAGTGCTGAAGGAGGACTTCAACCGCACCGGTTCGGGCGACCCGACGCGGCATCCCGAATTCGCCCTTGCGCGCTGGGCGGCGGAAAGCTTCTCGCCGGACGAGCGGCGGCAGATGACCGTCTACACCTCCGGCGAACATTGTCCGATGTGCGCCGCCGCCCATGCCTGGGTCGGGCTCGGTCGCATCGTCTACGCCACGACGACCGAACAGCTGGTCGGCTGGCTGGACGAATTCGGCGCGAGACCGCTGCCCTATCGGCCGGTTTCGGCGCGATACCTCATGCCCGACCTGCCGATGTCCGGGCCGGCGCCGGAGTTCACGGACGAGATCAAGGCGCTGCACGAGCGGGTGCATCGCAGGTGAGGCGGATCGAGCGCAGGTTCAGTCCCACGGGTTGAGGAGGCGGAGGCCGTCGATGCCTTCAAAGTCTGCCGCGTTCCGGGTGACGAGCGTCAGGTTGTGCGCCACGGCGGTCGCCGCGATGAGCGCGTCCGGGTGCGGCCGACGATATGGTACGTGGAGTCGGGAGCACGCATAGCTGATCGGCACACGCGTCAAGCGACCGTGATCGGTGACGACCACGGGAGCATCTTCCGCCGCGCGCTTTGCCGCGGAGAGCGTCCGGTTGAACATGCGCGCGTTCATCTTACGTTCGCGAACGGACATCGGCGCGCCATGGGGTGATATCAAGCTGCGGATTGGTACTGCCAAGCTCGCCGGGGACAACCGATCTGCTTCAAGAGGTGGCCTCGCTATGTACAACGCCCGCCTCGCCTTTCCCGCCGACTTCGCGGGCTGGCGCAGGGCCGCCCGGATCGCGCTGGAACTGGGCGTGCCGCCGGACGCGATGAGCTTCACCGTCGGTGAGGAGGCGCCGGGGCTCTTCGCCGAGCCTTTGCCCGAGGCGCCGCCGCCGGATGCGCCGCAGCCGACCGTGGCGAAGGCGTTTCCGGATCTCGCCCGGCGGATCGTCTGCCATGCCGATCCCGATCGCTTCGCCTTCGCCTACCGCCTCCTGTTCCGGCTGCAGCGCGAGAAGAAGCTCCTGGAGATCGCCTCGGATCCGGACGTCATCCGCGCTACGGAGATGGTCAAGGCGGTCGACCGCGACAGCCACAAGATGAAGGCCTTCGTGCGCTTCCGCGAGATCGACGACGCCGAGGTCGGTCGGCACTACGTCGCCTGGTTCGAGCCCGTCCACCACATCGTCGAGCTGACCGCGCCGTTCTTCGCCCGGCGCTTCACCGGGATGGTCTGGACGATCCTGACGCCGGAGCGCTCGGCGCACTGGGACGGGGCGGAACTCGCTTATCTGCCGGGCGCCACCCGCGACATGGCGCCGGCCGGCGACGACATGGAGGCGCTGTGGCTGACCTACTACGCCTCGATCTTCAATCCGGCGCGGCTGAAGGTGAAGGCGATGCAGGCGGAGATGCCGAAGAAGTACTGGGCGAACATGCCGGAGACGGCGCTGATCCGCCCGCTCGTCGCCGGCGCCGAGGCGGCCCAGCGCCGCATGCTCGAAACCCAGCCGACCCTGCCGAGTTTCCGTCACGAGAAACAGGAGGAGCGGCGCGCCATGACCCTGCCCCGGATGGACAAGACGCCCGAGATCGGCCCGCAGTTCGGCTACAACAAGGTCCCCGACTCGATCGAGGAGGCGCGCGAGCAGGCAAGGCACTGCAAGGCCTGTCCGCTCTGGGAGCCGGCGACGCAGACGGTGTTCGGCAAAGGCCCGGACGATGCGCCGGTGATCTTCGTCGGCGAGCAGCCGGGCGACCAGGAGGACATCGCCGGGGAGCCCTTCATCGGACCGGCCGGCAAGGTCTTCGACCAGGCGCTCGCCGCGGCCGGCATCGACCGGACCCAGGCCTATGTCACCAATGCGGTCAAGCACTTCAAGTTCGAGCCGCGGGGCAAGCGGCGCATCCACGCCAAGCCGAACATGAGTGAGATCAAGGTCTGCCGCTGGTGGTTGGATCTCGAACGCGATCTGGTCAAGCCGAAGCTGATCGTGGCGCTGGGCGCGACCGCGGCGCAGGCGGTGCTCGGCAAGACCGTGACGATCCGTGACACGCGCTCGAAGCTGATCGATCTCGACGAGGCGACGAGGCTGCTCGTCACCGTCCATCCGTCCTACATCCTGCGCCTGCCGGACGCCGCGGCCAAGGCGCGGGAGACGGAAGCCTTCGAGGCCGACATGGCGCTGGTGCTGAAGACGGTGCCGGAACTCGCCGTGGCGGCCTGAGGAGCGGACGCCCGGCGGCGCCCTCCGGCGCTTCAGCCCCGCGCGCCGCCGCGCAGGGTCTGCTTGCGGCTGCGGATGCCGGCGATCTGCTCCTTCACCGACCGAAGGTCGTTTGCCAGGCGCGCGACTTCCGCATCGTCCGGTTCCGCCGGACCGGGCCGTCCGTCCGGTGCCGCCCGGTTGACGATCGCCCTGAGATGGGCGCGGAGTTCCTCTCGCGCCAGCGGCCGTCCGGGAGTGGCGTCCTCGCGGACGGAAGCCTCCGAGCGTTGCTCCATCTCGGGGCCGAGGAGGCCCCCAGTGTGCGGCACCGGCTCATGCACGCCAGGAATGTCGTCGTCGAGCGGCGGCGTGTCCTCGGGCGGCAGCGCATGCATGTGGTCCGGATGCGGCCGGTCGTAATCGAGGACAGGCTCCTCGTCCGCCCAATCATCGAGTTCCGGCTCTTCCGGGCGACGCAGTTCGGACGTGCGGGCATGGATCGCGGGCCGGATCCCGGCGAGCTGAAGCGTCTCTCCCGCCGCCGATGCAGGCACCGGCCGCTGCAGCCCGCGCCCCCGCCCCGCGCCCGGGTCCATCGGGTCGAAACGGCCGCGGAACAGCCGGATCAGGGCGGTCAGGACCGCGATCCCAACGCCCGCCAGGAAACCAAGGAAGACGCCCGCAAGGACAACCACCCGCCGCGAGGTGCTCGACGGATCGAGCGGCGGCGTCGCCGGCGAGATGACGCGGACGTTCGCCGTGTTGATCGTCTCCTGTTCGCCGGTCTCGCGGGCGCGCAACAGGAAGGATTCGTACACGGCGCGCGAAGCGTCGACCTCGCGTTCCAGTTCGCGCAGCTTGACGAAGGCCTCGCCGGTCTGAAGCTGCTTGCTCTTCAGTGTGTCGAGCTCTCGCGTCAGCTCGCGATTGGTCTCCTGGGCCCGCGCGAGTTCCGTCTGCGCGGCCGAGACGATGCGGTTCAGCTCCGCCGAAATGGCCGACCGGACGGAAGCCAGCGCCTGCTCGATCGCGATCCGCCGGGGATGCTTCGGCCCGAGCGTCGAGCGCAGCGAGGCCGCCTGCTGCTGGAGGTCGGAATAGGTGTTGCGCAGCTTGCTCAGCGCTTCCGACGTCAGCTCTTCGGGCAGGGTGCCCTTGATGACGTCGTCGACGCTGGCCTTCTTCATCTGGTCGGCCTTGACCTTCAGCGCCGTCGTGTCGGCCTTCGACCGGCCGAGCTGGTCGCTGATCCGGGTGATGTAGTCGTCGTCGACGAGCTTGCCGCCGACGCCGACGAGGTCATGCTGGCTCTTGTAGTCCTCCACCGCCTGCTCGGCGTTCACGACGCTCTTCCTCAGCTCGGCCAGACGGCCCGACAGCGCGTCGCTGGCGGTGCGGGCGGTCTGCGCCTGCACCTTGCCGAGCTGCTGGATGAAGGAATCGGCGATGAGGTTGGCGAGCCGGGCCGACTTGTCGGCGTCGCGCGTCGTGACGGCGACGTTCAGGACGAAGCTCTTCTGGTCGCGATCGACCTTCATGGCCCGGCGCAGATGATCGAGGGTCAGGAGGCGGCGGCGCTCGGCGTCCCTGGCGCTCTCCTGGGGCGGGCCGAAGAGGTTCGACAGCGGCGTCAGGAGGGGGGCGAGCGCGCCCTTGGCCTGGCCGTTGAACTCCGGGTCGTCGGCGAGCTTGGCCTCGGCGACCACACGCCCGAGCACGTCGTCGGAATAGATGACCTGAATCTGGCTCTGGATCAGCGCCAGCGTCGCGTCGCTCGGCAGGCCGTTCGGCGTCACCTCGTTCTGCACGACCTTGATGTCGCGCGGATCCATCAGGATTTGGCTGTCGGCAGTGTAGAGCTTCGGCGTCGACAGCGCGTAGATGACCGCCAGTGCGAACCCCAGCAGCGTCGCCAGCAGGATCATGCGGCGCTGGGTCCAGACCGAGCCGATGATGTAGAGTGGATCGACCAGGGAATCCGTCGGGCCGGTCGTCGTCGCCACGGATGCCGGCCGTCCCGAACGCGGTCCAGCCGGTCCGCCGGCGGATGTTGGGCGCGCGCTTTCGAACATGTTCCTCCACCCCGTGCGAGAGCCCGGTCCAATGCCGGTCACCGGCCGCTCCCTTTAGCTTCGCGCATCGTGGTGAATGAAGCGTTAATCCCATCGACTGAGCGACAACTGCCCGGCTGTCGGTCGCAAGGGGCACGGCGGACGGTTCCGGGCTTGCCAAGGCGCCGGTTCCGTCGCATGCCGAAGCGGTGATCTCCCGGACTTGGAACCGCCATGGTCGATGCCGCACTGCCATCCGCCCTCCCGACCTTTGCCGACGTCGCCGCGGCGCGGCAGCGCTTGGGCGGCGTCGCCCACCGCACGCCGGTGATGACCTCGCGCTTTGCGAACCAGGCGAGCGGCGGCGAGCTCTTCTTCAAGTGCGAGAACCTGCAGCGGGCGGGCGCCTTCAAGTTCCGCGGCGCCTACAACGCCATCGCCTCGCTGACGCCCGAGGAGCGCGGCCGCGGCGTCGCCGCCTTCTCCTCGGGCAACCACGCCCAGGCGATGGCGCTGGCGAGCCGCCTGCAAGGGGTGTCCGCGACGATCCTGATGCCCGAGGATTCGCCGGCGATGAAGCTCGCCGCGACCAGGGGCTACGGCGCCGAGGTGATCACCTACGACCGCTACACCGAGGACCGCGAGGCGCTGGGGCGGAAGCTCGCCGACGAGCGCGGGCTGACGCTGATCCCGCCCTACGACCACCCGGCGGTCATCGCGGGGCAGGGCACGGCGGCGGCCGAACTCTTCGAGGAGGCCGGCCCCCTCGACATGCTGCTCGTCTGCCTCGGCGGCGGCGGGCTGCTCTCGGGCTCGGCGCTGTCGGCTGCCGAGCTGTCGCCGGGATGCACGGTGATCGGGGTCGAGCCAGAGGCGGGCGACGACGGCCGACAGTCCTTCCTCTCCGGCCGGATCGTCGACATCCCCGTTCCGCAGACGATCGCCGACGGCGCGCAGACGACGCATCTGGGGCAGCTGACCTTCCCGCTGATCCGCAGCCTCGCGCGGGATATCGTGACCGTCTCGGACGCGGCGCTGGTGAAGACGATGCGGTTCTTCCTGGAGCGGATGAAGCTGGTGGTCGAGCCGACGGGGTGCCTCGCGGCCGCGTCCGCGCTCGAAGGCGCGGTCGACTGCCGCGGCAAACGCGTCGGCGTCATCATCTCCGGCGGCAATGTGGACGTCCAGCGCCTGGCGGCGCTGCTGGCGGCCTGACCCGGCGTTCGGTGCACGGAAAACAACAGGTCGAAGATTTCGTTAAAAATCTTCCTGGCCGCTCTGCACCAGCCGGATGGCTGCCTTGCGCCAGACCCGATTGCTGCGTTGCAGCATGGCTCCTACCTTCGCGTCAGCAAAGGAGAAAGCCATGAAGTTCACCGACATCATCCGCAGCGCCGTCAGCGGCACCAGCGAGCAGGAACGGGTTCGGCGCTATCTCGATCGCTCCGTCTCGATGGCGGATCTCGAGCGCCGTCAGCGCGAAGTCGACGCCGGCCGGTTCCGCACCGAGCGCTTCCCCTACTGACCGCCGGCCTCGGCGGACGGCGGTGGAAGCCGGGTGGCGGGGCTCGTCTCGGCGCGTCGCCCGAGACCGCTGTTCGCAATCTCCCTGATGACCGGCCGCCGGCGGTTCACCCGCCGGGCGGCCGTTGTCGTTTCCGGGCCTACCGGTCCTCTGTGTGGACCACCTCGTAGAGGCAGGGCTCGGCGGCCTGCGCGCGTTCGCCGACCTCCGGCCAGCGCTCGCGGAATTCCGGCGCGCGGTGCGCCTCTTCCAGAAGCTCCCGGCTCGTCCACTGCACGTAGTTGACGATCTTCCTGCCGTCGACGCTCTTGTGCAGACTGATCGACTGGAAGCCCGGTTGCCCCGCCATGAAACGGGCGCGCTCGGTCAGGATCCGCACCAGCTCGTCCTGGCGCCCGGGCTCGGTCTCGATCGTGGTGATCTGGGTGACGAACCCGCCTTCGGTGGTGATGACGGCCATGTCACGTCCTCCTTTCGAGGGAGAACGGCCGGCCGGGCCGCCGGTTCACCCCGCCTTCGTCAGGTCCGACCGAGCGGCAGCCGCGAAGGAGCGGTTCTCCCGCCACCAGATGTAGAGCCCGCTCGCGACGAGGATCGCGGTGCCGACGAGCATCGTCGGCTTCAGCGGGTCGCCGAACAGGGCGACGCTGAGCAGGCTCGCCATCAGCACTTGGGCGTAGAGGAAGGGCGAGAGCAGCGAGGCAGGCGCGTTGGAGAAGGCGTTGACCAGGGTGAAGTGGCCGAGCGAGCCGACCGTGCCGATCGCCACCATCAGGCCGAGCGTCGGCAGATCCGGCCACTGCCAGAACGGGATCACGAAGATTGTGAGCAGCACCGCCCCGGTCGCGGTGGTGTTGAACTGCGTCGCCGCGGCATCCGCCTCGCCGGAGAGATGCCGGGTCAGCATCAGGTAGCCGGCGTTGAAGACCGAGGCCGCGAGCGCCAGGAACAGCGCCGGGTCGATATCGGCAAAGCCCGGCCGCAGGATCAGGAGCATGCCGAGGAAGCCGGCGATCACCGCCGCGATGCGGTGGATGCCGATCGTCTCCTTCAGCACCACCACCGACAGGATGGTGACGACGATCGGCCCGAAGAACATCACCGCCGTCGCATCCGCCAAGGGCACGCGCGACAGGGCGAAATACATCGTCGTCGTCGCGGCGAGCAGCATCGCGCCGCGGGCCACCTGCAGATAGGGATGGCGCGCCTTCAGGAAGCGCGTCCCGGTCGTCGCCGACAGGTAGGTCGTCATGATCAGCGTCTGGAAGAAATAGCGGCCCCAGATCACCTGCACGACCGGGATCAGCGTCGTCAGGTGCTTGCCGAGCGCGTCCTGGCTGGAGAAGATGCTGCCGGCAAGGACCGTCAGGACGATGCCGGTGAGCAGGGAGGGCGTGGATTTCATAAGGGAGGCCGCCTTTCCAGAAGGCCGTAGCGCATTGCCGGATCGGAGGAAACGAGAAAAGCCGCGGCCTCTTGCGACCGCGGCTTTCGTCTGGCGGGCCCTCTCGCGCGGAATCAGGCTGCCCGGTCGAGCGTCTCGATGGCGCGAATCGCGCCGCGCAGCTCGGCAAGGCCACGCATGCGCCCGATCAGCGGGTAGCCCGGATGGGTGCCGCGGCCGAGATCGGCGAGGAGCTCGTGGCCGTGGTCGGGGCGCATCGGCATCTCGAAGTCCGCTCGTCCCTCCGCCCTGCGGCGCCGCTCCTCGCCGAGGAGCACGCGCAGCAGCGCGACCATGTCGGTGTCGCCGTCGAGATGGTTCGCCTCCTCGAAGGAGCCGTCGGCGTCCTTGGCGACGTTTCTCAGATGCGCGAAGTGGATCTTCTCGGCGAAGCGCCGGGCGATCGCGACGACGTCGTTCGCGGGGCCCGCGCCGAGCGAACCCGAGCACAGCGTCAGCCCGTTGGCGAGCGAGGGCACGGCGTCGAGGATGAAGGCGATGTCGTCTTCATTGGAGACGACGCGCGGCAGGCCGAAGACAGGCCGCGGCGGATCGTCCGGATGGACGCAGAGCCGCACGCCCGCCTCTTCCGCCGTCGGCACGACCGCCTCCAGGAAGCGCTTGTAGTTCGCCCGGATGTCGTCCTTGGTAATGCCTTCGTAGCGCGCCAGCACGGCGCGCAGGCCTGGCACGTCGTAGCGTTCGTAGGCGCCCGGCAGGCCCGCCATGATCGCCGCCAGCAGCCGCTCGCGGTCCTCGGGGCGCGACGCGTCGATCCAGGCCTTGGCGCGCTGCAGCACGTCGGCGGAGAAATCCGCCTCGGCGCCCGGCCGCTCCAGCATGTAGACGTCGAAGGCCGCGAAATCCTGCATGTTGAAGCGCAGCGACGTGCCGCCGCCGGCGAGCGGATGGGCGAGCTCGGTGCGCGTCCAGTCGAGCAGCGGCATGAAGTTGTAGCAGACGGTCGAAATGCCGCAGGCCGCGAGGTTCTTCAGCGAGATCCGGTAGTTCTCGTAGAGCGTCTCCAGCTCGTCGCCGCCGCCGGACGCCAGCTTGATCGCCTCGTGGACCGGCAGGCTCTCCACCACCGTCCATTCCAGCCGTTCGCCGGAGGCCTCGCGCACGAGCGCCTGCCGCTCGGCGATCGCCTCTTTCGTCCAGACGACGCCATAGGGAATCTCGTGCAGCGCGGTGACGATGCCGGTGGCGCCGGTCTGGACGATCTCCGGAAGGGTGATGCGGTCCGGCGGACCGAACCAGCGGAATGATTCTCGCAACGCGAAGTCCTCACATCAAGAGGTTGGGCAGGAAGAGGACGAGCCCCGGCGTGAAGGCCAGGAACACGATGACGAGGAGGATCGCCGCGATGAACGGGATCGCCTCCACGACATATTCCTCGATCGGGCAGTCGAGAATGCTGCACACGGCATACATGGCGACGCCGACCGGCGGCGTCATGCCGCCGAGCGTGACGACGCTCATCATCAGGATGCCGAAGTGCACGGGGTCGATGCCGAGCGGCGTGATGATCGGAATGAAGATCGGCGTCAACAGGAGGACGAGCACGGTCGCCTCGATGAACAGGCCGCAGATGAACACGAAGATCAGGATCAGGAAGACGACGAGGATCGGCTGGTGGGTGATGCCGAGCATGCCCTGCGCGATCGTCTGCGGCGCCTGCTCGAAGACGATGGCATAGCCGACCATGCCGGAGAACAGGATGATCAGCGTGATGACGCCGATGTCCTGGACGCTTTCGGACAGCGCCTCCTGCAGCGTTTTCCAGGTCAGCTCCCGGTGGACGAAGGCGCCGATGACGACGGCGTAGACGACGGCGAAGGCGCCGACCTCGGAGGCGGTGAAGACGCCGGAGCGGATCCCGACGAGGAGCGCGACCGGGAAGATCAGCGCCCATTTCGCCCGCCACAAGGCCTTGGAGACCTTCGACCATTTCGGCCGCTCCTTGGTGACGACGCCGTAGCCCTTCTTCTTGGCGAGCAGCCAGACGGTCGTCATCAGCGCGACCATCATGATGAAGCCGGGGATGACGCCGGCGAGAAACAGCCGGCCGATCGAGACGTTGCCGACGAAGCCGTAGAGGATGAGGCCGAGGCTCGGCGGGATGGTCGCGGTGATCAGCGAGCCGACCGCGATGGCCGCGCCCGTGAATCCCTTGGAATAGCCGCTGGCGATCATGCCGGGGCCGAGCACGCGCGCCTCCATCGCGGCATCGGCGACGGCCGAGCCGGAGACCCCGCCCATGAAGGTCGACAGCAGGATGCAGACCTGGGCGAGGCCGCCCGCCATCCAGGAGACCAGCGAGTTCGAGCAGTCGATCAGCCGCTCGGTGATGCCGGTCTTGTTCATCATGTGGCCGGCGAGAACGAACAGCGGCACGGCGAGCAGCGGGAAGCTCTGCGAGGCCGAGGCGACCTGCTGCACGCCGATCGAGACCGGGATGAACTGGCTGGTGAGGAAGAAGGAGAAGCCCGCAATGCCGATGGCGAAGGCGATCGGCATGCCGGCGAGCATCAGGGCGAAGAAGATGACGGTCAGGAGCAGCATGGTGCGTCAGATCTCCTGGTGCTCGGCGAGCGCCTCGTCCCGGTCGGGCGAGAAGACGAGCTTGCCGGCCCGGATGGCGATGGCGATCTGGGCGAGAAGGATGAGGCCGAGCAGGGCGCAGCCGATCGGCACGGCGATGGTGACCCAGGCATAGGAGATGCCGCTGTCGCCGAAGGTGCGCTGCCAGTTGAGCAGCGTCAGCTTGATGCCGAACCAGGCCATGGTGGCGAGGAAGGCGAGGGCGATCACCGCGAGCAAGAGGTCAAGGCCCCGGCGCAGCGGCACCGGCAGCTTCTGGACGAAGTAGTCGACGCCGATATGGGCGCGCTTCCTGAGGCCCTTCAGGGCGCCGAAGAAGCAGAGCCAGATGAACAGCGCCTGGGCGAGGTCCACCGACCAGACGATCGGATAGTCGAAGAACCGCGTGATGGCGGCTACGAAGACCAGGATGACGATCGCGGCGAGCAGGGCGCGGCCGATCGCCTCCTCTATGCGGACGAGGACGGACAGCATGGGGGCGAACTCAGGGTGCGGACGGACACGGGGGCCGGACGCCTTGGAGCGCCGGAGGCGGGGCGGCTCGCGGCCGCCCCGCAGCTCGCATTAGGAGCTACTTGGCGAGGATGTCGTCGACCTGCTTCTTCAGGTCGGTGTAGCCGAGCTTGGCGTAGACGCCCTCGGTCGCCTTCTTGAACGGCGTCGTGTCGATCGTGTCGATCTTCAGGCCGGCCTTCTCCATCTCGGCATCGACCTTCGAGACGGCGTCCTCGGTGGCCTTGGAGGCGAAGTCGCCGGCGGCCAGCGCCTCTTCCTTCAGGATCTTCTGGTCCTTCGGCGGCAGAGAATCGAACCACTGCGCGCTGGTCACGAGGCCGGTGATCAGGCCGATATGGCCGGTCTTGGTGTAGTACTTCGCGACTTCGTAGAGCTTGGCGCCGTAGACGGCGGTGTCCTGCGCCTCGGCGGCGTCGATCGCGTTCTGCTGCAGGGCCGGATAGACCTCGCCCCAGCCCATCGGCGTCGGCGTCGCGCCCATCGCCTTGATCGTCTCCATCCACACCGGCGCGCCGGGGGTGCGCATGCGCACGCCGTTGAGGTCGGCCGGCTTCGACACCGGCTTCTCGGTCAAGACGTTGCGCTGGCCCTGCCACCAGTTGAACGACAGGATCTCGTGGCCGGAGGTGTCGTGCAGCTCCTTGGCCCATTTGGCGAAGAGCGGCGAGGTCACGATCTTGCGATAGCCGGCATAGCTGTCGGCGAGATAGGGGCCGCCGAGGACGCCGAAGTCCTTGACGAAGACGGCGAGGCGGCCGGGATCGACCACCACGGCGACCGGGGCGCCGGCACGCGCCTGCTCCAGCACGTCCTCGTCCTTGCCGAGCTGCGAGCTCGGGAAGATGCGGATCTGCACCTCGCCGTCCGTGCGCTTGGCGACATTGTCGCGGAACTGCTCGAGGCCCTTGTAGATCGGGTCCTCCTGCGTCAGCGCGGTCGAGACGTTGAGCTGGTATTGCTGGGCTGCGGCCTGGCTCGTCGCGATGCCGGCCATGACGCCCGCCGCCAACACGCAGCCGAGCCCCTTCGAGAATATCGACATGAAACCTCCCGTTCCGTTCCAGCGGCTCCCACCGCCGAGCTTGTCTCTAGCAGCTTGTATGGTAGTATGAAAGCAGATGAATGCAAGCGGTTTGTGGACGATGATGAAACTCGACGAAAAGGCGCCGATCGCTCCACAGATCTACGCGCAGCTGCGGGAGGCGATCATCCGGATGCGGCTCCTGCCGGGCCAGCCGCTGTCGGAGAAGGACATCGCGACGATGTTCGGCTCGAGCCGCCAGCCGGCACGCGAGGCGCTCATCAAGCTGGCGGAAGCGGGTCTCGTCCGCATCCTGCCACAGCGCGGCACCTTCGTGATGAAGGTGTCGACGAGGGCCGTCGGCGACGTGCGCTTCGTGCGGGAGGCGGTGGAGGTGGCGGTCGCGCGCACCTGCTGCCGGATCGCGCCGGGCGAGGCGCTCGACCGGCTCCACGGTCTGATCGAACGGCAGAAGCAGGCCGCGGCCGCCGGCGATCAGGACGGCTTCCTCACCCTCGACGAGGCGTTTCACCGGGGGCTTGCGGAGGCGATCGACTGCGCCGAGGCCTGGCGGGTGGTGGAGAACGGCAAGGCGCAGATGGACCGGGTGCGCTATCTCAGCCTGCCTGAGGCGTCGCCGATGACGCTGCTGATCGAGCAGCACGAGGACATCCTCGCCGCGATCCGGGCGAAGGACGAGGAGGCGGCGACCGCGGCCATGCGCGTCCATCTGCGCGAGATCCTGCTGGCGCTGCCGCGGCTGGCGGCGCAGCGGCCGGAACTCTTCGACGATGAGCCACTGCCCGCGCATGCCGAGGACCTTCGCGCGGCGCAGCACGCCGGGACGCCGCCCCGGATCATCACCCGAACGTGAAAGGGAGGTGGCGCAGGCGCGGAGCGGCAGGATTCGGGCGCATCCTCGAAAAAGGCGGCCCGGATATGCCGAAACGGCGTGTCTGCAGGTACATCAAATTCTATTCAAATTGTCAGCATTAACCATGAATGAAGATGGTTAACGGCGGCAGATAGACTTTACCGACATTTAATCATTTGTCTTTCGTCGGATGCGACACCGATGAGGACCGCCATGAGCGCAGTAGAGACTCTTGATGATCACTGGGTCAAACCCGACCCGCTTTCCAATCCCCTCAGTATCGAGCGACGGTTTCGGGCGCGTCGCTTCGAACATGTCCGCAGCCTGATCGAGGAATGCCTGCAGCAGAAGGAGCGGGTGGAGATCGTCGACCTCGGCGGGACCGAAAAATACTGGCTCATCGCCGAGGACTTCCTCCGCGAGCAGAGCGGCCGGGTCGCGATCACGCTGGTCAACAACGAGCCGATCGACCCGCCGAAGAGCAACATCTTCACGAGCCTTCTCGGCGATGCCTGCGATCCGGCACTGTTCGGCGATCGCCGGTTCGACCTCGTCCATTCGAACTCGGTCATCGAGCATGTCGGCGAGCGCGAGCGAATGGCCGCTTTCGCACGGAACGTCCGGCGCATGTCGGACCGATACTACGTTCAGACGCCGAACTTCTGGTTTCCGCTGGAGCCGCATTTCCGCGTCGTCGGCTTCCAATGGCTGCCGCTGCCGCTGCGGGCCATGCTGATGCGGCAGTTCAACCTCGGCTTCTTCCCGCGCGCGAGGACCGTGGAAGAGGCCTGGAACAATGTCCGGGAGATCCGGCTGCTGGACCGCCGGGCGGTCGCCGAACTCTTCCCGTCGGCGGAGATCCGGATCGAGCGGGTGGCGGGACTGGCCAAGTCGGTGATGGCGATCGGACGGCCAGCGGCCGGATGAGGCGAGGCGGCGGCGGAAGCGCGCGAGCGACCGCCGCTGTTCCCCGCCCGGCCGCTCCGCTGACGGCGGCCGGGGCCAAAGCGGCTTCAAGCCTGCGCGAAGCCGGTCGCGGTGCCGACAGCGCCGGCGGGGCTGCCGCTACTCCGTCGGATCGTCCCGCAGATACACTTCGACCGGCCCCTTCAGCTTGATCGTCAGCGGGTTGCCCTTGCGGTCCTTGGCCTTGCCGGCCTGGACGCGGATCCAGCCCTCGCTGACGCAGTATTCCTCGACATTGGTCTTCTCCTCGCCCTTGAACCTGACGCCGACGCCGCGCGCCAGCAGCGCCTCGTCGTAGAACGGGCTGGCGGGATCGGAGGACAGGCGATCGGGCAGGTCTTCGGCCATGAGGAGAAACTTCTCTCGACTGTTGAGGCGGCGCCCGACATAGAGGGGCGGAAGCGATCTGCCAAGGGCGCCGTCCGCCGCTCCGGTGATCGCGACGAGCCGCAGCCCACGGCGGCGCCTCGGTCATTTTCATGTCCGGTTCCTGTGCCACTCCCCAGATCATGGGCTGGCCGAGCGGATTTTCCGACACATTGTGATGTGGCGGAGAAGCCGATCTTCGTGCGCGACCGGAGCGGGAAAAGGCATGACGATGATGAAGACACCTCTCGCGGGGTTGATCCTGGGAATGCTGATGCTGCCGGCGCCGCTCGCATCCGCTCAAACGGCTCCGGCGTCGGGCGACGCGCCGGTGCGCCTGGCGCAGTACATCGACCGTTCCGGTGCGCCGGACGGGGCCGTCGAAGTCTTCACCGACGGCTACGGCCAGCGCGTCTATCTCGATTCCTTCGGCCGCGTCGTCGGCGTCGAACGATCGCGCCGGCAGGAGTTTCAGGATCGGCGCCAGCGCTTTCGCGAGCGCCGCGGCCGGATCATCGATGGCCCGCCCCCGCCGGGAGTGACGGTGGAGGGGCCGGCCTATCTGGATTCGCGGGGCGCGCCGGGAGACGCCAACACCGGCGACATGCCGCCCCCCCGCTCGGCCGATCCGTTCGGCGACTACAACGGACCCGTGGAGGCCGCGCCGCTGCCGGCGGCGCCCTCGGCCGGCCGCTCGCAGGAGGCGGAACTGCCGGGCCGGCCGTCATCCGCCCAGCCGCCATCGCTCCGGCAGTCCGCCGTGGAACCGCCATCCGGTCCGTCGACGCCGGCGGGCGGCGATCTGCCTCCGGCCGGAGCCGATGCGGCGCTGCCCGCGCCGGGTGCCCCGATCGTCCAGAGCGACGAAGGCCGGGACATCAAGGAGAGCAATCCCGCGCCGACCGTCTCTCTCGCCAAGGGCAAGAACGCCAAAGCGGAGGTCGCCGCCCTGCAGATCCTCCTCGACCGCGAGGGCATGTCTCCGGGCGTCATCGACGGCCGCATGGGCGGCAACGTCAACAAGGCCGTCGCTGCCTATCGCGAGAAGTTCGGCAAGGATCTGCCGACCGGCAATCCGCAGGCGCTCGCCGACGATCTCGACGCCACCGGCGGCCCGCCGATCGTCCAGTACGAGATCACCTCTGCCGACGTCGCCGGTCCGTATGTCGCCTCGATCCCCTCCGACTACGGCGAGAAGGCGCAGCTGCCGGCGATGTCCTACGAGCGGGTGTCGGAGAAGCTCGCCGAGAAGTTCCACATGGACGAGGACTATCTCAAGGCGATCAATCCGGGCGCCGACTTCAACAAGGCGGGGACGCTGATCAAGGTCGCGAATGTCGGCCCGGACGTCACCGGCGAGGTGGCGAGGATCATCGCCGACAAGGGCCGCGAGCAGGTCCGCGCCTATGATGCGAGCGGGACCCTGCTCGCCGCCTATCCCGCCACGATCGGGTCGACCGAGACGCCGTCACCGTCCGGCACGGTGCAGGTGAGCCGGATCGCCTTCAATCCGAGCTACACCTACAATCCGAAGATCAACTTCAAGCAGGGCTCGAACGACAAGATCCTGACCATTCCCCCGGGCCCGAACGGACCGGTGGGCTCGATCTGGATCGCGCTGTCGAAGCCGACCTACGGCATTCACGGCACGCCGGAGCCTTCCAAGATCGGCAAGACCAACAGCCATGGCTGCGTCCGTCTGACCAACTGGGACGCCACCGAGCTCGCCAAGATGGTCAAGGCCGGCGTGACGGTGGAGTTCACGGAATAGCAGCGGCGGCGGCCACGCATGAAGGCGTCATTCGGTAAAGGCCCGGCCGCGGTTCGCAGCCGGGCCTTTACCGTTTGTTGACGCTGTTTGCGGGTCGCCCGGGAGCCAAGCGCCGCTTGCGGCCGTTTCATCAACCTCGTCTTTCGAAATCGGGGCATTTGATGAAAGTTGTTCTTGTCGCCGCCGCGGGGATCTTGTGCCCGCTCACTATCGCATCGGCCGTCGCGGCACCTTCTCCCTTGTCGGAATCGACGATCGACACCGCGACGTTCCAGGAGTGGCAGGCGCGGCAGAAGGAAGCCGCCGAGGTCGCCGCGACCGCCAAGGCGAACCCGACGGTGCCTCCGACGCAATCCGTGCCGAAGGGCAGCGCGACGGCGCCGGGCACGACGGCCGGCTCCGAAGCCGGCCCGCAGACCGTCCAAACGAGCAGCCCGGACGCTGAACAATCGGCCGGCCAGGATGCGGCCAACGCCCCGAAGGTGCAGGTGGCCGGCGAACCGGGCAAGGCCGTCGCGACGCCGGACAACAGCACCGATCTGCCGGAACAGGCGGGCCTCGAGACCGCCGACGAGCCGAAGGCGCCGGATCCCTTCCTGATCCGCCTGCAGGTGCTGCTCGACCGCGCCGATGCCTCGCCCGGCGTCATCGACGGCTTTCTCGGCGAAAACACCCGCAAGGCGATCCGAGCCTATGAGGCGATGCGCAAGCTCCCGGTCGACGGCAAGCCGAACGCCGACCTCTGGAATGTCCTTGTGGTCGACCAGGGCAAGGCGATGAAGACCTACACGATCACGAAGGACGACGTCTCCGGCCGCTATGTGCAGGACATCCCCTCCGATTACGCCAAGCTCGCAGAGATGAAATGGCTCGGCTATCGCGGCCCGGCGGAGAAGCTCGCCGAGAAGTTCCACATGGACGAGGACCTTCTGAAGGCGCTCAACCCGCAGACCGACTTCTCCCATGCGGGCGATGCCATCCTCGTCGCCGACACCGGCGCGCCGCCGTCGACCAAGGTCATGCGGATCACGGTCGACAAGGAGAAGGGCGAACTGACCGTCTTCGACGGCGCCGGCAACATCGTCATGTCGGCACCCGCGACGATCGGCTCGCAGGATACGCCCTCTCCCTCGGGCAAGGTGACGGTCGTCGCCGTCGCGCAGGACCCGACCTACGAATACGATCCGCACAAGAACTTCACGCAGGGCGACAACCACCACGACCTCACCATTCCCCCGGGACCGAACGGCCCGGTCGGCCTGGTCTGGATCGCGCTGTCGAAGCCGACCTACGGCATTCACGGCACGCCCAACCCCTCGCTGATCGACAAGGACGCGAGCCATGGCTGCGTGCGGCTGACGAACTGGGACGCCGAGGCGCTCTCGAAGCTGGTCCAGCCGAAGGAGACGCGGGTGGAGTTCACCGGGTGAGGTCGGCCTTCCTCACCGGCGCGATCGTCCTCGCCGGCCTGCAGCTCGCGCCGGGATCCGGGGGCGAGGCGGCGGCGGCCTCGCTGCTGGAGCGGATCTTTCCCGGGATCGGGCACGCGCGGGCGGCGTCGCGCCATCACCGCCGCGCCGTGCACCACGTCCGTCATGCCACGCCGAAGAAGGCTGCGACTGCGGCCGCATCGGCTCCCGAGGACCCGCCGGTGCCGACGCCGCGATCGGCGGCCGTGCCGGAGGAGGCGAAGAATCCGCCGAAAGGCGATCGCCAGGCGGACGAGAGAGCGCCCGTTCCGCGATCGAAGCCCGGCGAGGAGAGCCCTTCGAAGAATTCCGGCGAAGCGGCCGCCGGCGAGACACATGCGGGCGCGTCGCCGCAGAATGCGCGCCACGAAGGCGGATCGCCCAAGGCGGAACAGAACGGAGCCGAGGCTTCCAGCGCCGCCGCCAAGCCGTCGGCGGCATCCGGAGCAGCGACACCGGACACCGCCGTAGCGGAGCCATCGACGAAGGCCGAGGCAACGGCTGTCGAGGCCGGTCCGGTGAAGGACGGGCTACCGGCCATCGGCCCGATCCCCGAGACGCGGCCCGATCATGGCAAGTATCCCGAGGACACGGCCAAGCCGAGGGACGGGAGCCCGCCGACGCACGGGGAGGACACCGTGACGTCGCCCAAATCTCTCAAGGCGGCCGAGACACCGATCACCCCCGCCCTGGCCGTCGAGGCGGCGGCCGCGATCGAGGACGCGAAGGCCTGCGAGGCCGAACTGACGAAGCGCGGCGTCACCTTCACCGTCGGCCCGTCGATCAGCGAAGGCTCCTGCGGCGTTCTGCGCCCGGTCGCCATTCGGACGCTGAGTTCCGGCATCGCCGTCGAGCCGGCGACCACCATCCTCTGCCGCACCGCGCTCGCCCTAGACGAGTGGGCGAGCGACGTTGTCGTGCCGGCAGCCAAGGGAAGCTTTCCCGATGCCCACGTCGAAAGCATCCGGCAGGAGGGCACCTATGTCTGCCGGCCCCGCTCGTCGGAGGACAAGATCTCCGAGCATGCGCGCGGCAGCGCGATCGACATCGGAACCATCCGCCTTTCCGACGGCCGCGACATCGGCATCGTCGGCCGTGACGACGATTCGCCCGAGGCCCGCTTTCAGCATGCGGTGCGCGCGGGGGCGTGCGGGCCGTTCAGGACGGTGCTGGGGCCCGGCACCGACAGCGATCACGCGACGCATTTCCATCTCGACATCGACGCGCGCCGAAACGGCGCGACCTATTGCAAGTGACGTCGGCGCGCGGGACCCGCGGCCGCGATCGGTGTCGCGGCGTTTCCCGGACCGGAAGGTCGCGGCAGCGATGATCAGCGGTCGGCGACCAGCGGGCTGTCCACCCGCTCCTGCAGCAGCTTGTCGATGCGGTCCCGCTCGCGCTTGAACTTCGACAGGTCGGCGCCGGCGAGGACGATGCCCGACGGCAGCTTGATCCGCATCGGGTCGACGTGCTGGCCGTTCACGTGGATCTCGAAATGCAGGTGGTTGCCGGTGGAGAGGCCCGTCGAGCCGACATAGCCGATCACCTGGCCCTGGCGCACGTGCTCGCCCGGCCTCAGCCCCTTGGCGAAGCCGCTCTGGTGGCCGTAGACGGTCTCGTAGCCATTGGCATGCTTCAGCACGGTCTCGCGGCCGTAGCCGTTGACCCAGCCGGCGCGCTCCACGACGCCGTCGCCGGCGGCGAGGATCGGCGTGCCCCGTGGCGCCGCCCAGTCGACGCCCCAGTGCGGGCGGACATAGCCGAGCACCGGATGCCGCCGTCCCGTGGAATAGCCGGAGGAAAAGCGGGCATCGGGAACCGGCTTGCGCATCAGGAACTGCTTGGCGCTCTTGCCGTCCTCGTCGAAATAGTCGGCGGTCTCCGAGCCGCTCGGCCGATAGCGGTAGAAGCGCTTGACGCTGTTGCCGAACTTGATCTCGGCGAAGAGGATCTCGGAACTGTCGGTCGCCTCTTCCTCGCCCTTCTCCATCGTATAGAAGACGGCGAGGCGGTCCGTGGGGCTCAGCCGCGCCTGCAGGTCGACGTCGCTCGCCAGCATGCGGACCAGCTGCTGGCACAGGCGGTCGTTGAGACCGTAGGCGAGGCCCGCCTGATAGATGCCGTCGTAGACCGTCGGCATGTCGGCCCGGATCGGCGCCTCGTCCTGCTTGTCCCCGAAGGCCTCGGCGACCGAATCGGCCATCTCCGGCGCGGCCGCGGGCTGGAACGGCCCGTCCTGCGTCGCCGAGACGGTCCCGAGGTGCTTCGCCCCCTGATAGGCCGAAAGCCGGACGATCTCGTCCTTGCCGTCCTTGGTCTCGATCCCGATCCGCAGGGCGTCGCCGGCCTCGAGCGTGTCCTTGCCGATGAGGTCGGCGAGCGCCGCGACGGCGTCGTCGTGGCCATTGATGTCATGCCCGGACCGGGTCATCATCTCGGCGATCGGCATCGCCTCGCGGAACGGCACGATCTCCTCGTGGAACCGGGGAAGCTTGTCGCCGTCGGGATCCGACACGGCGACCGAGACGTTTTCCTCGATCACCCGGAAGGCCGAGCCCGGCTCGTATTCGGTGGCGTCGCTGGTCAGGTTGAAGCGCGAGGGGTCGACCGTCGTCAGCGAGGCGACCTGCACCGGCTTGTTGGCGAGTTGCGGAATGACGGTGCGCACCAGGCTTTCCGCCTGGGCGGTGTCGAGCGGCACGGACTTGTCGTAGGTCGAGGGGTCGAAGGCGAAGGGCTCGACCTTGAGCTGCACCTCCGATTCCACCCGCGCGCCGTAGATCTGCGCCGGCTCGCTGGAACCCGCGTCACTGTCCTTGTCGTCGCCGTCGCTCTTCGGATTGCCGAAGATCGTCATCGGATCGAAGGCGGGGTAGTCGACATTGGTGGGGTAGCGGGCGGCGAGCAGCATGTTGACGTAGCCGAAGGGCAGGGTGCGGATCATCTCCCGGTCGCCGTCGCGCGTCATGGTGGAGAGTTCGACCACCTGGCGGCTGCGGGCGACAGGCAGGGCCGTGGCGACGACGCGCTGCCCCTTCACCGGGGCGTCCGATCCGTCCTCGGTGTCGAAGACGAGAGCGAGGCCTGCCGGATCGACCGCACCCTGGTGCCCCTCGAGCGCGGCCGACAGCGCGATTCCCATCAGCGCCGTCGAGGTGATGCCGGTCAGGAGCGTTCCCGCCAGCCACCGCGCCGACACCTGCCGGCGATCCGGCTTGCGCCGGCCATCCGCCACCAATGGCGGCTCGTCCCCAAAAGCCGGCTTTTCCTGCGGCAAGCGGTCTATCCCTCTCCTGATCCGGCCCCCCTGTCCCCCGACAAGGTGGCAAAATCCCGACCAAGTGACGGGACCTTAACCCAAGCATGCCGCGATCCATAGGGGTCGACGGCAGGTTGCCCGCTTTTGGCCGACCGATCCGTCGGACAGCAAGCCGTTCGGCGCACCGCGGCGGCGCCGAGCCCCTCTGTCCTGAAGCGGTATCGCACGACGCGCGCGACGCGCGAGCGCGAAATATCCGATCCCTCGCGAAAATCCGGCCGGGGGGCTCGACACGCCTTGCGCGGCGGCCGAGAGGCCGGTCCCCGAACCTGCCGCTCGCCGGGAACGTCAGCCGGAGAACAGGCTTCGGCCGGAGTTCTCGGCACGGCGCGGCCGCCGGAATTTCTGCCGCCTTGCCAGGGCCGGAAGCGACGCTTCGGCCGCGACGCCGGCGCATCGGGGCCGGCAGGGCCGTCCGCCGCAAGCCACGAAGCCACCGCCCAACTCATTGATTGATCTTGAACTTATCCCGCATCTCCAGCCGTCCGCAGAGGCCCGGCGGCGCTGCCTGCCGAGGTTTTTGAAGTTTTTGCGAACAAGGCCGTTGACAGGCGATCCGGCTTCCCCCTATATGCCGCTCATCGACGACGGCGGTGGCGCCGGGGCGCTCCGGACGGAGCGCCAAACGAACCGGATCGAACTGAAAAGATCGACCGGTTCGGCTTCGCGCCGCCTTTGTCTGTATCATTCGAGTGCCGCTGTGAAGCGACCCACTCTCGGGTAACGACAGGCTTTTGCCTGATGAAACCCACCGCCGACTGATGTCGGCGTGTTATTTGACATTGTGATATGAGAGAAGAAAGAGAAGCGTGGGCGGCGGTAAGTCTGCGGCTCTGCTGGACCGGTATCCTTTCCGGATT
>NZ_JBFTEH010000029.1:0-9720 GCF_041027365.1 Jiella sp. M17.18 | reverse complement strand
ATTCGGACCGCCCGTTCCCGGACCTCAGGCGAATATCTCTTCGATGTCGCTTTCGTCATGATGACCCCATTCTCTCAGGAATTGAGGTCTCCGGGAAAGTCGGCGCGGTTCAACATGAGCAAGCTTGGTTCGCTGATGACGGCCCACGTCAAGTATGCGGCGGCGGCCGAAGCGGAAGCCCGCACGCATTCGAGCCAGATCAGCATGAGCGACAGCCTGGACATCGACTGGTCCAAGCTTGACGGCTGATCGGGGGCTAGCGAGATCGGTCGAGAGCACGTATCGGGAGGTGGAAACACCAGTTCCCGAGTGCTTATGCGAAGCAGCAAGTTAACCAGACTGTTGGTGGCGGGGCTTCGCCGATCCGGCCGGGTCTCGCTCTTCGTCGGCGATCTTCTCGAAGATGCCGGATGGCGGGCGACGATCGCCACGCTCTGGCAAGGATTACGCCCACGTCTGGAGCGCAGCATCATAAGTCTGAGTACTTGGCTCGTCACGCCGCCGGCGGTACCCTACTCGAACGAGGACTTGGGCGAGCTGCCCTTGCAACCCGGTGTGCTCTTCATCGGCTATGCGCAGGGGGCACTTGGGCTCGGGCAAGCGTTCCGGGCCGATCTCGAAGCAGCAAGATTCCTCGACATTCCTTTCGCGATCCAACCGATCGAGAAGGGTATCGAGAAGCGGATGATCGGGCCGTTCATGCCGGAGCTGTATGATCGACAGGGCGCTTACGCAGTAAACGTGATCGAAGTCTCGGTCGATCAGCTTTCCACCGCTTGGGATGGTCTCGGTCCGGCCCGTTACGAGCGGTCGTACAATATTCTCCGCACCTATTGGGAACTGCCGCAAGCCCCGAAGGAATGGCGGGAGACGCTGGCAATTATCGACGAGATCTGGGCACCGACCCAGTTCATAGCAGATGCCTTCGCACCAATCTTCGAGGGAGCGATCCACGTGATTCCGCCGGTGGTAGACAATTTGCAGCCACGAGCCGTAGACCGCCGGCGTTTTGGACTTTCGACCAGCCGCTTCGTCTTTCTGTTCAGCTTCGACTACAATTCTTCGCCCTATCGAAAGAACCCGCTCGCCGTTCTGGACGCCTTTGCAACCGCCTTTCCCGATCGCGAGATCCCTGTCGACCTGGTGGTGAAAACGAACGGCCAAGCAGACCTCTTTCCGCAAGCTCGAGACGCCATCGCCACAGCCGCCCGCCGCGATCCCCGCATCCACGTCATCCACGCTCATCTGGATCGGGAGGCGATGCTAGATCTCATCGCGACTGCGGACGTCTATGTGTCTTTGCATCGTGCGGAAGGTTTTGGTTTGGGCATGGCGGAGGCCATGGCCCTAGAGCGTCTGGTCGTGGCGACCGACTTTTCCGGCAACACCGACTTTCTTAATTCGGAGACGGGATATCCCATTCCCTATCGGCTACGACCGATCATGCGTCATGAATATCCCGGGGCGGAAGGGCAGTTCTGGGCCGAGCCAGATGTCGAAGCCGCAGCGCGTGTCATGAGAGAGCTTGTCCTGAGCGACATGGATCAAAAGAAGAAAATAAATGTTGCGCGCGAGGCTGTGCGACGCAAATACAGTCGTGAAAGAGTAGGCAAAATGATGGAGGAGCGCCTGGGGGCCTTGATGTAGGCGGGCGGCCAGACTACGGCCTCTGTGCAGAAACGCCAACACTGCCTGAAAGACGAGCATGCCGATCACACCCATCATCATGGCGGGCGGCGCAGGGGTCCGGCTCTGGCCGGTGTCTCGCGAGACCATGCCCAAGCAGTTCGCCACGCTCCTCGGGGGACTTTCCACCTTCCAGGCGACGCTAATGCGGGTGTCGGGTCCATCCTTTTCCAAGCCGATCGTCGTGACCAACAACGAATTCCGCTTCACCTGCGGCGAGCAGATCGCTGCATTGGGGCTGGAGGCCGAGATCGTTCTGGAGCCGGTGCGCCGCGACAGTGGCCCGGCGGTGGCCGTCGGCGCGCTTCTGGCCGAGCGGCAGGAGGGCGAGAAGGCGATCTGCCTAGTCCTGGCAGCCGACCACGTCATCCCCGAGACCGATCTCTTCGTCGCCGACTGCGAGCGGGCGGCCAAACTCGCCGCGGCTGGGCACATCATGACCCTCGGCATTAAGCCGACGGAGCCGTCCAGCGCCTACGGCTATGTGCAGCCGGGCGCCGAGCGCCTCGGCCCGTCGGCCCTCGCGCTGGAGCGCTTCGTTGAAAAGCCTGACCGCGAGACGGCCGAGCGTTATATCGAGCAGGGCTATCTCTGGAACAGCGGCAATTTCTGTTTCGCCGCCAGCCGGATGATCAGCGAGATGGAGGCCTTTGCCCCGGCGATCCTTGAGGCAGCGCGCCAGGCCGTCGAGGAGAGCCGCCACGATCTCGACTTCATCCGGCTGGGCGAGACGGCCTTCGCCGCGGCGCCGGCGCTCTCCGTCGACTATGCGGTGATGGAGAAGACGCGTCATGGCGGGGTGATCGCCGCTGGCTTCAGCTGGTCGGACGTCGGCTCCTGGGACGCGCTGCATGCAATTAAGTCAGCGGATGCCGACGGCAACGTCCTGGAAGGACCGGTAAAGGTGCTCGGCACGACGGGCAGCTACGTCGCCTCGGACGAGATCCTCACCGCCGTCGTCGGCCTGGAGCGGGTGGTGGTGGTGACGACGCGCGACGCGGTGCTCGTCGCCCACATGGACCAGGCGGCGAAGGTGAAGACGCTGGTGACGGAGCTGAAGCGTGATGGCTTTGCCGAGGCGAGCGCCCATTCGCGCATTCATCGTCCCTGGGGCTGGTATCAGCGCATCGACATCGGTCCGCGCTTCCAAGTGAAGCACATCATGGTCAAGCCCGGAGCGAAGCTGTCGCTGCAGCGCCATTACCACCGGGCCGAACACTGGGTGGTGGTGCAAGGCACGGCCGAGGTGACAATCGACGCAACAGTGAAGGTTTATCACGAGAACGAGGCGGCCTATCTGCCGATCGGCTGCGTCCACCGCCTGCACAACCCTGGCAAGATCGACCTGAAGCTCATCGAGGTCCAGGTTGGCAGCTATACCGGCGAGGACGACATCGTTCGCCTCGAGGACGACTACGCTCGGTCATAGAGGCTCTGTACTTGGAACAAGCCCTATTTCGGCGCGCTGTTCGACGCTATTTTGCGTAAGAAGGGCGCGCCTTGACTGCATTCGGCGGCTGGTGTTGATGCACCCCGGCAGCTGATGGAAAAGGTACACAGCAGATGAGCAAGACCGCTTTTGTCACCGGTGTGACCGGCCAGGATGGGGCCTACCTGGCAAAGCTTCTCGTGGAGAAGGGTTACAAGGTCTATGGTGGCCTGCGGCGGACTTCGAATTCCCTTCCCCATCGGCTGGCGGAACTGGGGATCGAAGGAGAGGTCGAACTCGTCTATTTCGATCTCTCCGAATTGCCGTCGATCCTGAGGACGCTCGAACGCACGAAGCCTGACGAATTCTACAACCTCGCTGCTCAGAGCTTCGTCGGCTCCTCCTGGGATCAGCCGCTCTACACGGCCGATGTGGACGCTGTCGGCGTCTGCCGCGTCCTCGAAGGCATTCGCACCTACTCGCCGCAGACGCGCTTCTACCAGGCCTCGACCTCGGAAATGTTCGGCCTCGTGCAGGCGGTACCCCAGGACGAGCGAACTCCCTTCTACCCGCGCAGCCCCTATGGGGTGGCCAAGCTCTATGGTCACGGCATCACAGTTAACTATCGGGAATCCTTCGGCGTTCATGCCTCCTCGGGCATCCTCTTCAACCATGAGAGCCCGCTGCGGGGTGCCGAGTTCGTCACCCGCAAGATCACGCTCGCTCTGGCGCGCATCGCTCAGGGCAAGCAGAAGCTTCTCGAACTCGGCAATCTGTCTGCCCAGCGCGACTGGGGCTTTGCCGGCGACTATGTTGAGGGCATGTGGCGGATGTTACAGCAGTCGGAGGCTGACGACTACGTCCTGGCGACTGGCGTGACGACGACGGTGCGCAGCTTCGTCGAAGCTGCCGGCGCCGCTCTTGACCTGGACATCGAGTGGAAGGGCGAGGCCGAGGCTGAGGAAGGCTTCAACCGCAAGACCGGCAAGCGCCTTGTTGCGGTCAATCCGGCCTTCTACCGGCCCGCCGAGGTCGATTTACTGCTGGGCAATTCCGCCAAGGCGCGGACACGTCTCGGTTGGCAAGCGACCACGGATGTAAAAGCTTTGGCCACGATGATGGCTCGAGCCGATTACGACCGTGTCAGCTCCGGAATGGTGAAGTTCTGACCCGGCTCAGACGCGCCGTGACTGGATAGGGTTTCTCCGCGGATATGACTTTTGTTTCTTACGCGCAGAATTTCGAAGACGTCATCCTCTATCGTGCGCTGAAGCACGTCTGGAACGGGACCTATGTGGATGTGGGGGCTTGCGATCCAACGCAGGACTCTGTCACCAAGGCTTTCTACGACCGAGGCTGGTCGGGGTTCAACCTTGAGCCGGTGGAGGAGTTTCACCGGCGCCTCTCCGAAGAGCGCCCTCGCGACCGCAATATTCTAGCGGCTGCTGGTGACGTGGCGGGGGAGCTGCCCTGCTACGTCATTGACGAGACGGGTCTGTCTACCCTCGATCCAGAGATCGCGAAAACTCATCGGGCCGCTGGACGTCAGATCCGAGAAACCACCGTTCCGGTGGTGACCTTGCGTGACCTTCTGAAGGAGTTTTCGGACCGCCCGATCCATTTTCTCAAGATCGACGTGGAGGGCTTCGAGGACAACGTGCTGGCAGGCACCGATCTCGAAGCCGTGCGCCCGTGGATCCTGGTCATCGAGGCCACCCTCCCGAGCCAGGATACGCCCACCCACGAGAAGTGGGAGCCGCGGGTTCTGGCGAACGGCTACCGCTTCGCCTTCTTCGACGGCGTCAGCCGCTACTACGTGGCTGAAGAGCACGCCGACCTTATCGACCGGCTCGCCCGACCGGCTAACGTCTTCGACGGCTACGAAACGGCCTACACCGTCGATCTGCGCAACGCTCTGACGAATGCCCATGAGAGCTACGACGAGCTGTTGCGGCAGATAGAACGGGAACGCCAGGATGCCGCAGCCCATGCCATGGCCCTGGAACGGCAGCTTGAACAGGAACGGCGGGACGCCGCAGCCCATGCCATGGCCCTGGAACGGCAGCTTGAACAGGAACGACGGGACGCCGCAGCCAACGCCGAAGTGTTGGAACAGGAAATCGTTGATCGTCAGAATCGCCTCGACGAGCAGAAGAAGGCCGCGGCAGCCGAGGAACACCGCCTTCACGCGGTGCTGCAGCAGGTGCGCGACCATCTGGCGACGATGGAGCGCAGTCGCGGCTGGCGGCTGGTGGTCTTTCTGCGCCGCCCGTTGAACTTGGCCCGCCGCATCAAGCGCCGGATCTTTGGTCGTTTGTTCGGTCAGCCAGGGGTGGGGGCTCTGCCGCCCGTCTCTCTGCAGAGCGAGCTGAACTTCGCTGCCAAGGAGCTCGCCCGTCGCGTCGTCCTGAAGGCCTCCCTCAGAAAGCGATAATTCTCTTGCTTCGTCCCGCGCGGTTTCCTTGCCGAGTCCAGTCCCGAGTATGAACCGAAGATGCCGCCCATGAAGCCAAGACTCCTCTTCGATCTCCAAGGATGCCAAACACGCAACGCTCGCCACCGTGGCATTGGACGCTACTCGCTCGCTTTGACCCGTGCGTTTCTGGAACTCAATGCCCGCGACAGTGATCGTTTCGAGGTAACGGCGCTGATCAACGGCGCCTTTCCGGAAGCCTGTACGGAACTGCGCGAGGCCTTCGCCGATAGCCCCTCGCCTGTGGCGTTTCGGGAGCTGCCGGCAGGCGATCCGCTGCAGGGACCGGTCGCGGTTCAATCGCGGGTCCGTGGCCTGGCGGCAGCCGGCGCCGCCAACGGGCTGAAGCCCGATTTCATCCATGTCTCTAGCCTGGTCGAGGGCTACGAGGAGGGAGCCGCCCTGTCAACCTATCCGCGCGACGTGGTGCCGGGTGCGATCCGCGCGGCGACGGTCTATGACCTGATTCCGCTGCTCTTCGCCGATAAGTATTTAACCGATCCTTCCTTCGACGCCTGGTACAGGGCTGCGATCGCGCACTACGCCGATTTCGATCTGCTGTTCGCCATTTCCGAGGCGACTTGGCGCGATCTGGTCGACCGTCTTGGCATCGATCGCGACAAGGTTCTCAACATCTCGGCGGCCGTAGATGCGCGCTTCCGACCACTCGTTGAGGCGGAAGCGGAGCGTGCCGCCGTCGCGGGCCGGCTGCATCTGACAAAGCCTTTCGTGCTCTATACGGGTGGCGCCGACCACCGCAAGAACCTCACGGGCGCCATTGACGCCTTCGCGCTTCTGCCGGCGGCGCTGCGGGATGGTCTGCAGCTAGCGATCGTCTGCGGTCTGGATCGCGCGACGGAGACCGCTTTGAGGGATCGCGCCCGGCAGAGGGGGCTTGATCCCCGAGCGGTCGTGCTGACGGGCTACGTCAGCGACGACGATTTGGTCCTTCTCTACAATCTCGCCATGCTCTTTGTCTTTCCCTCCGTCTACGAAGGCTTCGGCCTGCCGCTGCTCGAAGCCATGTCTTGTGGTGCGCCGGTTCTGGCAGGAGACAATTCGAGCCTGCCCGAAGTGGTGGGCCGTGCCGATCTTCTGTTTACCGCCGACGATCCCCGCTCTATTGCCGATAAGATGGCCGCAACGCTCGCCGATGCGGAGCGCCTAGCCGAGCTCCGAGCCTACAGCCTGAAGCGTGCCCCGGCCTTTTCTTGGACGAGGTCGGCGGAGCGGGTCTACGAAACATACGTACAGCGTCTGGAGGAGCGCGATGCCGCCGAGCGCGGATTCCGTCCGCGCATCGCCATGACAAGCCCGATGCCTCCGGCCCGCAGCGGCATCGCCGACTATTCAGCGGATCTGCTGCGCAAGTTGGTCAGGGAAAACGACGTCGAACTGTTTCTCGCTGATCACTCGCGGGAGACGACTGAAACGGCTGGCTGCCTGGTCAGGTCGGTAGGTGAGCTTGCCGAGGCCTGGCCCGCGTTCGACACCATCGTCTATCAGGTGGGCAACTCGACCTTTCACACCGAGATGCTTTCCCTTCTGCCGCAAACCGGTGGCGTCATGGTGCTTCACGACGTCTTCCTCAGCAATCTGAAGGCTTGGCTCGACATGCATGAAGGTCGCGCCGGCCTATTCGAGCGTGCGCTGCTGGGCCATGGCGCCCCCGGCCTCGCGACGCTGCGTAATAGGGGCACGGATGCGGCGATCAATGAATGGCCGGTCAGCGGACCGGAAATCGCCGCTGCCGACGCCGTCATCGTCCATTCGCGCTTCGCCAAGGAGATGGTCGAGCGTTTCTACCCGCAGCTGAGCGACAAGATCGAAGTCGTGCGTCAGCCTCGTTCCTTTCCGNCATCGTCCATTCGCGCTTCGCCAAGGAGATGGTCGAGCGTTTCTACCCGCAGCTGAGCGACAAGATCGAAGTCGTGCGTCAGCCTCGTTCCTTTCCGCCAACCTATGGTTCCGCGCGGCGCGCCGCGGCTCGCGAGCGGTTGGGCATCGATCCGGACAATTTTATTGTGGTGTCCTTGGGCATGGTCGGGCCGACCAAGAAGATCGACACGGTCCTTGAAGGCTTCGAGCGTTTCGCCGCCGGCGAGGCCAACGTGCGCCTGGTGCTGGCGGGCGACGCCCTCGAAAACCATTGGACCGCGCGTCTGCGGGCCCGCATCGCCCAGACCAATGGCCGAGTGAGCCTGACGGGCCATCTCCCCGCCGAGACCTTCGGCGACTACGCAGAGGCCTGCGACGTCGCCGTGCAACTGCGCAGCACCACGCGTGGCGAGACCTCGGCGGCGGTCCTGCAGTTGATGGGTTGCGGAAAGCAGGTGATCGTCAACAGCTTCGCCGATTTCGCCTACTATCCGGACGACGTCGTCACCAAGGTTGCGGAGCAGCCGGACGCGGCTGAAATAGCTGCCGCTCTTGATGCCGTGAGGCGCCAGACGGCCGAAGAGCGCCAAGCGGCTGAGACGCGCGCGCGACAGCATGTGGAAATCCATCATTCCCATGAAACGGCGAGCGCCGCCTATACGGCGATCATCCGGCGGGCGCGCCGCTATGGATCGGATCGACGGGCACTCGCCGCCCTGGCCGAGCATCTGAGTGTGCTGGAGCCGCAGGACGCACCAGCGGGACAGACGCAAGAGGCCGCCACGCTCGCCGAGAGCCTCGCCCCTGCCTTGGTCCAGCGACTGAATGTGGAATCGCGCCTCCTGATTGATATCTCACATACTTATCACTCGAAGCTGCAGACCGGAATTCAGCGGGTCGTGCGCGAGGTGACCCGGGCGAGCTACCGCGCTCTGGAAAGTGAAGGCTTCAACGTCCAGGCCTTCGTGCGCGACACGGACGGCCTGTTCCGGACCGCCGACGCCTTTGCCCTTGAACTGGAGGACGTGGCTCCGCCGGCTGGAATCGACAGCCCTCTGACGGTGCGGCCGAACGACCGCCTGCTGATGCTCGATTCGAGTTGGTTTGAGTATGACGACTACGCGCCGCTCTTTGAGGCCGTGCGCAAGGAGGGCGGCACAGTCCACACTTGCGTCTATGATCTAGTGCCGCTGCACTATCCCGAATTGACCGGCGAGGCACTGCCGCCTGTCTTCAAGAGATGGTTGCAACGCGCGGCGGAGGAAAGCGACAGCTTCGTCTGCATCTCGCGGGCGGTGGCCGACGAGGTGGCCGCCCATCTTGAGCGCACGCGCCTCCCGCATCGGCCGAACCTACAGATCAACTGGTTTCATCTCGGCTCTAACCTGTCCGTCGCCGGCGTCGCCGGAGCGGAGGTGTCGCGGGCCTTCAAGGGGGCACCCTGCGCCCTCATGGTGGGAACCGTCGAGGTGCGCAAGCGTCACGGCTTCGCACTCGACGTCATGGAACGGCTCTGGGCGACTGGCTCTCCCGTTCGTCTCGTTCTTCTGGGCAAACGCGGATGGCATGTGGACGAACTGGACGACCGCATCCGCGGCCATGCGGAATACGGCAAGCGACTGCACTGGATCGAGAAGTCTAGCGACGCCGATTTGGCGCACGCCTATGCCGAGGCACATGTGCTGTTATTTCCGTCGCTTTATGAAGGGTATGGGCTTCCGGTCGCCGAGGCGATACGGGCTCGTCTGCCGGTGGTGGCGAGCGACATTCCGGTGCTCAGGGAGGTCGGCGGCGATGCGGCCCTTTATGCCGGCTTGAACGATGTCGACCTCTGGATCGAGCACGTGGAGACGCTGACGCGTGGGGGGCGCCAGACGGTGAACGGCGGGACTGTGGTTTCCTGGGACGAAGCGACCTCCCAGCTACGCCGCGCGCTGCTCGGCTTTGCTCCCTATCGCGTGCTGCCCTGACACCGACGACCATCGCTGTAAAAGCTCAATTCGCCGTTAGAGCACGGTAAGACCGTATGTCCGTCTGGCCGGGCGGCTTGCCCTACACTGTCTGTTCGAGGGTTGCTCGTGACGTTGAGCCGAGCCGTGTCGTCGGCGACCTTCTCCAGGCGGAGATCTCCGAGAAGCAGGGTACGCATCCGGCGTGGACCGCGGTGAAGAACTTTTTCTCGCTTCAGCGGCAATCTGGGGCTTGCGCCTTTCGAGTTAAGCTATCGACGAGTTACCGGAATGTCGTGCGCGAG
>NZ_JBFTEH010000028.1:0-12506 GCF_041027365.1 Jiella sp. M17.18 | reverse complement strand
TCCTATGGTAGGTCACGTGGATATCCTCATTGCTTGCTCCGTGGTCACCACACCACGCCGCAAAACAACGATCTCACCCCCAGCCCGCAAGGCGGCTCACGCCGTAGGAATACGCTGCAGATCCTCTGGGACGAGTACCGCGCCGTTCATCCCGCCGGCTACGGCTACAGCCGCTTCTGCGAACTGTTCCGCAGCTTCGAGCGTCGGCTCTCGCCGACGATGCGCCAGGAGCACGTGGCCGGCGACAAGGTCTTCGTCGACTATTCCGGCAAGAAGATCGCCATCGCGGATCCCCGGACAGGAGAGATCCGCGAGGCCGAGCTGTTCATCGCCGTCGTCTGTGCATCGGCGTGGGGTCTCGACGCCGATCGGCACGGTAAGCCACTGATCATGTTCGAGCGGGTGGGGTCATCGCGCGGAGCCGAATGACAGTCCGCTTCGGGACGCCGCCCGGTCAGCAGGCGCAAGTGGATTTCGCCCGTTTCCATGCCGTCTTCACCGACGAGCCGTCGATGCCGAGGATCGTCTGGCTGTTCTCCTTGGTACTCGGCTACAGCCGGCGGATCTGGGCCCGCTTCGTCGTCCATCAGGACCTGGCGACGGTGCTGCGCTGCCATGTCGCCGCCTTCGAGGCGCTCGGCGGCGCTCCTTAGGAGATCCTCTACGACCGCATGAAGACGGCCGTTCTCGGCGAAGCTGAAGTCGGCGGCATCGTCTACAACCGTTCGCTCATCGATCTGGCCCGGCACTACGGCTTTCATCCCAAGGCTTGCCGGGCCTAGGCTCTCCAGCCTAGTTTAACGGTGCGCAAAGTCGACCTCCCGCAGGACCACTCCCCGGTTTCTAGGCGATTAGTTCTATCTCGCCTGGCTCGAACCACTCCTGCCGTATCATCGCGTCGCGTGCCAGCGTCGGATCAGCAGTGTAGTAGACGACGGCGAGGCTTTGCTCGGCGCGGCTGCAGGTCACGTAAAATAGTCGCCGCGTCCGATCGATGGTCGTCTCCTTCCCGGCCGCTTCATTCTCAAGATCCGTCTTGCTCTTCGCCTTCGTCGCGAAAAGCTTGTCATAGGCGAACATGAAGCCACGGGCTTCATCGTCGCTAACGACAACCATTACCCTTGGAAATTCCAGCCCTTTTACCCCCTGGTGTGTGTCGAACTGCGAGACGCCACGAACGTAGCGATCATATCGCTCGATCTGGTCGAAGGGCGCCTCAAGTGCCAACCGCCAACCGCCCAACTCGCTTTTGACATCGACTTCCTCTTCCTGGTCGCCAGCGTCACCGGCGGCGCCAATCTCGCCTTCCGCGGCGACGGCATCGGCGGCGGAAAACGGGACCAGCACCTCGGGGATCGTGAAGAGGTTCGTTTCGGCGACATAGCGCAAGACCGAGCGTGCGGTTGGCTTCTCATCCTTGTTCACCAGGGCGAGCAGGCCATCGCAGGCATCCTTGACCTTGCTGAGAATGTCGACCTGCTTCTCGCCGGCAGCTTCAAGCGCTTTGCGCTCGAGGAGTGGCGATGTGCGCCGAACGACTGCTGCGACGGCAAATCGATCTCCCGCGCGCAGGGCCGCGACCAGCGGCAATATCTCTCGGGTGAAGAGTCCGATGCCCGCGCCTGTCCCTTGCAGAAAGCTCGTGCGGATGCGCTCGACCGCATAGAGCGGCTCGAAGAACTGTTCGAAGCCAAAGCGGCGCGCGGACATCAGGTGCTCCAGCGCCAGCGTCTTGACTGCTTCGGCTCCCTCCGCCCAACTCGGATCGCCGGTGATCTCCGCCATTCGTGCAGCGACGGTGGCCTCAGCCGCGCTCTTGTCAGCTATCGCCTGTGAGATGACGAACAGCCGAACAACGCCCTGCTCCGCATCGCTGCGCGGCTGCTGTTCCTCTCCATCCTCATCTCGTCTAATTTTGTTAATGAGCCTGATGACCCGTGTGGGGCAACGATGGTTCATTCGCTTCCTCGGCCTGGCCCAGGCCTGCGGGATCGCCTCCGCTAAACGCTCCTTACCGTCGGCGTAGATACGTTGCATCGTGTCACCGAAAAGTCCCAGGCAAAACGCCTCGCGGTATCCCGCCTCAACATCAAGCAGCGCGTCCATGAGCCTCCGGCTCGTATCCTGGCTCTCGTCGATCAGCAGGATGGGGAAGCGGGTCACTAGCAGCCGGCGCAAACCAGGCTTTGCACTGAGAAAATCGGCGGTCATAGCTATGACCTCTGCGTGGCTCAGAGAGTCCCGAGTCCGGTTGTCGCCGGTGGGGCTGTAAACGAATCGCGTAATTTCGGCGAGGTTCTCGCGGCGACGCCGTTTGCTTTCTATCGAGCGAGCGCGGTCCGACGCGGCTTTGCTGTTTGCCCGCCCCTTCGCCTGTGCTTCTTCCAGTTCGGCGATATCCGCAAGAAGCCTGGTCGACAGCCATCCCCGAATATCCCCGTCATAGCCAGCAATCAGCGACCACGCGAACGCGTGAATGGTCGACACCTCCACGCGAGGATCGAACTCGAGCCGTTGCTTGATCTCGTCGCAGGCGGCATTGGTGTAAGTGATCACCCCGATCTTCTGACCGGATAGCGATAACCGCCGGCCCTGCTCCTTACACACCATTCGGATCGCCTCAACGAGCGACCGCGTCTTGCCCGATCCGGCGCCAGCGTAGAGAAAGAAGCTCCTCGGCTTCTCAATGTTCAGGCAGGCGAGGATCGCTTCATCGGCTTCGGAATCAAATTTGTCGTCAACCGCGCTCATGCGTCGGCCCCTTCGATTTCTGCGACGACATGCTCTTCGACCGGCGGGTTAACCTCGACCTCTTCCTTGGGCGGCGCCTCCTTAACCAGAGGCAGAATCTCAACCTGCTTTTTCTTGAGTTGAGCGAGTAGCCACTCAAGGCCCTCCTCAATGTATCGCGGCACGATGATCGTGTCGAAGTTCTCAACCTCCATCACGTCAAGCGCAAACTCGGCCTTCTTGCCGTTCTTGAGGGCGAGGTACATTTGCTCGCCGATCGCGGCTGCCCCGCCACCATTCGCGATCGCATCGCGAAACTTACGGACCAGGCCGGTGCCATCCAGTTCAGAGAAAACGCTGAGGTTCTCGAACGCCAGCGCATCCTCAAACGTATACGGATATGCGACCTCCGGTCCCACGATACCTGGCGACGTCACACCCAAAGGGATCTGATAGGCGGCCCGTACAGCGAATAGCGGGTCGTCGTCCTCATGCAGCGTCTTCGTGCCGGCATCAGCTCGCATGAGCTCATCAACGTCGTCGAGCTTTGGCACCCATGTCTTCAGCGTCGCATTGTTGGTTTTCTGGCCAGCGCCTTTCGCGGGTTGGACGGAGGCGCCGCCCGTTCCATCCAGAGTATCCAGGTCGGTGATGATCAGGGTCAGTAAACCGAGGTGATCAATCAAAGGCTTGAGACGGTGCGCGTGGCTTCCGCCGATCTCAAGCAAAGTGATGTAGCACTGGTTGAGCTCGTCGTAGTGCGCACGGATGAAATTGGGGACGAGCATGCGTTCCGCCGGTCCTTCCACCAAAATGGCCGCGTCGGCGAAGAACAGATCCGCGTGCTGTGCCCGAAGATATCGAGTCACGAAACGCTCGGTTTCGCTTCCCGGACCAAAAACCTCCGACAGATTGATAACGGTGGAGACTGGCACTTTCGCGGCCATACCCGCAGGCAGTCGCCGGAAATAGCGCAGGCACGAGAACGACGTCTCGTGCGCGACATGGCTCGAGTGGGTGCTAACAACCAATTGGGTGCGCAGCTTTTGGCTGTCACCGAGGTCCTCGTGCGCACGCAGCACGGCATAAGCCTTCTTGATGAAGACTTGCTGGACCTGCGCGTGCAAATGCGCTTCGGGTTCCTCGACTAAGACGAGATGGAGTGGCTCCGTCGTGGTCACTGACGCGCCGGTTGACGCCTTCCCGACACGCATCCAGGCGTCACGAAAGCTCATCAACCGGAATATCATCGAGATCAGGTTTTGATAGCCGAGGCCGTTATTTGCCTCAGGCAACCGCAACACGGGCGTCGTCGCGCCGTCCTCGGCAATGACGTCTACCTCGAAGCTGATTGCCGCGGCGTGGTTGAGACCGTCGATAGCTTTCAAGCGTGTCGAAACGCGCGGGCGCGGATCGGTCACGCCAGGATAACCCATACCCTCGACCTCGGTGAACGCCGCCTTGAAACTCTCCGTCAGCCGCTTGTCGAACGCGTCCTGGGCGGCCTCTATCGCCTGCAAAGCGCCAAGATCCTTCGGATCAGGTCCCTTCGTCGGGTCGAGGTGCTTGGCGTAGTAGCTTCTTAGCTGGTCGGACAGGCGACTGCCGCTCGCCGCCGCGGGAGCATCATCATCCTCCGCAGCCTGCTGCTCCTCACCGAAGCCCCTCTGCGCCGGTATATCATGAACGCGGATCAAGCCGCTCAGCGGGTCGCCATCGATCGGCCGAGAACCGCCCGGAAGGACCTGCGGACGCGCCAGAGATTTTGCAGGAGCGACAAGCTGACCCGGATCCAGCGAATAGGCCCGAATGGTGAAGTGCGTTGACAAACGCTTGCTCAGGAAATCGATCAGACTCTCGGGCCAGATCGTCAGCTTAGGCGGAGTAGCGGGTGGATCAGCGTCGGGATTCTCCGCCGCAGCGGCCGCGATGGCTGCCGCCCTCATCGTCTCGGCATCGCTCACCGCACCCATGTACTCCTTGTACAAGAGCGCAAGGTCCTTCGGCTCGTAGCGCAGCCGGACGCCGAGCCTGCCCCCTTCCCAATCCAAGGTCGGGATGAGGTCGCGAACGTGGTGCAGCTCCCCCGCTTCGACGTGCAGCCACAAGTCCAAAGTCGGCAATACGCTAACCCAGGGATCAATGACTAGATCGACGATTTCCTCCGCGTTCCGGGCAGCTATCCACGCCTCGCCCAAGGCAATGATCGTGGGCCAATGGCACAACGTGAAATCGTGCAATTCGAACGGACAGCGACGCGGCGACAGAAACCGGCGTAGCGCGAGCATCGCTGATGTCTTGCCGCTGTTGTTCGCTCCAACGAAAAGCGTAGTCGTGTTCGAAAGGTCGACGCGCGTCGACAACAACTTTCGGAAATTGGCGATCTCCAAAAATTCGATATGCACTGGTTGTGCCTCCCGCCGGGTGTGCTGCAACCCTATACCATTGCGAAGGAAACGGAACGGTGGGGGGCGCATCGCTGTCGGCCGTCGGAACGAGCCCCTACGTCCGCTTCTGGATGGAGGAGAAACGTGCCTGAACGACCGCCATGGGCGCATTGCTGACTTCACGCACCCGGCCAGGCGAAATATACTCCTAAGGGAAACGCGTCTGCCGGCATCATTCGATGCCGCCGTAACCGCCAACGGGCAAGCTCTCCTCGACGTCTGCGTCGGCCTCGAAGCGGAGGAGCCAGCACTCATTTCTCCCGGCCGCGATTGCCGCAGCAATGAACGCTTCCGAAAATCCTGCGGTCCGCAACTCCGTGGCCACCTCGTCGCGTGTCTCCTCATCCATGAGCGTAGCGGTCGAGACGATCCAGCCATGCTCATAGGCCATGTTGTCGATCGGCAGGTCATCGCCGCTATCCAATAGCTCGACATCGCCATTGGTGAGGTGCGCGGTTGAGATGTCGAGGAAGCGCAGGATGTTCATCTGGTCGTGCAGTCCGCATTCGATATGTGAGGGAGAGGCTATTAGCGGTCCGCGGTAAGCAATCCGTTTGCTCGCTTGCCGATCATTGCGAGCCCGATGTTAACCATGCTGGCGTCCGGACATCGCCGGCGCCTTGCGATCGGCGGTTGAAGGCGTCAGGTTTGGGTCCGGGCAGCGGTGAGCCGTTGCCTTCAACAAAGACGGCCCCCGCTGGTGCGGCAAACACCGAACGAGGGCCTGACCCGCAACCTGTCTGAGAGGTCTTGGGCTATGACGATCCATATCCGCTTCGTCCCTTCGTGGAAAGTTCTGGCAGCGATGCAGGGCGCCCTGCGCCGGCAGATGGACGCCCGCGTCATCCCCTCAGCCTGATCGCTGCGACGTCGCCGAGCGGTTGCTGAACAGGCGTCCGCTACCGCGCCACCCGCTTTCCATCCTCCATCCGAGACGATCCGAGCCGTTCCCGGGGCGGGGCTAGTCCTGCTCGCTACGGACTCGCCATACCTCCGCTCGCCGTCGCGGTCGGTTCGCCGCCTGCGTTGCCGAGCAAGGCACGACGTCGATCGTCTCCCTTCGAAGGGACTTCCATGAACCGTTCTTCCCACTCCGCTCCGGCTCGGCCGGGTGCGGCGCCGCTCTCCGACGCCAGTGCGTCTTCCGCGGCTTCCACTTCCTGCCTTGCCGGGCGCTACCCCTGCCGGATCGATCCTGAGACGATGGCGGACGAGCTGGGCCCATTGGCCCTGAGGGCGGTCGGGCTTGTCGCCGCAGCCGTTCCGGCGCCGGACGCGATCCTCGGCAGCTTCATCGGCATCGCCGCGCTGATCCGCTCGGTCTCCTTCCAGGAGGGACGGCTTCTCGAGGAGGCGATGATCGCCATCGGGCGTCGCAATCCGGATCTCGTGGTTCTGGGCGGCGGCGTGCGCCTGCCGGTGACGCCCGCGGCGCTGGAAGCCGTCGCGCACAACCGCTCGGGTGCGCTGAAGGGGCTGTCCCTTGACGCCGATGCCAAGGCGCGCAGCACCTATGCGCCGGACATCGTCACGGTGAACCGGCGCTACCGCTCGGCGCTGGTCATCGATGTGAAGCGCTCGCTTGCCTCCTATCTCGCCACGCACCGCCTGAGCGAGTTGAAGACGCGGATGCTGGCGGCCTCTCTGATCCTGCCGGACTGGCTCTACAAGGAGAAGAAGCGCCTCGCCGTCGACAGCGTCGGCATTGCCATCGTCGACGGCTCGAGCGGCACGAGCGACCATGAGGCGGGCCTGTGGAGCCTTGCCGAGATCGACGATCTCCTGGAGGTCGATGGCGCCGCTTCCGCGATGATGCTGATGCGCGAGCGCTTTGCCGCCCGCGTGCAGGAGCTGATCGAGGCCGAGATGCTGCGGCTTGCCCGGCCGCTGGTCGAGGCGGAGGCGCGGGAAGAGGCCCGGTCGGGAGGTGCGAGCGACGCGACGACCGGGCACGATGATCGCGGCGCCGACTGCGGCGATGGGGACGAGTTCGCGCCGGCGCCCGCCATTGCTGGCGCTGACGATGGAGCCGACCGTGCCGGGGCCCGTGGAAATGATTTCCACGGTCGTTCGAACCGAAGCTCGGCGACGGCATCGACGGCCAGCGCGCCATCGCGATCCGAGCGGCTGATACGCTTCGGCTTCGCGCAGCCCCGCCTTCACGCCTGAGGGTGCCCGGCTAGCCGTATGAGCTCGGCCTGAACCCCCTGCCGAGACGCCGCCGGTTAAACGGTAGCGCCAGCTTCTCTCTTCCTCTCTTGACCGTGCCATCGCTGACCCGCTTTGCCGGGCGGCGGGGCGCGCAGGATCTGCTCATCCATGACCAAGTCTCCCTCAAATGATCACCACCGCCCGACCTCCGGCCCGGAAAAGACGCCAATCCCATTGCGCGGCGCCGCAAAGGCCCCCAAGACGCCGCACCCGGCTCTGTCTTCGGCGCTGCGCTCCGCACATGGCAGGCCGCTCGTGACCGATGACCGGCTGACCGAACTCGCCCGTTCCGTCGGGGCGCGGCGTCACGGTGAGACAAGATCAGACTCCGGCACGTTGCCGCTCCCCGACGCCGCGCTGGTCGTCAGCCTGGCAATCCAGAGCGTGAAGCAGATCGGCCGTGTACCGATGCCGATCCGCGACGCTCTCAGCCGGCTTGCCGTGTCGGGCGAGCCGACCTCGCAGGTCGTGCTGGACTGGCTTGCCCGGCGCGGCCAGGGGCGGTCGATGCCGGGGAGGGGCGCCCGATGACCCAGCGGCCTCTCTCCAGCAAGAGGAACGGTCAGGAACGGGAAGACCCGGAGCGGAGCAGCCGGGACGCAGCCGCGGTCGGCGCGGCCGTCTCATCATCCGCTGCCGCTCCCTCGGCTCCGGCTCCGTCCGCTGCACCGGCTGCGGTCTCGAACCCCGGTCCGGCACTGCCACTGTTGGCATCGGCGCCGGGCGCGGTGAAGACCGACGCCGGCAATGTAGCGGCCCTGCTTCTGATCGAACGGGCTTTGGCCAAGGGCAAAATGGACCGGACCGAACTCGAGCGTCTCTGCCGCATGCCGGGCGCGATCGTGGCGATCCATGCCCTTGTGGACGGGTTTGCGGAGACCGCTTGCAAGCTCGTCGAGAGCGGCGCCGTCCTGCCGGGTCGCGTGGAGGCGGTCGAACTGACCCGGATCCGGCTTTCCACCAAGCGGCCATTCTCCGGTGACGACGATCCGGCCTGGCGCCTTCTGACGATGACGCTCGACAGGACGGGCCAGATCGTCCTGGACGCCAAGGCGTCCGGCGGCAGGGAAGATGATCTGGGCGACCATCTCGCCTATGCCGCCCGATCCGGTCATCCGCTGATCGTCCTGTCGGAAGAGCCCGCGTTCCCACCGCTCCTGCACCTTGCCGCCCACCACTGCCTCGCTGGCGGCATGCTGGATGCGGCCATCGTCGCGCAGACGATCGCGATCATCACGGGCCACGCCGCGGAGGAGATCGAACGTGCGCTCGCAAAGCTTCCCCGTGACATCGAGCTGAACCTCCTTCCGCTCGCGGATCTGTCGCTCTGCATTCGTGCCGGCCTGCCGCTCGGCCGCATCGTGGCGCTGCTCACGCAGCTCGGCAGAACGGCGACGGAGGCGGCTCGCGCCAGGGCGGCGGAGGACGCCGCCGAGAATGACGATGATGATGCCGAGGACGACGACGAGGATGAGGATCTCGGCGCCAGTCGAACATTGGGACGCACGCAGGGCTCGATCCGGGACTCCACGCGAACGGTCCAGGCTAGGGCGAAGGGCGGGGGCAACCGCACCTCCCGCAGCAGCGATCACAGGCGCGACGATCGCCAGGATGTGGGATCGACCGTCATCGAGCCCGAGCCGTCCTGTACCGACTCGAGCATGACGGTGGAGAATCTGTCCGGCTACGGCAAGGCCAAGGACTGGGCGCTCGACCTCAAGGCCGACCTCGATCTCTGGCGGGCGGGCGAGATCTCGTGGCGAGAGATGAGCACTCGGCTGCTGCTGTCGGGTCCACCCGGAACGGGGAAGACGACCTTCGCGCGGGCGCTCTGCAACTCGCTCCAGATCCCGCTGCATGTCGCCTCGGTGCAGGTCTGGCTCGAGCCCGGCTATCTCGGCAGNCCCGGAACGGGGAAGACGACCTTCGCGCGGGCGCTCTGCAACACGCTCCAGATCCCGCTGCATGTCGCCTCGGTGCAGGTCTGGCTCGAGCCCGGCTATCTCGGCAGCGTCCTGAGACGCATGTCGGCGGCCTTCGAGGCGGCCGAGGCGTCGGCGCCGGTCATCCTGTTCATCGACGAGGCCGACGCCATTGGCCGGCGCCAGCCGGACACCAAGGACTATGCGGACTACTGGAACTCGATCGTCAACCGAATGCTGGAGCTGATGGACGGGGCGGTGAAGACCGAGGGCGTCATCGTGGTCGGCGCGACGAACCGCCCGGAGGCGCTGGATGCGGCGCTGACGCGCTCCGGGCGTTGGGAAACCGGGATCGCGATCCCCAAGCCCGACCGCGCGACGCTTGCCGCGATCATCGCCCACCATCTCGGCCCCGATCTCGAGCGGCTCGTCGCTGGAGGGGAGCCTGGGGATCCCGCGCCCCCTGACACTACCTCAGCGCAAAGGGCGATCCTCGACCGCCTCTCGCGCGGGGCGGTCGGGCGTACCGGCGCCGACATCGAGCGGCTGGTGCGCGAGGCGAGAGGCCGCGCCCGGCGCGAGAAACGCGCCCTGACCCTCTCCGATCTCCAGACGGCGCTGGGCGCGGAGAAGCCGCAGCTTTCGCCGCAGCTTCGACGCCGCATGGCGATCCACGAGGCGGGGCATGCCGTCATCCGTCATGCCCTGAAGCTCGGCACGCTCCTCGACCTGTCGATCGAGGATGAGCATGGCGGCTATGCCGTCACGCGCCATGATCTCAGCGTGGAGCAGGACGAGAGCTGGATGACGGCGCATCTTGCCGCGATCCTCGGCGGCCGAGCGGCCGAGGAACTGCTCCTCGGCAATGCCGCCAGCGGCAGCGGGGGCGATCACTCGAGCGATCTGGCGCAGGCGACGCAGCTCGCGCTTGCCATGGAAGTGGAGTTCGGCTTCGGCAGGGATCGTCCGCTCACTCACCGTAGCGCCGCCATGGCGCAAAGCCTGCTCCTGCGGGCGAGCCCGCTCGCCGAAGCCGTGGAGACGCGCCTTCAGGCCGCGTCCGCGCTGGCGAAGAGGACGCTCGAGGCGCATCGCCCACTGTTGCTTCGGTTGGCCCAAGCGCTCCAGGCGGCAGGATCGCTCGACGCCAGCGAGATTGCCGCAATCCTCCATGGCGCGCCAGACGACGCGCCCTCCACGCTCGAAGGGGAGGCGACGCCGAAGCAGGGCGGTCCCGCCAACCCGGATGGCATTGATGGCGAGGCTATTGCCCGCACCGCAACGACGACGCGGCCGGGCGATGAAGCCGATGGAAGGGAGAGTGCGTCTTCGCAGGAGCGCTGCGACCGTGGCGCGGGAGGAGCGCACGCGCAGGAGCCTCTCGGCAACAGCGGGGACAAGGAGTTCGGCGTCTGATGGTTCTGCACATCCCTCCGCATGGGCCCATCGAGGATATCGGATCCGTCGTCGAGCGGCTGCGGGACCTTCTCGCCGATCTCGAGCAGATCGAGGCGGGTTGGCGTCCGACGCCGCGTGACCTGGCAAAGGCGCCACGCCTGGACGACTGGCGCGTCGGCCACCGTGCGGTGCCCTGCCTGACCGGCGTCGTGGACGGGCATCCGGTGATACGGGACGGGCGACACGCGCTCACCTCCGATCTCTGGCTGATCGCGCCCGACCTCGGCTTTGCCCGCACCCTCGGACGCTTCTATCGGCTCGGTGTCCCGTTCGACGAGACGGGGCGCCACTGAGCCAAGAGACAGTGCTCCCCTGGCGCACCAGGAGCCCTGGACCGTGCACGCACATGATCCGGGGCTCATCCATGGTGATCGCCATCACCGCCGACGTGCCGGCGCTCTATCTCGCTTCGATGCGCATTGCGGGCAAGCTGTTCTGCCTCGTCTCGAGTTGCGCATTCCCGTTACCCCCGGTCCAGACAGGCGTTACCGGGCCATGCGCCCGCGTTACCAACCTCTCCGCAGGCGTGACCGAGCCCGAGTTTTGCGATTCAGGAGCAAACGCCGTTGCGCGTAGGCTCTCCCCGGCAGGGCGGGTGAAGCAAGCCAACGTCCCGGCAGGTCGAGATGACCCGAGACAGGTTGCGCATTCGCGTGACAGGGCTCGAGCCAGGCGATTCAGCGACGCCCGCCAGCGTTGCGCGGCCGCAGTCGGGCGATACACTCTTCGAGACCGATGATACGCCGGCAAACGCCGTCAGCACGGGTGGGATCGCGCAGCACGTCCAGAGCAGCTCCCGGACCGCCTCTTCAGCCGCGACAAAAAAATTCCGGGCGCCCCTCTCACCGCTCTTCTTCCTGGTCCGACCGAATACGGTCCTGGGCAGAAAAACGACTTCCACCGCCCTGCGGATTGGCCGCTTCCGAGCGAGATGCCTGTCCGGCGCCCCGCGTCAAGGGCCGCTGCAACTGGGCAGGCAAGTTGGACAATCGACATCTGCAAGCAAGATAGTTCCGATGGAAGAAGGCCGGCGTCTAAAGCGGTCAGTCTATGCGCGATTAGCCGCCACATTGCGCTGTATAGCCAAGACAATATCAAGCATTACTGCAGACACCACTTTTGACGGCTTCATCGATACCATGTATTCTGGTGTCTGGCGTCGCGATTGGCGCGGCGCATGCAGGAGAGTACATAGGATGGACTACGAAGACGCGGCGATCAACATGAGCGAGGCCGGGACCGCCCCGGGCGCGGCGGCGCAGGCGGGCGACGCTCCCGCGCCCCTCGCGCGCGTGAAGGAGACGATGGTGACGGAAGAGGTGAGGACGCAGGCGGCGGCCACCACCGGGTCGCGAGCGGCCAGGGAGCTGAAGGCCCGCAAGAAGAAGAAGGCGTCCGCGAAGGCCGGGAGCCAGACGAAGAAGGGGAAGGGAAGGAGGAAGAGGAAGGAGCCGTCCGTGCCGTTCGACCTCGAGGCGCTGCCGCCCGAAGCGCTCGAGATCGCCCACACCAGCATCGCCACGGTGCATGAGATCGGCCGCAAGACGACCGACAACCTGTTCGAGCTCGGCGCGGCCTTCGAGGCGATGGCGAGCGTCATCCCGGACCCGAAGCACTGGAAGGCAGCGGTGAAGACCCACTGCGGCGTCACCGCCAGGTCCGCCAACAACTGGCGGCGGGTCGTCCGGGTGCTCGGTCACCGCCGCGAGGTGCTGGTCCGGCACCAGGTGACGCCGAC
>NZ_JBFTEH010000027.1:0-14245 GCF_041027365.1 Jiella sp. M17.18 | reverse complement strand
TTCGGACCGCCCGTTCCCGGACCTCAGGCGAATATCTCTTCGATGTCGCTTTCGTCATGATGACCCCATTCTCTCAGGAATTGAGGTCTCCGGGAAAGTCGGCGCGGTTCATATTCACGGCATCTACTTGGCTTGGGGAAGCGCTTCTCGTGACGACTCCAGCGCTTCGGCCGCCTCATTCAGACGACGCAGCGCTTGGCGAACGCCCGCCAAATTCGGATCCAGTCTACGGCCGGTCCCGTCAATCACCAGGACGTCCTGCGTTTCAGGGTCGAACAGAGCGCCGTCCCGCTTTTGCGGCACCTGCGGTTCGGGCAAGCTGTTCTGCGGTGCCCCCTCGATCAACTGCTTGAGGCTGCGCGGCGAATCCTGCGATCCGGCAGAAGCCGGCGTCGCCGCAGCCGCCATGATCGCGCAGATGGTCAGTAGACGAAGAAACATCGCTCAAATCCTCGGGTTGGTCTGGCTCGATCAAAGCGAGCCTTCGTACGCCTCCACGAGACCCATCACATTTGGCAGCGGCATCCGACATCAACCGAGCCTGGCTTCCGCGCCGGGCTCTTTGGTGAGGATTTCGAGCATGTTCACTGGAGCGGACGGCAAGGCGAACTGCCCGAGGATGATCCGGCAGGCGCGTTCGAGATTGTGGTGGCCCCGAATGATATTCGCCATGTCCGGGAATCGGTCTTCAAGGATCATGCCTTGCGTCGCAGATAGCCACGCGGGTTGAGCGTCATCAGAAAGCGTTCGCAGTCCGGATCCGGCTCGAAATCGGCATTCTCCTCAAGAAACGCATCGACGGCCTCCATCGGACCGGGGCCGAAGTCGGGCAGGGCGGGATGACCGTTGACGTTGGTGTCCTCGACGATCAGATAGCCGCCGGGCTGAACCAGTGGCGCGTAGGACTTAAGTTCCGCAAGCACATGGTCGCAGCTGTGATCGCTGTCGAGCACGATCAGGCACCGTTCGTCGCCCACGATCGCGTCGATCCGGGCACGGATATCTGGATCGAGACTCGATCCGTCGAGATAGGTGATGCGCTCATGCGCGGGCCGGATCGCGGAGAGGCTCTGGTCGATGTCGACCGTCACCACATGTCCGTGGCCGATCTCCTCGCAGAGGCTGGCGAAGAACCGCGCGCTGCCGCCGAAGCGCGTACCTGTCTCGATGATGACGTCCGGCTTCTGGGAAATCACCAGCTCCTGGTAGATCCACAGGTCGAGCGGGCATTTCAGGGTTTCGTAACCGAGCCAGCCGACCGAGATTGTCTGACCGCCCTCGCTCCATCGCCGGTAGTACAGCTCGTGAAAGCGCCGGATCGTCTCGAGCTCCTCTTCCCGCAAGCGGGGTCCGGAGGGGGACGGCCTGTAAGATCCGACGTTCTTCGGGCGGGTAAGCTTCTTCGAGGTGAATGGCCACATGAGCAATCTCCGAGAGGGTAAGCGAGCCGGCACAGGCGGAACTGCGGGAAGGGATCTAGGACTTGAATGCCGTGACGGGCCGCGAGACCCGGGATCGCCTCGCGCGGGAGGCTCTCTAGCGAGAGCGCCGGCTAGCCCGAGACTGGTGCCTCTTGCCCAAGATATGGAAAGGTCGGCAGTCGTGAATCCATGCCCAGGGCCGCGCCGCCCAACGTTTCTGGCGCCCACGCCGTGGACGGGAAGTTAGCCGCGCTCAAGCCCTGCTGGGCTCGCCTTCGGCTGGCTCGGGCACGTCAGGGGGAAGGGGAGACGCCTCGGGAAAGATCGAGGAGAGCAGACTTGCCGCCCGGTGATCACCAGCCGCCGCGCCGCGCGCAAGCCAATGCCGGCCTTCTTCCATGTTCCGGTCAGGACGCCAGTGCGCATAGAGCTCGCCGAGCGCTGTCATGGCCACCGCCTCGCCGGCGTCGACGGCCTTGCGCAGCCAGCGTTCGGCCTCGGCGAAATCCGGATCGCATCCGAGTCCTTGCATCAGGAAGCGGCCGAGGTTGACTTGGGCGAGGGCGATGTCGGCCTCGGCGGCCTGCCGCGTCCAGACCAGCGCCTTGTCGTAGTCCTGTGGCACGCCGTCGCCGGCGGCATAGCCGGCGCCGAGCCGAAACTTCGCCATGGCGCTTCCCTGCTCGGCCGCCTGCCGATACCATTCCATGGCTTGGCGCGCGTCCTTTATCCTGCCGAGGCCGCCCTGCGCGAGAACGCCGAGGCTGTAGACCGCATTGGTGACGCCTTGGCTCGCCGCGCTCTTGAACAGCGCCTCTGCGGCCTTGAAGTCCTGCTCTCCCCCGATCCCTTCGGTGAGCATCGCGCCGAGCCTGTACTGCGCTTCCGGGTCGCCCTGGTCGGCGGCGCGGGTGAGCCAGGTCCGGGCAAGACCGGCATCCTTGGGAACGCCGATGCCGGTCAGGAACAGGAGGCCGTACAGGCGCTGCGATGCCCGGTGGCCGAGCTCGGCGCCCATTCTGTACCAGTTAGCTGCCTCGACCGGATTGGCCTGACGATCGGGGGTTCCGTTCTGGTGAAGATCGCCGAGCAGTGCCATCGCCTCGGCGTCGCCGAAGAGAGCGGAGCGGCGCAGCAGCGTCTCCCCGAGGGAGATATTCCGCTCGACGCCCATTCCGTGCAGATACAGCTGGCCGAGGCATCGCTGCGCGTCGCTGTGCCCGAGATCGGACGCCTTCTGGAACCAGCGGGCGGCCTCCGCCTCATCGCGCTTGGCGGCAAAGCCGTACAGATGTTCGAGGCCGAGATAATGGGCGGCTGTCGCCGTGCCTAGTTCGGCGGAGCGGCGGTAGAGCTCCTTCGCCCGGTGATGGTCGGGTTCGCCGAGCCAGCCACCGGCAAGCAGCGTTCCCAGGCCGAGCAGAGCCTGGGGGTTATCCTGCGTTGCCGCACGCTCGTACCAGTGTGCCGCAGTCGAAGGATCCGCCTCGCCGCCCCATCCGGCGGCAAACAGATAGCCTGCGAGCGCCATCGCCTCGACGTGGCCCCTCTCGGCAGCGCGGAGTGCCCAGCGCCGGGCCTCGGTATGATCCGGCTCGACACCGAGCCCGTTCGGAAAGAGCACCGAATAGGCGGCGGTGTCGTTAGCCATCTCCGTCGGCATGCGGGCCCCATAGGTCAGCACAGCGGCAAGAAGGTACTGGGCGTCAATGTGGTCCTGCTCGGCCGCACGGCGCAGCCACATAACCGCGTCCGGAGGGCTGCCAATGACGCCTCGGCCGGTTTGGTAGAGGCGCGCAAGTTCGAATTGGGCCTCGGCGTCGCCCGCCCGGGCAAGCTCGACGAAAAGCCGCGAGGCCTTGCCATCTTTGCCCTTGGCGAGGAGCCGGCGGGCCTTGGCCAGCTTACTGGCATCGTCCGTGTCGAAGCCGACGGCCGTGCACAGCTTGCCGAGAACCCCGCTCATGGCTCGCGCAACCCGTCCGAGAACGCATCGGTGAGGCCACCGGTGAGTGCCGCGAGGATGCTGTGGTCGCCGACGACTATATCCGCGGTGACCGGCATGCCCGGAATGAGCCGGAAATCCGGCGGCACGTTCCGAAGATTGGTCTTCTCTATTGCGACCCGCGCGCGGTAGAACACTTGGCCGGCATTCGGTCCCTCGGACCGCGTGAAGGAGTCCTGGCTAATTGTCGTGATCTCGCCCTTTGCGGTACCGTGTTCGCCGAAGGGATAGGCGTCGAACTTGATTTCGACCTTGTCCCCCACGGCGACGAAGCCCTGGTCGGCGCCATTGATCTCGACTTCCAGCTCAAGCTTGGCGTCAAGCGGGACCAGGCGGAATACCTCCTTGGCCGCTTCGATGACAGATCCGACCGAGACCGGAGCGACATCGAGCACTACGGCGTCGCTGACCGAGCGCAGGGCCACCAGATTGCGGCGGTAGGTCGCCTTGGCAAGTTCTTCGGTGACGCCGCTGAAATCCTGTCTCGCCGTGACCAGCTGATTGACGGTATCAGCCCGCCATTTCTCCTTGAAGGTATCGCGCTCGGCCTGCAAGGCCTCAAGCCGGTGCTTTGCTGCGGCCGTCACGCCGTCGGCTTCTGCCAAGGCTCGCTCCACGGAAAGGCGATTATCAACCGCCTCGATCGAATTCAGCCGGCTGCCGGCGGAGGCCTTCTCCAGCTTCGCCTTCATGGCTACGATCTCGCCGAGCAGGGCAAAGCGCTTGGTAAGGAGGTCGCTCTCTTGCGAACTCTGCTCGATCTGACTGTTCGCTTCAGCGATCTGCTGCTCGAAGTTCGACAGGCTGGCTTTGAACTCGGCCATGCGGTGCCGGTGGATCGCCGTCTGCAGCTCGATGAACTCGTCGCTGTTGGATGGAGCGAAGTCCTTACCCGAAACTTCCGCCTCCAGACGGGCGATCTGGGCGCTGAGGCTCGTCGAGCGTCGCTTCAGAGCCGCCACGTCGGCATCGCTGATGGTCGGATTGAGGCGCGCCAGGACTTGGCCCTTCTTGACCTTCTGGCCGGGCTGCACCTCGATGCTGTCGACGACCGAGGTCTCCAGCGGCTGGACCACGATGGTGGGCGTCTTGGAGACGACCATGCCGCGCGCAGTCACCACGCGCTCGGTGTGTAGAGTTGCCGCCATCAGGATAGCGCCGCCGACCATGGCCGCGAACAGGGCAACCGCGCCACGTGCCCAGACCGGGTCTGGCGCTTCCGTGATCTCGGCGGTCTGAGACTGGAAGTGACCGATCGCCGTCTCGGCGTCGCGCTCCTTGGCGTCAGGCTTCTTCAGTCTGAACTTCATTCCGATGTGCCCCACCAATGTGGCGATTCTGCTGGAACCAGAGCTGCCGATAGATTTCCGAGTTCGCCAGAAGGTCCTGATGACCCCCAGTGTCCACGACGCGGCCGCGCTCCATGACCAAGATTTGGTCGCAATCCGTAAGAGATGCTAGCCGGTGCGAGATGACAATGACTGTGCGCCCCTTCGCAATCCGACGCAAATTGGCGTTTACGATGGCCTCGCTGTCGGGATCAAGGGCGCTCGTGGCTTCATCGAGGATCATGATCGCCGGATCGAGTATCAGAGCCCGAGCAATCGCGATGCGCTGCTTCTGGCCGCCCGACAAATTGGACGAGCCCTCAGTGATCAACGTGTCGTAGCCGCGTGGAAGACGCTCGATAAATTCTTCGGCACCGGCCAGACGCGCCGCCTCAATCACCTCTTCGAGAGAGGCGTCGGGCTTGGCCGCCATGATGTTCTCGCGGATTGTGCCTTGGAAGAGGAAATTGTCCTGGAGCACGACGCCGAGATTGGATCTCAGATGGTAGAGATCGATCTCCTTCAGATCGACGCCATCGATCTTGATGAGGCCTTCGTAGTCGAGATTAAGTCCTTGCAGCAGACGGGTAATTGTCGTCTTGCCGGATCCGGAACGGCCCATGACGCCGACGACAGTCCCCTGCTTGGCTTCGAATTCGACCCCGTTGAGCGCGTAGCCGGTCGCTCCCGGATAGCGAAACCTCACATTAGAGAAGATGAGGTGCCCCTTGATAACCGGCCGTACGCCAACCGAGCCCTCGGGCCGCTCCGGAGCACCGTTGACCACAGATCCGACCATGGCGACCGCGCCGCGAACTTCGTGGAATTCCTGCAGAAGGTTCGCCATCTGCACGAAGGGCGCGACGGCCCGGCCCGCCACCATCACGAAGAAGATGAGGGTGCCTGACAGGACTGGCTCGGTTCCAGTCAGGACGAGTGCCGCACCGAGCAGGAGAGATCCCGAATAGACGAGCTTTTCCAGCGGATTTAGCATGGTCTGCGGCTGGTTGCCGAGAAGCTGGAAATCGGTGTTGGCTCGCACGGCCTCGGCGACATGTTCGTCCCACTCGCGCCGCTTGCGCCCTTCAAGGGCCAGCGACTTGATCGTGCGCATGCCATGGATGGATTCAATTAGGATGGTGTTCTTGCGGGTCTCAGCCCCGATCACCTTGCCGTAGGAGCGCGCCATCGCCGGAATATAGGCCGCGACGATCAAGCACATCACTATGCCGATACCGAGGACGGTGAACGCCATCCGTGCGCTGATGAGAAACAATGCCGGGATGAGGAAGATGAGCACAAAGCTGTCGAGCAGCGTGTTGAACAGATTTCCGGTTATGAAGTTGCGGATGCGGAAGATCTGGGTAACGCGGTAGGACAGTTCGCCAACAGGCATTCTTTCGAATATATCGATCGGCAGGCGGAGGATCTTCTCCATAATAAAAATGTTGAGCCGCGCATCGATCTTGGCGGTTCCCTTGGCGACAAGGTAGCGTCGTAGAAAGGAAAATGCGGTGTCGAAGATGAGATAGAAGCCGACAATCGTCGCCAGAACAATCAGCGACGACATTCTATGATAAAGAAGAACGTTGTTGGCGACAACCATGAACAACATCGGCGGCACCAGCGCAAATACCGCCAAGACCAGGGCTGAGAGCGCGACGCTGCCAAAGATACGCCGCTCCAGGATGAATTCCCGGATCAGAAGGTTCCAGCTGAAGTCGCGGTTCTGAAGGCTCTCTTCCTGGCGCCGCTTGAAGAGCAGGACTGAGCCCGACCAGACCGAGTTCAGGCGGATCTCGTCGACGAGGACGGGAGCGGCAGACGGCGCGCTGGGATCTTTGACGATCGCCACGTCACGGCCGCCGCTCGTCTCGAAGCCGACGAGGAGGAGGGCCTGCCCGCCATCGAGCCGCAGGACGACCGGCAGCGCTTCCTTGAGGCGGCCGAGCTGGGTCCATTTCAGCTGGACCTCGCGCGCATCGAGGCCATTCTGCTTGGCGATCGTGATGAGGAGGCTGTTGTCTGCCTCGCCCTCTCCCACCGTGAAGTCACGGATCAGCTGTTCGAAGGACAGATGGACGCCACGCTGGCGCGCCGCCAGGATCAGTGCCTGGAGCGCCGTATGTCTGGCTGTTTCACGCTCACGGCCACCGGTCCCCGACGAGGAGGCGGGCTCAACCGACGCTTCTGCAGTCTCTGCTGGAACGGCAGGTTCTACGACCTTCAACGCGGAAGACATCGATCTTATTCGCTTTTCTGCTGTCGATCACGGATGGTCCTTACCCTATACGGACTAATTTTACCAGAACCGACTGCAGTGCCAAAGAAGCGGGATAGTGTGCATTGATCGTCGCTCGCGGCGTGGCCACGTCAAATCCCGTGGCCCGTCGAGCGCTGCCCGGATCTGCCTCCCGAGGCTGATACTGCACCAGCCCGACTGGCACTTGCGGGGCTGCTTATCGTAGGAGGTGTGATAACGATTCCCGTGCAGGCAGTGTGTGTCGTTATCGAGAAAGGATGCAGACATGGAGTGGCTTCAGGGCGGTGGGCCCGAAAGACGGTGTCCGGCGTGCCATGTAAGCGAGCCGACGCATCGGGTCTTGCGTATCCGTTCGGCGCTGCCGCCGCATCCCGATCTGGAACTCGAGCGCTGTCAGGCCTGCGGCAGTGCCTTCTTCGCCGATTTCGAGGTACCGGCCTATGAAGACGCCTGGGGCGGCGAGGCCGCCCTCGCCTTCTATCAGGAGCAGGGCGCGGGCGTAGACGTCATGCTCGCCTCGCTCTATGCCGTGTCCCACGACAAGACCAAGCGGTTCCTGGAGATCGGCTGCGGGTTCGGCTTCTCAGTGGATTTCGCCGCTCGTATCCTCAGCTGGGACGCACGCGGCATTGATCCGGGTCCGGCGGCTCGGCTCGGTCGCGATCTCCTCGGCGCCAACATCGACGACGCCTATCTTTCGGCCGAGGTCGCGCCCGGCACGAAGGTCAGCGATCTGATGCTGTGCTCGGAGGTCATCGAGCACATCGAAGATCCCGATCCCTTCCTCAACACGCTCGCCGCCAATCTCGCGCAGGATGGCACCATCCTCTTCACCACGCCGAACGCCGATGCGATCGTACCCGAGACGAGCCCGGCAACGCTCGCGCCGCTGCTCAGCCCCGGCTACCATGTCATCATCTATTCGCCGAAGGGGTTGCGCATCGCCCTCAAGCGTAACGGCTTCGACGCGATTGAGGTCGCCGACTGGGGACATTCCCTGCGCGCCGCCGCCGCCAGGGGCAGCGTCAGAGCCGATTTCTCGGCGCCGCTCGATCGCACCGCCTACCGCCGCTATCTCGATTTGGTCGCCGCCCGTGCGAAGCAGGCCAGCCCGCTCTCTCTCGGCATGTACGGACGGCTTCTGAAGGAACGCGTCAATGCCGGCGAGTACGAGGCCGCCGCCGCGACGCTCGAGCCGATCCGCACGGCGCTCCGAGAGCGGTGGGGCCTCGACCTCGACGCGCCGGAGACGATGCCGCTGGACGGATCCATGCCCGGCTCGCTGGAGGATCTCCACCGCATTCATCCCTTCAATCTCGCAACCCTCCTCTACATGACCGGCATGTTGTTCCTCGTCCGCGACGAGCGGCAGAAGGCGTTCGCTGCCTTCACCGCGGCGGCCAAGGCTGCCGACCGGGTGCGCACGGTGCTTCGGGCGATCGGGTCGGACGACGGCGAGACCGAGGAACTCGGCTGGCGCAGCCGGGCCGCGATGGTCAGGCTGGCGGCGAAGCGGGATCCGGACGGGGCAGCGCCGGCGCTGGAGCGCTTCGCCAGCGAGGCGAGGCCGCCGCTGAACGAGCGGCCGCCGCTTCGCATCGTCGACGATCTGCGCCGGGACGTCTTCGTCCTCATGGTCAATGACGGGCGTCATATGGCCGCCGATCGCCTGGCCGCGGCTGTCGAAAAGGCCGGTCTTCCAGAAAATTCGGCCGGGGTGTCGACAGGTTTCGCCCTCGGCCTTCTGGAGCTGAACCACCGCAACTCGCCGAAGCGCGCCATGCAGCATTTTGAACAGGCCCGCGCCCGGCAGGAGCGGCTTGCTTCCGCCCCCTATTCCAGCCGGTCCTTTGTCTGGGCTCTGCGCTTCCACGAGGGCCTTGCGGCTTTGAAGGCCCGTGAGCGGGAGCATGGCCGCGAGGCTCTTGACCCCCTGTTACAGGCGACGGCCGCTTATGGCGAAGCTGATGCGGCATACGCCGAACGCGCACGCACCCTCGCGCGCGATCACGGTCTGATCCGCCGAGGACATTGACATGTCGCGCTTCCTGTCAGCGTCACTGCGCCTGCCGCTGCAGCTGCGCGTTCCCTTCCATGCCATCCGCGGCTGGTTCCGGCTGCTCTACGCACAAATCATGTATCTGGCGAGCTTCCTGCGCAAAGGTCCCTATGTCCATCGCGTCAGGCCTGGCGCGCAGAGCCTGGACAATGCGAGGAACGTCTGCATCGTCGTCCATTTCGACCGCCAAGGTCGGGTCCACGACTTCCTCATGCACTATCTCTACCAACTGTATGGCTACGGCTTCGAGCTGATCTTCGTCAGCAACGCCAAGGAGATCGATCCCGAGGACGTCGAGCGGCTGCACGAGATCTGCGCCCTGATCGTCGAACGCCACAATGTCGGCTACGACTTCGGCGCTTGGAAGGATGGGATCGCCCTGATCCCCGACCTTGGCTCGGTCAACCGGCTGCTCCTCGTCAACGACAGCGTCTACGGCCCAATACACAACATCGCTACCTCGCTCGACCGGATGAATCCGGAGGACGCCGACGTCTGGGGCATGACCGACAGCTGGGACTTCAGCTTTCACCTTCAGAGTTATTTCCTGCTCTTCCATGCCGCCGCCATCCGCTCGAAGGCGTTTTCGCGGTTCTGGGCAAAGGTGCGCTACGTTCAGTCGAAGACCTGGGTCGTGCGCCGCTACGAGGTCGGCCTCACCCACGCCATGAGTCGGGCGCGACTGCGATGCCGGGCGGCCTTCCCCTATCGTGACTGCGCGCGCGCGCTCGTGCGCGCGGTCATTGAGGAAGGGGCCGAGGCGCAGCTCGATTCGGTTCGTCAAACCTTCGTGCGCCAGATGTACAAGGCCATCGATGCCGGAGTGCCATTGAACGGCACCCATTTCTTCTGGGACTATCTGATCGCCAAGATGCAGTTCCCCTTCATCAAGCGTGAACTCCTGCAGAAGAACCCGGCTCGCATCCCGCTCCTCACCTATTGGGAGTCGGTCATCGAGACGAGTTCGGACTACGACACGAACATGATCCTTCATCACTTGGAGATGACCCTGAAGAACCGCACGGTCTGACCCAGCCTCCGCCTGAAGGCCGCGCGACTTGCGCCCCTGCGACGCTGCAAGTTCCGCCCTTCAGTGATCTGATCCTATCTCGGCCCTGCGCGCGCTGGCCTCCGCCCCACAATCATCCTATACGGATGGTTGTGGGGCGGGCGAAGATCAAAGCGAGGCGGATCTGGCCATCCGCACGGCGTCCCCGGTAGACGATCCTGCCGTTTCAGCGGGTCCTTCCACCCTGCCGGGCGGCGGCATCACGCTTATGATGGGATGGCAATGACCTTTTCCTTGACCGACCTGCGCGCACGACTGTCCCGGCGCCCCGCCCTCCTCGCGATCGCCGAGCGCTTTCGCTGCGACGTCGAAACGCTGGACGGCATTGATTTGCCGCTCAGCGGCGCACCTGAGGGCGCGCGCCAGATCGACGTCCTCATCCGCGACCCGCAAAGCGGCCGGTCGCGCCATGCCTCCTGGTCGATGGGCGGGACGGGCCCTGCCGGATCCGTTCCGATAAGCTTTTCGCCGATGCCGGTACCGCGCGCGGGCATCCTCGATCTCGCCGTCGCCTTCGATGCGCAGATGGTTTCGTCCGCCGCCCTGTGGGAGGAATTTGACAGGATCGCCGGCACGGACCGTGAGCCGATCACCATCCCCTGCCGCGCCGCGCGCGTGCCGGGCGAGGCGCCTTTGACCGTGACACGCTTCTGGTGCGACAAGAACGGTCTCTTCGTCGAGGGCGAGATCCTGCGACCCGCGGCCGAGCTCGGCGCGGCCACCCTCGTTTCGGGCGAGGACAGAGCGAAGCTTGAGATCGTCCCGCTCGGAGCCGGGCGCTGCCGCTTTTCCGGCTACCTCGCCTGGCGCGCGGGAATGCCGGTCTTCTTCGCCCATGAGAGCGATGGGGAGATCGCGGTCCTGCCGCTCACCCTGCCGCGCGGTGACCTGCCGGCCACGCGCTGGAAGGGGCGCGACGAATGGGACGAGACGCTCGCCGAGGCCATGGATGCCGAGGATGCCGAGGAGAGCCAGGCGGCGGCCTCGTTCAAGCATTTCGTCCGCAGCGCCGATTCTGCCGCCATGACCGTGGTCGAGGTCGGCGGACGGGTGGTCGGTGATGCGAGCCAGGCGATGCGGCGCTTCATGCCGCAGGCGGGCCGCTTCATCAGCGTCGACATCCATGCCTCCGAGCATGTCGATGTCGTGGGCGACGCCCATTATCTCGACGAACTTCTCGGCCGCGAGAGCGTCGACGCAGTCTTCTCGCTCTCGGTGATGGAGCATCTCGCCTATCCCTGGCTGTTCGCGGCGGCCGTGAACCGGGCGCTGAAGCCTGGCGGGCTCGTCTTCCAGAGCACCCCACACACTTGGCCCCTGCACGAGACACCGAACGACTTTTGGCGCTTTTCGGACGAGGCACTGAAGATCCTGTTCGGGCCGCAGACCGGCTTCGAGATCATCGACGCGGGCATGGTCAACCGGATCTGGCTCTATCCGGAGGAGCGTCGCGGCGCCTTCGTCGACATGCCGTTCAACTATGGTTATGGGAACGCCTATATTTATGCACGCAAGACGCGAACAATCGATCCAGGCGCCGTGACTTGGCCGGTGGACGCGGCGGCGAGCGACGTCCTCGCCCGCAGCTATCCGCAGGCAGACCGCGCCAGCCGCGGTAGGTAGGAATTTGGCGGGCGCGAGCAACAGAGGTGGCACGACAAATCTGGACAGCGGCCCTAGCAGGCTGCTGAAGAAGTACCACGGATAGCGTTGAGGATGGCTTCGTCGCCATCGTGGTAGGCGAAGGTGATCTCTGGAGCGGTCATCGAGGAGCTCGGCAAAGCCCTCGCCGGAGACCTCGTGCATGTCGTCGTCGCCGATCTAGGTGAAGGAGACGGTCGAAGGACTGTAGCCGAGATCGAGGCCGGCTTGCGGGGCGCCGAAGGCGATCTCGCCTTGGTTCTGCGCACCGACGGTCATCGTGGCGGGGCCGCAGAGATCGACGTAGGCACGGTCCCACAGGTCGGCCTCGACGATCCGCCAGCGCCCGACGAGCTTGCAAAAAGCCGGGGCGCTCGTGGCGAAACCGCCAGAAGCCTTGGCAGGCGGATGAGGTTGTAGGCGGCCGCCGCGAAGGAGAAGGCCCAGCCCGTCCGCTCGACGCCACGGAACCGGCTGTTGCGAAAGCCGCCCACCGTTCGATCCAGCCGAAGGCCTCCTCGTGTCGTGGCCGAAGCAAAACTGGTTCTCCCGCACTTTGTGTGGTCATGTCGGTGCCAGGACACGCTGACGAAGGAGGTCAAAGCCAGCTCGGCCGTACATCGTTCGCTTGATCATTTTTAGCCGGCTGATCTGCCCTTCGACCGGGCTGGTCGTCCACGGCAATTCGATGGCCGCGGCGACCGCGTCGGCGTCCCGGGAAAGCGTGGCGGCGAAGCGCGCCAGCGGCGTGCCCGCGGCATCCTTGAACCAGTCGAGCAGACTTTCGTCCGATTGGCGACGCAGCAGCCTGGTGAGGCGTCCGACCAGCTCCACGACGGCGGACAGTTCGGGGATCTTCTGCCTGATGTCGTCGACGAAGCGACGGTCCTCGCCGGCAAGCTTGCCGAGATCGCACTGGAGCAGCCGCGTCGTGCGGTTCGTCGAAGGCGGTCGCCATCGACGTCCAATCGGACCTTGTTCCGCATCGAGCCGATCGGCGCCTTCGCGCCGGCGACAGGTCGCCCAGTCTCGAACGACGCGTGGACGGATGTCGGCGCCCTGACGCGCCAGTTCCCGGCCAAGCTCGGCGCTATTTCGACACCCCTCTTGCCAGCGCTGCTCGAGATAGGCGCGGTAAGGATCGATTGCCTTCGCCCGCTTCGGCTTCCGCCACCGCGGTGGTCCACTCTGGCCGATCCACCGCCGCACCGTCTTGCGATCCAACCCCAGGGCCCTCGACACTGCCGCCTGACTGGTGCCGGCTGCCAGGAGCTGCATCATCTCGACGTACTTCGCAGCCCGCGGTGCATGGCGCGCCTGACTCTCGCGTTCGGCCGCCGTCGGCATCCGTCTGGTGACGCTTTCCCGGTGCGCGACCTGTCGTTCAGCCGTGCGAACCGCGTTGGCGATTTCCTTGATCCGCCGATGGTGGGCGGCGACGGCTACCTGGAAGACGGCGCTGACATTGCACAAAAGGTGCCACCGATCGACGACCTGCCGCGCTCCGTGAGCTCCGCCGCGAATGCCTTCGGCGAAGACCTCCGCGCGATCACGCGCGATAACCTCGATCGTGGGACGCTCCTTCAGCCAGGCCGCCAGCGTCTTCGCATCCCGGTCCGGAAGCAGGTCGATGATCTCATTCCGTTCCAGATCGACGATCATCGTTCCGTATCGCCGTCCGCGGCGCCATGCCCATTCATCAATGCCGACGACCCGCGGAGCTGCGGCCGCGGCCGCGGGGACCCCGGCACGAACGAGACGCAGGAGCGTGTCGGCGCTCGTGCNGTATCGCCGTCCGCGGCGCCATGCCCATTCATCAATGCCGACGACCCGCGGAGCTGCGGCCGCGGCCGCGGGGACCCCGGCACGAACGAGACGCAGGAGCGTGTCGGCGCTCGTGCGCATGCCGAGACGATGCGACAGTCGTTCCGCGGCTTCGCCGCCAAGAGCAAGCCCCAGATGACGCTGGACTTCCCGCAGTCGCTCGGAGCGACGTGCGAAGGGTCGGGCGAGAGCCTGCACAGGCTCGGAGAAAGTCCGTCGTCCGCAGGAAAGGTTCTGGCAGGCGAAGCGGCGCAGCTGAATCCGCAGACAGACCGGTTTCCCCTGCCACGGAAGATCAGCGACGATGCGGTCATAGTGCCCATGACACACCCGCGACGGCATTCCGCAGCCCGGACACGACACCGGGAGAGCCTTCAAGCGGCTGCATATGATGATCCGATCCGGATCACTGACAATCTCCACGACATGGATCATGTCTGGAACAAGGGGAAGAAGGCGCCGGCCCATCGGAGGATCCTGGATTCATTGCGAATCCAGCGATGTGTCGCTCGCGACCAAAAAGACTCGTCGCGCTCCACACAAAGTGCGGGAGAACCGCAAAACTCCCCAGAAGTGCGCTTGAATCTTCCCCAGTTTAGCGCTGCCGCCGGTCTTCCGGGGCGCGCCCCGGAAGA
>NZ_JBFTEH010000026.1:6754-14862 GCF_041027365.1 Jiella sp. M17.18 | reverse complement strand
TGCATTCAGAACCCTCGATCGCAAATCCTCGCTCAGCGCTCTCGCCATCATCCACCTCCATCGAGGCAGACTTTGAATCAGACCAGGGCGAAACCGTCACATCACATCCGATTCATCGATCGAGGGACGTGCTCTAAACCGGCGAGGGTAGCATATAACACCGGAGACGCTGCTTCATGTCCGATTCCAATTCTGTTAAGAGCCGCTCGACGCAGTGATTTCGGAGTAGAGCCCTGCCCGCAACAACCGTTGAAATGCCCGCGGCTACCGTTCACTACGATGCGGCGAGCTATCGGCAGTCCCCCATCCGCTCCACCCTGGCAGACCTCTTTGCCGGGCTGAAGCTGGTCGAATTATGGGGAACCATGGGATGGCTCGATATGCGTCAGCGCTATCGCCGCTCGATCATGGGGCCGTTCTGGGTGACGCTCAGCCTCGCCGCCTTCGTCGGCGGCCTCGGCATCACCTATGGCGCGCTGTTCAATATGCCGCTCCAGGAATATTTGCCCTATCTGAGTGTCGGAATCGTCGTCTGGACCCTGATCTCCGGCTTCCTGATGGAGGGATGCGGCACCTTCACCGACGCCGAGGCCGCGATCAAGCAGATGCCGGCGCCGCTTTCGGTGCATGTTTTCCGTCTGATCTGGCGGTCGCTGATCATCTTCCTCCACAATGTCATTATCATCGTGCTGGTGCTGATCATTTTCGGCATCAATCCAGGCTGGGCCGGCCTGATGTCGCTGGTTGGTCTCGGTGTCGTCGTCATCAACGGCGCGGCCTTCGGCCTTCTGCTCGGCACGCTCAGCGCGCGTTTCCGTGACATTCCTCCGCTGATGAGCAACGTCGTCCAGACGCTGTTCTTCGTGACGCCGGTGATCTGGCGCGCCGATAACCTCCAGGCCCGCAAGGTAATCGCGGACTGGAACCCGCTTTATCATCTAATCGAACTGGTCCGCGCGCCGATCCTGACCGGATTCCCAACGGCAGTTAACTGGGAGTTCTCCCTCCTGTTCACCGCTGTCAACTGCTTGATTGCCCTTCTGTTCTACGCGCGGTTCCGCTGGCGGATCCCTTATTGGCTGTAAGAGTGACGTGAATTCCATCCAGCTTCAGAATGTCAGTGTCAGCTTTCCGATCTACGGCGGCTCGGCTCGATCCCTGCGCAACCGGATCGTCTCAAGCGCCACAGGCGGGCGGGTCGGATCGGATTCGCGCCAGCGCACTTGCGTGGAGGCCCTCAACGACATCTCCCTTTCGGTCAGCCATGGCGAACGCGTCGCGCTGATCGGCCACAATGGTGCCGGCAAGACGACGCTTCTGCGCGTTCTCGCAGGCATCTACCCGCCGCAGATCGGATCCATCCTGATCCGGGGCCACATCGCGCCTCTGTTCGACATCAACTTCGGCATGGATTCTGATGCCACCGGCTATGACAACATCCGGCTGCGCGGCCTGTTTCTCGGCCTTTCACGGAGCCAGATCGAGAGCCGGCTGGAGGAAATCGCTGATTTCACCGAACTCGGACCGTTTCTCGACATGCCGATCCGGACTTATTCGGCGGGCATGCAAACGCGCCTGTCCTTCGCCGTCTCGACCAGCATCAATCCAGAGATCCTGCTTCTCGACGAGGGTCTCGGTGCCGGCGACGCGGCCTTTCTCGACAAGGCACAGCAGCGGATCCAGTCCTTCATCGCGCGGGCCGGCATCCTGGTCTTGGCTTCCCACAGCGAGGCTCTTCTGTCGCGCCTTTGCACGCGGGCGGTTCGGCTCGAGCACGGTCGTATCATCGACGACGGGCCGTATGACGAGGTGATGGAGCGTTATACCGGCAAGAAAGCCGAGGCCGCCGCCTCGGTCTGACGGGTGCAGTACGAAGCAATCGAGGCGATCGCACTTGTTCCCCCGACGCGACCGAAGCTGCATGTCGGCGAACACGGCCCAGGCCGTGCCGGAGACGGACGCCGAGCCTCATAGTTGCGTGCGTCTTTTGACGCCTTTCGCAGCACCAGAAGGCGAAGTTCTGGCGGTTCCCTTGCAGAGCATCGGCCTGCTTGTGCCGCACCGAGTGAAACCGATCGCAAGCAATGCCTCGGTCTTGCGGTCCGGCGGCAAGCCATCTTTCTCTGGAAGCATTTGGCTTCGGCGGCTTTTCCACATAAAGAGGGCGGAACAGGCAACGAAGCGGGCGCTCCAGCGCACACGGGAACGACACCAGAAGAGGGATTGGGCGTGAAGGGCATTATCCTCGCCGGCGGCAGCGGAACGCGGCTTCATCCGATGACGCTGACCGCATCCAAGCAGCTCCTGCCGATCTACGACAAGCCGATGATCTATTATCCGCTGTCGACGCTGATGATGGCCGGGATCCGCGACATTCTGGTGATCTCGACGCCGCACGACCTGCCGCGCTTCCGCACGCTCCTCGGCGACGGCAGCCGCTGGGGCCTGCAGCTGGCCTATGCCGAGCAGCCGAGCCCCGACGGTTTGGCGCAGGCCTTCCTGATCGGGGAAGACTTCGTCGCCGGAGAGCCCTGCGCGCTTATCCTCGGCGACAATCTGTTCTACGGCCACGGCCTGCCCGAGTTGATGGTTTCGGCCCGCGAGGCCGTGGTCGGCACGGCGGGCGCGAGCGTCTTCGCCTACAAGGTTTCCGATCCCGAGCGCTACGGCGTCGTCGACTTCGACGCCGGGGGACGGGCGACCTCGATCGAGGAAAAGCCCGAAATGCCGCGCTCGCAATGGGCGGTCACGGGTCTCTATTTTTACGACGAGCGGGCCTCGCGTCTCGCCGCTACGCTGAAGCCGTCGCCGCGCGGCGAACTCGAGATTACGGACCTCAACCGGATCTATCTGGAAGAGGGAACGCTGACCGTTTCCTGCATGGGCCGCGGCTATGCCTGGCTCGACACCGGCACGCCTGATTCTCTCGTCGAGGCGGCCGAATTCGTTCGCACGCTGGAGCATCGCCAGAGCTTCAAGATCGCGTGTCCCGAGGAGATCGCTTATCGCCTTGGCTATATCGACACCGCAGCGCTGCGTTCCCTTGGCAAGGGGCTCGGCAAGAGCGGTTATGGTCAGTATCTTCAGCGCATCGCCGACGAAGCCTGATCCGCAATGGAAGCCGGCGTCGACGCCCACCGCCTCGCCTAATATCGATTACTCGGGCGGCACGGCGATGAGGCGAGCCGGTGGTGCCGGCGAGACCGGCCAGCCGCCGCGTTAGGTTGAATGGCGGTCCGGTCTTAGACAGATGTGAGACGGTTGCGCCGAGAGAGGGGTTCTCCGACGCTCGGGTTGCTGAAGCTCGAGATCAAAGGGTAACCTCAAGCAGGTTTTCGGTCTGCACGGCCACGTTATCAGAGGCGGCAAAGTCGCGTCACGCCTTGAAGCTGTGAACCGGCGTGGAATAAGCCGTTTGGACGCCGAAGCGGGGTCCCGCTCCAACGCCGTTTGACAGCCAAGCCCTCCAATTATGCCTGGAACCTCCCCGGCCCGCGCATGGTCCAGGTCGCCAAGGTTGAGGAAAAGGGCAGCGATGCGAACCTCGCGAGCCACCTGGTGCGCGATGCCATGCTCGATCGCTTTTACGAAGCCTTCGTCATCTCCAATGACACCGATCTCATCGAATCGATCCGGATCGTGACGCAGGAGGTCGGGAAGCGGGTTGGGCTGGTCGCCCCCCGTCGATCGCGCGGGAGCGAGGCGCCGATCCCCTCGCCAAGCCTTCGCGCTGTCGGCTCCTTCGTTGTCTATGTCGACGATGTCGACCTCAAAGGCTTCCTCGGAAAGGCTCGGCCGCGGATCATCCAGGCCCTCCTGGATCCGCCGCTTCAGCAGCTCTTTCCCCAGATCCGGGTATTTTTGGAGGTCGTAGGCTTCCCGCAGCATAACGAACACGGCCTCCCGGGGATCAAGGAAAGTCCCCTCCCCTACCAGGCCTAGCAGCCAGTCTGCCAAAGCCGGTGGTAGGTAAGCCTCGAAGCGTAAGCCGCCCTCTTTGGCCATGTCACGCAGGGCGTGCGCCTGGGCCACCGCCGCGGCTCGCTCGTCCGCTGACGGCCAGCTGGACGCCTCGAAGTACCGCGGCTTTTGCGGGTGTTGTCGCGGATCAGGCCGCGGGCCAGAGGCTGTGGCCTTGGTGGGATATGATTTTCGGCGCTGTCCGCCGATCCGCTGCTTGAGCACGCCGAACTCGGCGCTTCCTTCCCTCATGCGGGCTCACTTCGCCCCTGTTGCCAGACCAGTCGCATGAGGTTGTAGGCAAGGTTCGCCATGCCGATCTTCATCTCGGCGCGCACGATGCCGATGGTGCGCACGAACAGCGCCATCGGGCCCTTCTGGCGGGCGAAGACATGCTCGATCGCCGAGCGGATCCGCAAGCGTCGACCATTGGCCCGGGATGTTCTCACGCTCATCGGCCGCCCTTTCGGCTTCCGGTAAACGAAAACGGTCATGGGTGAAGGCATAGCGGTTCAGGGCGACAGCGGCACACCCCGATAGGGCTATACCGGCACACGACCAGGTCGAGTTGAATCCGGCGTCTGAAGGAAGTCCCCTTCCCGGCGACATGATTGGCGTGCCAGATGTTCCAGGCGGAAGGTCACCCAAAGTTCTGACTGGAGGGGTAAAGCGGTGCAGCCCTATAATGGTAACGGTATCAGCAGTGTCCCGACCCACAATGCGGTCGGCGCTCCCGGAGCGCCGCGGCGCAACCTTCACACCAGCATAACGGCATACCCCTATACTGGCACAGGGCCACAGCTGCGTGCAGCTTTGGCGCTACACCGTTACGCCTGTTTAACGGCTTGCCGGTATGCTTGTGTGCCGGTTCAGGGGTAAAACACGGCATGCACATCATCACATTGACCACCCAGAAGGGCGGCGCGGGCAAGACCACGCTGGCCACCGTGCTGGCCGTGGCCGCGCAGGACGCCGGGGAAAAGGTCGTCATGTTCGACCTGGATCCGCAGCGATCCCTGGTGACCTGGGCGGAAACCCGCGAAAGCGCGGCGCCCCACGTCGAAGCGTTCCCGGCAGAAAAGATCGCCCAGCTGCCGGACATGGTCCGCAGCCTGTCCAGGACGTTTACCGTCGCCATCCTTGACACCGCGGGCGCCGACAACACGGCGACCCACAAGGCGATGGAGGCGGCCACGCTGTGCGTGGTGCCGCTCCGCCCGACCCGGCTGGACGTCAACGCCGTCCGCCCGACCGTGCAGGCGATCCTGCGCGGCGGCACGCCGTTCGCCTTCGTCCTGAACCAGTGCCCGTCCCAGCCGAACAACTCGCGCGCCGCCGAAATGGCCGCCGGGCTGGCGGCGATCGGCAGCCTAGCCGAGCCAATCATCGTCCAGCGCGCCGACTACCAGGACGCCTACGCAGTGGGGCAGGGGGTCACCGAATACGCGCCCAACGGAAAGGCGGCCGACGAGGCCCGCCGCCTGTGGGACTGGATCGCCAAACAATCGAAAGGAACAAACGCATGAGCCGCGCCGCCAAAGAACGCCCGTCGGTATTCTCCGACATCGGCATCGCCATCAAAAATCCGGAGCAGACGCCCGACAGCGGCGAAACTGTCGTCCAGCTCGCGCCCCCCAAGCCGGAGAAGGCCGAGAAGGAGGTCATCAAGACCAGCACCTACCTGCCGCGCCCCGTGCACGACGTCCTCCGCGAGATCGCCTTTCATGAACGCAGCAAGGTCCACGACCTGCTGATGGAAGGGATCGAGCATATCCTCAAGACCCGCCGCCACCCGAGCGTTGCCGAGCTGAAAGAGCGCAGCGATGCCTGAGGGTATACCCGCATGCCGTCATACCCCTACACCGCTGCAGGGGCGGCCACCGCTCCGCGGCGCCAGCTCCGGCGCACCCGCCCCGCAGGGCTGTGCCTCCGCAGCGGCGCGCTGGGTCGTACCGCAGGCGGACCCCGCGGCCGTCATCCCGAAGAGCAGGGCAGGGGTGTAGCCCTATGCCGCTACAGCGTCACAGCGGCACAAAAAGCCCGGAAAGGCCCGGCAATGCACACCTTTTCTGCCGCAGGAACGGGCAATCCGCTTTAGCGAATCGCGGTTTGGGGCCATTGTCGCCGCATGAGTCGCTACAAGCTCACTCTTCTCGACCGGGCCGCCTTCGCGGCGCTCTCGCTGCACGAGAAGAACACCTACCTCCAAGGCGTCGTCAAAGAGATCCAGACGGCCCGCGGCGAGCCGTTCCAGCCGCTCGACAAGGACGCCCTCAGCCGCCTCCGCCGGTTCTACGCCCGCCGCAGTTTCGCAGACCTCCGCCTCGATAGCATCAAGGAAGACGGCCTGCGCAGCGCCCTCGGCAGCTGGGGCGAGGCCATCCACATGGGCGAGGTCAAGAAGGCCATCACCCACGAGGCGCCCAGCGTGCCGCGGCCGATCATCCGGCCCGCGCCGCTCGACGACGACCAGCTGATGTTCTTCGTCCCGGCCGTCCACGACGCCCCGGTCAAGGACGACCTCAACCTCATGGACATCGCGCCGTTCTCGCTCTCCAAGACCGTGCGCAGCGGCGTGCTCCGCTACGAGCTGAAGGACAGCATCGTCACCATCGAGGGCGGCGCCGACGTCGGGCTCGCCACCGCCTACGACTACGACATCTTCATCAACATGGTATCGCACCTCGCCGCCGAGGTCCGCGACTATCACATCTCCCAGAAGAAGGGCCTCCGGCCGAGCCTTCCGGCCCGGGTCTACCGCCCGTCCGCGGCCGAGCTGCTCAAGTTCTGCCGCCGCAACCTCGGCGGCAAGCAGTACCTCGAGCTGGAAAAGGCCCTCGACCGCCTGCAGGCGACACGCATCAAGATCACCAACCTCAACGACGGCAAGCGCCGCGAAACCGAGGCCTTCCCGCTGATCGGACGGTTCAAGGTCGTCAGCCGGACAATCCAGGACAAGATCGACCAGGTCGAGATCGAGATCCCCGCCTGGGTCTACGACGGCGTGGTCACGCCGAACGGCAAGCCATCGATCCTGACCCTCAATCCGGATTATTTCCTGATCGCGCGGCCGCTGGCCAAGTTCATCTACCGCCTGGCGCGCAAGGCCGCCGGGGAAGGGGAGGCGTTCTACCGCGTCGAGGACCTGCACTACCGCAGCGGCTCGAAACTCCCGGCCCACAAGTTCAATCAGGCGCTCGAGCAGCTGGTTGAGGCCACCAAGATGGAGCCGCTGCCCGACTACGATCTGGAGCTCCGCAAGGGCGAGCGCGGGCCCGTGCTGTACATGCAGAACCGCAAGCGGCTGCCCGATCAGGCAGCACCGACACACTGCCAAAACGCCGTACATCACTCCGGGCTGTTTTGACAAAAGCTCTGCCCGGCGGTGCCTTTCCGGGAAATTCTGCCAAAATAGCGTACATCAATCCGTGCTCTTTTGACAAAAACGGTGTGGTGCCAGCGCCGCACCGGCCGTTGTCAGAACGCCGTACATCATTCCGCCAAAACGGGGGGACCGGGCGGAAGGGGGCTGTGGATAACTCGAGATTTCTGGCAAAGCGACCGTACATCACTGCCGCCAAAACCGTACATCATTCCGTCAACGCCGTACATCATTCCGTCGTGACCGTACATCGTTCCAAAAACAGGTCCTAACGTCTTGAATCAGCAGAAGAATTTTTTCTTAAAACTATAGATAAAACTAGAAAAACCAATTAAAAACGCCTTACGGCTCTTTTTGTCATTTTTAATTTTGTCTTTCTGACCCGTCGACCCCTCGCGACGAAGACGCCAGGAAGCCCGGGTCGCGTTCTCTGACCGAAGCTGGACATATTCGTCCCGGAACGAGAAACTAAGCGGCGACAGTCCGGATCGACCGGAATAACGCGTCGACATCATGTCTATGGTTGTGCGAAAATTCGTTGACTATCGCGCTGTGAGCGCACAATCCGGTAGACGATGACAATTGCTAAGAGGCCAGAGTTTTCCATCCGAAGCCTGCGTCTGGCGTTAAACGCACTGCCGAGGGTGCTGTGTGAATCGGCGTGGAACCTTTTCAAAGCCCTTGACAGCCCGGCACATCATGCGCGCCGGCGGCAAACCCACATGCAAGCTACGACCGCGTGCGACGGCAGGTGGGGGGGGGGGGG
>NZ_JBFTEH010000026.1:0-6669 GCF_041027365.1 Jiella sp. M17.18 | reverse complement strand
GGGGGGGGGGGGGGCAGTCACTGACGGCCTTCTATGCCAATTACGATTGACGGCGTAACTCACGTGGCGTAACCGTATCTTAAAGCACGGCCGGAAGACCTATCCTTTGGCGGCACGATGCGCGGGATCAAGGTGTAGTGCGTCCTTATTGCGTCCGACAGGATGCGAGACGCTCTCATGCTGCAAGCCGATCCGGTTCTGCGAGGAATGGGGAGTGCCCTAACGCATGAAGACGGCTGACGACCTGATCGCGGAGGATGCGCGACTGCTGTCCTCGCAGCTCTCGGAGATGCGCGCGCGCCTCTTTCCACCCGCCTCGCAGAAGGTGCTGCGGCCATTCTCCTCCGGGGAGGCAGCAAAACTGATCGGAGTCTCCGACGGCTATCTGAGGCAGCTGTCGCTGTCGGGCGAAGGCCCGCAGCCGGAGGTCGGTCCCGGCGGGCGGCGCTCCTACACGCTCGCCGACATCAACGCGCTGCGCCGCCATCTCGCCTCCCAGCACGAGAAGGGCAGCGCCAAGGCGCAGCAATATCTCAAATGGCGCGACCCGGAAGCCGGCGAGCATCTGCAGGTGATCGCCGTCACCAACTTCAAGGGCGGCTCCGGAAAGACCACGACCTCCGCCCATCTCGCGCAGTATTTCGCGCTCGAGGGCTATCGCACGCTCGGCATCGACCTCGACCCGCAGGCCTCCTTCTCCACCCTCATCGGCTACCAGCCCGAGCACGACCTGTCCGGCAACGACACGCTCTACGGCGCGATCCGCTACGACGGCGAGCGGCGCCCGCTCGCCGAGATCGTCCAGCGCACCTATTTCGACGGGCTCGACCTCGTGCCGGGCAATCTGGAGCTTCAGGAGTTTGAGCACACAACGACGCGCGAGCTCGCCCGGGACGGCGGCGCGGACGGCCTGCCCTTCTTCGTGCGGGTGCAGAGCGCCATCGCCGAGGTGGCGAATAATTACGACATCGTCGTCCTCGACTGCCCGCCGCAGCTCGGCTTCCTGACGCTGGGCGCGCTCTGCGCGGCGACATCGGTGATCGTCACCGTGCATCCGCAGATGCTCGACGTCGCCTCAATGAGCCAGTTCCTGTTCATGACGGCGGACCTCCTCTCGGTGGTGCGGGAGGCCGGCGGCACGCTCAACTTCGACTTCCTGCGCTATCTTCTCACCCGCTACGAGCCGCATGACGGGCCGCAGGCGCAGATCGCAGGCTTCCTGCGCGCCCAGTTCGGCGACCGGGTGCTGACCAACGCCATGCTGAAGTCGACCGCGATCGCCGATGCCGGCCTCACCAAGCAGACGCTTTACGAGGTCGGCCGCGAGAATTTCACCCGCGGCACCTACGACCGGGTGGTGGAGTCGCTGACGGCGGTCAACGACGAGATCGCGGCGCTGGTCCAGAAGAGCTGGGGACGGGCATGACGGCCGGGCCCTTGCTTCTGCGGCGGGAGAGCGGCGGATTGTCAGCTGGCAACCTTGCCGGGGACAGGGCGGCAAGTGTCTGGCGACAGGCGAGGCTTCAGCCGGTGCGCGTCCTCCTATGGCGGGAAGAGACAGCCAGGTTGTCAGTTGACAACTCCGTCCGAGGCCGGCGCCACGGCAGAGCGCTGAGCACCGCCGCCGGTCGCTCCCGCTCCTACCCGGAGGTCGCGATCCCGGCTCTGTTGTCAGCTGACAACTGGGGTATTAGCAGGCTGGCGGACTGCCCGGCATCAGGCTCGACTACCCAGCCCATCGAGACGCAGGAAGTCCTCTCGCAGCCAGGACGGTTGTCAGCTGACAACCGGATCCGCCTGTTCCTCGGCCGCCGCCGGGCAGCCTCATTCGCGCACTTGCCAGACGGGCCGACAAGGGTCGCAGGTGGGTTGTCAGCTGACAACCGGATCCGCCTGTTCCTCGGCCGCCGCCGGGCAGCCTCATTCGCGCACTTGCCAGACGGGCCGACAAGGGTCGCAGGTGGGTTGTCAGCTGACAACCCGGGCGGGGGACGGGCCGCGCCGGCCTGTTCCGCAACGGCCTTCAACGGATTCCCTCGACCGCTGGCGGACCTGATGCTCCGAAAGCGGTTGTCAGCTGACAACTCCGGACCAGGGCCGACCGAGGGCGAGGGTGGCACGGTCGGTGCGCGATGCTCGCCTCCCGCCTCAAAGGTGACGGTCGGACCGGGGTTGTCAGCTGACAACTTTGGTGAAGATCTGCCAGGTGGCGGGAGTCTGGCCGTCCCCCTCGAACGCTTTCATCCGACGCCAAGGGCAATGGCAATGCGGGGGGTGTCAGCTGACAACTCGGCCGCCCCTATCTTCGGAAACCGCCTTCGCCGGTCGATCGGGAGAATGCCGTGAAACGCCGCGACCATCTGCGCCAGCTTCTCACCGCCGGGAAGGACGCGGCCGCCGCCGAGACGACACGGCCCGCCTCCGCCCCCTCCCCGTCCGCGAGCAAGACACCGCAGCCGACAGCACCGGCTCCGGCTTCGGCCCTTTCGGGAACGCGCGTGCCCTCTGGCGCAGTGAAGGCGATGGGGCTCAGCCTCGGCTCGCTCGCCCGCGAAGCCGAGACGGCCCGCGCGCTTCGCGCCGAGATCGCGAGCGGCGAGCGCATCGTCGAACTCGAGCCCGCGGCGATCGAGCCTTCCCCGGTCGCCGACCGCCTGTCGCGGGCCGGCGAGGAGGCCGGCCTCGACGAAGCCTTCGATGCGCTGAAGGCCTCGATCGCGGAGACCGGCCAGCAGGTGCCGGTGCTGGTGCGCCCGCATGCCGACCCGGACAAGGCCGCGCGCGGGCTCTACCAGACCGCCTATGGCCATCGCCGCGTCGCCGCCGCCGCGGCGCTGGGGCGCAAGGTGCGGGCGATCGTCCGCAACCTCGACGATGCCGCTCTGGTCACCGCCCAGGGTAAGGAGAATGCCGAGCGCCGGGACCTCTCCTTCATCGAGCGCGCGTTCTTCGCCAAGGCGCTTGTTGATCATGGCTTCGAGCGGACGCTCGCGCAGGCCGCGCTCGCCGTCGACAAGGCCGAGATGAGCCGCCTCCTGCAGGTCGCCGAGCGCGTGCCGGTCCACATCGCCCGGGCGATCGGGCCGGCGCCGAAGGCGGGGCGGCCGCGCTGGCTGGAGCTTGCAGACTATCTGAAGGGCGATGCGGGACGTGTGAAGGCGCAGGACGAGATCGGCACCGCCGGCTTTCTCGCCGCTGGCTCCAACGAGCGCTTCCGCCGGCTGCATGCGCGGCTTCGCCCCCGCAGCCGCCCGAAGGACGGCAGGGAGCCCGCCCGCAGCCTGAAGGCGGCGGACGGCCGCGAGATCGCCCGCCTTGCCCCGGCGGGCGGCGGGCGCATGCGGCTCGACATCGGCGTCGCTGAGGCCGGATTCGCCGCCTTCCTGGCCGAGCGCCTCGCGGACCTTCACGCCGACTATGAAAGAAAAGCCGCCAAAGCGGCCGGGAGCCCGAAAAGCGCCGCCAATCCGTAAGGAAGCCGCGCCCGCCCGCCGCCGCCGGAGGCTGAGAGGTCAGCGCGATCGCCTACAGCGGCTCACGCAGCACGTCCGCCAGCGCCGCCTGCCAGGGCCGCAGGGCGATGCCGTGGACGGCTTTCAGCTTCGCGCAGTCGAGCTGCGAATTCGCCGGGCGCCTGGCCGGGGTCGGGTAGTCGGCCGTGGTGATCGGCGTGACCGTCGGGACGCGCGGCAGGAACGGCTTGGACAGCCGGAAGATCTCGCGGGCGAAGTCGCACCAGCTGGTGACGCCCCCGCCGGCGGCATGGAAGGTGCCGAAGCCGCCTGTCGGCATCGCGCCGGCAAGATGCAAGCGCGCAATCGCCACGATCGCATCGGCGATATCGCCCGCCGCCGTCGGCGACCCCTTCTGGTCGGCGACGATCCGCAGCGCGTCGCGCTCGCGCGCCAGCCGCAGCATGGTCTTCACGAAGTTCTGGCCATGGCGCGAATAGACCCAGGCGGTGCGCAGGATCACATGCTCGCCGCAGAGCCGGTGCACGGCCGCCTCGCCGGCGAGCTTGCTCTCGCCATAGACGCCGAGCGGCGCCACGGCGTCGTCCTCGCCATAGGCGCCGGTCTTCGACCCGTCGAAGACGTAGTCGGTCGAGACGTGGATGATGGCCGCGCCCGCATCGGCGGCCGCCTCGGCGAGATGGGCGGCGCCGTCGCGGTTGACGGCGAAGGCCGCCTCCCGCTCGCTCTCGGCCTTGTCGACCGCGGTATAGGCGGCGGCGTTGACGACGACCCTCGCGCCCGAGGCGCGAACCACCGCCATCACCGCGGCCCGGTCGGTGATGTCGAGGCTGGAGCGGTCGAAGGCGGCCAGGCTGATCCCCGCCTCCCGCACCGCGCGCTCGACCTCGATGCCGAGCTGGCCCTTCGCGCCGGCCAGGAGGATGTCGCTCATTTCTCCGCCCCTTTGAGGCCGAGCCGCTCGCCCTGATAGCTCTGTGAGCGGATCGCCTCCCACCAGTGCCGGTTGGCGAGATACCAGGCGACGGTCTTGGCGAGCCCGGTCTCGAAGCTTTCCCGTGGCCGCCAGCCGAGTTCGGTCGAGATCTTGGTGATGTCCATGGCGTAGCGCGCGTCGTGGCCCGGCCGGTCGGTCACGAAGCGGATCAGCTCGCGGTGCGGACGCCCGCTCGGGACGAGTTCGTCGAGAAGGTCGCAGATCGCTCGCACGACGGAGATGTTGGTGCGCTCGGCCTCGCCGCCGATATTGTAGACCTCGCCGAGACGGCCCTTGGTCGCGACCGTCCACAGAGCGCGGGCATGGTCCTCGACGAACAGCCAGTCGCGCACGTTCTCGCCGGTACCGTAGACCGGCAGGTCCTTGCCTTCGAGGCCGTTGAGGATGGTCAGAGGTATGAGCTTTTCGGGGAAGTGATAGGGGCCGTAATTGTTCGAGCAGTTGGTGGTGACCACCGGCAGGCCGTAGGTGTGGTGCCAGGCCCGCACCAGATGGTCCGAGGAGGCCTTGGAGGCTGAATAGGGCGAGTTCGGCGCATAGGCCGTCGTCTCGGTGAACAGGCCCTCGGCGCCGAGCGAGCCGTAGACCTCGTCGGTCGAGATGTGGTGGAAGCGGAAGGCCTCGCGCCGCTCGGCGGGAAGCTTCGACCAGTAGGCCCGGGCCGCATCGAGCAGCCGGTATGTGCCGAGGACATTGGTCTCGATGAAGGCGGAGGGCCCGTCGATCGAGCGGTCGACATGACTCTCGGCGGCCAGGTGCATGACCATGTCCGGCTGTTCGGCCGAGAAGATCTCGGCGAGCGCCGCGCCGTCGCGGATGTCGGCCTTGACGAAGCGGTAGCCGGGACGGTCGGCGACCGGCGCCACCGTGTCGAGATTGCCGGCATAGGTGAGGGCGTCGAGATTGACGACCGACACGCCGAGTTCGCCGACGAGAAGACGGATGACGGCCGAGCCGATGAAACCGGCGCCGCCTGTAACGAGAACCTTCACCGAGACTGATCCTTGTCGCTGGAGAAATAGGCCGGCAGATCGGCGAGACGGGGCTGGACCTTGTCCTTGGCCGAGAGGATCGCTGCCGCCTCGGACACGCCCCAGTCGATCCCGAGCGCCGGGTCGTTCCACAAGAGCCCCTTGTCGTGCTCGGGGGAATAGACGTTCGAGACCTTGTAGACGACCTCGGTATCAGGTTCGAGCGTCACGAAGCCATGGGCGAAGCCGATGGGAACGAGGATCTGGTTCCAGGCCTTGGCCGAGATCACCGCCGAGACGTGCTGGCCATAGGTCGGCGAGCCGGTGCGAAGGTCGACGGCGACGTCGAGGATCGCTCCGCGCACCACCCGCACCAGCTTGTCCTGGGCAAAGGGCGGGGTCTGGAAATGCAGGCCGCGCACCGTGCCGGGCTCGGCCGACAGGGAATGGTTGTCTTGGACGAACTCCATGGCGATGCCGGCTTCGGCAAAGCGGTTCCGATTGTAGGTCTCGGAGAAGAAGCCCCTGTCGTCGCCGTGGCGCGGGCACGTCAAAACCAGAACATCCGGAATCGCCAGATGTTCAACGCCTAGTCCGGCCGCCATGTCCTACCTCATGCTCACTGATTGAAAATTCCCCAACCACGCATCTCGATATCGCCTTTGCATGGAGAACGCAGCGTCAAAAGCGCCATAGGTCGAAATTATCCCCCTGAGACTCCATTGGCTGCCCAAGACGAGGCTGTGGGGACGGCGGTCGTGTCCCGCGAGGTGGTGTAAGACACCGATCTCGGCAGGGCCGAGTTCAGTCAGGCTGCCAGAACGGGCAGTCTGACGAGAGGATTATCGCTGACGACGCCGAGAGTCTCTAGCGTCATGTAGCGGCGCGAGACGGCCCACTCGTCGTTGGTCTCGAGCATGATGGCACCGACGAGGCGCACGACGGCCGCGTCGTTCGGAAAGATGCCGGCGATGACCATCGGCAAGCGGTTTTCGCCCTTCAGCCTTTGCCAGGACTTTGTCGCGGCCATGATGAGCTTGAAGACCATCAACTGCGCCGTCTTGTGCGACAAGGCGCCCTTGGTACGCACGGTCCGTCCGGTGCCGGACGTCGCGAAGTCTGCCTCGATGGAGGTGGATGATGGCGAGAGCGCTGAGCGAGGATTTGCGATCGAGGGTTCTGAATGCATCGGCGGACGGCATGTCGGCGCGTCAGGCCGCGGCCCGGT
>NZ_JBFTEH010000025.1:0-16064 GCF_041027365.1 Jiella sp. M17.18 | reverse complement strand
CCCCGGAAGACCGGCGGCAGCGCTAAACTGGGGAAGATTCAAGCGGCACTTCTGGGGAGTTTTGCTTCGGCCGCGACATCCGGCATGGGAGACATGGACGGAGCGATGCCCGGCATGCAGATGCAGCATGCGTCACCGGGAAAGGGCGCCTCGTCGGCGATGTCGATGATGCAGGGCGCCGGCACGATGGACCTCAACGACGTCGAGTACGACGCCTTCCTTGCGAACGAGCGGACCTTCCGGGATCCGCTTGTCGTGCGGACGGAGAGTAGCGGGCGGGTACGGCTCCGCCTGATCAACGGTGCAACGTCGACGGCGTTCTGGATCGACCTCGGCGACGCGGAGGGTGACGTCGTCGCGACGGACGGCAATCCCGTCGTTCCAGTCCGTGGCAACCGCTTTCCTCTGGCCCAGGCGCAGCGTCTGGACATCCTCGTCCAGATGCCGAAGCAGGGCGTTGTGCCGGTGATCGCCCAGCGCGAGGGGGGCCGTTCGAGGACCGGGATCATCCTGGCGACCCCAAACGCCGCGGTTCGCCGCATCGCCGACGAAGCCGACGATGCGGCCGGTCCCGTCGATCTCTCGCTGGAGCATCGCCTGCGGGCGTTGCAGCCGCTGCCGGAAAGGCTGCCGGACGTGGTGCATGAGGTCAGCCTCGACGGGTCGATGATGCCCTACGCCTGGGCCCTCGCTGGTAGAACATGGGCGAACCACCAGCCGCTGCAGGTGTCGAAGGGCGACCGCGCCCTGCTGAAGCTCGTTAATCGGACCGCGATGGCGCATCCCATGCATCTGCACGGGCATCATTTCCAGGTCGTGGAACTGGAAGGCCGGTCGCTGCAGGGCGCCCTGCGTGACACCGTCATGGTGCCTGCAAGGGGGACAGTCTCCGTCGCCTTCGATGCGATCAATCCAGGACGGTGGCTGTTCCACTGCCACAACCTCTACCACATGGCGACCGGCATGATGACGGAAGTGGTTTACGCTGCCTAAACGCCAGGCCGGGGTGGAGCTTCTCCGGCCCGGCCTGGCACGCGCCTTACATCTTTTCCTTGATGCCTTTCTTGATCAGCCACCAGTTCACAGGATAGGCCGTCAGGAAGCCGCAGATCATTGCCAGCTGCATTGAGGCCCAGAACTCGATCATGGTTACCTCAAGCTTCACATTAAGGATCGCTCCGAAAACCCAGAAATGCATGATCGCCATGAAGCCGTACATGCCGATCTGCCAGGAGGTTAGGGACAGGGCGTCCGCCTTCACGGCCTCAATAATGCCCTTGCCGGGCGACAGCCCCCGCATCGGGACAATGGTTGCGTACTGAAACCCAACGCCAATGATGAACGCAAAGATGTAATCGACGATCCAGGTTGCGAAGATCTTGTCGGGAAAAATGCTTTTATACCCGAACCAGACGGCGACAGCAGGAACGATGAAGACAAGCCATTCGGCAATGATGTCGCCGAGCGTGCAACCGGCGCCGCAGTGGGTGGCACCCTTACCGACCTTGGCCGGGAACGGCGTCAGCTTTTTGTGCGGCATCTCCTCGTCGTGCTCCATAGCGGCGTGCGCGACTTCATGGCGGGCAAGGCGCCCGTAAGTCCAATAGGCCCAAAGCGCCAGAGGCCCAGCATACAGCCCGGTAACCGGCCACACCACGTTCATAATCGACATATGCTGGGGATGCTTGGTCACGTCTATGGCAATTATGCTCAACGAAATAACGCCGACCGCCAGCATCGCCCATGCAAGTATATGTAGCCAAAGTGGAATCATTGAAACCTCCGACAAGTTAACCGAAGCGGTAACTGATGGTTCCAGCAGCAGGAAGGTCAAGGCTGTCATTCGGCTCGACGTCGTGACCCCATTCGCTTCAACGCGATCAATGGATTACAGCGCCGATCGGCTTCGGAACCCAACGCCGATCCACAGCTTAAGAGGACACACTGCATTTTCAGAGGCTTCTCACCCAGATCGTCGCGCTACACCGAGACCCCTTGCCGATCCGCATCACTCCTCTGTTGCGCCGCCGCCACCAATCATCGACCGTCGCTGCGGACGCCCTGCAGCCGGGCGCGCAAGCGCTTGACGAAGCGTCAGGTTTGGCCATGGATAACCCTGCGGCAATCCAGCCGCGCAGGGAGTACTCCGCCCATGTCCACGATCGACACCGCGCCGCAGGGCGTCACCCCGTTGCCCGCCGCCGCCGAGCCGCAGGCGCTGGTGCCTGCGGGCTTCCCGGTCCGGCTCGTCGCCGCGCTCCTCGACGGGCTGATCCTCGGCTTCGTCAACTACGCGCTCGTGGCGCTGGCGGCACCCGGGGCCGAGGGCGCGGCCGGCTTGGCCACGATCGTCGTCGGAATCGTCTATGTCATCGGCTTCTGGGTCTGGAAGGGAGCTACGCCCGGCAAGATGGCCCTCGGCATGACGGTGGTCACCGCCGACGGGCACCGGCCGATCGGCCTCGGCACGGCGGTGCTGCGCTATCTCGGCTATCTCGCCTCCGGACTCGTCTTCTGTCTTGGCTTCCTGTGGATCGCCTTCCGGCGCGACAAGCGCGGCTGGCACGACATGATCGCCGGGACGCTGGTCCTGACGACGCCGGCTGTCCCAGGTGAGCGTAAGGACGACGCGACCGACAGTTGGAGCGACTGGGACCCCGACCGGTTCGACAGCTCCAACGACTTCGACTCTGGATCCAGCGATTGACGCTGCTGGCGTCGCTCCGCCCTCCGCCGCGTGTGCGAAGCCCCGACGGCGCTGTCGCGCCCCATGCCCGATGATGATGATGATGATGATCTGGCCTATCAGGCACCATTGTTAAGCTTGGCACACGAATATGCCGGCGGCCGGTGCGTCGGGCCGGACTACATGTGGTCTGCTGGAGGGGGCCCAGCGAGACCAAGCCGGTTTCACGTATAAAGCGTAGGATCTACCCCGGACACGAATCTCGAGGGCTGCCTGCTCCGCATGCCAAAGGCTTCGTCGGCTCCTCGCTCGATGATGCCGCCCGGTTCGGCGTAGCCGAGGCGACCAGCTTCTATCCCACCCGGATAGAGGGAAGCAGCGCAACACGGAGGACGAAAAGGCGGCGATTAAGCCCGGCGAGGTTCCGGAAGAAGAGGGCAAGCCTGCCAAGCTGAGGCAGAAGGACCGCGACGCCCAGTGGACGGTGAAGTTCTCGAAAGCCAAGCCGGTTACTGACGGCAAGCCACAGCAGGTCGACATCGCGGTGCCGGCCTCCGGCTACAAGAACCGCGCGGCCATCGACCGGCAGCACGGCTTCATCCGCGGCTTCACCGTCAAGAACGCCGCCGCCTGCGACGGGGCGCAGCTCGTCCATGTTTTGCCGGGGGCGCGACGTGACGACGCTTTTGCGAGTGATAGGTGACTATCAGGTGCGTCACGACACCACGTGAGGACGATATCCTCTCCTTAAGATTTCTGACGCAAAGGTGCCTGTGTATCCTTGCCGCGAGGCAAGCCATTTCTGCTCCCGCGGATCATCGATGCTTGCACTCATCGCCCAACACTCCGTCCCTCTGGTCCTGACCGCCCTTTTCGCCTGCGTGACGATGGCGGCCATCCTGGTCTACCTGATGCGTCAGGCGCGGGCCGTGCGGTCGTCGCGGCGCTACTTCTGGATGACGACGATCGCGGTTGTCTCGGGTGTCGGGGTGTGGACCACTCATTTCGTCGCCATGCTCGGCTTCCGGCCGGACACGACCCTCGGCTACGATGTGACCATCACCGTCGCCTCGCTGGCGATCGGCATCGCAGGCGTCGGGCTGCCGCTGTCGCTGACGGTGATCTTCACACGCCGCTGGCAGAGGAGTGGCCTCGGCGCTCTCGCCGGCGCCGGCGTCGGCGCGATGCACTTCACCGGAATGGCGGCGCTCCAGGGCTGCCTCACCAGCTACAGCGTGCCGCTGACCGCCGCGGCCTTTGCCGCCGGTATGGCGTTCCTCGCTACCGCCGCCCTCGTCGGCCCGCGCGGACGCCGCGGCTTCGCCATGGCTGGGCTGATCGTCGCCGGCGTCTGCACGCTGCACTTCACGGCGATGGCCGGGCTGACGCTCACCCCCGTCGTCTCGGCAGGCGTCTGGTCGATCGATCCGGTCACTCTTTCCATGTTCGTGACGCTGGCGGCGCTGATGCTGTTCGTCACCGCCACGGCCATTGCCGTCGGCGGGGCCCAACTCGATGAGCGGACCCGTCGCGAGACGCAGATGAGGGCCGAGCACCTGGCGATGCTCTCCACGGCACTTGCGAACATGTCAAACGGCCTCGTGAAGGTCTCGGCGCGGCGCACTATCGACCTCTACAACGATCAGGCGCGGGCGATGCTGTTTCTTCGCGAAGACGCGGTCCGCACCGGCATGGGCCTCGACGAATTCCTGTCGAATGTCGGGACTGCGAACGGCTGGAGCGCGGCGCGAACAGCACGAACGATCCGCAACCACGACCGCTGGATGGCGCAGGAGACGACAACGCGGCTCGAGCACGCCTTCGACGACGGCCGAATCCTCTCGATCTCCTGCCGGCCGCTGGCCGATGGCGGAGCAATCCTCACCTATGACGACGTTACGGGCGAGCGGATGGTCCGCGCCGAGATGGCGCACATGGCTTTCCACGATGCCCTGACTGGCCTGCCGAACCGGCGGAACTTCAATGAGACGATTGAAGCGCGGCTGAAAAGCGGCGACGCCGTTACCGTGCTGATGCTGGACCTCGACCACTTCAAGGCAGTGAACGACACGCTCGGTCACCGGGTCGGCGATCAGTTGCTGGTGGCGGCCGCGGACCGCCTGCGCACCCTGTGCGGCCCCGGTGACGCGATCTTCCGCATTGGTGGCGACGAGATCGCCATCGTTCCCGAGGTCGCCGACGAGGGCGAGGCGCTGGCGTCGGCTGTGATCAGCGCCTTTCGGGCGCCCTTCCAGGTCGACCAGCATGCGTTGGCCATCGGCTGCAGCGTCGGCCTTGCCACCTCCGAACCCAGGGACGGCGCCGACCTCGCAGTGCAGAAGGCGGACCTCGCGCTCTACAAGGCAAAGGAGGAGGGGCGGTTCTGCTTCGCCGTGTATACCGAGGGCATGATGGAGGAGGCGGCGCGCCGCCGCACCACCGAGCAGGAGCTGGCGCGGGCGGTCGCGGGAGGCGAGTTCGAGCTCGTCTACCAGCCGCTCTACAAACTTCCGGACCGCACGCTGACGGGCTTCGAGGCGCTGATCCGCTGGCACCATCCGACCCGTGGTCTGGTGTCGCCGGCCGAGTTCATCCCGCTCGCCGAGGCAAACGGCATGATCGTCGAGGTTGGTGCCTGGGCCCTCGACGAAGCATGCCGGCAGGCGGCGCTCTGGCCGGCGCACATTCATGTCGCCGTGAACGTCTCGCCGGTGCAGATGCGCTCGGCCGACCTGTTGCGCCTGGTGACGCAGAGCCTCGACAGGCACGGGCTGACGCCGGACCGGCTCGAGATCGAGCTGACGGAGACGGCCATGGTCGAGGACGGCCGTGCCATCGCCGCGACGCTCGCCGGCCTCAGGGCCCTTGGAATCCGGATCGCCATGGACGATTTCGGCACCGGCTATTCCTCGCTCGCCCATCTCAGGGACTTCCAGCTCGACCGGATCAAGATCGACCGCAGCTTCGTCGACGCGTCGCCGGACGATGCAGGGGCCCAGGCGGTGCTGCGGGCGGTTACGGTGATGGCGCGGGAGCTGTCGATCCCGACGCTGGCCGAAGGCGTCGAGCGCGATGAACAGCTTGCCAAGCTGGTGGCCCTCGGCGTCGATGCCGCGCAGGGATATCTTCTCGGCCGTCCGATGCAGGCTGCTCAGGCTACGAACCTGATTATTCCACAGGAATCGCTGGCTCTTCAAGCACGCAGGATCGCGTAGTGCGCCTTGTTCGGCGGGAAGTCGGCTGTCGTCCTTCGGACGTATGATCCCGGTTGATAATCCAATCCGATGCGATTTCAGAGATTTTCCGGCGTGACCCCGTGCCGATCGACGTCGAACCACGGCGCCGATCCAGAGCCGGGCTCGTCTTTGAGAAAGCGTCGGCGGTCTCAACCGTTCGTATCCCGTAGCACAGACGCAAGCGACACCGCGATGTTTGGCTCGAGAAGGCCTCACGTCAAAGGACCCTCCGCTCGGCCGCTTTCCGATCTCTACCCAGCATGCCATGGATGCCCTTGCGACAGTCGCCGATCCGGATGCCGGGCGTCGCGCAGCCAGCGTCGTGGGCCGCCTCATTCGCGTCCTTATATATAGAGCGGCGAGGAGACGGGTCCCGGAACCGCGGCCGGACTCGCGTTCGACACCCACGACGTCGATCTGATGGTCGCGGCAGACGACGACGCGCACCGGAATTCCCAGCTTCTCGGCGAGCATCAGCGCAGCGGTGTGGCCAAAAGTGTCGCCATTGGGGGCGCCTCTCAGCCATGCGGAGATGTTGAGGATGCGCCGTGCGAGTAGCCGAACCGGCGCAGGTCGCGCAGGGTCAGGCCGCGCCGACGCATATGCAGGTCGACTTCGACTACGAGATCGTCCCTGAGATCCTGAAAGATCGCCGGCTCGACGCGCTTCCCCACGCACACGCCGACATCGGACACGTAGTCCATTCCCCCGACACCCCACTCTACGCAACTCGAACGGGATCCCCCGATCCCTCACTTCGAATCACATCGTCTCAAGTCGAGCGGAAAGTCCCAACACCCCCGCAAGGTCTTCTCAAAAAAGATCTTGGAATCATCCGAAATTCGAAGGAACCGGGGCGGGTCGAGGAAGCGAACGATAACGCGTTATCGTTCCTTTCGCTGATCTAACAAAACTTTTTGTTAGCTTCCCGAGGCGCCCCACTGTTGCCGCCGCGCCCGTTGTTGATGTTGGCACCTGGGGAATCTTGCACTCGTCGATAAAAAGGATTTGACGGAAGCGGCGTCGAGTCGGATCATCCGAGTCGGAGAACAGCTGGCGCTCAACGATCGGTTGTCTCGCATCGATATCGAGATCCGAGAGTTCAGGCGTGAAACTAGAGAATTTCCCCGACATCACTGATGCTGACGCGGCCTCCGAGGAGGAAGTCGGTCACTACGTCGGCACGGAATCGACGACGGCATCCGAGGTGATCTTCGGCTCCCTCGGGCCGATGTGCCATGGCAACGGCTGGTGCACTTTTCCGCAGCAGCGCACGGAAAAGCGAATGCCCGGCGTCTATCGTCGCGAGGCGATCAAATGGGGGCAGTATCAGGACGAGCGGCCGCCGACGGCACTCGTCGAGCGTTGGGCGAAACCGCTCTTCAACGAGAACGTCGCGCTGATCCTGGGGCCTGTCTCCGGGAACGTCTTCGCCCTCGACATCGACGTGAAGGATTGGGATCTCGCGGCGGCCGTGGAAGATGTCGCATTCCAGGTGCTCGGCTTCACGCCGTTCAAGCGCGTCGGCAGCGCGCCGAAGCGGGCTCTGTTCTACCGTGTCGCGCAGGCGGAGGACCTGCCGCCGAATTCCTCTCACTTCTTCACCGAGGAAGATGGAGAGTCGGCGTCCGAGCACGGACTCGAGATCCTGTCGTACCGCAAGACGATCACGATCTACGGGCGGCATCACGAAACCACCCAAAGATTTACGTGGTCGTCTTCGTCGCAGCCCGCCGTCGTCGGTCCGGAGGCGGTGCCCGTTGTCACGCCGGCGCAGATCGAGGATTTCATGGCCGCGGTGCAGGAGCTGCGGGCTTTCCATCGGAATCAGGCGGCGGACGGCACGTGGACTTTCGACGCCGCGGAGATCGTCGACGATGGAACGGTGCGGCACCCGCGCATGCGCGTCGATCAGGCCGACGCGAATTGGGTGACGAAGGACGGCCTCGTCGTCGACGGGCGCGAGCAATATGTCTGGCGCGTCTGCAGTTATGCCGTGAAGATCAACCCCGCGCTGCCGGTCGAGCAGGTCGGGGCGCTGGCGCTCGCCGAGATCCAGCGGACGATGCTCCTCGATGGCAGCTGGCCGGCAAAGCTCGAGCGCGAGGTCCGGGAAAAGGTCTCCCGGGCGCACCGGATGCTGCTCGAGGGCCGGCTCAAGCCCGTCGCCGCCGGCACTAAGCGGATCGGCGCGAGCGGGAAGACGAAGGTCCAGGCTTCCGCCGGTCTCGAGGCGACGCCGATCGGCTGGCTGCCGTCCGCCCGCTCGGCGATCCCGGCTTCCAAGTTGGGCATTCGCCGGCCGGCCGACGCGGCGGCTCGGGCTTCGGCGCTGGCGATCGCGGCGAGCGCGGAAGAAGTCCGGGATCGGATGCAGACGTCCTTGTCGTCGCTCTTCACCGAGTTCTTCACGACGGCCCGCGAGCGAATCGCAGAGCAGGAAGCCGACGAGAATGCCGTAGTCGAGTTGATGACCTGGCTCGCCCGTTATCCCGCGGGGTCCGGCAAGACCCACATGGGCATCGAGACTCTCGATCGCCTCCGCATCCGCCCCGACGTCCTCGTCGACGGGATCGCCCTGGCCGGCGGGTCTCCTTCTCCGGTGGGCTTCCTGACGCCAAGCTACGAAAATGCGTCAGAGGTGAAGGCGCTTGCGGAAGCGAAGGGACTGAAGGTCGCGTTGATCGAGGGTGAGGCGCGTTCCGGCGAGCAGGACGAGAAGGACCGCGCCGCCGGCCGCGAGCCCGACGTTCTTGGTTGCCGCTGGCCGCGACAGAAGCGCGTCCTCGCCGAGGCTGGCTTCTCAGGTCGCGACATGTGCCGCACCCGCGTCGTCACCGGGAACGGTAAGGACAAGGAAGTCCGCGAGTACGTCTGTCCCTTCCACGGGAAGTGCCGTCCGTACGTCGAGCGCGAGAAGGCGAAGACCGCGGACATCGTCATCGCCGTCCACGCTTACGTTACATGCCACGCCCCGGAAGAGCTGAAGGCGTGCAAGATCGTCGTCATCGACGAGTCGATTGGCGACCAGATTACCGGAGCCGTTACGTTCGACCTCAAGGACGTGGTTACCCGGCCCCGAGGTCTGGCTCGAATGACCAAGGCCGAGCGGGAAGCCGGCCTGACGCTTCAGGACTTCACCGACGCCCGGGACGCTCTGTGGATGAAGGTCGAGCCCGTCCTGCGCGCCGGCGGAGACCCCGCCCGCCTGTTCATCCGTGGTGCGAAGCAAGGTTCGCGGCCGCTGACGGAACTTCTCGACGACACGATCGCGCTTCTCGGCCGGACGGAAGATAATCTCGCGATCCGGCCGGAGATGGAGCTTGAGAAGGTCCAGGAACTCTGCAAGCGGCCGGCGCGGACGAAGGCGAAGGAGGAACTCATCTTCTGGCGGACGCTGCGTCAGCGCGTCGAACTGCTGATCGGCGAAACGACGCATCAGGATCTCTGCCGAGAGACGGGCTCTAATATCGCATTCCAAAAGCTCGTTCACGGGAAGACGGACAAGCGCATCCACTGCTACCGCGACGGAAAGGTCCGGATCGCGTTTCGCATGGAGCACAATTTCGAGAACGCGCACCTTCTTCTCCTCGACGCCTCGGCGGACCCAAAGCTGTTGGAAAAGACGCTCGGCAGGACGATCGTCGTCCACGAAGCCGCGGCGCCGATGCGCCTGCGGACGGTCTGGATGCCCGGCCAGTCTTTCTCGATGTCGTCGCTTCTGCCGAAGGACGACGACGAGGAGGAGGTCGCTGTGCGAAAATCCGAAGACATCGTCCGCCTGCAGGAGGCCATCTCCACCATCGCCGCTTTCCATGTCGGTGGCGTTCTCGCCTGCCTTCCATCGAAGGTCCGGAAGATTCTCCAGAAGGGCTGGGCTCCACCCGCCAATGTCGGGTTCATGCATTTCGGGGCTACCCGGGGCCTGAATTGGGCCAGCCGCTACGACGCCGTCATCACCATCGGCTGCATCCAGCCGTCGGCGGCCGCCGTCGATGCCAAGGTAGCGGCGCTGACATATGACGACGAGACGATCCAGGAGGCGATGGTCGACGCGATCGGATCGATGCGGGACAAAGACGACGAACCGGAAGACTGGATCCTCGCCGATCGCACGATACAGATGCGCGACGGCCGCGAGATCTGCGTGCGTCACCGGCTGCCTCGCGGCGAGATGGCGGCGGCGGTGTACGAGCAGGTCCGGCGCGAGGAATCGCTTCAGACAATCGCTCGCGTCCGCCCGATCCTGCGTGACGAGATCCCGACGCTCTACGCGATCGGAGATTATCTTCCGGAGTCGATCGTCGTAGACGACATCTTCCCGTTCGACGATATCCGAGCGAATTTCGGCCGGCTGTTCGAAGAAGCGCGCCGCGACGGTCACTACCTGGGCGGCGGGCATGTCGTCGAGGAGGACATAGCTGTCGGGCAGAAGCTCGTCGAGCATCTCGGCGCCAATGACCGTGCCAAGGAGGTGATGATCCGCCTCCGCCAGGCGGGGACCGGAAAGCTTGCTTGGGCGCCGGCATATAACGCGCCGGCGCTCCAGCGCCTCGCCGACGAAGGCGAATTCGAGGTCATCCACATCCCAGCGGCTGTTGAAATCGGCCGGCCGAGCACGTGGGATGCTGATCGGGATCTGTACGCGATCCGGGATGTCGAGGCGGAGGAGATACAGCTAGCGGAGGCAGCCGCTCGCGCGTCCGGGTGGGAGAAGCCGGACGATCACGGGCGCACGGTCGTCCGGATCGTCGACGGCGAGATCGTTGCCACTGGAGACATGTGGACCGTCATCCGGATGTTTGCGAGGACGGTCTCGCCGCCAAGCGACAACGACAACGTCGAGAACAATGCCGAGGGAATCCCGCTGGCGGCTTAGGCCGGCGGGTTTTCCAGCGCTGTCACCCTCGGCATATGACGATCCCCCGTGCGATAACGGGTGGGGGCGTACCACGGGCAGGGACAGGAAGCACTGTCGCCGTCAGTCGATGACTTCGATCCGAACGTCGTCGAGGAGGACCGCGAGGAATGTGTCGACGCCCCGGTCTTGCTGCCGAACCCGCAGGATGGGCTTCGCTTCCCAAGCGGCCCGGCGAGCGGTCTCCGCTGCTGCCTCGGCGTCGGCGCGGGCTTGTTCCTCTGCGAGCTTCTCGGCCTTCTTCCGGGCCCGCCGCTCGGCATCTTCCTGCAGCTCTTCGTACATGCCTTCGATTCCGAGGCGCGTCATGAAGCTCGCGATCGCGAGATCCCGATCGCTCAGGGCGTAGAGGTCACGCATAGCTGAGGTCTTAAAAGAAACGCCGGCGCGGGTGTCCGGCCGGCGTGGAGGCGATGTATCGATATCGCGCCGAGAACGACGTGATATACATATTGTAGCATGGCTCGCGGCATCGTCCAAACCTGGAAGCGTCGGCTCGAGATCTTTCCTGCGGGCCATGTCAGTGCCTCGTCGCATGTGTGTCGCCAGCGGACACAGCGTCGGCGTCAGGAGGCGCGAACGCGGCACCGTCGTCGGTGATCTGGATCTCCTAATCGGGGACGTCGTCGTCGGGCGACGAACCGAACGCACGGTCGATCGCCGGCGCGTAGCCGAACGTCTCGGCGAGGACGTCGAACGCCCACTGCGGTGCTTCCTCGGTGCCATCTCTCCAAGCGTCGATCTGTTCGTTCGTCGGGCAGAACGAGCCGGGGAAATACTGCTCGCCGTCGGTGCCATAGTAGCTGTGTGCCCGAAGCAGGTTGTCTCGCGACTTGTTCTCGTCGGCGTAGAACATGGAAGCGAATTCGGCGCAGCGGCTCTGGAACGAGTGTTCGACGGCGCTGACGCCGACGCGCTCCTCGGGCTCCGGTCCCGAGCCGGCGAGGCGCAGGACCTCGCGACGGCGCTGGCCGGCCGGCAAGCGGTGCTCCTCGATGACCTTCGCCTGACCGAACGTGGCGCCCCAGCGGGGGACAGACGTCGGCTTCGTGCGGGTGGAGGACCAGATCAAATCCATCCGGACGGTGACGGTCCCGTTCGGGCCCTTGGCGTAGACCCGGTCGACCATCGCGACATAGACCTCTTCGAGGCGCTTCTGCAGCGTGATCCCGCCCTCGACCGTGGTCATCATCTTGATAGGGTTGCCGACGTTGTCCGTCGCGGGCGGCTCGAGCATCGCCCGGACGAGAACGACGTCGCCGACGCGCAGGTCGTCAACGAATTCCGTGGTCCACTCGACCGGGCGATCGAAATCCGCCGCCAGCTCGTCGAGCAGCGGCTGCGGGAGGGGCGTCGCTTCACTCGCCGGACCGAGCGCCTGGAGATGTGCGGGCTTCGCGAACTTCTTTCTAGAAACGGCCATTCGGGTGCCTCCTTCCGACTTTCATGCCGAAAGAATGGATCTCGAAATCGCAAGCCGCAAGAGTGGGTTACGGGCCCGCCGGGTCATCGAGATCAGGCCGGCCGGCGGGTGGCGGCCAGTGCCGGGGAGGGGCGTGAGACGCTCTAGGATCGACGCACGGCGGGTTGATATCGTTCGGTGGGGATCGGCGAGGGTCGGGCTGATCGAGGCCGTCTGCCGAGCGCTCAGGAGGCCGAAAAAAATCCGGCGTTCGGGCGAGATCGGGTGGGTGAGGCCGGACGTACGACGCATCGCGTCGTCCTCGCGGTGAGCCCGAAGGGCGAAACCTTTTATATATACTGTTTCAGCCTGCGGCTTCACAAGGTTAGTGTCTACGCGCGAAATCCTCACCGCATGAGATGCCCTTTCCGTCAAGCCCTGTCCAGTCCGATCACGCCGTTGTGATCCTCTTCTCGCCACTCAGGCCGTCTCCTGTGACCGCCAGCACACGGTCGTACGTCTCGCCAGCCGCCCCGCCAGGCGCTCCTCCCGCTTTTCACGCCGCGCCGCCAACCGTCGCACGTCCCGCCCGGAAGCCCCGCCTGCGCCGGTCCTGGCGAGCATACACCGTACGCCCGGCGGCATACGCCGTGACGCCATCCACCGTCCCGCCCCCATCCGCCGCTGATAAAGGAATGGCCGCCATCGCCGCCGCGATGGAAGCCGCCATCCGCGCCATTTCCGAAGCCGCCATCCGCCAACGCCGCCACTATCGTTCGGATGGAAAAATCCCAACGGATACGGCCTCTTATGGCGCGTAATGGGCCACCATCCAGCCGTCCATCATCGCCATCCCCGCCAACGCCCCGGCCGCCATTCCCGCCATCGGATGGACCGCCCGGATGGCGCGACGGATGGCCGGCCCCAGACACGACGAAGCCGCCTCGGGTCACCCCGGGCGGCTGAGTGTCGATCGTCGCTGTCGAATGGCGTCAGGCGGCCTCGTCGTCTTCGTAGATGCGCCGGCCCGGCCCATCGATTCCGCAGACACCGCGGAGGACGCGCCGGGCGAGGGCGGCTTCTCGGACGCCGGTCGGCATGCGCGACAGGTCACCTCGCTGGATCGCATGCCAGAAATCGCGGAGGGACTTCACGTCGGCGTCGGTGACGTTCCTCACTCCCTGCCGCTTCCGCCGGACCGTGATCGGCGACTGGCCGATGATCGCCGCCGCCTCGTCGACATCGAGGCCGAGCTGGTCGAGCATCGCGCTAAATATCGTCATCGTCAGTCTCCCTTGTGTCCATTCCGGACACGCTCCCTGACCCACTGGATCGCCCGGGCATGCTCAGCCGCCGCCCCGGTCAGGGCGTCGTCGCCAGCGTCTATCCGGCGCCACAAATCCGCCAGTGCGTCCATCTCCTCCGGTTTGACCGCAGTGTACCCGCTCATCCGGTGCCGGACGTTGACACGATGGATGCCGAGGATCTGCCCAACCGCGGTCGAATCTAGGCCGCACAGCGTCATCAGCGACCTGAATATCGCCGTTGCTTCATCCCTATTCATGGTCGCTCTCGATCTCGACGCGGCAGGCAAGGTCGAACAGCGCCGTCCTGACGTAGGCCAGGTGACCGCTTTCGATCGCACCCAGAACGGACTTGTAGACCCGTTCATACCGCTGCCGAAGCTGCCCATGAGTGACCTGCCTGCTTGCCCATCCGGCGACGTGGATATCGAGGTCGGTCCAGAGCGTCGGCACGACGGAGCCATTTGGCTCGATCGTCGCCATCCACCAGCTGACAGCTCGCGAGTCCCGAACAAGGACCGTCAGGAGAGGACGGTGATCGCTGGTTCCTGACGTCGTGACCTCGGCGGAGATGACGCGGCGGCCGTCCGAGAGGAGTCCGATGTCGCCACTGACGTCGAGTGGGCCGAGCATATGAGTCGTGATCGCATCCATCGTCTGTCTCCTGATCCCGAATAAAAAAGGCCCCGGCGAGGGGTTCTCCGCCGGGGCCGCTGCCATGCTGGGTGGTTGAACCCGATGATGTTGCCTTGGGACTTCATTTCCCTCGCTCATCATGGAAAGTGTTATGCGATACAGGCTGTATCGGTGTCAAGCGGCTTCTGCGCGTCACACCGTGCGTCGGGGTAACGTGGCAGCTGGTTGGGATGGAGGCTTACGCCGTACGCTCCCTGGAAGCCTCGTCACCGCGCCGCAATGCGGCATCGCGCAGGGCATCGCGCACCGTCAGTCCGCCTCGGTGGGCGCCCAGTCGTCGGCCGACCGCCCTTCGCGCTTCGACGGGATCGATGCCTGTCCTTCGTAGGCCTTCGACGGAAGCCTCGACGACCGATGCGACGAGGGCGGCGGCGACCTCGCGGGGGACGATGCGCTCGTCGACGAGGCGCAGGAGGAGGGCTTGTAAGAGGATGCGGTCGACGGCCCGAGGGTCAGGCCGGCCCGGATGCAAATCGCGCCACCGCTGTGTCCGGGCCGCGGCTTCTGCGCGAAGCTGCGAAGGCGGCTTGCGGCGGGTTAACGAAGAATTCATGGTTTCTTGCTCCGATATCAGCGTCGGTTGTAGGCGAAGGAGGCCTGAAGATGCGCATGATCCACAATTTCGAGATGGGCATTCTCGGCGCCCTCGCTGGCGCGGCCGGCGCGACCGGTGGCGGTATCAGGACGCGGATCGTGCATCACACGACCCGGCAGTCGACCCAGAAGATCCTCGATCTTCTCCGCTCCGAGAGTGATCGGGCTACGAAGCTGGCGAGGGAGAACGCGGAGCTTCGGCGGCAGCTCGATGAAGCCCATCAGGCCGTGTCGCTTCTTGTCTCGTCTCGTCGCTAAGCCGCGTCAAGAAACGGGGACTCTCCCGCCAGCCTTTCGGCCTCGTCCCAGACCTCATCCCAATCGACCGCTTCCTCGTCGCCGTCAGCCACGAGCCGGGCGCGGATGTCTTCGTAAAAGTCGATCGTCGTCCAGCCCTTTGTGCGCTGGCGTTCGTATTCGGCTTCAGGGTCGAATGCCGACCACGACGGCACGCCAGTTGCCCGAAATCCTTCTTCGCGGAAATGGCGGGTGATCGACGATGGCGAGTGCGCGAGGATCGTCTGCCGGTCGATGGTCGATAGCGATCCCAGGTAGAGCATCAACGAGATCTCGTTCTTCCATCCCTGGAACGGCCGCCCGGTCGCCTTTCCCTCCTCGAGCGAACGGCAGGCCTGGTGCATCAGCTCCCCGACCGTGCGCTGCGCCGCCGGCGCCGATCCGCCGCCCGATGTCACCTTCCTCGCCGGCGCCGCCTTCGCTTCTTCCTCGACTGCCGCCGCCTTCGCCTTGTCAACGATGCGTCCGGCCAGGTCTTCGGTGACGTGGTCCCGGTCCTCGACGACTTCTTCCTCGACTGCTGGCCGCCGCCGCAGCATCCCCGCCACCATCTTCGCGACGCCCTCGATCACATCGAGCGACATCTCGCCAGCCAGGCGGACGCCGGTCTTCAATACCGCCGCGATCGTCGCGATGATCTTCCCGAACTTTCCCATCTCCCGCTCCCGAACTTTTCTTTCGAATTTTGAGAATCCCGATTGTACCGGCGAGGGCAACTTCAGGCGTTATTCTGAAAGACGCAAATTGTTGTCGCTACGGTCGTGGCTGCGGCGATCCGGCAGGCCTTCAATTGGCTAGAGCAGGTCCCTCGATCGATAAATCGGATGTGATGTGACGGTTTCGCCCTGGTCTGATTCAAAGTCTGCCTCGATGGAGGTGGATGATGGCGAGAGCGCTGAGCGAGGATTTGCGATCGAGGGTTCTGAATGCA